>DCDZ01000003.1:25260-60296 GCA_002316675.1 Tyzzerella sp. UBA1042
GGCTGACTCCTTCACCGCAAAGCATTTGCATCATATAGGAATTTTCTTTTTATTGCAATTTTATTCCGCTTTTCCTCAAAAGTGTTTTAAAGCGTTCAAACTTAACATAACCTTTTTTTCAAATCTAACCGCAGTAGTTCTGCTTATTCCACCAAAACAAGAAATGCGCAGTGCTTTTTGCCTGCAAAAACCCATTTATTTTACAACCTTGCCTAAAATTCCATTGATAAAGCCCGGGGCTTCATCGGAACTGAATTTCTTTGCCAGCTCCACCGCTTCATTGATGGCAACACCTACCGGGGTATCCTCACCAAAGCGAAGCTCATACACGGCCAAACGAAGAATAGCCAAATCCACCTTCGACATTCTGTCGGTATTCCAGCCCTTGGCAGATTCCCCAATGATGAGGTCAATTTCCTTTAAATGGCTTCTTGTTCCTTCCACCTCGTTTACAATAAACTGCTTATCTTCTTCTTCCACAGGCTCTTTTTTTTCGGCAAAAAAGATTTCTTTTACCTGTTCATATTCCTCCTCCTGATTAAAATCCATCTGGAACAGAAGGAAAAACGCATTTTTTCTGGCATTTCTACGACTCATAGTTTTAAATCCTCCATAAAAATTAAAAGGACAAATACCACCCCTGAATTTGGAGTGGTATCCTGACAATTCACTGTTTATAATTCTTCTGCAGTCTTCACGGCTTTTTCTTTCACAATACCCGAAACACTCACATTCACCACGGGGACATTCAGCCCCGTCATGGTTTCCACTGCATTTTTAATCTTCTTTTGCACTTCTTCCGCAACCAATTGAACCTTTGTACCAAAGTTTACGATAATATCCATATCCAGAACCACATCGTTCTCATCTTTGGCAACCTTTACGCATCTCGTTTGTCCCTTCTTGCCAAAAAGCTCTGTCAAAGCCTTTGTTGCATTCCCGGAAACGCCCTCAACCTCAAGGGCAGCAGTGACTGCAATGACCCCAATCACCTCATCTGCAATCTCAATTTGGCCGCTCATCTCTTTATTTTCAGACATTTTCAATACCTCCTGTCTTCTTTATGCATCATTCTATACATTCGTAGAAAATTCATACACAATAAGCATTACTGGCAATCATTATAACAGAAAAAGGAATTGAATGCAATGCAATATACATTCTTTAAACATAGATCAAGAAATAAAATTAAGCGGCCTCATAGGAACGAAAATAACCAACGGCAGTTTTGCCGCCGTGCACTTGTCAAGCCCCCTGAAACTAGCAAATGGGATACCTGCTTTGTCACAGCTGCAAAACCGTTTTTAGTCTATTTCTGTTCTATTTTAGCCGCCTAACGTCTCAATTATTTATGCCGAAGAAGAAACCACACTTTTTTTAGCCAAGGAAAGCCCCTCTTTTTTTCTGAAAGGAACCCAAATATCAACCTACCTCGGCCATGCATTTTCATGCTCATTGCTGCATTGATATTACATAATTCCTTTATTTTTTCAAAGGATTGATTCTGATTTGATCCGCCTTAAATCCGGTTTTCCGTTTTACAATATCCTCAATCTGTGCAAGTTCTGCATCGGTGAGTTGTTCCTTATCCACCACTACATCCACCGTTTCGTCATCAATACGCACATACGCCTCGGTAAAGCCCTTGGCCTCAATCATCGCCTCTGCGGCCGTCTCTTTTTCAATCCGCTCCTGCAGCTGCAGCATACTGTCACCGCATTTATCCTTCTGGCTTTGGCTTACATTTTCATTGTTCATCATTTCCGTTAAAATGTCCTTTTGCTTTGCCCTTGCCTGCTCTCGGTCCAGCTTTGCTTCAGCAAAAAACTGAGAACCGGCCAATGTGGCATCGGCAGATACAAAAACCGCCGCACCATCCCCCGTTGTATTGGAAACCTCAGCGGTAATAGGATCCAACCCGATTTCATCAGCAGATACATCATCGGGCAAGGTGTCATAATCCGTAATAACCGCCGCCGCATCCCCTTCCTCCGTAAGCTGCAATGCCGTTTTTGTCTCTTCAGAGGCCTTGCTGTCTTGAAAGTTTAAGTACCCTGCTGCGGCAATCATAACCGCCAGCGCCGTAACCACTACTTGATTTCTTTTAATAACAAACATCTTTTTTCCCCCTTATTTCATTTTTAATACTGCAATTTTATGAGCCGGTACATCCAATAATGCCTGTGCCGCACTGTTTAACGCCTGACAAACCACGGCATTATCGCCACCCTCTGCCACAATCACCACCCCTTCCACCCGAGGCGCGTTCTCCGTCAGTACCAAAGGAGAGGTATTGCCCTTTCCATCCTCAAGCATAACCACCGTTGTTTCCTTTTGTTGACTTTCACTGGTTCGTCCCCCTTCCTCCGTGCGGGACTCCTCCGTCTTTTCTTCCCGGGCTACAATGCTCTCCGTATTTACACGAAACGTGAGCATTACGTCAACCTGTCCCGCCCCTTGAATATTGGAAAGTATCTGTGCCATACGGCTTTCCATGTCCTGTTCATTTAACGTATGTACCTCTGCTGTCTGCTTTGCTGTATTGACCTCCGCCTCCTGTTTTTCTTCCGGGAAAAAGGTTTTCCCTATGATGATCAAAAGCACACCAATCAGCAGTGCCAAAAGGATATTATTGCCTGTCTTCTTATTTTCCGGCCGGAATAATTCCCGCCAAAAATCTTTTTGCATCTTCCCTCACCCTTCTTTCGTTATTTTCCCACCGTTACTGCTTCTTCCGCCAACCCATATCTCTTGGCAGCATAGGTTTGTATTTTTCCTGCATTCTCTCCGGGATAGCTGATAACAATGCTTTGTATCATGCCGTAATCCTCATCCTCAAAATCTTGACAAAAGGTTATGTTTACCCATTCTATGTCCTCATATTTTTTTGTCAGATCCTCTTTCACCCTTTCCTCCAGCACTTGACCATAGGCTGCAGAGATGCGCTCATGCTCCATTTCCTCGTAGTCCTGGGCAGACAGAAAGCTTTTCTCCATACGCACCTGATTTTGCAGCAAACCAAGCTCCATATGCCCTTTGTCCGTCCCAAACACACGCAAAAACGGGTTGATCACAGCCGTTAATACCAGTACCCCCAGAACCAATTCCACATACTTGCGAAAAGAGCCTTCGGGCATCAGCATACAAGCCAGCGCGGAGAATATGGTCAAAGCTGTTATAGTTTTTATATATGCGCCTAAAGCCTCCATCATTCCAAACTCCCTCCTATAAGCCGCCTAAAAGTAGCAGGGCTGAAAAAAGAAACATACCCTCTGTGAGGAAGATCACACCCAATAATAAAGCCGTGTAATCCCCTGCGGCACTGATGCATTCAACCAATCTTTCCTCACAAATAAACTCCGATGCCGCCGCCGTCACCTTAAACACCAGCATAATAACGGCAAGCTTCACCAGCAACGGAATGCACAGCAGCAAAAGAAAAATTGCCGCCCCCACCAAGGTTCCGCTTTTCAAGGTTTTGGCAACAGCCGCCGCTGTTTCCACCGCACCACCCATCACATCCCCCACAACAGGCACGGAGCCTACGGCGATTTTGGCAGTTTTTGCAGCCAAGCCATTCAAAGCCCCTCCCCCAATTTTTTGCAGGGAAAGCAAAAGCATAAAAAGAATGGAAGCGCCCTTGAGCGTCCAAGAAATACCTTGGCGGAATAGCTGAGCAAAGCGGGAAAGAATCGGTTTTTCGGCGATATGATCCGCCATTTCTAAAGCCACAGCCAGCAGAATTGCCGGTACAATCACATCTCTGATTCCAAAGGATAATATCGTCGAGCCTCCCATAATAGTGGGCCCCATTAAAGCCGTTTGGGTAAAATTTCCGCCGGAAACAGAAAGAATTAAAAACACAGGCAGCATTCCCAGAAAAACCTTGCAAGTGCTGTCAACCCGCTCCACTACTGTGGAGGAAATGCTATAAAACGAGGTGATAATCACCACAATTAGCACCATATAGCAAACATAAAAACCCATTTCCCCCACCGACTTTCCATGGAAGGAACTGCTCAGCTGTTTTAAAACAGCACTAAGTATGACAACCAAAAGCAATTGCGTAAGTAAACGGGCTTGGGTTTTAAACTCTCCAAAGGCCAAATCCCCGATGGTACGGGGTAAATCTTCAAAAGAAAAAGAATACTCCCCGGAAATAATATCCCGCACAAGGGAGGAAAAGCTTGTCCCGTCGTCCAAACGGACCTCCACATTCTCCAACCCTAAGGAATCCAGCTGGCTTTCCAACAAGTCTTCCGCATAAGCGGGAGAAGGAAATAGGCTAAGGAATACCAAAAATATGATGCAAATCCTTTTCATTTTCCCCCTCCTCTATATTAAATTCATGACCAGCTCCAACAAAGCCGTTAATACCGGCGCAGATGCGGCCATAATTAGAATTTTCCCCGCCAATTCAACCTTTGCAGCAACGGCGCCTTCCCCGGCATCCGCACAAAGCTGTGCGCCGAATTGAGCCAAATATGCAATCCCAATGACCTTAAGTACAATTCCAAAATATCCGCTGCTGACCCCCGCCTGATCTGCGGCATCTCTTAAAAGTGAGATTAATCCGCTCAACGGCGGGCAAATTGTGAAAAAAATCAAAACCCCCACCGCTACAGAGACTAAAAGACTCATTTGTGGATTTTCCTTTTTTAGCATCACCGCAAATATCACACCAACCAGTCCCAGCGCAACGATTCGCCCCATTTCCATGGCTTGACCCCCTTAAAGCTGAAATAATGTTTGCACCGTTTCAAAAAGCGTGCTGATATATTGAATCACCCAGAACAAAACCACCACAAGCCCTGCCAAGGTAGTCATCATCGCCTGCTCTTCCCTGCCGGCACGGATGAGCACCTGATTTAGCACTGCAACCAAAATGCCCACCGCCGCAATACGAAATACAATATTAATATCCATCGTCTACCTCTCCCCCTATGCTTACAGTAACGTGATCACCAGCAGAAGACCGCTGAGCACCCCCATGCTGTAATATAATTTTCCATTCTTTTCTAACCGTTTTTTGATACTCTCCTGCTGCTCCCGCAAATAATGCAAAAGCATATCCATGCTGCCTTCCCGCTGTTCCTTTTCTATAAAGCCCAAGGTCTTTCCGAAGGCAAGCAGCTCCTCTAAATCTACGGCGCTTAAATAAGATTTTTTGCCTAGACGCAGCCAGATGCTCTCCCAAATTTCTTCTGCGGAATTTCCCTGCCGCTCCGCCATTTTGGCAGAAATTTCTTGAAAAGCCTGGCCGGTGATCCCGCCTGTTTTCCAACTGATTTGTTCTAAAAGCTCTGTCAGAGGCGTTCCCAGATAGGAAATTTGATTTTTCATCAAAAGGATGCCCCGTTCAATTTCTCCCAGCTCTTTCAACCGGTATTTTTCTCTTGCCGCAAAGGCAAACCCGCATAAAGTTGTGGCGGATAAAATTAGTATGATTCCGATGCCTTGTATGATCATGCCCCATCCCTTCTTTCATATTGTTTTTTCCCAAAGGTATCCCAAATTTCCGCTACACTGCCTACGCCCCATTTCTTTGACAAGAACAAAATTCTCCCCTTTTCCATCTCTCCCAGCATACGGTTTATCTTTTTATTTCTCATGATACCATCCATATCATATCCATGAATCGTGGATATTAAAGTTACACCGGCATGCAATAATTCCTCCACACCAAGAAAGTCCGCCTCCTTTCCCAATTCATCCACAGCAATCACCTCCGGCGTCATACTCCTTAATAAAAAAAGCATTCCCTCTGCCTTCGGACAATTTTCCTGCACATCTGTACATGGTCCAATATCCATTTGCGGCACACCGTCCTTCATGGCCGCAAGCTCCCCTCGTTCATCCACCACACCTACCGTATACATTTCCTCACAGCCGATGCCATAGCTTAAACATCGTATGATATCTCGCAACAGGGTTGTTTTTCCGCACCCCGGCTGAGATACAATCAAGGTATGACAAAGGCGGTTATTCTCAAATAAATAGGGAATCCAGCTTTCTGCGCAGCCATGAATTTCTCCTGCAACACGAATATTTAAGCTGCTGACTTGGCGAAGTGTCTTGACACTTCCCTCCTCCAGCACCGCTCTGCCGCAAAAGCCCACACGGTGCCCTCCTGAAACTGTTAAATATCCTTGCTTTAGTTCCTCCTCAAAGGCGTATAAGGAATAGCCGCCAAGCTTTTCTACGGCCTCCTTCATATGCCTATGTGTTATCATAAATGCTCCATTCTCATCAGAAAAAAAATATTTTCGTTTGTTGGTTTTAATATAAAGCGGCCTGTTTGCCCGCAGTCTAATCTCCTGTATCTGCTCATTTCTCTGAAATACTTCATTTTTCAACCTTTTTTCAATATCATTCGGCAATAACTTATAAATTTCAGCAAGACTCTGCAAAAGAACACCCTCCTTTTCCATATTTTAATTATTTTTTTACAAAATATCTTTTTTCCATTCATGCTTTGTGATATACTGATATAAAAATATTTGAGAGGTGCCAAAATGTTTTCTATTTTACTAGGCTTTTTTGACGCACCCGCAAGAGATTTTCTCTTGGATTTCTGCAAAACCTGCGGTCAAATCGAAGTTTCTTATGCCAGTACAAAAGAAGAATGGTTCGCTCTTTTTGAACATCAAAAATACAATTGTTTCTTTTTTAGCTTTGAAGAAGATATTATGTCAGTACGAAGTGTTATCTTCTCTTTGAGAAACCATGAGCATCATCTGCATACCCCGATCTTACTTTTTTCTACCAAAATTGAATATCTTGTCACAGCTTTTGTCCATTGGCGATCCTGCGAATGTTTTTTGATGCCCTTGGATAACAAAAAGAAGGATGCCTTGCAGGGCCTGTTACAATACTATGTCGGCTTGTACAAAAAAATACACGCCTCGGAACGAAAGTTTTGTCAGATCAATACCCCCAAGGGGCTTTATAATCTCCCTTACAGTGCAGTACTCTATATTGAAAGTACAATGAAAAAATCTATGATTCATTTGAAAGACGAAGTCATTCATGTTCCATATCCTCTATATCAGGTTCGGAAAATATTCCCGGATAAAAACTTTGTGCAAACCCATCGTTCCTTTATCGTAAACCTTGAGAATATTGCCTATATTGATAAATCGAAGGAGCCTTGGGGCATATTCTTTTTTGATTCTGATAAGGAAGCTTTTGTCAGCAGAAGCCATAAAAAAACGATTCTGCGCCATTTTCCAAACCTGGAAGAAGAAACTCCAAAAAAATAGAACGAAACGGAGGAACGTTTATGAACCCCTTTACCCTAGTTGCGTTTGGCGATAGCCTTACCTATGGATATGGCGTGTTAGACCATATTGCCTATCCCGCTTGCTTAAAAAAAGAATTTCCACAGCTGCACATTCTTAATAAGGGTGTGAACGGAGACACAACCAGAGAAGCAGTTGCCCGTGTGAACAGGGATGTATTGTTACTGCAACCCCAAATTGTTATACTTCTCTTCGGCTCCAATGATTCTTCTTTGGCTGAGGACTACTACCGCCCCTTAATAGAATATGAAAAAAATATGCGTTCCATTACTGAACTTGTACTTTCTTTACAGCATGGAGAAGAATTTAATCATGGTACTGCACTTCCTATTTTTATAACACCCCCGCCTGTGGTTGATACGGATTTTTTCCCGTTCACAACAACAGACAGGGTGAAGATTTATGCCGAGGCAACAAAAAAAATTGCAGCGGAATACGACTGTCCGGTGATTGATTTTTTTTCCGTCCTTTTGACCAAAAAAGAAGAAGCCTATGAGGACTTCTTCCAGTTTGACGGCATCCATTTAAGCAATGCGGGCTACGCCTTGCTATACCCCATGATTCGGGATGTGGTTGCGGGCTATATTCAATAATGCTCTGTGTCTTCCTTGGTTCGGTGGGAGACTTTGTATTTCCACTCTTTATGGCTTTGTATTTGTGAAAGAAGCAGTTTTTACGAAACAGCACCCTTCACAAATATAAAGCCCTTTTTCTGTCACCGCTTATTTTCAGACCCTTATGTTGAACCATAAAAATGCCGCAGAATTTTAGAATTCTGCGGCATGGTAAGTGCTTTCGGCAAGCAAATACAGCTTCCCATTCGGCTAGCATATTTACACAACTATTTTTTCGTTTATAATGATTACAATACACTGAATAACAATGCACCATATGTGGGGAAAGGCCAATATTTTTCGCCCACTTCAACCTCCATTTGATCCGCAACGGCACGCAGAGCAACCATGGCAGGAATGACAGCATCTTTATAGTGTTCGCCTTCCGCCTGATCATCCTCAAATTCCAGCGCCAGCGTTTCTTCCAGTTTCTTCATTTTTTCCGCAAAATCCGCGCAGGCATCAGACAAAAATACCAAAACATTCTCTTCGCTCTTGCAGTTGATGGCAGCAGAAATCTGTTTTTTCAACGTAATGGTCTCCGCCAGCTCCTTCACATAGGCGGTGACTGCAGGTAAAATGCTTCTTTTGCCCAAATCCAGCATAGTTAATGCTTCAATGTGGACTACCTTAATGTAGTTTTCAACCAGAATTTCGTAACGGGAATGCATTTCTTCCTGGGTCAAAACACCATGCTTTGTAAATGTCTTCACGTTTTTGTCCTTTAAGTAATAAGGCATAGCGTCAATGGTGGTTCTCAAATTCAAAAGTCCTCTTTTTTCAGCCTCAACAACCCATTCGTCGGAATAGTTATTGCCATTGAAAATAATACGGGAATGATCAATCACCGTCTTGCGTATCAATTCATTCACAGCCGTTGTGAAGTCCGCAGCTGTCTCCAATTGATCGGCAAACTGGGACAATTCCTCGGCAACAATGGTATTTAAAATAAAGTTGGGGCAAGCAATGGAAACAGCACTGCCCAGCATACGGAACTCAAACTTATTGCCGGTAAACGCAAAGGGTGAGGTTCTGTTTCGATCAGTTGTATCCTTGAAAAATCTAGGTAATACATGAACGCCAACCTTCATCATTTCTCTGTCTTTGCCCGCATATTCCACACCGTTCTCAATGCTGCTTAATACCGCCTGCAAATCCTCACCCACGAACATGGAGACGATGGCCGGGGGTGCCTCGTTTGCACCCAAACGATGGTCATTACCCGCAGAAGCTACGGCAATACGCAGCATATCCTGATATTCGTCTACGGCTTTAATCAAAGCAACCAGGAACAATAAAAATCTTGTGTTTTCCGCAGGGGAATCCCCGGGCTCCAACAAATTTGTACCCCTATCTGTAGAAATAGACCAGTTGTTATGCTTGCCACTGCCATTTACGCCGTCAAAAGGCTTTTCATGCAAAAGACAGACCAAATCATGCTGATCCGCAACCTTCTTCATCAGCTCCATGGTCACCTGATTGTGGTCACAGGCAATATTGACTGTTGTAAACACAGGGGCCAATTCATGCTGCGCAGGGGCAACCTCATTATGCTCTGTTTTTGCCAAGATGCCAAGCTTCCAGAGCTCTTTATTCAAGTCTGCCATAAAAGCCTTGACTCTGGGTTTGATGGTACCAAAATAATGATCGTCCAATTCCTGCCCCTTGGGAGGCTTTGCACCATAAAGAGTTCTGCCGCAGTAAACCAAATCCTTGCGCTGTAAATAAACGGCCTTATCAATCAGGAAATATTCCTGCTCGGAACCAACGGTGGTATTCACGCGTCCCGTTTCTGTATCCCCCAGCAATTTGATAATACGCATCGCCTGCTTATTCAAGGCTTCCATGGAACGAAGCAGGGGTGTTTTCTTATCCAACGCCTGACCGCCATAGGAATAAAATGCTGTGGGAATGCACAAGGTGTCATCTTTAATAAACGCAAAGGAAGTAGGATCCCATGCAGTATATCCTCTTGCTTCAAAGGTTGCACGCAAGCCGCCATTGGGGAAACTGGAAGCATCGGGCTCACCTTGAATCAGTTCCTTGCCGGAAAACTCCATAATTACCTGGCCGTCTCCTGCGGGTGCAATAAAGCTGTCATGCTTTTCTGCCGTAATCCCTGTCATTGGCTGGAACCAGTGTGTAAAGTGGGTAGCACCCTTTTCAACGGCCCAATCCTTCATAGCATTTGCAACAATATCCGCTACTTCCTTGTCTAGCCGCAGTCCTTCCTGCATTACCTTGCACATCGTCTTAAAGGTGTTTTTGGGTAATCTTTCCTTCATCACGTGTTCATGAAAAACCATTGAACCAAATAATTCGGGAACCTTATTTTCCATATTTTCCAGCCTCCTTCGTCGCTTTTGTTTCCATATCATTTCTCTATCTATAAGGGGCTACAGAGAAGCGCTCTGCCATAAGAAAGCCGCTTCTTATGGAAATGCGTTTATCTGCAGCCCCGTCGCTGTATACCACGTCATTATAGAGTTTGCATTATGGACTGTCAACAAAAATATTAAACTGCAAAAAAGGAAAAATGCAACGAAATTCACAGGAATGTATAAGGATTTCTGTCATTTTTTAAAATTACCTGTGCATATTTCAGCCATATAGGATGTACATTTGTCTTTTTTACCTTTCTATTTGTTATACAAAGTGCATTCTTATGCAACTTATTTTGTGAAATCACGTCATTTCTCCAAAAAGAGACTGTTTTATTTCCAAAAAAATAACTATTGACAGCGAAATCAAGGCAGTGTAAAATACTCACAAATTGATAACGGCGCTTGAGGAAGACAAGTACTATAAAAAAACCGCCCCAGTGAGCAAGGATTAGTGGAAACCTTGCGTAGGCTTTTATAGGAATAACACTTCTTAGCCTCAATCTGAACCTCCGGAAGGAGCAGTAGGTGAGACGGATTGTCCCCCGTTATGGGGCACGGGTTTATTAGAACCCGAAAAGAGACTGTTTTTAACAGTAATTTAGGTGGCACCGCGGATGGCAGCTATTCGTCCTAATTATTTTTATTTAATTTTAGGAGATTTAGCTGCATATTACATTCGGAGGTGTTTTTTTATGTGTTCCATTATGGGTTTGGAAAAATTACAGGATTTTGAAAAAGTGATGGCGTGCTTTGAGCGCACCATTTCCAGAGGACCGGATATGTCCCGCACTTTGGCAGTAGGAGACGGCATTCTTTGCTTTCACCGCCTTGCCATCATGGGCTTAGAGGAAAGCGGTATGCAGCCCTTCACTTATGAGGGTGATGCCGTGGTTTGCAACGGGGAGCTGTATGGCTTTCGTGCAATGAAGAAAAAATTGTCTGAAAAATATACGTTTATCAGTGAATCTGACTGCGAAATCATTTTGCCTATGTATCAGGAATATGGGTTGGATATGTTCAAAATGCTGGATGCCGAGTTTGCAATGATTTTATATGACGGAAAAAAACATTCTTTGGTTGCGGCGAGAGACCCCATCGGCATTCGCCCCTTGTTTTATGGTTATTGTGCCGACGGCTCCATTATATTTGCCAGTGAGGCCAAAAACCTTGTGGGCCTTTGCAAAGAAATCATCCCCTTCCCTCCCGCACACTATTATGCAGACGGAGAGTTTGTTCGCTACACCGACTTAACAGCTGGTGATGCCTATTCTTCTGATGATTTGGAAGAGACCTGCACAAAAATTCGTGAATTATTGGTAAAGGGTATTGAAAAACGTCTGGATGCCGATGCGCCCCTGGGCTTCTTGCTGAGCGGCGGTTTGGACAGCAGCTTGGTTTGCTCCGTTGCGGCAAAAATTTTGAAAAAGCCCATCCGTACCTTTGCCATTGGTATGGCCAAGGATGCCATTGACCTGCGCTATGCAAAAGAGGTGGCAGAATACCTTGACTCTGACCACACAGAAGTGATCATCTCCAGAGAGGATGTTCTGGAGGCCTTGGATTTTGTCATTTATACCCTTGGCACCTACGACATTACCACCATTCGTGCCAGCATGGGGATGTACTTGATCTGTAAAGCCATCCACGAAAAGACCGACATTCGTGTATTAATGACCGGCGAAATTTCCGATGAAATCTTCGGCTACAAATACACAGACTTTGCTCCCACACCGGAGGCATTTCAGGCGGAAGCCAAAAAGCGGCTGGAGGAGCTTTATATGTACGATGTTTTGCGGGCTGACCGTTGTATCTCCGCAAACTCACTGGAAGCCCGGGTACCCTTTGGCGACTTAGACTTCGTGCGCTACGTTATGTCCATCAACCCCGCCATGAAGCAGAACACCTATGGTATTGGGAAGTACCTTCTGCGCCATGCCTTTGAAGGCGATTGGCTGCCCCATTCCATTTTATACCGTGAAAAGGCTGCCTTCAGTGATGCCGTTGGCCACTCCATGGTAGATGATTTGAAGGAATATGCCGAAACCATCTGCACCGATGAGGAATTTAATGCCAGACGGAAAAAATTTACATTTGCGACTCCTTTTACAAAGGAAAGCTTAATGTATCGGGAAATTTTTGAAAAACATTATCCCGGTCAGGCAAAAATGATCAAAGACTTCTGGATGCCCAACAAAGCATGGGAAGGCTGCAACGTAAACGATCCCTCCGCCCGGGTGCTTTCTAACTATGGTGCCAGCGGCAAATAAAAAAAGGAATCCTCCGTTTCAAAAAGAGAACGGGGGATTATTCCTTTTACAAAGGGTTCCTATATTTAGGAAGAAACTCATACTTTTCTACCAAACATACAAAACAGGGAGTATTTACTGTTTTTCAAAGTTTTTGTGAGAAACACTGTCTATTCCCCAGTATTCGCCGCCACCAAGGCTTCCATCATCTCGTCTGCAAACACGGCGGCCCGCTCCCGAATACCTGCCACCTTAAAAATACTTTCCGGGTCATTGGCCGTTTCTACCATGGAAAATCTCGGCGGCAGACGAAAGGTTTTGTTCATGCTTAGGGCACTGATCAACTGCTCCGCCACAATATCCCCTCCGCTATAGCCGGAAACAACCATAGCAAAAAGAGATTTGCAGTAAAATTGATTGGTACGAAACAGGGCGGTCAAACGATTGATGAATGCCGTAATGTTTGCACTCAGCGCATCGTTATAATTGGGTGCAAGGACAACCATGGCATCACACGCCAAAACTGCCGGATAAACCTCTTGGGCAATCACCCCGCCATAATAACAGCTGGATTTTTCACTGAAATGCATACACATACGATAGGGACATCCGCTGCAATCTTGAATGGTTCCGTTGCGTAATGAAATTTCCGTAATATCACATTGGGTCAAGCTTTCCCGCACCATATTCCAAAGGTTTACCGTATTCGAGGTGCCATGATTGCTGGCATGAAGCACCAGAATATTTGCCTTTTTTTTGCGCAGAGGCTGATATGTCATCACCCGGATAACCATCTCTTTTGCAGAAATATGATAGGCCGTTAAGTTATCTGTTTCCAACCGCATGGCCTGAATATTATAATTCAATAAATCCTTTGTCCCCTCTACCATGGCCCGCCCGGGGAAGGCACAGCCCGCCTTGTTGGCGGTAAACATCAGCCCTCTGGCCACCGATTTTGTGTAAAGCTCGCTCTCGCCGTCTATAATAATGCCGCCCACGCTGCCTTCAAAAAAGGATGGATTGGTACGCATCCTCTTTAAAAAACGACAGTACTCCAGATTAATTCCCGAGATTCCCAAGGGAATGGCAAAAATGATGCGCCTGTTTTGCAGGGAATGGAAGGCTTCCAGCGTGTCTACCATCTCAACCTCATAAGGCTCTAAAACCTCATCCAGCAGTGCAAAAAGCCGTTTTGTGCGTAAAGCATCCTCACATCTGGGATAAACCAATGTTAAGTTTTTGTTCATAAAATCATCTCCAGTCCATGGAAGGCCTTTTCCAGCCGAAGATACAGGGCTTCCGGCAGGGGCAAGCTCTCCAGATCTAAGCCCCAAGGTGTGGTTCTGTTTTTGCATCCCATATACACCCCGCCCAAAAAATTCGAGCTGTAATGCCACTCCCCCCGCAAGGTAAGCAGCAAAGAGATTGCCGCCGAAGAAATGGCCGGGGCAATGTAAGGCTTAAACCCCAAAGCTCTGGTACGCAAATTTGCCTCCACCGCCAATTGGGTCAATTCCTTGGAAAGCTGATCATCATAAGCGGCAATGCTGTTGGCAATCACCAAATCCTGTCCATGGGGTCCGTAGGCACGGCCTTCCTTTAAAAAGGAAGAAAAGCGGCTCTCTCTTTTTGCATAATAGGCGGCACGGGCATTCATCACCCCCAAGCCATAGCCTTGGATTTGTTCCGGACGCAAGCCTTTTCCATCAAACTTTTCTTCTTCATCCTGATTGCTTGCCAAAAAAGCCGCCTTGCATAATGGGTCAACAGGATCGGAAACCACGGCAAACAGCCCTTGAAATCCCCTCTCTCTGGCTTTTTTTGCAAAAATAGATATAATGCCTTGATTGGCCTCAAACTGCACCATGCGTACATCCTTCACTGCGGCACCCACAGGAGGGATGCCTTTTGAGGCACAAAAAACAAACACATCACAATCAAAAAGCTCCTCTTCCTTTAAAATAACCACTTCCGGCAACCGGTCATAGTCCCAAGGAAATGCCGCCTGATTTAATTCCGTTTCCCAGCGTTGGCACACGTTTTCATTCATATCATAAATGCCCAGTGTTCCAATGCAGTCACCGCCCAACAGCTTCAGGGCAGTCAAAACCGTACTGCCCACATCCCCAAGGGCCAAAAGATGCACCTTCTTTTTTGCCTTTTGATGCTGCTCCAGCCGCTCCCTCCATTGCTCTAAGGTGCCCCATTGCAGATTAACAATGGAACAGCCTTTTTCCAGGTCTCCCGCAAATTTTTCTTGCAATTCTTTTGCTATTTTTTGGGTTCTCTCCTCCAGCCTATTGCTGTCCAGACAAAATAAGCCCTCTCCCCCCCTAAGCTGTCCCAAATGGGTGAGTCTGCAAAGGCCTTTGCTTTTCTCCCGGGGGAAGGATACCGTAATCATTGTTCCCTGCCCAAAGGTATATTTTTCCATATTATATCCCCCTTTTTTACTTTACCAAATGCTGCAAACGAATGAGCCGTTCTATATCATTTTCCAAATAAACGGAGGCCGGCAAGTGATAGTCATAGTTGATGCTGCTTCCATGATCCGGGCACCTTGGAGAAATCACAACTTCGCTTAATCTGTCCAAGGTCAGGCTTTTCTCAAAAGCCCTTTGATATTCTTGTTCCAATGTTTTTAAAATATCCCTTGCATTTTGCAGGCAGGTCATAGACAAATCATAAATGGCCTCCTTAGATGCCCCTTCAATGAATCCGGGCATGACATAAGGCAGAATCAAATTCACCGAGTCAATCATACTGTTGGTTTTTCCTCTGCGTCGCTCCACGCCGTCTCCGCCGATAAAAGGATACATTGTGGTTTCCACAAACCACGCCTTAAGGCTGGGAACAAAATAGGCACTCTCCACCTGCCTGCCTTGAATCTCCATCAAATCCCGTCCCCTGCCGGAAAGCACCCCTACCACAATACGGTCAATCTCCACCCCTTCTGCTTGGAATAAAGGGTTCAATTCCCGCATCCGATAGCCCTTGTGCAAAAGATCATCCACCAGAATCACAGGGCGGCGGAAGGATTTGATCATCCGCACCTGGCAATCCAGCGGCAAATATTGAGGAAACTCTTTGATTTTAAAGGATTTGATTTCTCTGTCAAACTCCTTTTCCGTATGCAAAACCTTCGTCACCGTATTGGGAATCACAATACCTTTTAAAATTTTGCCAAAAGGAACGCACATATTGGGCCCCAAACCGGGGATTTCCATAGGCTCCTTGGGCACACCGTTGGCCCGGGTAATCAGCTCAATCAATTGATTGTGCATCATGCCTGCATCAAAGGAAATCACCAGCTCGCCGGGGTTTAGCTTTGTTAAAGCACACTGAAACCGTCTGTGGGTTTCCCGAAGGGTTTGCAGCACCACTTCATTGCTGTTAAAAGGCTCCTTTATGGCTGTTTGAATGTTATGGAATAACGTAATGGGGCTTTTCATATCCACAACATAAATATCTCTCGTCACATTTTTCAGCAGCTTTAAAAACCCTTGCCGCTCCAGCACATCCCGCACCGTCTCATGAATTTCCCCTGTTTTCAAGCTGAAAACTCCATAGGTATAGTCTTCCTTTAGGGCCTTAGCGATGGATTCCGTGAATAAAATCTGAGCCAGCTCGTCAATTTTTGAATTCTCCCGAATGTAGCAGGCGCCAAGCAAAATAATTTTTCCGGAGGTATTTTCCCGAATATAGCTTGCCGTATCAATGTTTTCAAATTCGCTGTAAAGCTCTGTGGTGGCAATATGGCGGTAGACCATAATACCATCTGGCTTCCCTCTGCCGAATTTATCGAAAACAACGGTCATGCCGCTTCCCTGTCTGCGCAGGGCCTCCAGAAGGACCTTCACCGTTTCCGAAGGAATGGTGCTACCGAAAAGTACACCCTCGGCCTCCTCCACATTGGTATAATGGCCGATTTCCACAGTTTTTGTTTCCAAAAGCTGCTTATACTGGGGCTCTCTCAGGTATAGGCTGTTCTCGTAGATATAATTTTGGGCAACGGTATCAATGAGGTTTGAAATATCCCGATTATTGTCAATATTCTCACGGATTCTGGTGGAGCTGACATCCTCAAAATGGGTGGGCAGCTTCAATTCCAAAACTTCATTTTGAATCAACGCACCGACATCCTTTTTCTCATCCTGCCCTTCATCTTCCCCCTCCCGCAGAAAAAGAATATGGGGAAATGTCTGTATGGAGTCTTCCGCCGCATCAATTTTATAGGACGAAGCATTTTGCACCACATCACTTCCCGCCACCATATAAACCTCCTTGCCGGGAAACAGCGCCCTTAAGCGCTTTAGATCCTCCGGGTTTGCAATGTTTACGGGCACATTTTCGGGGAAGAGATAAATATTTTCCTCATTGGCAACAGACATATGAATAATACGCCGTCTGACCATGGTGGGCTGTGTTTTTTTAGACCAGGAAAATTCATCAATGGCCAAATAAACAATAAAGCCCAAATCCCGAATTTCTTTCGCAATTTCCTTATGCCCCAAAGAAAAAGGGTCAAAGCTGCCGGGGAAAAATGCCACCTTATTCGGCTCTTTAAAGGAAAAGCTGCCTTCGGTAAACAAATAATCGCCGATAAAACGATAAATGGCATTCCAGCTTGCCGTATCATTAAAAAACCCAAGCTCAGAATCTTCTCCCTTTTCCGTCAAGGTAACAAGCTTTTTGCTGATAAAGGCAAAGATATTTTTCTTCTCACGCAGGGTTAATGCATCACTGCCAAACAGCTCATGGCCTACAACCCAAAAAGCTTCTCTGTTTACGTTAGATTGATAGCTGGCAAAGCCGCTCAATATCATCCTCAATATTTTCTTTTTTCTTTCCTCATAAATGGCACTATATTCAGGAAATCTTGCGCTGTATTTCTCATAATGGCGCACCATCACGCCAAGGGTATTTAAGGCAACACTGGCAATGCGCTCGTTTGTACTGCATTGCAGGCGGCAGATATCCAGCAAAAATTCATTTAATTCCTTGGGATGCAAATACATCACAAATTCACCCAGATATTGGGGGATATATTTTGAAAACTCAAACTCGCCTATTTCAAGGCCCTTGGTCAACTCGATGGCAACCTCGTTACGCTGATCCCAAGAAAGCATGGGCGCCAGCTTTACCAATGTTTCCCCCGCAAAATGGCGCACCGTCACCTGCTCGCTGACTTTTAACAAGTTGGAAAGATGGGTTGCCACATGGAGCTTCGGCATCGTAATGCCTAAGCGTATACGCTCATATAACAGGGCAATGTTGATTATTTTAATCTTCCAAGGGGTTGCAGATTTCAGGTTTTCCAAAAAAATATCGGAAACCACCCGGTCATCCTCAAAAATGCGGCGGAAGGAAACCCCTTTGATTACATCCTTAATTCCATAGGCTTCCCCAATCATATACAGTAAAAATTCCAGACTCACATTGCCTTTTACAGTGATCCCTTCGGCAATGCGTATCACACCCTCCATCAGCTTGGGGTTTTTTAAATATGCCTCGGCCATATCACGCAAATTTAAAAGAATGGCAGCCCGAATTTCCAAGGACTCTTGATTCGTGTAGCTTTCCATAAAAGAAAGCAGGATTTCCTTCTTCTCTGATTTCAACAGCTCCTGGGGAATGGACGGAAGGGTATCCAAAAGAATGAAGGCCGTATCCTCTGCCCAGTCTGTGCGCTTATAATATTCCAAAAAGGAGGAAATGTATCTGTTTCTTTCCTCTTTCTTACAATTTTCCAATAATGCGGTTACAACTCTTTTCAAGCCATAGCCCAGCCAACGGCGATGGCGTTCTATCATTCTATGGTCGGGAAGAATAATCAGATATAAATACTTTTCCCACATATCAAAACTGGATACCTCATCCAAAATCATGCTGACATCCGGCGGCAGCTCCTTGCTATAGGCAATATCATAGTGGGCGATCATAGTCCCCAATAAATCTCCGGCTTGCCGGCGAATATCTCCCTCCCGATGCACCATCAATTCATAAAGAAAGTTGATGGACATTTGCTTCTGCTTTTGGTTCATATAAGTAAAATATTCGGCAAAAATATTGAGGTAGGCTCTGGCATTTTTCCAATCTCTGGCGCTTCTTGCCGTTTCCAAAATGGTTCCAAAAGAAGCCTCCCGGCTTAATTTGTGCATCAAACGAATATTATGATCCACTGCAATATTTTTAAAAACATCCACCATTTCATGAATATCAAGGAGCGCCAGCTCTTTCTGACAAACCTCCTTTAAGGTATTTCGGGTTAAATCCGTATTTACACCGATGGAGTGCATATAACGCTCAAAATCCTCCAGTCTGGAATAAACATGGCGATACCGGTTTTCTTTGGCCTGATCTACATTATCCAGCTTATCTAAAATAACACGGAAGGACTCTTTCAGAGAATACATCCCCATCATTTCTTTTCCGTTTTCATAGCCTTTGCTCTTCACCCGAAAATCTGCATAAATTAAGATTAAGGATTCCACAGGAAGATTTTCCAGCTCCAAATCCCAAGTGGAATGGTTTGCGGCAATATGCCCAATATCCGAAAGCTCATTTTGGCTAAACCAAATATCTGTGTAGTAATAATGCAAATAAGGAATACGCTTTTCTTCATTTTCTTTACAGCCGTACTTCCCAATGTCATGCCCTGCGGCAGCCCCGGAAATCAGGCCCAGATCCACAGGCAGATTGGCCTTTGCCAGCTGTCTGCCTATATGCATTGCAATAAAATGTACCCCCGCAACGTGGGCCAGGGCGTCAAAGGGCGTTACCTCTCTGCCAATGCGCATCAATTCATAAATATATTGGTCCTCAAAGCACGCAAGAAATTTTGCATACTGTGCCTCATAAGGGCTATTTTGCATTTCCTCCGCTGTGGCAAAAGCAAAATCCTTATGCCGTTCAAAGTCCTCCTGCCTCAGGAAGACCCGCAAAACCGCCAAATAAAACACAACCGCCTGCCGTTCATTGGTCTCTAAAATAACGTCCCCTCTATGGGGATATATATTTTTTGTGAGATAGCGCACCATATAGCTGAGCCATCCCTCTTTGGGAACGGACTTCGCCAAAGAAGCAAGGATTTTTTCGCAGTAAAAAAGAACAGTCTGACAAGAAATTTCTCTGTCCTCTGTAATAACGGAAATGGCCTCCAGCCAGTATTCCTTCTCCAAAAAAACAGAAACCGTTTTCCTTTTCAGGTTGATTTTTTTCAGAAAATCTTTATTTGTAAGCACCGCCACAAGCTCTCTGTATATGGCAATCCCAAGCTTCTTCTTCATGCACTGCCTCCCTTTTTCCTCTTTTTTCAATTTTAACACCAGAAATTGCCTGTTTCAATAGGCATTCGTATTTCGTAAGGCCAACAGAGAAATTTTGTTTATTTCGCTCATAGGGAAGAATCATCCCTGCAGCAGATATAAGAAATAGCTTCTTCCTTATCCATTCTCTCTCGGAGCAATGTTTCTATCCCATTCCTATTGCAAAGGCTTGCCATAAATTTGGCACAAAAAAGCAGGCCTTTGTTCTATTCCCATTTTTTTGTCATAGAAATATATTGTATGGATACAGTTTCAAACCAAAGGAGGAAATGATTGTGGAAAAATTCGATATTTATAAGGATATTGCGGAAAGAACCGGCGGAGATATTTATATTGGGGTGGTCGGGCCTGTGCGCACAGGAAAATCAACCTTCATCAAGCGTTTTATGGATTTATTGGTTCTGCCAAACATTCAAAATGTTCACTCCCGGGAGCGGGCAAAGGATGAGCTTCCCCAGTCTGCATCGGGCAAAACCATTATGACAACAGAGCCAAAATTCGTTCCTAACGAAGCGGTACAAATTACCCTTGGAGAGAATACGGATATGCGGGTACGGATGATAGATTGTGTTGGGTATTTGGTACCCGAAGCGGAAGGACATATGGATGGGGAAATCCCCCGTATGGTACATACGCCTTGGTCTGACGAGGCAATGCCCTTTTTGGAAGCGGCAGAAATGGGCACAAAAAAAGTAATTACGGATCATTCCACCATCGGTATTGTAGTTACAACCGACGGCTCCGTAACGGAATTATCCAGAGAGAATTATATTGATGCTGAAGAAAGGGTTGTGCAGGAACTAAAGGACATCGGCAAGCCCTTTGTGATTATTCTAAACACAGCCACACCCTACGGCGAGGCAACTGCGTTGTTAGTGCAGGATTTGGAAGAAAAATACGGTGTTCCTGTGATTGCCGTAAATGTGGCACAACTCAAAGCCGAGGATATTAAAACCATTTTGGAACAAGTGCTCTATCAATTTCCTCTGCGGGAGATTCGTTTTTATTTCCCCGGCTGGGTGGAAACCTTGGAGGATGACCATTGGCTGAAAGATTCTTTGATTGAAGGGCTAAAGGAGGTCATGGGGCAGGCGGAACGGCTGGCAGATGTCTCTTCCTCCATCCAAGCTTTGGAAAGCAAGGAATTTTTGAATAAGGTTTTCTCAAACCGTATGCTGCCCGGGGAAGGCGCTGTGGATGTTGCCTTGACCTTTGATGATGGGTTATTCTATCGCATTTTAAGCGAAACCGTAGACCTGCCCATTGAAAACGACTACGCTTTGATTTCTACCATTCGTATGCTTTCCGAAACAAAAAAAGAATACGATAAGATTGCCACGGCACTGAATGATGTGAAGCGAAAGGGCTACGGCGTGGTTACCCCTGTTTTTGAAGAAATTGCCCTGGAGAAACCGGAGGTGTTTAAACAAGGAAGCCGCTATGGCATTAAGCTAAGAGCAAAAGGGGAATCCATCCACTTGATTAAGGCGGATGTGGAAACCGAGGTTTCCCCCATTATCGGCAACGAGGAGCAATCCAGAGAGTTTATTGACAATTTGATTGCAGATTATGAATCCGAACCCGAGAAAATTTGGGATTTGAATATTTTTGGACGTACACTCAGCTCCATGGTAAGCGACGGTATGCAAAATAAAATCTATCGTATGCCGGAGGATGCACAAATAAAACTGGCAGAGACCCTGCAAAAGATCGTAAACGAAGGAAGCGGCGGTTTGATTTGCATTATTCTATAGTGCGCAAAAAGGTTGTTGCCTTTCGGCAACAACCTTTTTATATGCAGGGGTACCAACGCCCCATAAATATTTGCACAAAAACACCGTCTATTGTTTGCAAACATTGGGCCGATCGGGAAATACAATCATTCCATACCCGTTGATGGTTGACAACTTTGTCATAAAAGCTTCTGTTCCCTCATCCCGTTTTGCTTCAATCTCTTCTTTGTATAAAGGAATTAAGGTATAGAAATTAATCTGCGCTCCATCCTTACTTTTCAACACACTAATCTCCTGCTGCAAAGCCCCAAGCATTACCCCGCAAAGGGCGGTGCTTTCATCATAGGGCAAATATTCCTCAGAATTGGGAATGGTATGCCCCCAACCCAGCCAGGTTTTATATTCATGGGGAAAGCGTGCTAAATATTTCATCAAATTTACGGGCCACCACAGGCGATTATCCACCTTTCCGTCCTCCGGAAGGGAAAGCGTCCATTCCGCAGGCAGAAGCAGCATCAGCTCCCCTCTCTCCAACGGCTGATATTCGGGCAATAAATCCTCCGGCAGCGCCATGGGCAAGGCACTCATGCCCACAGTATATAAAACATGAAACTCTTTTTTTGTGGGTGCCTCCAACATATGAATATCTATCTGCAAGAATTCAGAATCCTTGGCATAAAACCCCCGTTCCTCTCGATCGGGAAACAAGGTTTTCATATGCTTCTCTATCTCTCGTTCATAGGGTGTTGCATGAACCGGCCTTTTCTTTTCCGGTGCTTTTAGCTCTTCATAATGAAGCTCTGTATTGTTTTTTTCCTTCTCCATAATACGCTCCTTACTCTCCGAACAACGCCTTGGCAAACTCTCGTGCATCAAATTTTTGTAAATCCTGAATCCCTTCTCCTACGCCAATATAGCGAACAGGAATTTGCAATTCGCTCTTGATTGCCACAACAATGCCGCCCTTTGCCGTGCCGTCCAGCTTTGTCAAAATAATCCCCGTAATATCGGCAACCTCTTGAAACAGCTTTGCCTGCTGTAAGGCATTTTGCCCTGTGGTTGCATCCAGCACCAAATATACCTCATTATGGGCCTCGGGGTGCTCTCTGGCAATCACCTTTGCAATTTTCCGCAGTTCTTCCATCAAGTTCTTTTTGTTATGCAAGCGCCCTGCCGTATCGCAAATCAAAAGGTCTGTCTTTTGATTTTTTGCAGCGTGTACCGCATCATATACCACTGCCGCAGGGTCAGAATTTTCTTCATGCCGAATGACCTCAATGCCCGACCGCTGCCCCCAAACCTCAAGCTGATCAATGGCTGCCGCACGAAAGGTATCCGCCGCCGCCAATAACACGGAGCGGCCCTCCGCCTGATAGCGGCTTGCCAATTTTCCGATGGTTGTGGTTTTCCCCACACCATTCACGCCGATCACTAAGATGACCGAAGGGTTGGGCAGGTTTTCTTCCTCCTGCACGTCTTCTGAAAGGATTTCTGTAATTTCCTCCGCCAACATTCCCTTGATGAGGGAAGGATCTGTCGTGTGTTCTCTTTTCACCCGCTTGCGCAGATTTTCCACAATATGCATGGTGGTCTGAACACCCATATCCGCCATAATGAGGGCTTCTTCCAGCTCCTCAAATAAGTCCTCATCAATCTTTGTGAAACCGCCCAAAACAGCATCTACGCCGCCTAAAATACTTTGTCTGGTTTTATCCAATCCGGCTTTTAATTTTGCAAAAAAGCCTAGCTTTTTTTCTTCCTCCGGTTGGGCGGATTCCGCAGAGTCTTCGCCTTCCTCGGCTTCCATGGCCTCCTCTGAAGCCTTTTTCGTATTCTCCTGCAATTCACGCTCCACCAAGTTCGCAAGCTCCTCTACAAAAGCTTCGCCCTCCTCCGGTGATGCTTCGCCAAAGGAATCTCCGTCGGGGGTTGTTATCAAGAGTTCTTCTTCACCGCTGGGTTTTTGCAGCATTTCTTCGGCTAAATCAGAAAGCTCGGCAACAAAATCAGCACCTTCCTCTGCACTCTGTGATGCAAACCCTTCTCCATTCTCCAAGGTGATTTCTATTGCATCCTCAGAAGCTTCCTCTCCTTCTTGATACAGAGTATCTTCGCCGGCTCTGAAAATTTGAACCGCTTCCCCACCCATGGCCTTGCCTACTGCGGAATGCACATCCGCCGTTTTATCCTTATTTTTTCCTACCTCTAAAACAATTTCTTCGCCGGCCTCGTCCGGGGTTTCAACCTCAATATCCTCTAAATCAAACAAACCTTCCTTTGTTTCTTCTGCCAAAGGCTCATCCTTTGTTTTTTTCTTTAAAAAATCAAACAATCCCATTCGTTTTCACCTCAAAAACTATCCTTCAAAAACGCTACTTGTTTCCTCAATTCCTGCCAAGACAAAGGGTCAAATGGCATCCTTCCCCTGCTCTGAAAAATCCACAGAAATTAACTTTGATATTCCCTTTTCCTGCATGGTCACGCCATACATCACATCAGCATATTCCATGGTGCCCTTTCTATGAGTAATGACAATAAATTGTGTGTCCACTGCAAATTTTTTCAAATATTGGGCAAACCGGCTCACATTGGCATCATCCAAGGCCGCCTCAATTTCATCCAAAATGCAGAATGGCGACGGCTTCAAATACAGTATGGAAAATAAAATTGCAATTGCCGTCAATGCCCGTTCCCCGCCGGAGAGCAGCTGCATATTTTGCAGATTTTTTCCTGGTGGCTGGGCAATGATTTCAATGGGAGATTCCAACACACGCTGGGTATCCACCAATTTCAAATATGCTTTGCCGCCCCCAAACATTTCTTGAAACACACGGCTGAAGCTTTCGGAAATGCGTTGAAATTGATCTTTAAACTGCTTTTCCATTAAAGCGGAAAGCTCCTCAATCATGTCCCGCAATTTTTCCTCGGCCTCCAGAATATCCTCCCGCTGCTGCGTTAAGAACGTGTATCGTTCCTTTACCTCTTTATATTGCTCAATGGCAGCAACATTTACATCACCTAAAGCACGGATTTCGCCCCGGATTTCTTTTACAGAACGGCATGATTCCCCCTGCCAATTTGCATGGTATTCTTTGGCCATGCGATGGGTCATTTCATATTCTTCCCATATTTGCGCAGTAATGCGGATTTTTTCTTCTTCAATCTTTTCCATTTTTGTTTCCAGGCGAAACAGTTCATTTTCCATGCGTCTTGCATACTCACTGTTCTCTCTTGCCCGCTCTTCCAGCGTCACCGTTTCTTGGGCAAATGCAAGCTTTTTCTTTGTGGTTTCTTCCAATGCCTGCTGCAAGGTAAATACTTTTTCTTCCAAGGAAAGGGCTTTCTCTTCTAACACCGCCTTTGCTTTCTCCGTTTCCGCAATATCCTGCTCCATGGACGCAATTTTTGCTTTGCCTGCCTCCCTTTGGCGGGAAAGCTCCGTATTTTCTGTGCGCAAACGTAATACCGTATCCTCAATATTGGATATATTTTGACCGTTCTTAGAAATGCCGATTTTTAATGCCGTAATTTCTGTCATAAGGGTATCACGCTTGCCCTTTTCTCCCGTTACATTTTCCTGAAATTGCAGCAATTCCGCATTGGCATCCTGTATTCTGCTTTCTGATAAAACCAGCGCCTGTTTACTCTTTTCAATATCTCCGGCAGCATGGGAAATTTGCTCACTTAACTGCCTTTCCTCTAAAGCAATGCGGGCCAAGTGTTCTTCCGTTTCTTTTGCATCGTTTTTGGATTTTTCTCCATCACTGAGAATACCGTTTAATGTTACGCTCAGTTTTTGCAGCTCCAATCTTTTTTCCACGCTCTGCTCTTCCATTTTTTCCAGATCTTCATGGATGAGTGCAAGCCGTTCTTGCAGGTCTTTTACCGCTTTCCCGGCACCTTCTATTTTTTCCCGCAAAGAGCGAATTTCCCTGCCTCGGCTAAAAATATGAGCGGCTTTTTTCTGCTTTGAGCCACCGGTCATGGCGCCGCCGGGATTTAAAATATCCCCGTCCAAGGTTACCATTTTATATTGATGTCGATATTTTTTAGCCAAGCCAACTGCATTGTCTATGGTATCTACAATAATAGTGCGTCCCAGCAGGCTTTCTGCAATTTGCTGATAGGCACACTCCACATCCACCAATGTATGGGCAAGTCCCAAAACGCCATTTTCGTCCAAAATAGAGGGCCGGCCATCAAAGGTGCGTCCTTTGATGGCTGTAATCGGCAGAAAGGTGGCTCGCCCCAAGCTTTTTTCCTTCAAATAACGAATGGCCTCTCGGGCATCCTCCTCCGTTTTGGTAACAACATTTTGTACTGCAGCGCCCAAAGCCCCTTCAATGGCAACCTCGTACAGCTCATCTACCTTTAACAGCTGGCCTACGGCACCGCAAATTCCTCTTTTTTCCTTATCGGGCAGGCTCAACAAGCTTTTTACACTATGGAAAAAGCCTTCATTCTCCCGCTCCATTTCTTTCAAAACAGAAAATCTGGATTGCATCTGACCAAGGTCTTTATTTTCTTTTAAAAGGCAATTCTGAATCTCTGCGCTGCCTCTTTGGGCTTTAAAGCGATCCTGCTCCAAGGCAAGCAACTCTTTCTCAAGGGAAGAAACGGTTTGGTTCATTTCCTCCTTCTGCTTCTCAAGGGCCTGTATATGTACCTCAAATTGATGGATTCTGCTTTCCAAATGTTCCTTTTCCTCACGCAGCTGCTCCTGACGGCTCAAAAATTGGGCTTGCAATGCTTCCAGCTTGGCAATCTCCCCCTTTGCTTCTGTGCCCGCTTTGATCTGCTCAAAAATCTCATCCTTAAAGGATTCCGCCTGAGTTTCATCATGATGCAGGGAAGCACTGATATTGGCATAGGCCTCTTCCAGCTTAGCAAGCTGTGTCTGCTGCTGCTCCAGTTCAATGCGCATGGCAGTCATCCGGCTATTGGTAAGCTCCATCTGCTTCTCATTGCCTTTGATTTGCTCCTGCTTTTGCGTGAGCTCCTCTCCCATTCTTGCAAGGTTGGCTGATGCATTTTGTTTTTGGGCTTCCGTTAGGCGGATTTGCCCCTCGTTGCGTTCTTTTTCAGCCTTCAGCTCTCCAATTTCTTTGCTTTGCTGCTGTAAGAGGACATCCATTTCTTCGGATTTTTCCTTACAATTTTTTAGCCATTCCTGATCCCTTTCCTCTTGAAGCTGATACTGACCCAGTTGCTCCTCCGCCCCTTTTTTATCAGCCGAAGCCTTTTCTAAATCTTGCTCCATACGGTCTAGGTCTCTGCAAAATGCCGCTACTTCCCCTTGCTTTAATTCTTCCTTTAAAGCCAAATAGCGTTTTGCCGTTTCACTTTGCTGTTCTAAGGGCTCCAGCCGCACCGCAAGCTCACAGATAATATCCTCCACACGGAGCAAATTTTGCTGTTCCCGCTCTAGCTTCGCCGCGGCCTCATTTTTGCGTGTTTTATATTTTACAATACCCGCCGCCTCTTCAAAAATACGACGGCGTTCCTCACCCTTTGCACTTAAGATCTCGTCAATTCTTCCTTGGCCGATGATGGAATAGCCTTCCCGTCCCACACCTGTGTCCATAAAAAGCTCTTGAATATCTTTTAACCGACAGGCGGTTCCGTTAATACGGTATTCACTTTCTCCCGAGCGGAATACCCTTCTGGTCACTTGCACCTCTGTATATTCTAAGGGCAGTCTTTGATCCTGATTGTCAATGATAATGGAGACCTCCGCAAAGCCCAGCGGTTTTCTATTCTCTGTGCCCGCAAAAATAACATCCTCCATTTTATCTCCACGCAGGCTTTTTGCTCTTTGCTCTCCCAAAACCCAGCGAACCGCATCGGAAACATTGCTTTTCCCACTGCCGTTGGGACCAACCACTGCCGTCACGCCTTGGTTAAACTCTAATTTCACTTTTTCAGGAAAAGACTTAAAGCCCTGCAAATCCAGTCTTTTTAAATACATTGCCCCACCTCGCTCGTTTTTGTTACATGATTAATCTGCCGCCTACCATGGTATAAATCACCCTGCCCTGCACTTCCCAATCAGCAAAGAGTGAAAATTTCGCTTTGGAAGCAAAATGCCTCGGGTCAATACGATAGCCTTGCCGAAAATCCACCACAATCAAGTCTGCATCCTTTCCCTTGGCAATGCTTCCCTTATTTTCAAGCTTTAATATTTTTGCAGGCCGGATACTCATGAAATCAACCAAATTGGCCAAGGAAATCAAGCCCGATTTCACCAGCCCCGTATAGCTTAGTGCAAATGCCGTTTCCAAGGAAGAGATGCCATAAACTGCGCTGTGAAACACCTTGTTTTTGTCCCCCTCGTTGGAGGGGCTGTGCCCGGAAGCAATGACATCTATGATGCCATCGGCAATGCCCTTTTGTATTGCTTCTACATCCTCTTGGGTACGCAACGGCGGATTTACCTTTGCCAAGGTATTGTAATTCCCCACGGCTTCCTCTGTCAGAAGGAAATAATGGGGGCAAGTTTCCCCCGTTATCTTGGCACCTCTTTTTTTCGCCTCTCGCATCAGCTGCACAGAGCCTTTTGTGCTCACATGGGCAATATGAAGCCTTGCCCCTGTATTTTCCGCCAATATGATATTTCTGGCCACCATAACCTCTTCCGCTTCTCGGGGCATTCCGGCCAAACCCAGATAAGAGGCTGTAAAGCCCTCATTCATAACACCCTTGCCCGACAAACCCCGGTCTTCACAATGGGTAATAACAGGCAGGTCAAACATTTTTACATACCTCATGACATTTCGTAAAAAAGAGGCTTCGTCCGTCAATTCATCCCCATCGGAAACCCCTACAATGCCCGCCTCGTACATCTCGCCGATTTCCGCCATTTCCTGCCCCTTACAGCCAATGGACATACTCCCATAGGGATAAATATTCACCAAAGCATGGTTTTTTGATTTTGAAACGATATATTCCACAACGGTTTTATTATCAATGGCAGGGTTGGTATTGGGCTCACAGGTAATGGTTGTAAATCCGCCTCTGGCGGCGCTGCGGGAAACCGTTTCAATATCCTCTAAATATTCAAACCCCGGGTCGCAAATATTGCAGTGCATATCGATTAAGCCGGGCAAAACCGTATTTCCATCAATATCCATTACCCTTTCGGCATCCGCCTTCAAATTTTTGCCGATCTCCTCTATGATTCCGTTTACCACATAAATATCGTATAGCGCCTCCTCTTGAAACCCGGGAGATACCACACGACAGTTTTTCAACAGTGTTTTCATCGAAAAGTCCCTCCCATTTGTGTCAAAATATAATACATTGCCATACGAACAGCCACGCTATTGGCAATTTGGTCGTTTATAATGCATTGGGGGCCGTTAATGACACCGGAAGAAATTTCAATACCGCGGCGAATGGGGCCGGGATGCATCACAATGGCATCCTTTTTTGCATAACGCAGCAAGGCCTCATCAATGCGGAAAAACCGCTTATATTCGTCCAAAGAAGGCAAAACCATGGTATTTTGGCTATCCTTATGCATTCTGGTGGTTAAAATAACATCCGCATTATTGATGGCTTCTCGAGCATCATAGCAAACCTCTACGCCGAATTTATCTACCGCAGGAGGAATTAAAGTAGGAGGGCCTGCAACACGCACCTCTGCCCCAAGCTTGGTCAGCGCCCAAATGTTGCTTTTGGATACACGGCTATGGATCAAATCGCCGATGATGGCAACCCGAAGGCCTGCAAAGCTGCCCTTTTGCTCCTTAATGGTCAATAAATCCAACAAGGATTGCCCGGGGTTTTCGTTAAACCCATCTCCCGCATTGATGACCGACGCCCCAACCGTGCTTGCCAAAAACTGAGGCGCTCCCGCCATGGGGTGACGCAGTATAATAAAATCAGCGCCCATTTGGTCAACCAGCTGTCCCATATCCCGTAGGCTGTCAAACTCTCTATTTTGAATAGAGCCGGTCATATCCACCACGCTGGCACTCAAATGCCTTGCCGCCAGCTCATAGGAAAGCTTTGCCCTGGCGCTTGCCTCATAAAAAAGAATTATGACCGATTTTCCCCTTAAATGCGGTGTTGTTTTATTTTTTTGACTGAGAATATACTTCATGGTTTCTGCCGTTCCCAAAATATAGCGAATATCCTCCGCAGACAGGTCCTTCAGACCAAAAAAATCCTTTTTTATCAGCGGCATTTCCTAACCTCCTAAACTCTATGCTTTTAAACGTGCCAGAAGCTTTGCAAAATTTTCCGGCAAAGGCGCTTCAAATTCCATGTACTGCCCTGTTGTAGGATGCAGGAAGCCTAAAACACGGGCGTGCAAAGCCTGTCCCTGCAAATGCATGGGCTGTTTTTTCGGCCCATACACCATATCCCCCAAAAGGGGATGCCCAATATAGGCCATATGCACACGAATTTGATGGGTTCTGCCCGTTTCCAGCTGTGCCTCAATCAGCGTAAAATTGCCCATACGCTCCAGTACCCGATAATGGGTAACTGCCCTTCGGCTATGCTTGTGGGTAATCGCCATCTTTTTACGGTCCAAGGGGTTTCTGCCAATGGGCTGATCTACCGTGCCCTCTTCCTTCCGAAAACCATGAAATACAATGGCATTGTATTTTCTGGTAATGCTATGCTCCGCCAGCTGTTCCGCCAAGGAGCGGTGAGCGGTGTCATTTTTTGCAACCATTAAAACCCCCGAGGTATCCTTATCTATGCGGTGGACAATGCCCGGGCGCTTCTCTCCGTTAATACCCGAAAGTTCTTCCCCGCAATGATACATCAATGCATTCACAAGGGTGCCCGAGGTGTGCCCCGGCGCAGGATGCACCACCATGCCTTGGGGTTTATTCACCACGATGACATCCTCATCCTCATACAAAATATCCAAGGGTATCTCTTCCGGAAGAATTTCCACAGTCCTTGCTTCGGGAACCTCAACATTTATAATATCCTTTTCCCGCAGCTTATAATTCCCTTTGACCCCGGCACCGTTTAGCCGCACATGGCCTTCTTCCATCAGCCGCTGCACCGCACTTCTGGATAGTTTCTCCATATTGTCTGCAATAAAAACATCAATACGGCAGCCCCGATCCTCGCGCTCTGCTCCAAATGTAAAATACTCCATATTATTCATCCTTCTTTTCTTCCTCCGGCTCTTTTATGACAAAGAGAATCAAAAAAGCCAAAATACACACGCCAACCACCACATAGATATCCGCCACATTAAACACAGGGAAATCGATGAATGCAAAGGCAAAAAAATCCACCACATAGCCTCTGAATATGCGATCTAACATATTCCCCAATGCGCCGGAAAAAATGAGTACCATGACCATGCGCACAAGCTGATATTCCTTTGTTTTTGGCAGTTTCGTGTAATAGAAGATCAAGGCAATGGTAATCACAATGGTCAAAAGTAATATAAACCACCTTTGCCCGGAAAACATACCAAAAGCAACGCCCCTGTTTTCAACAAAAATGAAATTCAAAAACCATTTTATAAATTCCATAGAGCCTACGGGTTTTAAATAAACCAAAGCAAAATATTTTGTAATCTGATCCAAGCCCACTAAAATTACGGTTGCTACCGCAGGTATTAACCACATCATATTTTCATCCTTTTAATATTATTTTCAAATTTTCCCAAACTGAACCGAATTGAAATGACAGTAGTCCCCAAATATAGTCCAGTTTGAAAGCTTGCACCGGCAAATACACCAAAATGCAAAATAGCCGTGGCAGCAAAAATGCTTTGTCACAGCTTATTTTAGACGCCAACACAGCTGCGGAAGACCACGCAAACCACAGAAAAAAGCGGCTTACGGCAAAAGTCCCCTGTTCGCCGCTTCCTGGCACATTATTCGTTTGCTTTACGCTCTTCATCCTTTTCGGCAAGGATCTCATTTTTATCTAACAGCTCAATTTCTGCATACAATAAAAGCTTCACTCGGGTACGCATTAATTCATAACGGTTTTGCAAAGCAACGAGTTCTTGCTCCAATTCATAGGTTTTTATTCTTGCGCTTTGCAGAATTTCTTCTCCCTGCAGCTTTGCATTTTCAATGATTGCTTTTGCCTCCGCCGCTGCCGCCGCTTTTGTTTCCTCCGCCGCAGCCTCTGCTAAGGTTAAGGTGCGCTCCAAGGTTTTTTCAAAATTAGAAAGCCGATCAGGCTGCGCAGAAGGCTGGACTACTTTTTCCTGTACCTTTTCCTTTTTGCTTTCTTCATAAAGTCGTTCATAATCTTCATAAAGATCATCCAAAAAGGTATCCACTTCCTCGGGAGAATAGCCAACGGAAACCTTCTTAAAATCCTTAGTGGCAATATCATTTGGTGTAATCACGCAAAAACCCTCCTAATCTAAATGTACATTTCCAGTTCCAGCCCAATTCTGTCTTTTTTCGTTCTTCCGCCGACCTCGCCCACGCGGAAGCGACCCAGCCCTCGGGCAGAAACCATATCCCCTGTTTTCAATATGTATGACGCACTGGTCACGGTGGCCCAGTTTACGTTTACCTTCTCACCACGAATCAGCATCTGCGCCTTTCCCCTGGACAACCGAAGAGCTTCCCCTAAAATTCCGTCAAGGCGCATAGACGCTACGGTTACACGGCGGCTTTCTGTGCGTTTGGGCACCACAGCCTGTGCTTTCTCAAGCTTTGTAACCAGAACCGCTGTTTTGGAAACCTTGTCTAAATTGGCTGCAATATATTCCGCCATTTCCGCCTCGGCAAAGCATACTGCCCCCTCCTCGGAAACGAAAATATCGCCCAATTTCCCCCGTTCAATCCCCAAGCCCAAGATGGAACCAAGGTAGTCTCTATGGCTTAAATCCGTCTGTCCAAACTTTTTATTTTTCGGTATAATCTGTAATGCTGCAATGGGGAAAGCCTCATGGGAAAGCCCCTTTTGCTTCGGAGAAAACCCCAGCCTTCTCCGCTCTGCATCCTCTATTCCGCCAAAGGAAAGTATGTCTAATTCCCCAAGGCTTTTCATGCGTTCCAAAAACCTTTCGCATTTCCCAGCATCCATAAAATCCGTAAATTGTGCTTCGTGCCTTCTCAACGCAAAGGCTGCTTGATCCAAGGCATTGGCAAAAAGCAGTCTTTCCTCCTGATCCCCGATGCTCTTTAACATTTCCTGCTTATTCAAAGTATCACCCGCTTCTTACAGCATTGTAATCAGCCCAAGAAGCAACTGCTTGAGCAACATCATTAAAATCAGCGCAATGACCGGAGAAAAATCCAGCATCATCCCTCCGCCAAGGGGGGATTTCTCCAACATTCTGCGGCAAGGGCCCAGTATCGGCTCCGTCATACTATACAAAAACTGGCCGATGGGGTTATTAAAGCCCATAGGCAGCCACGAAAGAATGATGCGCCCAAAAATCAAAAGCTCCATGACATAGAAAAATACGTCAACCGCCTTCATTAGTAATACACTTAAGTTTTCCAATATTCCATTCCCACCTTATCTACCGCTGTTTACCCATGGAAGAATAACTCCCTTTGTTTTCAGTTCCTCCTTGAAATCTCCCGAAATATCAACATTCTCCGGTGCAATAATAAAAATATTATTTGCAACCCGCTGTATAGAACCTTCCAAGGAATAACAAGTACCGCTTAAAAAATCCATAATGCGCTGTGCAATAGGATATTCAACCTTCTCAAGATTCACCACAACAGGACGTTTTGTTTTAATTTGATCACAAATTTCCTGTGCATCCTCATAACAGCTAGGCTTAATAATGACAACCTGCATCTGTACGTTTGTATTAATACTGTAAACCTGAGGGGCTACCTTAGGTGCAAATTTGCGAGGCGCAGGTGCTGCATACTCCGTCTCTCTGGAAACCTCACGTAAGCCATATCCTCCGGGGGCCGCTTCCCTCACAGGAACATCATAATCCTCATCCTCATAATATTCATCATCATCATATTCTCCAAACATTAAATCCTTCATTTTCTCGAATAATCTAGCCACTTTTCTGCTTCCTCCTAATCGTTACAATTTTTTACTATGCTAACTTTGTGTAGTCTCTTTCACCAAAAATTCCTGTGCCGACCCGAACGATGGTTGCCCCTTCCTCAATGGCAACTTGATAATCTCCTGTCATTCCCATGGAAAGTACGTCCATTTTTATATTATCAATTTTTTTCTCATTGATGTCAACCTGTAATTGCTTCATTTGCCGGAAATATTCCCTGTTATCCTCCGCATTTTCAACAAAAGGTGCCACTGTCATCAGACCTCTGACACACAAATGGGGAAGTTTTGCAATTTCTCTGAGAAAAGCCTCGGTATTTTGGGGTACTATGCCAAATTTGCTTTTCTCCTCCCCTATATTCACCTCCACCAAAACATCCATAACAAGACCCTTGGCCGCGGCTCTCTTTTCAATTTCATGGGCAAGCTTCAAGCTTTCCACAGAGTGGATCATTTCTACCTTATCAATAATATACTTCACCTTGTTTGTCTGCAGGTGGCCGATCAAATGCCAATGCACACCCTCCCCCACAGGCTCATACTTATCCATTATTTCCTGCACCTTATTTTCACCCAAGGAATTCAGCCCACAGGCCACCGCTTGGCGTATGGTTTCCACCGTTTGGGTTTTGCTGACTGCCAAAAGCAGAATATCTTCTCGTTTTTTGCCGCATTTTTTGGCTGCGACGGCAACCTTTTCCTCTACTGTATGAATATTTTGTTCTATGATACCCATATTCGTCTTTCCTTTCTGAATGAATTAATAAAGGTTTTGCCCTTCTTTAATGTTTTTTGCATCCGATACAACCAAATCGTATACCTGCAAGCCATAGGTTGTGCCGGAGCGAATGATAGCATATTCTTGATTTTGCTGCAAAATGTCAATGGTCACAAACTTTGCCATAGAGCTGTTTGCAACATAAACCCCCGTTCTGGGCGTTAAGGAAGCAACCGTATAGTTGGCGGCATTTTCCCCAGTTCCCTGCAATATCACATCGCCTAAATTCAGCTCTCCCGTCTGCTCAATATAACAGTTTTCTGCATCATAGGAGGCAATGGTAACGGCCAAAAACTTGGCATTCTCTCCATTTACCAAAAGGACACCGTCCTTTCCAAGGCTTTCCTGAATGCAGTCCTTGGGCACAGTGATGAGGGATTTTTCCACAATGGCGTCATTAGGCACCTTCAGCCCCTCCAGAACTGCCCCTGCCAAATAAAATTCTAAGGCTCTGCTGTTTAAAAAATGCTCCATCTGCTCATAGGTGGAGAAAACAACCTTTGTTTCTTTTTCTCCCGCCTCTAAGACTTCTATTTTTCCGTTTATGGAAATCACATCGTCATCCTGAAGCAAATTCAATGCCTTTTTTTCGCCCTTTGCCCAATTCACAACCTCCGAATTAGGCAGATACGCCACAATATGCCACTGATTGCTGGTTATGATTTTAAAC
>DCDZ01000003.1:60441-61541 GCA_002316675.1 Tyzzerella sp. UBA1042
TGGTTATGATTTTAAACAACGGATCTCCCTCGGAAACAGTCTGAGCCTTTGAAATATACTTCACTTTACTCTCACCGATCTGGGCCTTTTTCACCTCTCCCACCGTTTCCGGCGTTAGGGTTTCCTCTAATCCATCATAGGAAAAAGCCAAAATACCGCTTTCTTCCGCCCGCAGGGTACTCATGTTTTGCGCCAGCTCCTGCTCATACTGATTTTTTTCCTGAGTCAATTGAGAAAGGCTTTCCACATTTTCGGACAGCCAAATTTGATTTCTCTGTGTCATAAAGGACTGCACCTGGTCTTTCATATCATACAGGGCATTTGCATCGGTTTTCATAGCGCTTTCCACATAAGCATCCACACTCCGCTGAATATTTTCTTCAATTCTGGTAATATCTTCGGAGAAAGCCGATAAATCAGAACGGTTTTTCTGACTCTTTAAAATATCCTTATCCACTTTATCCAGCTTGCTTTCCAGCACATCCGTAGAGCCGGTATCCTTGACTGTGCAAACCGCCGTATTCTTGGAGAGATACTCCCCTTCGGAAAACTGATAAAAGGGTTGTCCGGCACGGTTACTTTCCACCACATACTCATCCCGCACAATAAGCCCCGCATACCGCATGGGGGTATCCAGCCCGCCATAGCCTACGGTTTCCACGTTAATCTCTGTGGTTTTGGCGGTCATGGTAAGCATCTGACCAAAAAGATAAATTGCAATGGCTGCAAAAACAAACATAGGCAGTACCCGGTTTACCCGAATATGCCGTCTTTTCCTTCCTATTCTTTGTGCCTCTCTTTGGGACGAGGTGTCTCGCCTTGCCCCGCCCGGGCCGGCTTGTCTCTGGGAAGTATCCAAGGAATAAATCTTCTCCCTTTGGGGGTATGCGCCTTGGGGGTGCTTTTGCACTCTGGAAGCCCCCCCTTGGGGAGGTCTTTTCCTTCTATTTTTTGAGGAATCTTTCTGCATTGAAATCCTCCTTGTCAACGTTATCAAAGAAATTCTATCATAATATTATATAATACTTTTCAAAGAAGGTAAACAAAAATAATCCATGAACCTGCATCCTTCTGCCTTCTTCTCCTTTTCCTTACATTTT
>DCDZ01000003.1:61718-81317 GCA_002316675.1 Tyzzerella sp. UBA1042
TCTTCTCCTTTTCCTTACATTTTTACTGACAAAACGAAGAAAATGGGATTACGATGATCCGGATTCCTCATACTTCCCCAAATGCACGCAAAACTTTTGCGTAAAAGCTTCATAGGCCAAGCAGTCAAATTATTCCTAAAAAACACAAGCAAAGCCTACTGTAGAACTCTGCTTGTGCAAAATAGGATGGCTTTCACTGCTTTATTGCGCAATACTTTGCAAAAGCTTTCATGCCTTTTCCATACACCATTGTAAATCCCCGCTTAGGGGAACGCTCTCGTTTTTAAAAATCTCTATATTGTTCACTAATCCCTCGAAATACTTCCGTTAATTTTAAGAAGGCCTTCACCAGCTCTTCGTCAAAATGCTTGCCGGCATCACCCACAATCATCTCTATGGCTTGTTCATGGGGAAAGGCAGGTTTATAGACCCGTTTGCTGGTTAAAGCGTCATATACATCAACCAGAGCAACAATTCTTGCAGACAGAGGAATTTCCTCACCGGATAATCCGTTGGGATAGCCGGAGCCATTCCATTTTTCATGATGGCTATAGGTGATTTCTTTGGGGATACGCAGAAAATCATCGGGGCAATTCACCATTCTTTCTGCCTTCTCAATGGCTTCCTTCCCCAGTGTTGTATGGGTCTTCATGATTTCAAACTCTTCAAAGGTCAGCTTGCCCGGTTTTAATAAAATAGCATCGGGAATACCTACCTTTCCAATATCATGCAACGGCACAGCATTGACAAGGTTTTGCATGGTTTTTTCGTCTAATTGGTCTGCATATTTAGAGTCTCTTGCCAAGCAATGGCACAGCTCTCTGGCAAACAGCTTTGTTCTTTGCAGATGGTTCCCCGTTTCATTATCTCTGATTTCCGCAAGGCTTGACATGGCCATAATGGTAATTTCCTGTAGTGCAGATATATCTTTGGTTCTTTTCGCAACTTCATCCTCCAGATATTGATTCCTATCTTTCAAAATATCGCTTGCCAGCTTTGTGGACAAATGCGCCTTGATGCGCGAGAGGAATATTTGCGGATTCACAGGCTTTGTTATGTAATCCACCGCCCCCAAATTGAGGCCCATATTTTCATCCCGAGGCTCATTTTTAGCGGTAAGAAAGATGACCGGAATATCCCGCAGGCTCTCATCCGCTTTTAATCTGCGGCAGGTTTCGTACCCATCCATCACCGGCATCATCACATCCAGCAAAATAATATCCGGCTGCTCCTCCTGGATTAGCCGCAAGGCCCGCTGACCGTTTAATGCAATTCTGACGTTATACTCCTCTTTGAGCAACTCGGAAAACAAGGTAATGTTATCCGGTACATCATCCACGACCATAACAGTAAACTTTGTAGTTTTATCCTCATTTTTCATTTGTTTTCCTCCATCCCTGTACAATAGCAGCCGCTTCATCAAACTCATATCGTTCTATATAGTGTGCCATTTTTTGATATAGCGCCTCTCCGGCTGCTCTCTTGATAACGGCACGCATTTCATTAAAATAGTCTAGCGCTTCAGGGTTTCCCATTTTCAACATAGACATTAATGCCTCTACAACTTCACCTACTTCTGTATCATCGGGCTCCCTTTGGCTATCTTGATTCCTTTCAATAACCCCAAGGATTGCCGAGGCGACCCGGGAATACTCTTTTTGCAGCATATCCACTGCATTTTGGAGCTCCAACTCATCGACTCCTGTCTCCGCCGCATTTTCTAACCTACGGGAAAGACGATATACCTCCGTTGCACCGATATTCCCGGCAACCCCCTTGAGCAAATGCCCTTCCCTCGCAAGATGCTCGCCCACACTGTTTTTGATTCTTGCCATCGCAGCTTCCTGCTCTATCGCAAATTTATAAAGCAATTCTTGATATAAGGCAATGTTTCCGGCGGAACGCAAAAGACCTTCATCCAAATTCACCCCATCAATAGGGGGAAGGGCTTCCTTGTTCTGGTGGAGCGCTTCCGCCCCAAGCAGTTCTTCCTGCCCTCTATTCAGCTCCAAAGCTTCCCCTTTGCTCCATTTTGCAACCATTTGGGCAAGGACGTGAGGATCAATGGGTTTCCCTATGGAATCATTCATACCACTATGGGCACACTTATCCTCCTCGCCTTGGAGGTTTCTTGCGGTCATTGCAATAATCGGAATCCTTTGATCCGCCTCACGAATACATTTTGCAGCTTCAAATCCATCCATTTCGGGCATTTGAATATCCATAAAAATCATATCATACGTTTGTTTTTTGCCAAGGAAAAGCGCCACCGCCTTGCGTCCGTTCTCGGCAATATCAACATGGCAGCCCTGCAGCTCTAAAAGCTCTCTGGCAATTTGCTGATTCACCTCATGATCCTCCGCCAGCAAAATACGAATTCCTTCTATGCCGTGGTCTCTCGTGGTTTTTGATGCTTCCTTTGCAGATAGGGGAAGTGTATCGGCAAAAATACTCACAATGGTATCATACAAGCTGGAATGGGTCACAGGCTTCATCAAATATGCAGAAATCTGCAAGTCCCGGGCGGCTTTTTTCAGCTCCTCCATATCATAGGCAGTCACAAACACTGCCACGGGCTTTGGTGTAATTTCCTCCATGGAATTTATTTTTTTCACCGTCTCAATGCCGTCCAAATCCGGCATTTTCCAATCAATCAAAAGCAGTTGATACGGCTCCGCCCCCTTCCTTTGCAAAAGCGCCAAGGCCTCGCTTCCGGAACCGGCCAAAACAACCTGTGCTCCCATATGCTCCATATATTCCTTCAAAATTTCGCCCGCCGCCGCATTATCATCCACGACAAGGGTTTTCATTCCTTTGATGTCCAGCAATGTCACACTTTTCTTTGCTTTTTCCCCTTCTCCTATGCCAAAATACGCAGTAAAGTAAAATGTACTCCCCACATTTTCTTCACTTTTCAGCCATAAATCCCCCTCCATCAGCTCTATCAAGCTTTTGCAGATCGTAAGCCCCAACCCGGTGCCTCCGTATTGCCTTGTGATAGAGCTATCCGATTGGGTAAAGGCCTCGAACAGCTTACTTTGATTCGCCTTGGATATGCCAATGCCCGTATCGGCTATGGCAAATTTCAAGCACATCCCTTCTTTCTTTCCCTCCTCCTTGCTAACAGCAATGCGAATTTCGCCATGATGGGTGAACTTCACCGCATTGCTCAACAGGTTTGTAATAACCTGACCCAATCTTAAAGGGTCACCAATTAACACCTGGGGAATGTCATAGGAAAGATGATACACAATTTCAACATTCTTTTCCCTGGCCTTGGGCAGCATCAAATCTATGGATTTTAATATCACCTGATCCAGATGGAAGGCAACCTCTTCCATACTTACTCTGCCTGCCTCAATTTTTGAAAAATCCAATATATCATTGACAATGCCAAGCAGGGAGGTAGCCGCATTGTTGATTTTAACAATATAATCCCTTTGTTTTTCTGTCAGCTGTGTTTGCATGGCCAAATAAGACATCCCAATGACCGCATTCATGGGTGTTCTGATTTCGTGGCTCATATTTGCAAGGAACATAGATTTTGCTTCTGTTGCGGCATTGGCCTGAACCAACGCATCATGCAATTTTTTCTCATTTTCCTTCAATTCCGAAATATCCGTCATCATACCAATATAACCGTCAACGCTGCCTTTGGAAGCATAGTATGCATTAACACAATATAAAAGAGGGGTTTCTTTTCCTGCCAAGCGAGATGTAATCTGGCGAAGCACAGGCTTCCCCGTCTTCAAAGATTCCTCCCGCATTTCAATAAACCGATTATATTGATAGGCTTGCAGCCACGGCAAATCCTTTAAATTCTTACCTTTATGCAAGTTGGTATCTATCTGATAAACCCTTTTAAATTCTGCATTCGCGCCCAAAAAGATCCCATTTTTGTCAACATAAAAAATCGAATTGGGGATAACGTCTATTAACTGGGCAATAAAGCTGCTTTGGTCTTCCAAGGTATTTTTCAAACGGCGAGCCTCGGTAATGTCCTCCTTAATACTCACAAAATGTGTAATTTCTCCGTTTTCCCCCACAATGGGAGAAATAAATGCCCGCTCGTAAAACTCCTCCCCGTTTTTATCAATATTCGTGAATTCACCAACCCAGTTTTCTCCTTGGGTAATGCTCTGCCATAAGGTTTTGTAAATTTCCGGGGCATTCCTCGGAGATTTCAAAATTCTTGTATGCTTTCCCAAGGCCTCCGCAAAGGAATATCCCGTCACTTGGGTAAAGTATGGATTTACATATTGTATAAAGCCGCCTGCATCGGTGATGACAACGGAGAGGGGCGACTGCTCGATCACGCTGGAGTAAAGGCGCAGCTGCTCCTTTTCTTCATTTTTCAGTGTGTATTTTGAGACTGCCTCCTGCTTTATTTTATTTGTGTAGTGCTTTATATGAAAAATAATAAAATACGTCACCGCTATACTTGCAAGCAGCTCTATTACACCTGCCCAGAACGCAACGCTTGCTGCACCGGCAAGAATAAGAAGCATAGAGGTATTACAAGCATACGAAATAAGAAACCGCTTTTTCGTAGCTGCCCTTGTTATAAAGCCAATGATTGCGGCAAACTGAACGCTTGCGAAAATCCCCATCATTCCCGCAGCATAGATCCCCCAAAAGGATATGCCCTGAAACACCCCATATAACGAATACGCCATCATAAAAAAAGAAAGGAAATAAACAAATAAAAATAGTATTCCCCCCTTGGTTTGCATGGTGCCTTCTTCCTCCTTGGTCATATTCTACTCCCTTCTGTCATATAAAACTAGCTACAAAACCTTCCCCTACGACTGCAAGGCCTTTTTCTCATAGAATGCTGCCTAACGGGAACGTATGATGCCGCCAATGGCTTTACATAGAACGAAAAAATCGGCAAACCTTCCCTATTGCAAGAATTTTCTATGTTTAATAGTAACATAATTTTACCAAATAGAAAGGCAATTTGTCTATTTTTATCTGCTGAAATTTGTTAAATATGATTATTTTTCGTATTATCTTAATGTTAAAAATATCTCGCCCCATCCTCATACATCATTCTTTTTGAGCCCTCCATCTGCCTGTCTTTCCCGCTACTTTCTAAATTATAGCAAATTTTTTTAACACAACACCAAAATCCTTTTATATCTATTCGTTTAAAAAATTGTTAATGCATTTTATGACAATGAAACCAAAGTGCCTTCCTATGGTGATCTGTGAAAACAAAAAAGAGTATTCCAAATGTCATGAAAAGACGGAAGAATACTCTCTTTTTCTTAATTTTTCGGCTCAATCAAATACAAGTGTTTTACCCGTATATGAATGACATAAGCAATACTGCATCCAATGACCGCAGTGATAAACTGGGTAATGGAGAAAGTCGTTTTTACAACGCCAATCATTTTTTCAGGAAGCGCCGTTCCAAAAAGCGGAAGCACTGCGTACCAAACCAAAAGCCACAGCACCACTGCCTTCAAAATAGACCCAAGGGCAAGCCAAGCCAGAAGCTTTTCTTTTCTCCCTCTGTTCGCCAGTATGACCAAGGTCAAATTTCCAAGCATTACCACAACAATCATAAGGGGAATGGTCTGCATAATCGGCGTCAGCCCCATAAAGTAAGCAATAATTGGTGTGGCAATTGCGATGAAAATCCCTCCGGAGGCGCCAACCGACAGCGTTGCCATAACCAACACCGTATTGACCGCAGAACCTGTGAGATAAACGGAAACGCCCTTTAAACTCTGAAAAACAATGCAAATTGCCAATAATAGTGCAGTGAATACCAATTGTTTTGTCTTCATTTTCCCTCCTCAAGGATACTCCTCTTATTTTCCTTCCATGTGAAACTCTCTTTCCATATTGACTGTAGTATAATCGTAACCGGTCATCCCTTCATAAGGATTTTGCGTTGCCGCAGTTTTTCCGTAACGATTTAAAAACTCAATTCCCTTTTGGTCGTGGGTTAAAGATGCAGAACCGCCGGTACAGCCATTTTTACAAGCCATTCCTTCAAGCAAATTGGCATTCAGCCTGCCAAAGGATGCCAGTTTCATATTTTTAATGCATTCATCCAGGCCGTTGCAATGGATGGGTTTAATTTCTTTTTCTATTCCTTCCAAATCAGCAACCTTTAAAACGCTTTCTGAAACCCCCCCGGTTCTGCCGAAGATGCGCCCAAAGTAGGAAGGTGCACCGGCGTCTCTTTCTTCAAAAGCTTTTAAATCAAACCCCTTTGCATCAAAGGTTGCCATCAATTCCTCAAAGGTAATGACATAGTCAACGGCACCAGCCAAATCCTTCTGCTTTATTTCAACCTTCTTGGCAGTACAAGGCCCAATGAAAATAACTCTGGCTTTCTTATCCTTATCATGAATGGATCTGGCCAGTGCAATCATAGGGGACACGGTGGTTGAAACATGGTCCATAAATTGCGGATGGTTTCTGCGCACATAATCCACAAAAGCGGGACAGCAAGAAGTTGTTTTCCAACCCTTTTCATCAATGGTTTCCGCAAATTCCTTTGCTTCCGCAATAGCAACCATATCGCCGCCGATGGCCGCCTCAATCACATCGTAAAAGCCCAATTCTTTAATTGCGGCAAACACCTGGCCCGTTTTCACCTCTGGGAATTGGCTGGCAATTGCCGGAGCAACAATGGCATAAACATGATAATTTGTATTATTCCAAGAATGCTGAATCAAATCCAAAACATTCAATACAAAGGGCTTATCCACAATGGCACCAAAGGGACACTGGTAAACACAGGCACCGCAGGAAATACACTTTTCATGATCAATAAAGGCTTTTTTCTCCTCATTAATCTGAACGGCACCCACCGCGCAAGAGCGAATGCACGGCCTTTTTACTTCACTTATGGCATTAAACGGACAAGCCTGCTTGCACCGTCCACATTCTATACACAATGCTTGATCAATATAAGACCTATGGTTCACAATGGTGATTGCATTTCTTGGACAAACCTCCTGACATTTATGCCCAAGGCAGCCTCGGCAGGCCTCTGTCACAACAAAACGGTCAATGGGGCACTCATCGCAGGCCGAAGAAAGCACATTAATCACGCGGTCATCCTTGGAAGGCTCTAAAACCAACCTCACCCGTTCCTCAATGATATGTCTCTCCTTATAGATACAGCAACGAAACACGGCTTTTGGCCCTGGAATAATTGCCTCGGCAATCTCTCTATATGAATTAATTGATTTATCCAGCGTGCCTTCAAAAAAGCGTTGAGCAACTTCTTTATTCACTAAATATTTTATATATTGAACATTGCTTTCAAAACCCTTCATTTCTATCCCCCTTTTTAATACATATCCATCGCGCCTCTTTTGATCCAAAAGTGCCTTCCATCGTTATAAAGATCATTTCCAATAGAGAATGCCTCATTTTGCAACAAAGCCGCCCTATTCATTCACCTCTTTTTCATGGCGATAAAAAAGCAACGCAGTATTTTGAATACAGTATACGACGTTACTTTTTTTTAAAAAATAAATTTCTGTTTTTTATTTTGTTTTTGAATAATCCCGAACTTATGGGCTTATTCTAACACGTTTTTATTTCGCATGCAAGATAATTATCCTTTTTCACCATTATAATAATGAACAAATTTTTAGTCTTTTTTTATTGCTATATGCCAATGCATTGGGAAATTCTAATGAAAAAAAATAATTTTAAACAAAAAGAGTTGTGTTTTCTATCTTGTTTTTTTCGACAAAGTTTTCATGTCTTTTTTAGGAGACAAAAGTAAAAAGAGAGAAGCAAACAGCGCCGTTACGCCGCAGGTCTCTCTCTTCCACCTAGTCCCATTTAGTTTGGCAAAACAAGGGTAATCTCCGTGCCCTTCCCTAATTCGCTTTTCAAATGAATTCTGCCTTTATGCAAAAGTGTTCCATGTTTTACAATAGACAGACCTAACCCCGTGCCTTCCGTTTCCTTGGAACGGCTTTCATTCACTCGATAAAACCGCTCAAAAACACGGGATTGATTTGCAGGTGCAATTCCCATACCCGTATCTGAAACAGTAATGGCAATTTCATTTGGTTTTTCCCGCAAGGACACTTGAACCGTTCCATTTTCATAGTTATATCGAATGGCATTGTCACAAAGATTATAAATCATTTCCTCCAATACATGGCTCACCCCTTGAAAAAGTACGGGCTCAGCCTCTACAGAAATGGTAACGCTTTTTTTTTCAGCAACGGGCTCCAAACGCTTTACAACCTGATGCACCATCGCGGCCAAGTCCACAGGCTCCTTCTCCATGCTGATTTGCTTCTCATCCAGCTTGGAAAGATTAATGATGTCCTGCACCAATTGAATCAGCCTTTGTGCCTCATCATAAATCTTGCCTGAAAATCTGGGAACATCCTCCCCTTGCACCATGCCATTTTTCATAATTTCGGCAAAGCCTGAAATGGAGGTTAAGGGTGTTTTCAATTCATGAGAAACATTTGCGGTAAATTCTCTGCGAACCTTCTCATTTTCTTCCCGCTCCGTCACATCAAACAAAAGCAAAATGGCACCGGCCAAGCTATCCTCCTGCAGCACAGGGTTTGCAAAAAGCTGATAAAACTTGCCGCCGATTTGAATTCTTTCCTCACAGTGCGTGCCGGACAATGCAGACTCTACCCCACGGCGAAAGCCTTCACTGCGGTTTAATTGAAACACACTGGCCTTCTCCTTCGGGGGCTGTATGCCCATAATTTGCAACACCCCTGCATTATAGGAAAGCAACTCCCCATGGGTATCCAAAACCAAAAGCCCTTCTTGCATATTGGAGGTAATCATATCAAACTCTTGCTTTTGACATTTTAACTCCCGCATTTGCCGGTGGATTTGCTTATTTTGCACTGCAATCCGTCGAAGCAAGGGCGTCAATTCATCATATACAACAGCCAGCTCCGGCTGCTCCAAATCAATGTCGTTAATAGGCTTTGTAATTTTCTTTGCAGTTCTAAAGGCCAAGAAAACAGAAAGCAAAATAGCGGCAGCCAAAATGAAGAGCAAAGGTTGGGTCATGGTAAAAAACAGCGTAACGGGCGTAATTGTCAAGGTTGAAATTCGGACCACAGTACCGTCATTCAACCGCAAGGCAAAATAAACGGTCTTTTCCGAGAGCGTAGTTGAGTAGCGCTGTGTGAAGCCTTCCCCGGTTTCAAAAGCATCTGTAATCTCCTTGCGCTGCTTATGATTTTCCATTTTATCTGGATCTGCTTTAGAATCAAATAAAATAACCCCGTTTTGATCTATCCAAGTGATTCGATCCGCAGGATTTTTCATTCCAGACAAATATTTCAAACCCTCAGCCTGAATGCCTGCACCGATATAAGTTGCTTGATTCCGCAGGTTTTCATGCTGCTGCAGAGAATAATACGAGTACATCATTCCCAAAACCAGGCCTACAACAGATAGCATCATGACCACAGCCACAACAAAAATGGCTCGAAAAATGCGTTTTGTCACAGATTCCCTCCTATCTTATAGCCAACCCCCCGCACCGTTTCAATGTATTGCCCGCAAGAACCTAACTTCTGGCGAAGTGTACGAATATGCACGTCAATGGTACGATTTTCTCCATCAAACCCATAGCCCCAAATGCTATTGAGCAATTGATCTCTTGTCAAAACCTTGCCTTTGTTTTCCAAAAGCAAATTCAAAAGCTCAAACTCTTTTAATGTTAAAACCACTTCTTTTCCATCTACCGTTACCTCGTGGCGGATCTGGCTGACAGATAAGCCCCCAAGGGTATAGTCATCAACATCCTCATTCCCCTCCGCGCGACGTAAAAGGGCTTTCACTCGGGCAAGTAGCTCCATCATACCGAAGGGCTTGGCAACGTAATCATCGGCACCACTGTCTAAGCCAATCACCTTATCAAATTCGCTTCCCTTTGCCGTCAGCAAAATAACCGGCGTTTTTTTCGTTTTCGAGGAAGCCCTTAGTTTTTTCAAAATACTGATTCCATCCTCCTCCGGCAACATAACATCCAGAAGGATTAAAGACGGCATTTCTTTTTCCATTGCAACCCAAAAAGCGGAGGGTTTTTCAAATCCTTCCGCCGAAAAACCTGCGCTATGCAATGTATAGGCAACAAGCTCTCGTATACTATTATCGTCCTCAACCAAATATATCAAAAGGACACCATCCTCTCACACCAAAGACTGCTCATTAATCATCAGCTTAAAGTTTAATCCTAGCTTTTCCGCCGCCTTACGGCATAAAATCATGCGTACCAAAAAAATTTCAAAATAATCCATAACAGAGCCATAATGGGTGTCAACGGTCAGCTTTAATTTAATCAGCGAGTGCTCCTCATTAATTTTTAAAATTGCTTTTTTTACAGAATAATTTACCCTGTCATGAATATCAAATGTAGTTTTATCCTGATTTCTGACACGGCTTCTGCGTACATCGGATTTATCCGCCAAAATGAGTGCCGCCGCGATGGCGTTCACAGGAATGCCTGTGCCTTCGTCATGATTGCCAATGGCAGTTACCACCGTTGCAATATCCTCAGGCGCCATATCCAGATTATCCAGGATACGAAAAGCCATCACCGCTCCGCTTTGAGAATGATCCACCCTATTGACTAAATTCCCGATGTCATGCAAATATCCGGCAATTTGTCCAAGCTCTACCTCATGGGGCGTAAAGCCCAAGGTTTCCAAAATATATTTTACCGAATCCGCTACCTTTGTTACATGGGCAAAGGAGTGCTCCGTATAACCCAATGCAGCCAAAGACTCATCCGCCTTTTTAATATATGTGCGAATTCCTTCATTCTTTCTAATTTCTTCGTATGATATCATTAATTCCCTTCTTCCATCTCCATTTTCACATGAATCCCGGTTATGGAATATTCTACCCATTCAGCAATATTTGTTGCATGATCGCCAATACGTTCCAAATATTTTGCAATCATAATCAAGTCGATGCAAAATTCTCCGTTGGCTTTATCTCTACTGATCAAATCAGTTATTTCCTGTTTTACCTCAATAAACAAATTGTCTAAAACGTCATCATATTCCATAACACTTTTTGCCAATCTCAAATCCTTATTCACAAAGGAATCGACGCTTTCCGTAACCATCTTGATCGCCGCTGCGGCCATATCCCGAATGTGTACCTTGCTTTTTGTATCATTATCTTTTAGAAACTGGGTAATCTCAGCTATATCCGCCGCTTGATCGCCGATTCTTTCCATATCGGAAATCATCTTCAATGCAGAGGAGATCAAACGTAAATCTTTGGCTACCGGCTGCTGCTGAAGCAAAAGACGCATACAAAGAGCTTCAATATCCCTTTCCTTGCGGTCAATATCGCTTTCCTTCTCCGTCGCCACTGCTACCGCTGTTTCATCACTTTGCAAAAAGGCTTTTATCGCTGCGCTGATTGCCTCTTCGCATAAAGCGCCCATTTTTATCATTTCTACATCCAGCTGTTCTAACTGTAAATCAAAACGATTTCTAACCATAATCAGCCAAACCTCCCTGTGATATAATCTTCCGTACGTTTATCCCTTGGCATGGAAAACAACTCCTCCGTCTTGCCAAACTCCACGATATCCCCCAGAAGAAAAAATGCGGTATTATCAGAAATTCGTGCCGCCTGTTGCATATTGTGGGTCACCATTACAATAGTGTACTCCTTTTTCAGCTCCAAGGCAAGGTCTTCAATGCGGGATGTAGAGATGGGATCCAGGGCGCTGGTAGGCTCATCCATGAGCAGAACCTCCGGCTGTACTGCCAAAGCACGGGCAATGCAAAGTCTTTGCTGCTGACCGCCGCTGATACCCAATGCGTTTTTTTTCAATCTATCCTTTACTTCCTCCCAAATTGCCGCATCACGCAAGGCTTTTTCCACAATTTCGTCCAATTTTATTTTCGAGCGAACACCATGGGTACGAGGGCCGAAAGCAACATTATCATATATCGTCATGGGAAAGGGATTTGGTTTTTGAAACACCATACCTACCCGTTTGCGCAAAAGATTAATATCCATACCCTTATAAATGTCTTCACCATCCAGCAAAACCTTTCCGGTAATCTTACATCCTTCAATCAAATCATTCATGCGATTCAAGGATTTTAATAAGGTGGATTTTCCACAGCCGGAGGGCCCGATAAAAGCTGTGATTTCATTTTCGGGTACCTCCAGATTGATATCTCTCAGCGCTTTAAAAGTACCGTAATATAATTCCAAATCGGAAATGGATATTTTACTCATTCCTTCACTCCTACTCTCTTTGCAATAAATGCGGAAAGGGCATTAATCCCAATCACCAAAACCAATAAAACCACCGCCGTTGCGTAAGCCTGCTCCATATAAAGGCCCTCATTCAACAAGGCATACATATGTACCGCCAGCGTTCGACCCGATTCCATAACACTGCCGGGTACTACAGGAGCCGTTCCTGCCGGATACAATAATGCCGCCGTCTCTCCCACAATACGCCCAATTGCCAAAATGACACCGGACAAAATGCCGGGAACCGCAGAGGGCAAAACAATGCGGAAAACGGTACGCAGTTTCCCTGCTCCAAGGCCAAAGCTTCCTTCCCGATACGCATCGGAAACAGAAAGCAGCGCTTCCTCCGTCGTACGCATAATCAAGGGCAAAATCATGATGGATAGGGTCAATGCACCACCAAAAAGGCTATATCCCCACTCAAAATAAATATTAAACAACAGGTAGCCAAACAAACCAAACACAATAGAGGGGATCCCTGCTAAGGTCTCTGTCGTCAGCCTTACTATAGAGATGAAGCGGTTGCCTCTTTTTGCATACTCCGCCAAATAAATAGCAGAAAAAATGCCAATGGGCACTGCAAAAATAAGAGAAAGCAGTGTAATGGTAATTGTATTGACAATTGCAGGCATCATAGAAACATTCTCTGTAGAATACTTCCAGGCAAACAGTTCAGGCTTTATATTTGGCACGCCTTTGAAAATAATATATATCACCAAAGAAATTAGAACGCCTACCGTAATAATTGCCGCCAAAATAACCAGGCATAAAAGCAAAGCGGAAAAAGGGTCTTTTTGATACCCCTTCAATTTTTCTTTCCAAGTAAGATTATTGATTGCATCCATTAGAAATCCCTCCTTTTCAGAAGAGAAAAGCTAAGATTAATGAGAAGGATAAATACAAACAGAACGACTGCCGTTCCCAACAGTGCTTCTCTATGCAGGTCAGCCGCATAGCCCATTTCCATAACGATGTTTGCCGTCAATGTTCTTACGCCGCTGAATAATCCTTCCGGCACAGTAGCTTGATTCCCGGCAACCATAATCACGGCCATAGTTTCTCCAATGGCACGTCCGATTCCAAGAACCACACCGGCAAAAATACCTTGCTTCGCCGCAGGCAAAACAGTAAAAAATACGCTTCTTTCATGGGTAATGCCAAGAGCAAGGGCACCCTCATAGTATGTTTCGGGCACGGCACGGATTGCCGCCTCAGAAACACCGATTACCGTGGGCAAAATCATAATGCCCAGCAGTATGGAAGCCGTTAAAACGCCTTTGCCTCCGCCGCCGAATATCTCCTGCATCATAGGCACAATCACGACCAAGCCAAAAAAACCATATACGATGGAAGGAATCCCCGCTAAAAGCTCAATGGCCGGTTTAATTATTTTATAAATCCCTTTTGGACAAAAATGCGCCAAAAACGCTGCGCAAAGAATACCCAAGGGCACACCGATAATGATTGCACCTGCGGTAACATAAATACTACCTACAATCATTGGTAAAATACCGAAAATATTGTTTGTGGGCTTCCACTTCATACCTGTAAGAAATTGAACCACACCGATTTCTTGAATAGCAGGAATGCCATTTGCAAACAGGAAGATACAAATTAACGCTACCGCAAGGATGGAAATACTGGCAGCAGCCAAGAAAACCCATTGCATTGCCTTTTCTTTCATATAAGTCCTCCTCGACCTTAAAGGAATAGAACCTTCTTATAAACCTGGATGAAAACCTCTGTGGAACACAAAGGTCGTTAGCGATTCTATAATTTTTTCTTAATTTAAGCAAAATGACGGTTCCTTTTAAGAGGCCCGTCGTATGTTGAACAATATCTAAAAGCTTTGTGAGATACAGAGCATCTTGAAAAACGATTGTCTTTTGTATCTGGCTATTTTTATTTTGCTGTGTTACGAAAGGGAAAAAGAGTAAGGGATATTTTGTATTTCCGTCCGCTTCCGTTCTCCAAAAGCTTTTAGATTTTGTAATGTCACTATGTTTTAGTTTAGATGTTCCAAAAACCTTTTGGCTTACTGTGCAATGCTCCAGTCAGTTGCTGTACCTGTAAAGATTTCCTTTACCTGTGCCGCTGTCAAGCCATTTACTGTGTTTTCGTTATTTACGATAACTGCAATACCATCCATTGCGATGACTGCGGGGGTAAGGCCTGCTTCCAATTCACTATCCTTTAATTCTCTGGATGCCATACCGATATCGCAGATACCTTCGATGGCAGAAGTCATACCTGTTGTAGAATCACTCTGCTGCACTTCAATTGTTACATTGGGGTTTGCTGTTGCATAAGCTTCTTTCAATTTTTCCATTACGGGGGTTACGGAAGAAGAACCTGCAACTGTTACTTTGCCTTCGGCACCTGCGCCTGCATATGCACCTGTGCTGCCCTGGCTGATGTATCCGTTATCTTCAACAACAGCTTGACCCTCATCACTCATGATAAAAGCAATGAAATCCTGTGCTGCGGGAGAAATTCCTTCCTTTGTAGCGATGTTAAATGGTCTGGAAATTTTATATGTACCGCTCTTAATGTTGTCTACGTTTGCAACTGCGCCATCAATTTCCAATGCCTTTACCGTATCGTTCAAAGAACCCAGGGAGATGTAACCAATGGCATCTTTATTGCCTGCGATTGTCTGCATCATAACTGCTGTGCTGTTTGTAATTTCAGCTGTTTCAACAGTATAGTCTACCTTGTTGCCGTCTGCATCTTTTTCTTCAATGCCAAACAATTCAATGAAAGCGCCTCTTGTACCGGAACCATCTTCTCTGGAAACGACGGTAATTGCCGCTGTGTTTGCGCTTGTGTCTGCACCTGTGTCTGCACCTTCGTCTGTCGGCTGTTCTGTAGTACCGCCGCAACCTGCCAACGCACCTGTCAATAGTAACATAACCAAGCCTAAGCCTAATTTCTTTTTCATTTTTATTCCTCTCCTTTTTGTATTCATCATTAGATACAAGCAAAGTATACATAGGCAATGTTAAATGAAAAATCGTCGCTATGTTAAATCCATGTAAAATCTCCCTCACTCCAAGGGCCACCCCTTGTTATTCGTTGGTCCGGGAAAGAAATCCTCCTTCTTTGCATCCATTCATAGAAATGCTGGTACCCATGAAACAGTATTCCCCTTATCCTTTATACTATTTCATCCAGCCAATTACCCGCAAGGCAGTTTCGGAATTCCCATAGGATGAAACTGCAAAAAATGCATACAAAAAAGGCAGGCGGCCACGCCACCTGCCCAAGATTGTATGTATCAAAATTTCTTTCTCGTTAAGAAATCCGGAATTTTAATTTCCGACTCAAAGTCATCCATATCCGCAAATCTTCTGGGACGTACTTCTTCTTCCGCTTTTTCCTCTTTGGCTGCGCCTTCCGCGGCAACCACCTCGGTCTTTTTCACTTCTGCGGTAACGGGTACATCTCCGTCGAGCCCTGTTGCAATGACAGTAACAACAACTTCATTATCCAAATCATCATTAATGGTTGTACCGAAGATGATTTCTGCATCAGGATCAATGGACTCTCTAATTAAATCAGCTGCTTCCTCCGTTTCCATCAAACCAAGGTTCATATCGCCGCTGAAATTAATCAGCACGCTCTTAGCCCCTTCAATGGTCGTTTCCAAAAGCGGACTCTGAATTGCCATTTTTGCCGCAATTTCAGCTTTGTTTTCGCCGCTGGCACGGCCGATACCCATATGGGCAACACCCTTATTTGCCATAACCGTACGAACATCCGCAAAGTCCAGATTGATCACACCAGGCTTAGAAATTAAATCAGCAATGCCTTGCACACCCTGCCGTAAAATTTCATCGGCTTTTTTGAAAGCCTCCGTAAGGGTTGTCTTTTTATCAATAATACTTAATAGCCTTTGGTTTGGAATAATCACCAGAGTGTCTACATTTTTCTTTAACTCCATAATTCCTTTTTCTGCATTGCTCATTCTTTTTTTGCCCTCAAAATTAAAGGGCTTTGTTACAACGCCTACTGTAAGGATGCCCAGTTCCTTGGAAATTGCGGCGATCCGTGGTGCCGCACCTGTGCCGGTGCCGCCGCCCATGCCTGCTGTAATAAATACCATATCGGAGCCACGCAATGCCTGAGCAATATCGTCCTGGGTTTCATCCACAGATTGTTCACCGATTTCCGGATTTCCCCCTGCACCAAGACCCTTTGTCAGCTTTTCGCCAATCTGAATCTTTGTTGACGATCTTGCCTTTGCAAGGGCTTGTCCGTCTGTATTTATTGAAATAAAATCAACGCCGTCTAAACCGTCATCAATCATTCTGTCAACAGCATTATTGCCGCCACCACCGACGCCGATTACTTTTATCTGTGCCATACTGCTCAATGGGATATCAAACTCGAGCAAAAAAATCCCCTCCTAATAATCAAGACATACATAATATATAATTATACACGAAAGAAAGCATACTTTCCATAGTAAAAGAAAACAATTAAGAAAAATTTTGGGTTTTTTACTGCATTATTCCCCTTTTTCCGTTACTACTATAATCTGTTTTTTAGGTTTATTCAATAAAAATCTGCGAATCTGACTAAAATTATTAAAAATTCTTGAGCCATACACCACCACCGCCGCAATGGATAGGGTGATATTCAGCTGGTTTCCCAGCCACACCAGGCCTACGGCAAGAATACCGTTGCAAAAAAATCCGGTGGCAAAAATTTTTAAATCAAACTGCTTTTGGGAAATGGCATAAATTCCCCCCAAAACCGAATCCAGACAGGCTAAAATTGCAATTGCCACATAGTCTGCATACCCATAGGGGATTACCACACCGCTTACTACACCGATTACAACCCCGCAAATCAAACCAAACACAGGCGCAATCATTTTTCTCCTCCCCCTTGCACTAAACCCGATGTTTTCCAAAGTGACGTTTGGGTATATGGCGGAATCACCACATTTGCTTCCTTATGAATTATAATTTCAATGCCCCATGGGGCAAGGTTATCCACCACACCTCCCGGGAATTTTAATGCGGACTGCAAAATATCGCCGTCGCCGATGGCCTTAAATTCAAAAGGCGCTGCAATGCGCTCTCCGTTTACCATAACGATAGAACCCGCACAGCTTACACTGCTTTCTCCCACAATGCGTTGGCCATTGATAGAAATTGCTTCGGCACCGCCCACGTTCAGCTCATTAATGACGGATAAAATATCCTCGGCATGCACAAGGTAGGCATTGCTGTCCCCGCCGTTTTTGGTACTGCTATCGTTCATTGTGACCAAAATACCGGCGCCCTGCACCTCTGTCACGCCCGCAAAAATCCGCAGCTGCTCTATCTCTTTTTGCAAGCTTTCCATGGCTGCACCGTAATTCAGCCCTGTTTCATAGTTTTCTATGGTCTCTTCTTTTTCCTTCAAATGTGCCTGTAAGGCTTCATTTTCCTCCTGCACCTTCTTTAAGGTTGCAGTCAGTTCTGTCAACCGTTGATTTTCCGTTAAGCTGTTTTGCTTTTTCACGGTATTATATTGTACACCAATAATCATTCCCAAAAACATACAAATCAGCGTAAGGGCATAAATATAATGGTTTTTTCTCATAACTTGTCCCCTTTTTTATGATGGCTTATGTAAGGTATTGAAAAATAATCGGTTTGCTTAAATCCCTTAAATCCAGCGTACCCCGATCCTCCTTGGGAATGGTTTTCATGATCTCGCCCATAATTCTTACCTTTTGATCTGCATCCTCCATATCTCCCAAGTGGATTTCCACCTTATTTACATCGGCGTATACATCACCAGGGTCTGTTACATCAATTTCAACTACAATATCTAAGAGGTTATATTTTTTCATCAGCTGCGACATTTGCAAAACAATCTGCAAAGACTCTTTATTTTCCGCCGGTAATACCTCGCCCAATAAAAAGCTGTCAAATTTCAGCCCCGTTACAATGGGTACCGCCTCTGTGATTGCATTTTGGGTTTCCAAAACACGGCCTTCCTCATCTATGTAAAGGTATGCACCCATGTAAGGCACATAACCTCTCACCTTGCGCTCCTTCACCTGTATCACCATGGTGTTGGGCAGCTGAGCTTTTAACGTTGCTTCTGCAATATAGGGATCCTGTTCCAATATTTTTTCCGCTTTTCCCTTGCCGAATAAAATCAAATTATCGCCATGGGAAAGGGAGATGGCCTCCGCCAACTCCGTTGCCGTAAAATGCTCCGCACCCTCTGCCCGAATATTCTTTACCGCAAACAGGGGGGAAAACAAAATGCCGGCAAATATAATAATAAGCAACAGCATTCCTATAATAATTTTTGGATTGATTCCCCGTCTTTTTTGAGCTTTTTCATAATAGGCAAACTCTTCTAACAGGTCTGCATCAACCATGGATTTCTTTTTTTTCAATGCCATTTTTTTCACTCCATCAGCCGTATCTTGCCTCCCAGCAAAGAAAAGACGTCCTCAATTCTCTCGTACCCCCGCTCTACATATTCAGAGCCGTATACGGTACTCTTTCCCTCTGCCGCCAAAGCCGCAACCAGAAGTGCCGCACCTCCGCGCAGATCCCGACCGAAAACCTCTGCGCCATGAAGACCCTTACAGCCATTAATTTGGGCAACTCTATCTTCAATTACAATATTTGCACCCATCCGACAAAGTTCCTCCCCATGGCGGAAACGAGCCTCAAATACTGTTTCACTAATCATACAAGTTCCCCTTGCCAATGTCAATAGACTCATCATGATGGGCTGCATATCCGTGGGGAATCCGGGGAAGGGCCCCGTTACCAGAGAGAAGCCCGACTTCAGTTTTTTCGGTGGTTTCATGCAAATTTTCTCTGCCTCAAACGTAAATTGACACCCTGTTTTTTCCATGGCCTCTAAGGTTGCTTCCATATCACCTTTTTCTGCACCCATTAAGGAAATTTCCCCGCCGGTCATGGCCGAGGCGCAAAGGAGTGTGCCTGCCTCAATACGGTCAAAGGGGATGGAAAAATAAGCCCCATGCAGCTTTTTCACCCCTTCAATCATAATGGAAGGTGTGCCTTCGCCGTAAATTTCAGCTCCGCAGGCACGCAAAAAACGAACCAATGCCACAATTTCCGGTTCCCTTGCGGCATTGTGAATGACAGTGACCCCCTCTGCTTTTACCGCCAAAAGCAAAATATTTTCTGTAGCTCCTACACTGGGGTAGTTCAAATAAATATGGTACCCCAAAATATGAGGAGCTGTGCAATAAAAAAGCCCTTCCTTTTCTTCGATCTCTACGCCCATTTTTTCAAAGGCACGCAAATGAATATCAATGGGCCGCTTTCCAATGGCACACCCGCCGGGATGCCC
>DCDZ01000003.1:81474-96081 GCA_002316675.1 Tyzzerella sp. UBA1042
GATCGCCCGATGCTCCCGCCCCAAAAGAGCACCTAAAAAAAGGATGGAGGAACGCATTTTTTGCACCGTTTCCTCCCGAATTTTCACGTCTTGGATTTTCTTTGTATCAATGACCACCGTTCTGTCCTTAAGCTCCACCCTGCAGCCTAAAGACTTTAAAATATCCAGCGTCAAATAGAAATCCCGTATTAACGGACAATTCTCCAGCACCACCTCATCCTTCGCAAGAAGTGTTGCCGCTAAAATAGGCAATGCCGCATTTTTGCTCCCTCTTACCGCAAACTCACCGCCAATGGGTCTTCCGCCCTCAACTAAGTAGTACCCCATGCTGTTCCCTCCAAAAGGCATCTTACCACATTGTATAGAAGGACATTTTTTTTGGTGCATATCCTTTTTCATTCGTATTTACAAAATGCCCCAAACCTTGTAGTATGAAAGAAAAAAACGGAGGAAAACCGAGGATGCATACAATATTAGATATTCAGGGCCTTAAGGTAGGCCATGCAGAAAACCATGAGGGCAAAACCGGCGTAACGGTTGTGCTTGCCGAAAAGGGCGCCGTTTGCGGTGTGGATGTAAGAGGCGCCGCCCCCGGAACCCGGGAAACCGATTTATTAAACCCCATCAATGCCATGGAAAAAGTGCACGCCGTTGTTCTCTCCGGCGGCTCCGCCTTTGGGTTAGAGGCCTCCTGCGGCGTTATGGAGTATCTGGAGGAAAAGGGCATTGGTTTTGACGTGGGCATAACAAAGGTGCCTATTATTCCTGCGGCTGTATTATACGACTTAGAAAACGGCAATGTCTTTTGCCGCCCCGATAAAGCAATGGGAAGACGGGCCTGTGAAAATGCCACCGACCAGTTTTTGGCGGAAGGCGATGTTGGGGCAGGCTGTGGTGCAACGGTGGGCAAACTTAGGGGAACAGCGGGCTGGTGCAACAGCGGAATCGGCTCTTGGTCAGAAACAACCAAAAACGGCATTACCGTTGCCGCATTGATTGCCGTTAACGCTTTTGGCGACATCATAGAAAACGGAAAAATCATTGCAGGCACAAAGGATGAGAAAGGGCATTTTCTGGATACGGCCCAAGGCATACTCCATCAAGCCTCTACTCTTTCCTTTTCCGGAAAAAACACCACCATCGGAATCATTGCAACAAATGTGAAGCTTACCAAGGCACAGGCGGCAAAGGTAGCAGGCATGGCCCATGACGGTTTGGCAAGATGCATTTCCCCTGTCCACACCACCTTGGATGGAGACACACTGTTTTGCCTCTCCACGGAAGAAATTGAGCTTCCCACAGCCCCCGTGGATTTGGTGGGCATTCTGGCGGCACAGGTAACGGAAAAAGCAGTTTTGTGCGGCGTGAAGGCAGCAAAGCCTTTCTGATTCCCCTCTATTCGAGCATACAAAAAAATCCCTAGGCAGCACCCCACAAAAAAGGGGTACTCCTAAGGATTTTTGTACGCTTACAGAAAAAGGCACACACGGAAACAGTATGAAAAATATTTGTAACACTTGTTGCAAATATTTTCGGAAAAAGGGTGCGGCTTATATGGAACATTTTTTACGCTCCTTTTTTTATGGATGCTTTCCAAAAAACACATGAGGCTAAATTTTATTTCGATAATATTTCGCCGCCTGCTCCGGCAAAACAGAATTGATATAGCTGCCCGTTGCATATTCAAAGCCTGCAAAACCGCCGATTCTGGGGAGGATTTCCATATGCCAGTGAAAGGCCCCGTCTATGGCACCGTCAATCATACAGATATTATATCCCACATCCTCACGCAAGGCGGAAACCTTCGGCAAAATACCGTGTAAAATATCCGCCAAAGAAGCCAGCTCCTCCGTTTTCACAGTTGCAAGGCTTGTGATATGTCGTTTTGGACAAATCCAAAGCTCATACGGAAAACGGGAGGCATAAGGGGCAATCGCCAAAAAATCACGATTTTCTGCCCCAATGCGCAGCCCCACATTCTTTTCATAGGCAAGCATTTTGCAAAAAAGGCAATCCTCCGCCTTCATATATTGTTCCATTAAGCTCTCCCGCTGGGGCAGCACCGGCATTCCAATGATTTGCCAATGGGAATGGCGAATGCTCATGCCGGCAGAAGGCCCGCAGTTTTTAAAAATTTGAATATACTTGATTCTCTTTGTATCCCTCATTTTGCGGTAGCGTGCCTGCAGCACAGAAAGAACCTTTTCCAAGTGTTCCTTGGTAAATTTGTCTATGGTCTCCTCATGATTTGGTGTATCTACCAATACTTCATGTAATCCCTCGCAGGCAACGTGTTGATAAAAGGGATTTTCAGAAAGCGCCTCCGCGCCTTCCTCCACCGCTGGGAACATATTGGGAAAAACACGAATTGTCCAAGCTTGACCGGCATGGTCCTGATAAAGTGGCGCCGTTGTTTTCTCCTCATTTCCTCCGCAAAAAGGACATTCCTTTCCTTGCTGCTTCATCTCAATTTTATGCAAAAACTCATAAGGGCGATTCCTTCTGTTTTCTGCATAGTGCGTCCATTCTCCTGTAAAAGGGTTTTTCCTCAATTCAGACATAACTCCCCCTACTCTAATTCTCTTGGGCAAACGTCCATCGATTCACAGAATAAAAAATATTCTCCTCCGTGGGCGTCACCACACCCCCAACTCGGCCGGATGCAAACATTGCCTTGCTGCGAAAAGCAATGCTGATATAAGGCAGCTCCTCTGCAATACGCTTTTGCAGACTACTATAAGCCAATAACGTTTCCCCTTCCCCTACGGCTTCATTGGCAGCCGTAAGCAACGCATTCATCTGGTCATCCTGATAGCCGATATAATTCAAGCTTCCTCCGGTGCCAAAAAAATCATATAAATTTGTAACAGGGGACATCTGCCACCCGCCTACCACAAGGTCAAAATCACCGCCGATAAATTTTTCCTGATATTGTGCAAAAGGTACAATGTCCAAGGTAACTTCAAACCCCAAAAGCCCCAGCTCATCCCGAAGCTTTGTTGCCGTCTGCCGCCTTGCGCTGTTCTCCTGATTGACTAAAATAGTCACGGAAAGCTGCTCCGTCCCATCTTCGCCGTCCTTTTCCAGCCTGCCGTCGCCGTCTTGATCCGTCCATCCGGCATTTTTCAACAGGGTTGCCGCCATACTCGTGTCAAATTCATAGGGTGCCACATTTTCCTCATATAACCAGGAGTTGGGACTTACCGGCGTATAGGCAACCTTGGCATACTGCAAATAAACATTTTCGCAAATCGTTTTTTTCGGCAATGCATAGGCAACGGCCTGCCGCATATTTTTATCTTGAAATAAGGTGCGCTGAAAATTAAACCCAACAAAATCATACTGATTTGAGGTAAATTGATACACCCCCGTTACCCCTTCATCGGCGTATCTTCCGGTTTCGATGGCATCTGTTACCAAAATATCCGTCATTCCCTGATCGAAGGCGTACACATCCGTTTCGGCCCCGCCTATGGTGCGCACGGATATGGTTTCTATTTCCGCCTTCCCCTCTGCATAAGCAGGATTTGCAGTCAATATCATTTCCGACGCAACGGAATAGGACTGCATTGCATAGGGCCCGCTTCCCATGGGAATCATATTGGCTCCGCTTTTGGGGTCCGTCTGCCCCTGATAATAGGCAGAGGAAATAACAGGAAAGGAAAGGGCCGCAATGTTCTTGCTAAACGGCGTATGAAAACGAATTTCTATGGAATACGGCCCGGTTTTTGTATAGCCGGAAACGTACTCCAACACCTTTTTATACACCGAATCCTCGGCGGCGCCCCGTATGGTTTCAATGGAAAACGCCACATCATCAGTAGTCAAGGTTTCACCGTTTTGCCATGTAATATCACTGCGAAGCTCCAAAGAAAGGGTTTTTCCATCCTCGGAAAAACTCCAAGCCTTGGCCACGGAGGGGCAGGGCTTGCCCGTCTCATCAAAGGCAATCAAAGGCTGATAAATTAGCTTTAAAATGGTATCCACTGTTTCTTCCCTGTTCCGCAAGGGGTTTAGGGTTTCGGGAACCCGCATGGATAGCGTCATAACGCGGCTTTCCCCTTGGGTCTGCGCCAAATTGCCTGAAACATTAAAATTGTTTTTTTCATCCGCTCCCTTTGTGCAGCCCGAAAAGGCCAAAATGCTAAGAAGAAACAGACATAGTATTTTCTTTTTCATGTGTGCCTCCCAAAAAGCTATAAGCCATAGCAAATTTTATAAAGCTTTTGCACAAGTGTCACCTTTTTTACATAGCTATTTGTTTCTAAAAAGGGGATTTCCTTTAAATGATAGCCATCCTCACTGTATGCTTCATCGGCAAGCCATTGGCTCACCTTTCCATGCCCTGCATTGTATGCCGCCAAAACCGTAGGCTGAACCTCATGAAATTTATCCTCCAACCAGCTAAGATACCAGGTTCCCACGGCGATGCTGGTTTCCGGATCCTTCAGATCCATGGTATCGGCGTCCAATGCTTCCACTCTGCTGGCTACCCACCAGCCCGTTTCCGTCGTCACCTGCATTAGCCCTTGGGCATCCGCCCTGGAATGGGCATCGGGGTCAAAACGGCTTTCGCAAAAAATGACAGCAAAAATCAAGGATTCCTCCACATCGTACAGGTCTGCGTACGCTTTTACCTGTTCTCGATATTCTAAAGGTAATACCTTGGGCAATACAACAAAATAGCCAACTATCCCCATGCCCAAAAGCAAGAAAATCCAAACAAGCATTTTCCTGAGTAATCGAAACATTTCTTCACCTACGATTCTTAATAGTTTAAACCTTCTTTTCCGGTTTTGAAAGAATTTACAAACTGATGCCGAGAAAACTCCCCTTTCACTGCCAATTCACTGCTTCAAGCATACTTTTTTATCAGCATTTCCACCTGCTTTTGCACCTCTTCCACAGTTTGACTGTTATCAATCACCTCTTGGGCATAGCCTTCATATTCCGCCCAAGACATTTGGTTGCCAATGCGGGCCCTTGCCGTTTCATATGTAATGCCATCCCGCTGCATGATACGGCGGGTACGTACCTCCTCATCGGCGTAAACAACCCAAATGACATCACAAATTTCCGCAAGGCCTGCTTCAATCAGCAACGGTGCGTCTATGACCACCAGTTTTGCTTTTTTCATTTCTTTACATTCTTGTATTTGCGAAGCAACCTCCTGTGCGATATATCTATGGGTGCATCGGTTCAAAAATTCCAGTTTTTGTTTATCCCGGAACACGATCTCCCCCAGCCTTCGCCTGAAAATTTCACCGTCTTCCCCTAAAATTTGCTTTCCAAAATATAAAATCAGTTCCTCATAGGCCGGCTTCCCTTGCTTTATGATCTCATGGGCAATCAAATCGGCATCAATAACCGCCGCCCCCGCTCCTTTCAAGCATTGGCTGACAATCCCCTTGCCGCTTCCCGTCCCTCCTGTCAAACCGATAACCTTCATTGCGCATCCCTCTTCTTATTTCGCCTCAAACCACGAATTTCCTTCATGCACATCCACATCCAACGGAACAGAAAGCTGCGCCGCCTGCTCCATTTTTTCCTTCAAAATTTTTGCCACCGCTTCTTTTTCCTCCAAATGGGTTTCAATCAGCAGCTCATCGTGCACCTGCAAAATCAAATGGGAACGGAAGCCCCCTTCTTTCAGCGCTTTATGCACTTCTACCATGGCAATTTTAATAATATCTGCCGCACTGCCCTGAATGGGCATATTCATCGCCACACGCTCGCCAAAGGAACGCTGAATAAAATTGTTGCTCAAAAGCTCCGGCATAGCTCTTCTTCTGTTCCAAAGGGTGGAAACATAGCCCTGCGCAGTGGCATTGGCAACGGTTTCATCTAAATATTTTTTAATGTTGGGATACTTCGCAAAATAGGCAGAAATATACTGCTCTGCCTCTTTTCTGGTAATGCCCAAATCCTGACTTAGACTAAAAGCACCGATACCATACACGATCCCGAAATTCACCGCCTTTGCATTGCTTCTTTGCAAGGATGTTACCTCCTCAAAGGGCACATGAAATACTTGAGATGCCGTCAACCTATGAATATCCTGATTGTTTTTGAAGGCATTGATCAAAGTCTTATCCTCAGCAATATGGGCAAGCACCCGAAGCTCAATTTGAGAATAATCCGCATCCAAGAAGCAATATTCCTCACTTTGGGGGATAAATACCCGACGCAACTCCCTGCCTAGCTCCAGCCTTACGGGAATATTTTGCAAATTCGGCTCGGTAGAGCTAATGCGTCCCGTAGCGGTAATGGTTTGATTAAATGTAGAATAAATTTTTTCCGTTTTTTCATCCATAACTGCCAAAAGTCCGTCGGCATAAGTGCTTTTCAGCTTCGCCAACTGACGATAATACAAAATCTTTTCCACCATGGGGTGCTCAAATCTCAATTTTTCCAAAACATCCGCCGCAGTGGAATACCCCGTTTTTGTTTTTTTGCCGCCCTTTAAGCCCAGCTTTTCAAACAGAATAACGCCCAGCTGCTTTGGGGAATTTAAGTTAAACGCTTCTCCCGAAAGGAGAAAAATTTCCTTTGTAATGGCATCAATGCTGATTTCAAGGCTTTTTTGATATGCCGTTAAGGCCTTTTTATCCACCTTAATGCCATAGGCCTCCATATCCGCCAAAACATAAATCAGAGGCATTTCAATATCATAAAAAAGTGTATGCTGTCCGTTTTCTTCCAGCTGTGCTGCCATACTTTTTTTCGCTTCGTAAAAAACCTTTGTCTGCTGAACGGCAAAGTTTTTTCTTTCCTCTTTGGAAAGGGCGGAAAAAGCCTTTTTGCTTTTCCCCTTCCCCAAAACTTCCTCTACGGCAGGATAAATCTCGTTTAAAAAGGTCTTTGCCAAATCATCATATTCATAGGAAGCACCGGTAGAATTCAGAATATATGCGGCAATTGCCGTGTCAAAAGAAATTTCCGGTGTGTTGCCTAAAATTTCTCGCAGCAGCTTAATATCCTTTTTAATATCGTGGCCAATTTTTGCATATTCCTTTTCCGTAAAGAAGGATTGCGCCGCCAAAAACAGCTGCTGTTCGGAAAGCCCTTCTCCGGTTTCAAGCCAAAAGCCGCCCATTCCTTCTTCATAGAGGGCAAGGCCTTGGCAAGCGCCTTCATCTGTAAAGGGAAGATACGCATATTCTCCCTTTTGCAAAGCCGCAAAAAATGCTTTTGCTTCCTCTGCGGTGTAAATCCCTTTGAAATCTTGGGTTTGTACTGTTTGCACCTCTTCCTGCTCAAACCGTCCAAACATACTTTTTAACTCCAGCCGTTTTACCAAATCATAGGCCGCCGGATTAAACATATCGTGAATTTCGGTTTCCGTTTTTTCCAAGGCAAGAGGCATATCCCGGATAATTGTGGCCAAAAATTTACTCAGCCTTGCCTGCTCCTGAAATTCCGCCAAGTTTTCCGATGCCTTTTTCGGCTTTACTTCTTGACTGTGGGCAATAGCATTTTCCAAATCGTGATACTCCTGAATGATCTTTACGGCTGTTTTTTCACCAATACCGGGAACACCGGGAATATTATCGGAGGCATCTCCCATCAGCGCTTTTACATCTATGAATTCCAAAGGCGTAACGCCGTATTTTTCCACAACATCCTTACCGAAATAATCCTCTGTTTCCGTGCGTCCGCCCTTTGTTTTCGGAATACGGACCTTTAAAGTTTCACTTGCCAACTGTAACAAATCCCGATCGCCGGAAACAACAACGGGCACTACGCCTTGGGCCTCCGCCTTGGCAGAAAGAGTGCCCAAAATATCATCCGCCTCATAACCTTCCATTTCATAAATTTTTACGTTCATGGCCAAAAGCATTTCCTTTAATAAAGGCATCTGCTCCCGCAGTTCCTCCGGCATCCCTTTTCTGGTGCCTTTATACCCCTCAAATTCCTTGTGGCGAAAGGTAGGGGCGTGCAAATCAAACGCTACCGCCAAATACTGCGGCGCTTCCTCATCCATTAATTTAAAAAGGATGTTTAAAAAACCATAAACACCGTTTGTGTGCTGCCCCTCGCTATTTGTCAGCATAGGAACCCCATAAAAGGCACGGTTTACAATACTATTTCCATCGATCAACATTATTTTTTCAGCCATTCTTGACCTCCTGTATTTCTATATCTAAAAAAACAGCTTCTTCTCTTTGATACTTTCTGGAATACGCTGATATTTATCCATACTAAGTATTTATTATACACCAATTTTCTATAAAAACCTATTAAAAAAACCGAATTTTTCCCATGGACAATTTGAGTTTCAATCCCTTCGTGCATATAGTAGCAATGAATTGATTCCCAGGAGGTTTTCCATGAAAAAATTTTTATCCATTTTATGTGCAGGCGGGATGACCCTTTCTATGCTGGCAGGCTGTTCTTCTCAAAACGCAGAGCAGGCAGAGCTTACACCCGTCAGACTGAATGAGGTTGTACATTCCGTTTTTTATGCGCCCCAGTATGTTGCGCAGGAGCTGGGCTTTTTTGAAGAGGAAGGCTTGGAGGTAACGGTTGCCATTGGCAATGGGGCAGACAAATCTATGACGGCGCTTCTTTCCGATTCCGCAGATATTGCCCTTTTGGGCACCGAAGCCGGTATCTATGTTTACAATGAAGGCAAGGAGGATTATCCCAAGGCCTTTCTTCAGCTCACCCAAAGAGCGGGAAATTTTCTTGTTTCACGGGTGGATGAACCGGACTTTCAGTGGGAAGACCTAAAAGGAAGCTCTGTCATCGGCGGCAGATTGGGCGGTATGCCCGAAATGGTTTTGGAGTATGTGCTGAAAGAAAACGGCTTGAAATTAAATGAGGATGTTGAAATTATTAATAACATTGATTTTTCCTCCACCGCCGGCGCCTTTGCAGGCAATGTGGGGGATTACACCGTAGAGTTTGAGCCTGTGGCCACCACGCTGGAAAACAGCGGCAGCGGCTACATTGTTGCCTCTCTCGGTGCCGCCAGCGGCTATGTGCCATACACCGTTTATATGGCAAGGGATGACTTTATGAACCAGCATCCGGAAATCATCTATGCATTCACAAGAGGCATCTACAAGGGGCAGCTTTGGGTAAAAGAGCATTCCGCAGAGGAAATTGCCGCGGTAATTGCCCCCCAATTCCCCGATTCTGATGTGGAAACCTTAACCACGATTATTGCGCGTTATAAAGCACAGGATACCTGGAAAGAGGACCCTGTATTTTCCGAAGAAGGCTTCCAGCTGATTCAAGATATTATGGAGCAAGGCGGCCAGCTGACCCAGAGGGTTCCCTTTACCGATTTGGTGCGAAACGAATTTGCCGAAAGTGTTCTTGCAAGTCAGTAATGGGCTGTCGGCTTCAGGTGTTTTTATAAGAAAGCAAAGCATACACAAAATTTCCCAAGGCTCTCTTTGCCAATGCATTGAGGGCATTTTTTCATTTAAGCATTTTCGCGTATTACCAAAGGAGATTTTGAGGCAGCGGCAATGCAAGTGTCTCTTTCTGTTGTCTTCTGTTTGCTGCTCAAATACAAATCTCCTTGAACCCTAAAATAAAACCATGCATTTTATTAATCGGTTCTATCTATTTATGCCAAACCATGCTTCAATCTTATGGTTTCAATCCCAAATTTTCATGCATCCATTTAATTTTATGCAGTTTTTCGTAAAAAAACCTTTTTTATATATTGATATTATGCATTATTTTCTATTGACGAAAAGAGTATTTATTGATATATTTTATAAATACAGAGTAGTGTGATTAGGCACATAGAAAATCAAGGGGGGATTCCATGCTTTCTTATAACAATAAAACAAATCTATTGGAATTAAGACAATACAAGTACAGCTTGCAGAACGTAGATACGCCCAATCTTTACCGTGATAATTACAATTACGATGAAATTCCAAAGTGTACCTTTAACTATCGTTTGGTTCCTATGAATTCTCCAGATGAAATTTGGATGACTGACACCACCTTTCGTGATGGTCAGCAGGCCCGAGCACCCTATACCGTGAAACAAATCACCACCCTTTATGAAATGCTCAGCCGCCTTGGCGGGCCCAAGGGAAAAATTCGCCAATGCGAATTCTTCCTTTACAGCGAAACCGACCGAAAAGCCATTCGCGCTTGTCAGGAAATGGGGTTAAAATTCCCTGAAATCACCGGTTGGATTCGTGCCACAAAAGAAGATTTTAAATTGGTAAAGGATATGAATTTACAAGAATGCGGCATATTGGTCAGCTGTTCTGACTACCATATTTTTAATAAGCTGCATAAAACAAGAGCCCAGGCTCTCCATGATTATTTGGAAATCGTAAAAGCCGCTTTAGACCTTGGCATTCGTCCCCGCTGCCATTTTGAGGACGTTACCAGGGCGGATTACTACGGCTTTGTGGTTCCCTTTGCCACCGAATTAAAGAAATTGATGGATCAATATCAAATTCCCGTAAAAATTCGCTTTTGCGATACCATGGGGTACGGTGTTCCCTATCCCGGTGCTACCCTGCCCAGAAGTGTAGCCGGTATTGTTTACGGCATTAACCACTTTGCCCAAATCCCCAGCGAGCTGATTGAATGGCATGGGCATAACGATTTTTATAAGGCCGTTGTCAATGCCACCACCGCTTGGCTCTATGGCGCAAGCTCTGTCAACTGTTCCCTCCTTGGCATAGGCGAGAGAACAGGAAACACACCTCTTGAGGCTATGGTCATGGAATACGCACAAATGCGAGGCACCTTGGACGGAATGGATACCACGGTTATTACCGAAATCGCCGAGTATTTTGAGTCGGATTTGAACTACCAAATTCCCGACAGAACCCCTTTTGTAGGCAGAGATTTTAATGTAACAAGAGCGGGCATTCATGCCGACGGCATGGCGAAGGATGAAGAAATCTATAACATTTTTAATACATCTAAAATTTTAAACCGTCCCATCGGTGTTGAAATTAATAAAAATTCCGGGTCTGCGGGCATTGCTTACTGGCTCAACCAGTATCTTGGACTGACGGGAGAAAATAAGATTCATAAAAACTCTCCCGAGGCAACTATTTTGCTAAACTGGGTTGACAACCTTTATGCGGATGGCCGTGTTACGTTTATCAGCAAAGAAGAATTGGCTGAGGCAGTGCAGCAGCTTGTCCCACACCTATTGGATTGAAAAAAGAAGACGAAATAAGGAGGACGTACTTACATGAACCTTACCGAAAAGCTGATCAGCTCCCATCTGATGAGCGGAACCATGATTGCCGGCAAAGAAATTGCCATTAAGATTGATCAAACCCTTACCCAAGATTCCACAGGAACCATGGCTTACCTGCAATTTGAGGCAATGGGCATCCCCAGAGTAAAAACAGAGCGTTCCGTTGCTTATATTGACCACAATACCCTACAAACAGGCTTTGAAAATGCGGATGATCACAAATATATTCAAACCGTTGCAAAAAAACACGGCATTTACTTCTCTAAGCCGGGAAACGGCATTTGCCATCAAGTGCATTTAGAGCGCTTCGGCAAACCCGGGAAAACCCTTTTGGGCTCCGATAGCCATACGCCCACCGGCGGCGGCATCGGTATGCTGGCCATTGGTGCCGGCGGCCTTGATGTTGCTGTGGCCATGGGCGGCGGTGCCTATTATCTGGCAATGCCCAAAGTTTGCCGTATCAATCTGATAGGCACGTTACAGCCATGGGTTACGGCGAAGGATGTTATCCTTGAAGTGCTTCGTTTGCTTTCAGTAAAAGGTGGGGTAGGTAAGGTTATGGAATATGGCGGCGAGGGCATAAAAAGCCTTAGCGTTCCCCAAAGAGCAACCATTACAAACATGGGCGCAGAGCTGGGTGCAACCACCTCTGTTTTCCCCAGCGACGAGGTGACAAAGGCGTTTTTGAAGGCCCAGGGGCGAGAAGAGGATTGGATAGAGCTTTCCGCCGACGCTGATGCGGCATACGACGAGGAAATTACCGTTGATTTATCTAAAATTGTTCCTTTGGTGGCTTGTCCCCATAGCCCTGACAATATTAAGAAGGTGAAAGAGATAGAAGGCTTAGCGGTGGATCAAGTAGCCATCGGCAGCTGCACCAATTCCTCTTACACCGATATGATGACTGTTTCGGCATTGTTAAAAGGCAAAACCGTTCATCCCAATGTAAGCTTAGTCATTGCCCCCGGCTCCAAGCAGGTCATGAATATGCTGGCGGAAAACGGCGCACTTGCCGATATTATTTCTGCCGGTGCTCGTATTTTGGAGTGCGGCTGCGGGCCCTGCATCGGCATGGGACAGGCCCCTGCCACCAATGCTGTTTCCCTGCGAACCATCAATCGTAATTTTGAAGGCAGAAGCGGCACGAAATCTGCACAGGTTTATATTGTAAGCCCGGAAACCGCTGTTGCAAGCGCCGTTTCCGGAAAGGTAGCGGATCCCCATGTTTTGGGAGAGGCTCCGTTGGTTTCCATGCCTGCGCATTTTTTAGTAAATGACAATTTGATTATTCCGCCCGTACCCGCCGGAGAATCTGTTGCCGTAGTGCGTGGCCCCAATATTCAGCCGTTCCCCAAAAACACAAAGGTGCCCAAGGATATTCAGGGGGGTGCATTGATTAAGGTGGGAGATAATATTACAACAGACCATATTATGCCCTCCAATGCAAAGCTTCTGCCCTACCGCTCCAATGTGCCTTATCTGGCGGACTACTGTTTAACACCCTGTGACCCTAAATTCCCTGCACGTGCCAAGGTGGCAGGCGGCGGTTTTATCATTGCGGGGCAAAACTATGGCCAGGGGAGCAGCCGGGAGCATGCTGCGTTGGCCCCTTTGCAGCTAGGTGTAAAGGCCGTTTTGGCAAAATCCTTTGCCAGAATCCATATGGCAAACTTGGTCAACAACGGGATTCTCCCTTTGGTTTTCGCAAACGAATGGGATTATGACACCATTCAGCTTGGAGACCAGTTTATTATCAAATATGCGGCAGACCAAATTAAGGGTGCCGTTGACGGTCAGAATGTTTTGGTAACCCATTTGCGTACAGGGGAAGAAATTGAAACCAGATTGAACATCTCCGCACGGCAAAAAGACATTCTTTTGGCAGGCGGACTGCTCAATTATACAAAAGAATCCAACTAAAACAAATTTTCTTCTTATGCGTGATAAGAAAAATAGATTTATAAAGAATACGAGGAAACCGTTTTAAATAAAATTAGCTTTATTGCAGGAGGAAAGAAAAATGGCATATCAAGTTACTTTAATTCCCGGTGACGGCAGCGGCCCCGAGGTTATTGGGGCAGCAAAAAAGGTGGTCGAAGCAACAGGCATCAACATTCATTGGGAGGAAGCCCAAGCAGGCGCAGCCATGATTGAGGCATACGGCACACCCCTGCCCGACGAAACAATTGCATCTATCCGTAAAACAGGGATAGCCCTGAAGGGGCCCATTACCACACCTGTTGGCACAGGCTTTCGCAGTGTGAATGTTGCCCTTCGAAAAACCTTTGATTTATACGCAAATGTTCGTCCGACGAAAACCTATCCCGGTGTGATTACAAAATTTGAAAATATTGATTTGGTTATCGTTCGGGAAAATACGGAGGATCTTTATGCAGGCATTGAGCGGATGGTTGATGAAGACACTGCAGAAAGCATCAAGCTTTTTACCAGAAAGGGCTGCGAGCGTATTATTCGCTATGCATTTGAGTATGCCGTAAGAGAAGGCAGAAAAAAAGTAACCGCTGTGCATAAAGCAAATATTATGAAATGTACCGACGGTATGTTCCTTGATATTGCCAGAAAAATTGCCAAGGAATACCCACAAATTCAGTTTAACGACAGTATTGTGGATGCAATGTGTATGCGTCTGGTGATGCATCCTGAGGAATATGATGTACTGGTTTGCCCAAATCTTTACGGAGATATTATATCCGATCTTTGTGCCGGGCTGGTTGGCGGCTTAGGATTGACCCCCAGTGCCAATATCGGCGTGGACGGCGCTATTTTTGAGCCTATCCACGGCTCTGCTCCGGATATTGCGGGACAGCATAAAATCAACCCTACTGCGGCCATTCTTTCCACCGCCCTTATGCTGGCACACTTGGGAGAAGGCGAAAAAGCTGCGGCCATTGAAAAAGCAGTAGAAACTGTCATTGGCACAGGAAAAATTCTGACACCGGATATGGGAGGCACTGCCTCCACGGAAGAGTTTGCCGATGCAGTGATTGCGGCTTTATAGTCCACAGGAATTTTCATTCTTCGGAGAAAAAACCGTGAGGATACCGGAAATACAAAAGCCAGAGTTATATCTGCGAAAAATGTCCGTCCCGCTCTGGCTGCACTGAGAGCAGGGATTTTACAAAAACAGTGACGCGGCATATGTGGCAAGACTATGTGGAACTGGCGGAAGATATCCGGCACACGCCGAAATACAAAGAACTTTACAGAAAGCGAAAAGAGACAATTGAGCGCGTCTTCGCCGATGCAAAAGTGAAATTTGGGATGCGCCACACGCTCTACTGCAGCTTAACTTAGGTAACAAATTGGGTTAAGCTTAAGTTTGTTGCCATGAATCTCAAAAAGCTGGCAATGTGGAAGTGGAAGGACCGCCATCCTTCCGCATCTATCCT
>DCDZ01000027.1 GCA_002316675.1 Tyzzerella sp. UBA1042
CCGGGGTTCTTTTCACCTTTCCTTCACAGTACTGCTTCACTATCGGTCACTAGGGAGTATTTAGGCTTGGGGGGTGGTCCCCCCGGCTTCCCACAGGGTTTCTCGTGTCCCGTGGTACTCTGGATTCTGTCGGCTGGCTCAAAATTTCGTCTACGGGACTTTCACCCTCTTTGGTCTGCTTTCCCAAAACAGTTCGTCTATCTCTTGCCAATACCTTATACAGTCCGCAACCCCGAAGAACTAGGTCCTTCGGTTTGGCCTCTTTCCCTTTCGCTCGCCGCTACTTAGGAAATCGAGTTTTCTTTCTCCTCCTGCTGCTACTTAGATGTTTCAGTTCACAGCGTTCCCTTCCGCAGGCTATGTATTTACCTACGGATACTTGAGGTTTGCTCAAGTAGGTTTCCCCATTCAGAAATCTCCGGATCGATGGCTATTTGCGCCTCCCCGAAGCTTATCGCAGCTTATCACGTCTTTCATCGGCTCCTAGTGCCAAGGCATTCTCCTTGCGCTCTTTCTTGCTTGACCAGTTAGTTGGATTTTTCCTTTGCTGTTTTGATGGCTGCGGCCTAACATTTCGCAGAAATGTCAGAGCAGCTTGAAAGCAAAGGGAAAATCGATTTTATTACGAAGGCAATAAAAAATCACCTTAGCAATAATAGCTTGTTCTTTGGAATGTTTCGTAGTAGCGATACTACGGTTTTGTTGACATCGTCTGTCAACGCTTTGTTACTTTTATTTCTAAAGAAAATTTACTTTTCTCGATTGACTCTTTTTTCTTGTATTCAGTTTTCAAGGTGCATTTTTGCTTACAGCCGTTTTGCGACCGCCTAAACATATTATCATGCATATATCTCTTTGTCAACAACTTTTTTCATTTTTTTTGCATCATACAAAAAACCTTGAAAATCCTCCTACTTTAGGTGAAAATTGTTACGATTAAATAGAGCAGAATATTGTTTTCATATAATGGAAGGGCAATGGCAGATGCATTTAACACATTGAAAAACCCTTGCAGCTTATCATTACACTGTAAAAAAGTTAGACCAATGGCAAGAAGCCAAATCCAAAAAAGCCCCTTTGTTCCGCCCACCAGCATTCCGCAAACCCGATTAAAAAAATTCAAAATGGGCAGCTTGCTCACCAGATTCAAAGCATTCAGCACAAATTTTGCAAGAAACAGCACAACAAAAAAAACCAGAACCATACTAATAATGTTGACGCAAGCATTGGCAAGAAAGCCTGCAATGTATTCCTTCAACCCTTGAACATCCAGCAGATTATAAATAACAGGGTTGTTGTTTTCCAAAAGAGAATTCTTTAAAAAATCCGGCAGCTGCATATTTTGTATAATCTGTGTTTGGGTCTGCATGGAGGCATCGGCAATTGCGGAATCCAACTGCAAGGACTTGCCGATGGATTTTGCAAAAGCATCAAATATGGGTGTCTTTCGCAATAGCACCCCCACCCCGGGGGTAAGAAATTTCACGGCTATCATCGCCGCAAGCATGGGCACAAAGCTTAAAGCCTCTAATATAAACCCTCTCCAATACCCTAACCCCGCAAAAACTAATATCCAAAGAATCACCACTCCATCTAAAATTAACGGCATTTGCTCCATAAATTCACCTCGCCATAAAGTCTTTTTAGCCTATTCCCCCCGGCCTGTGCTCCCTTGTTCCGTTTCCGTCTGATCCAAACCTTCCTCGCTGTCATCACCTGCGGCTTCTTCTTCCTGGGTTCCCTCCCGGGGCTGGCTTTCCGTTTCCTGAGAAGGGGCAGACCTTACCGTTTGCGTTCCCTTCATTTTCGTAACTACCCCTTGATTTTTTGTAACAAGCAAAACCTGATCCAATTGCTCCATGGGAATAATGTCCCGCACATCTGCCGTTGCCCGATAGGTCCAAACCAGTCTCCCGCTGTTTTTTACACCGGAATATAGTTTATCACTGCCGAGTACAACCCCCAACGCAGAAACGTGCATATATTCTACATCTCCGCCGCTTTCGTAGCTTGCACTCTCCTTGCCGCTGTTGTCCAGCCAACAGATGGTTCCTTTTTTCCTGCCGTCTTTATTGGCAATTGCATCGCCCAAGGCCAGCACAACATAATTTTTATCCGCCAGAGAAACCTGCTGCAGCCTGTTTTCAAGGGGGTAGCTCCAAGCCTCCTCCCCTGTGGCGGAAATTCCATATACGCTAGCATCCGTAACCGCAGTAAGGACACCGCCCTGCATAAAGCCAATTTTAGGAATCACCTCACCGGTTTTTTCCAACGCCGCCGCAAAGATACTGTCTGTATAGTTTTCGCTGTCCTCCGGGCTGATGTAGAAAAATAAAACACGTCCTATGGGTTCTATGTCAGAAGTATCCATGTAACTTACCGCAAAGGATTTATTATCGTCGGATACATCGGAGGATAAAGGAAATACACCGTTGCTTTCCTCCACTCTCCCCTTCAAAAGCGTACCGCCCGCATTATATATCTGAATAGAATATGCCGTATCCTTTTTAGAAATGACAGATAAATAGCCGTTTTTATTGAGGGCAAACTGCATAAGACCGCCCTCGGTCTGCACCCCATAGAGCAAACCATTTTGCCCGTACACACGAACGGTATTTCCATTCATATCCCCCACGGCCGCATAATCCCCCTCAGAAATAAGCTGGGGCACGGTCATGTTAAAGGTGTCATTCCATTTCCTGTCGCCCATTTCATTAAAATATTTAACGCCGTCCTTCGTGCTGAGCAAAAACTGTTTTCCAAACACCGCAAAGGCAGAGCGGCTGCTTTCGTCAAGGGTCATTTTCCCCTTAGCATCAATTTCCTTTTCCGCCCTTGTTTCCGTCTGAAAAACCCCTGAGAAATAAGCTTGAAGCCTTCCCCCTCCATAAAAGGTATCTAAATAGATGAGGCCCGCCCCGGCGGCGAACAATGTTAAAACCACCAGCAGTGCCGCAACCCCCTTCTCCTTCTTTTTTGGTCTTTGTTGGCTGTTTCCCATAGACTGCTCCTTCCCGCAACCATGCTTACATCATACCCTTTATCATACTATATTTCTCCGCTTTTTGCAATTTTCACCAGAGGAAAAGGTTCCCCTTCTTCAGCCATAAACCGCGGGCATTTTATATGTATAATGTATACATTCCGGCAACACCCCATTTTTGCCGTTTTTCTTCCCAAACAGCCAAGAAAGGCCCAGCAGTCAAAACAAAGAGATTTTGTGCCATCTCCCTCTCACCTGCATAGGCCTTGGTTTCTTTATTCGTCTTCTTTCAATGCTTCGTAAAGGGCAATGTATTTTGTGGCAGAACTTGCCCAAGAATAATTGCTGTTCATGGCATTGCGCACAACATGGTTCCATTCTTCCCCGCCTTGGTAATACACCCCAAGGGCTTGATCCAGCGCCCACAGAATGCCGCCGCCATCGTAGGATTCAAACAAAAATCCGTTTCCCTCTTTGGTTTTCGTGTCATAGGGACAGACGGTATCCGCCAAGCCGCCTGTTTTTCGTGCGATGGGCACCGTTCCGTAGCGCAGGCTGAACATTTGTCCCAAGCCACAGGGCTCAAATCTGGAGGGCATTAAAAATAAATCCGCTCCGGCATAGATTTGCTGGGCTAAGATTTCATCAAAGAAAAGGTTGATAGAGGCTCTTCCCGGATACTGCCGGGCCATCTCTCTAAAAAAGTATTCAAACCTTGTTTCCCCTGTTCCCAATAAAACAAATTGAATATCCCGCTGCATTATTTCATGAAATACATGGGATAAAATATCCAGACCCTTTTGGTCGGCCAAGCGGGTAATCATGGCAACAATGGGCCCCTCCCGCCGTTCCAGCCCCAAACGATCCTGCAGCACCCCTTTATTTTTCCCTTTCCCTTCCAGATCCTCCACGGTATAGCTGAAAGAGATGCGGCGGTCCGTTTCCGGATCATTGGCGGCATAATCGATGCCGTTGATAATTCCGCTCAAATCTTCTTTGCGGCTGCGCAAAATCCCATCCATACCGTAGCCGTATTCCCAAGTTTGTATTTCCTCGGCATAGGTTGCACTCACCGTTGAAATTCTGTCGGCATACACAAGGCCCATTTTCATATAGCTGACGTTATTATAAAACTCCACACTGCCATTTTCATAACAGTAATAGGGCGCACCCAAAACCTCCATGGTGCTTTTATCAAAGTTGCCCTGATATTGCAGATTATGGATGGTAAACAATGTTTTAATTTTTGAATAGTACACCATCTTACTATAAATTTCTTTTAAGTATAAGCACACAGGCCCAGTCTGCCAATCGTTGCAATGCAAAACATCGGGATAAAAATCCAGCATCGCCATCATATCCAGTACGGCTTTTCCAAAAAATGCAAACCGCTCATTGTCGTCGCCGTAGCCATATAAATCGCCCCGGCCGAAATAAAAATCATTCTCTATAAAATAAACAGGCATCTCTTGAGGTTTCACCAAAATTTTCGCCCTTTGCACGCGCCAAAATAAACGTACATCAAATTCTCCCACATAGTTCACATCATTCATTTCGCTGTTTTTGATTGACATATGGCGAGGAATAACAACACGCACATCCACACCCTGCGCCTTCAAAGCCTTTGGCAGGGAACCCACAACATCACCCAAACCACCGCTCTTTATAAAGGGTGCCGCCTCAGAGGCAACAATCAAAACCTTTAACCCACTTTTCATATTTCTCACCTCAGTTGCTATCATACTATGATTTTTTATCCCTAGCAAGAAAATCTTCTTTTTTCCTTCATATCCCAACAAAAAAGTGGTATACTATCAAGGAAAAAACGTGAAAAAAATTAATTTTAAATACAACCCTCTTTTATAGAAAGGATGATCCCATGCATCATAGTTTACCCGAAAGAAAAGATACAAACCCGGCTTATCGCTGGCATATTGAGGATTATTATGCAAACGATACCCAATGGGAGAACGCCTTTGCAAATTTGCAAAAAAAGCTCCCCGAAATGGCGGCCTTCTCCGGCCATCTGGGCGACTCTGCCCAAACTCTTTTGGACTGCCTGACAAAAAACGGCGCATTCTCCCTCGTGCTGGATCAACTCTATACCTACGCAAATATGCGCCTGCACGAAGACAGCACCGATGCCTTTTATCAAGGCTTGGCTGCCCGGGCAGAAATGCTTCTCATACAATATTCAGCTATGGTTTCCTTCCTTTCGCCGGAAATAATAGCCCTTCCTGAGGAAAAGCTGGCGGCCTTCCGCAAGGAGCTTTCTACGGAATTTAAAATTTACGACCACTATTTTCATACCCTCCTCAGGCAGAAAAAGCATACCCTTTCTCCCGCCGAAGAGGCGCTTTTGGCAAAAACCTCCGAATTGGGAGGTGCGCCCCAAAACATTTTCACTATGCTGAATGATGCCGACCTCCGTTTTCCTATGATTACCAATGCCGACGGCAATAAAACAGAGCTGACAAAGGGACGTTACGTTACCTTTTTGGAAAGCTCCGACCGCAGGGTGCGGGAAGAGGCCTTCAAGGCCCTTTACAGCGCATATCTGAGCCAAAAAAACACCTTGGCGGCCACCTACAGCGCTTCTGTAAAAAGCGATGTATTTTTTGCAAAAGCCAGAAACTATGCATCTTCTATGGCAATGGCTCTGTCCGATGATAATATTCCCCTGTCCGTATATGACGCCCTCATAGATACCGTCCATGAAAATCTGCCTCTTCTGCATAGATATGTGAGCCTGCGTAAAAAAGAACTGGGCGTGCCTGAACTGCATATGTATGACCTTTATGTGCCTCTGGTGTCGGAGGCGGATGTAAAAATTTCCTATGAGGAAGCAAAGAAAACCGTTGCTAGCTCCCTCCGTGTTTTGGGGGAGGAGTATAGCAAGGCCTTGGATTTGGGGATGAACAGCGGCTGGATTGACGTATACGAAAACAAAGGAAAACGGGGCGGCGCCTATTCCTGGGGCAGCTACGGCGTACATCCGTTTGTGCTGTTGAATCATAACGACAGCATCCACAGTATGTTTACCCTTGCCCACGAAATGGGCCATGCATTGCATAGCCACTTTACTTGGGCAAAGCAGCCCTACCTCTACAGCGGACACAAAATTTTTGTTGCCGAGGTCGCCTCCACTTGTAATGAAGCCTTGCTTATGGAGCATCTTTTGCAAAAAACAACGGATAAAACCATGCGGAAATATCTCATCAATTATTTCTTAGAGCAATTCCGCGGCACCTTTTTCCGTCAGACCATGTTCGCCGAATTTGAAAAAATCACCCACGAAATGGCGGAGCAAAACCAGCCCTTGACTTGGGAAGGATTAAATAGCATCTATCGGGCTTTAAACCGTAAATATTACGGTGAGGACATTACCCTTGACGAAGAAATTGACATCGAATGGGCAAGAATCCCGCATTTTTATAATGCCTTTTATGTGTATCAATACGCAACGGGCTACAGCGCAGCCATCGCCCTGTCCCGTAAAATACTGGATGAAGGAAAGCCCGCCATCGATGCCTATCTGGAGTTTCTCTCCAAGGGTGACAGCGAATATTCCATTGATTTGCTGAAAGGCGCAGGGGTTGACCTTTCCACGGCAGCTCCAATGCAAAAAGCCCTTTCTCTGTTCGAGGAATTGCTGGATGAATTTGAAGCCCTGTCATAATCAAATGTAATCGGGTGTATTCTGCATAAAGCCCCGCCCTCAATCGGGAAAATCCAATTGGTTCGAGTGAGACTATCCAATTTCATGGCAATTTCGACGGCGATTACCACAAAATCATCGGGCTAACCATCGACACCATCAAAGGAAAAGGTTACCATACTTTCTCCATCACCCAGCCCGAGCAGCCTACCATTGGCAGTGTTTCAGGCACGGTGAAGGGCACTGCCTATCAAACAGCAGTGACAACCATGCAGCAGGCAGGTATCCTGACGGGGAATACAAATAGCCTCTTCCATCCGAAAAAGAATGCCGCCCGGGGAGAAACTTCCGCCGTGCCTCATCGCTATCTTCTGACCACCTCACAGGACTGAGGGGGATATCACTAAAATTAAAGAACAAAAAACAGCCCACAGATGGTTTTCTCCATCCGCGGGCTGTTTTTTGTGGCTTTCGTCTGCATATTATCCGCCCAGTGTAACCTCTTGCTTATGATACCAGCCGATGGCCTCCTCCAAATGCTCTTTTTTGAAGTCCGGCCAAAAATCATCAATAAAATAAAAGTCGGCATACACAGATTGCAAGGGCAAGAATCCCGATAAACGCTTTCTTCCACCCCAACGTATCACAAGGTCTACCCGGGAAACTTCTTGGGATTTCAGTAAGCCCATCTCTCCGTTTTTCTTATATCCCGTATCCCATTCCCAGCTGTAATTCACCAAAAAATTAACCTTCATGCCGCCCTTGCCGAAGGTTTTTCTTGTGGTGTAGGGCAAAAGCTCCCCGGGGAACATTTTAGATTCTGTGTTCCCCAAAACAAGCAGCTCCGCATCCTGCTCGGCCAAAAGCTTCACTGCCTCTACGCAGGCATTTGTAAAAGCCAGCCTTTGGTCTGTGGGGCGCTTTGTATTATCCACGGTAAATCCATAATAGCTGATTTCCTTCACATCCAGCTCTTTACAAAGCTGATAAAGGACAAGCCCCGGGTCTAAGCCCCTGTTATAGCCATCCTTTTTTTCCAACCCGTTTTCCAACGCCCACCGCCGGTTTCCATCGGGTATCACGCCAATATGCTTCGGTATCCTCATGCTTTTTCTCCTTCAAATGGTAAATTCTTCTATAAGTTATTAAGCCATGGTGTTAGTATGCCACAGGAAAGAAAAACAATAACATAATTTGTCAGGTTATTTGACAGAAAGCATTTTCTTGGCCAGAAGGATAAGGAAAGAAATCCCCCCGCCGACAGCCGTGAGACTTTGGTTTTTATAAATGGCTTTATCCCTAATACACCGATGGCTTTTCCATCTTTTCGTACTAGAATTTTGCTATTGCCTTACCGGAAAAATTCCATCAACGCAGGATATAAACTATCCTGATTTGTGATATAGCTGTCATGTTCCTGCCCCTTCATAATCATCAGTTCTGCCTGGGGCAAAGCATTTGTAATATTGACAAAGGTTTCCGGCTTAAAAATATCGCGTTCCCCGGCAATCACCAATGTGGGGATTTCCACATATTGCAAGGCCTCCAAGGGGATATTGGGCTGCTCCAGCATGAGCTTGAACAAAGGATCTTTTGTTGCCTCATAGGTTTCCTTCACAAATGCATAGCTTTCTTCCGTAAAATCCTCCGGCTTTAAATTCACACCCAACAGCGCCATTTTACCGATGCAATCCATGGAACCCATGGCTAAAATCAAAGAAATGATTGCGCCGTCACTAAATCCCAGAAGGTTCACTTTTGCTAAGTGAAATGCTTGGATAAACAAACAAATATCCTCCGCCATGGTTTCATAGGAAAAATCCTCCGTATGGGCACTTTCCCCGTGGTTTCTGCTGTCAATGGCATATACCGTAAAATGATTTTGCAGCTTGGGGGCAAGGGCATCAAAAATATGATGGTCTTCTCCGTTGCCATGCAGCAGTATTAATGGCGCCCCCCTTCCCCGTGTTTCATAAAAAAGCTCAATATTATTTACCTTGATCTTCGCCAAAGCCATACTCCCTTCCATGGTTTAACAAGAAGCTTCCCTTTGCCATGCACGCAATCCATTGCAACCCCCGATGGTTGATTTGTCATTCCTTCAAAATGGCCGCAAGGTTCTTCAGGTCAATGTGATCCACCTCTCTCAGCGTGTATCCGCTGTGAAATATTTTCTGCGCTTCCGCAGAAAGGCAGGGGATCTTTCGTCCTTCAAATACAGCGTGGAAAAACCATTCCCTTTTAAATTCATACCAATCCTCATTTAATCCGGCCTGTTTTGCACTTCCATCCCTGCTGATGATCAAAGGGTGTATATCCAAATACCCCAGATTGGGATGATGCAGCTCAATGCGTGCCGGGCGCCAATCAGTTTCGATTGTATAGCCTTTTGCGTTTAACACCTCTAATAAAACCTCTGTAAATTGACCGTCAAAATCCACATCAATATCTCTGTGCTCCCTGTTTTGTTTCCCAAGGAGGATATCAATGCCCCAGCCGCCGTCTATCCAATATCTTATATTCAAACTATCCAGCAAATTCAAAACGTTCTCGAGATCTTCTTTGGTTGCGATTTCCTTTTTTCCCATAAAAACTCCTTCTTCAAATAATTGCCCATATACCAAAAGTTCTCTATTCACTATACCATAAACAATTCGGCCAAAAAAGATGCAGTTACCTATAAAAAACCATATCCACTCTATTTTTGCGTATGGTAAAAGACCTAAAAAATCATGCATCTCTTGAGGAAATCATATTCTTTTGTAAAAATGCGCTTTTTCTTTTATAACACAAAAATAGCCTCCTATGTTTTTTATCATAGAAAGCTATTCGGTATGTTTATTTGTTTTTTTGAAGTTCCATATCAAGCTCAATATTTCCAATATCGGTTTTAATGAAGGAACAGCTGGATTTGTTCCTGCAGCCGTCATTTACCGTTTCCCCTATGTATATCACGGGCGGTAAAATATCGCACACGATTTCATTTTCCGAAAGGGAAGTCATAGCTTTTCCGCTGATGATATTTGCCACCTCCGATACTGCGGATTTCACAAAATCATCCACCTCGCTAACATCCATTCCACTCATGATTTTCACCATTTCCAGCATGGCCTCTTTTGAAAAAATATAGCTGATGGAGCCCTTATAATCCCCAACAATGCCTATTTTTATACCGATGCTTTCATTGTCATTGAGCATGGTATGAAGTGTTTCTTGATCATAGGATATATTATCCAAATCCAGCATTAAGCTAAAAACCTCTTTTGTAGCATCGAAAAATAAGTTGTTCATCGTATCACTCAAAATCTTCCACTCCCTTTTCTTTCGCAAAAACCGCAATTTTTTGGTCGTCGGAAAGAACATGATTGATCAGCCATGCAAGAAGCTTGCCTGCAAATTGCTGCATCAACTGTTCATTATACCCGTCATTCATAAATTTCGACTCTGTATCCAAAACAAATTGAACCATCTCGTCATGGATTTTTTTATGTTCCTCATATCCGGTATAACCGATCTTTTTCTGAAACCCTTCCTCTGCCTGAAAATGAGTCACCACATAATTTTTCATAAAATCCAGCGTTTCATGAATGTTTTCCAGCTTTTCCTCCCATGGAATGGGTTTTCTTACAATCTCCACAAACCGTGTGACTTTTTGAAAAAGCTCTTCATGCTGGTCGTCAATTAATTGAACGCCCAATTTGTACTTATCTTTCCAAATCATAGCTTCACCCCTATTATCATTCCTTCATAATAATTATTATTTATATTATAGCAAGTGCCCTATAAAAATCAATGGAATCATTACTTTTATTTATATATTTATATATTTTTCACTCAATTTTTACAAATAGCTCCCTTTTTCACTCCCTTGATTGTAGGCTCTCCTTCCGCAGATGATGATGTAGAAAACCCCCAAACATTCAATGCTTCGGGGTTTCATCAGAATTATGATTCGGTTTCAATGTAATATGTAAAGCCTGCGTTGGTAATCAGCCGAATGGTATCATCAATGCTCTGCCCACCAGCGGTGAGATAGCCTGAGGCAAAAATAGAATCTACGGCGCAAAACATCTCCTTTTCCCATCCCTTGAGATAAACCTCCCGGCCGGCGGCACAGCGTATATCTGATTTGGGCGTCAACAGACGGGCCAGACACAGTATCTTCAGGCAATATTCCGGCGTCAGATGCTGGATATTGGCAGACTCCAGTGCCGTCCCTTTCATGGGTATCAGAAAATTGATGGGGACTGCTTGGGGATTGATGTCTCGAATTTCAAACAGCATATCCACAATATCCTCCGTCGTCTCTCCCAAGCCAACGATGCCGCCGCAGCAAATTTCAAAGCCCATGCCCTGCAGCATTTTAATGTTGTCAATGCGCTCCTGATAGGTGTGGGTAGTGCAAATGTTGGGATAGTTAGAACGGCTGGTGTTTAGGTTATGGTTGATTCTATCTACCCCTGCCTCTCGAAGGATTTTGGCCTGTTCCGGCGTTAAAAAGCCGATAGAACAGCAGATTTGTGTCTGCGTTTTGGTTTTCAGCTCCCTGACACGGGCGGCAAACTCGTTAATTTCATCATCCTGAAAGCGGATGCCGCTGAGCCCGATGCAATGGCGAGCCAAATGCTGTTCCTGCACCACATAGCCGTCCTGCAAAAGCTTTTTCGTGGATACCATGCGGTATTTTTCGATGTCCGCCTTGGAGTTGCAGGACTGGGCACAATAGGCGCAGTTTTGCGTACAATCGCCACTGCGGGCATTGGTCAAAAGCTGAATTCCCACCCGGTTGCCTTTATATTTTTTTCTAATTTGGTAAACACTGTCCAGCAATGCGGGAAGCTTTTCTTCGGGAAGCTTGAGAATGGACAGCGCCTCCTCCTTGGACATATGGTTAAAAGTGTACATCTTATGACCTCCTTGGTTCGGGTGAAATTTTGTTTAAGCGCCTGCGGTTTTTCCCTGCCTGTGGACAATGGGATTCAACACCCGAATGAGATAAACAATCA
>DCDZ01000030.1:0-27224 GCA_002316675.1 Tyzzerella sp. UBA1042
TGGGATGATTCTTATCCAAATGCAATGAAAAGTTGGTCGGTCAATTGGGACGTTATTAGTCCGAGTTTTAAATTTTCTTCCGATGTGAGGAGCTTACCAATCCGAAACTGGGGCAAGGTCCACGGAGAACTGTCAATCATGTCTGAAGGCCGCCTATAATTCAAAAGAATAATCCCTTTTAGAAAGGGTCTTATTGACATTCACAAAAACATAATTTATATTGAACATGAGGCATGAATACTGGATATCCAAGCACTCATGCCTCATAATTATCATAGAAAGCTAATTTACAGAAATAATTTCACACTCTCCGGATACCCTCTTTTTTGGCTGTAAGTTCTTTGCAGTTAGATACCAAATTTTTGAATATCGTACATATAGGACACCAGCATCCAATTCTGCATAAAGGGACGCATGATATTCCAATAGCCCACACCGCTGAAAACATATTCTTGGGCGGTGCGCAGCTTGGCATAAATACTTCTTGCATCCTCAAACCAGACAACGTGGGCGCTGCCGTCTTCTCCCGTATAAAAAAAGTAGGGACTTTGGGCTACTTCGTCAAACAGGATTTCTGCACGAAGGTTCATGGCCATTTGCACAGCTTCCTCGTTACCCAAGGTAACAGCCCGCCCTTCTCCCGGACTGAAGGGTAGGGTCCAATCATACCCATAATTTGGAATACCCATGATGATTTTTTCCGGCGGGATTTCCTCAATGGCATAATCCAGAACCTCTCTGATTTTATTTAACGGTGCCACAGCCATAGGCGGCCCATAGGCATATCCCCATTCGTAGGTCATGAGCAAAACAAAATTGGCAATTTCCCCAATCCGCCGATAATCATGGGCGGCATAAAGAAGGCCGGGCTGATCTGCCGAGGTTTTCGGTGCAAGAGCAACAAAAAGTTGGAAGCCCACTTCGTTCATTGCAATTTGCAGCTCCGAAAGGAAGGAGAGAAAGGCCTCTTTATCTGTCGGCAGAACGAACTCAAAGTCTATATCTATGCCGTAATAGGATTTTTGGCTCATTACAACCAATAGATTGTAAATTAAATTTGCCCTGGCTTCAGGGTTATTTACCATTGCAGAGATCAGCTGATTGCTGAATTTTCCATTTTCATCTAAAGGTGTAAGCACCAAAATAGGCGCAGCGCCATAGGTTCTTGCGGCAAGAATCAAGTTCTCGTCATCGGGAACAATCAGCTCGCCATCGGGAAGAAAGCCGTAGGAAAAAATGGATAGAAAGGTTAAATATGGTGTGGTTTTCCGCAATAAAACAGGATCAATATAGGGATATGCATACCCATTCACCATATATTCTTCTGTTGAGGCACCTTTGAAAGAAATAATAATGGTTTGCCCCGGATAGATTACATCTGCAGCTGCTATTTGTGGATTATTTTGCAATATTACATTTAAGGAAACTCCAAATTTATTTGCGATGCTAAATAAGCTGTCCCCCTGCTCAACCACATAAGTTATGTTCGGCTGCAAAATCAGAAGGGCTTGACCGAGGGTTAGCTGTCCCGGTGTGGTGATTCCGTTATCTTGCATAATTTGGCCTATACTTACATTATGTTGTTCCGAAATTGAATAAATTGTGTCGCCGTTTTTGACTACATGGATTATCATGGGTCCACCTCCGCTTATAGTGTATGCGGAGACTGCAAAAGAAAGAACGCATCTGTTAAGATGCATTCTTTCTTTTGCAAAAATAAAAGGTTTTGTCTTGGTGCACTCCTTTGCCGGAAGTGTAAATTTTCTGCCGAAAGCTCTGCCTTTATATACTGCGGTTTTCTTCAAAGCAACCCAAAGAAGCTTTTGTTATTCCGAAGCAGCTGTTTTTTCAAGCATTTCCACCGTAGCTTCCAGATACTCCTCTAAGGTCTTTATGCCTTCCAGCTTTGTGGGGAAAGGCTTGCCTGTGTTATCTACAAAAATGGTGGTAGGCAGACCGTTCAAATTTTCGATGATCCAAGAAGCCATGGCTTCATCGGGAATGATGGAGGTGAAGGTGACACCGGCCTCTTGATATGCCTTTTCCACCGTTTTCTCTGCTGCTTCTCTCGGCGTGTCAATGACAACCTGCACAAAGTTAATATTCGGATAGCTTTTCTTCAGTTCCTCGGAAAAAGCCTGCAAGGTGCCTAACTCATTGATATCCGGGTAGCAATAGGAGGCCCAAAAGTTAACTACGGTTAAATCATAATCATAAAACATGGTGCTTGTTACCGGGTCTCCGGCTAAGGTGGTGGACATGAAGTTCAAATACTCCTTATCCTGTTCCAACTGGGCCTGCACCGTGCTTTCATCGGGCACAAAGGTTTCAATGGTTTCCCGCAGCAATGGCAGCTCGGATTGCAAGGTGTCAAAGACTTTTTGAGCGCTTTGAGAAAATCTGGCCGTGGAGCCTGTGTATTCTGTCAAATAGTAGAAACGAAAGCCCTCCTGTGAAGGAAGTTCCTCAACGTTTTTATATAGCCCAAGCTCCTCTGTCACACCGGCGGAATCTACCATCTCGTTTTTTACAACCAACAATGTAAATACGGGAATCATAAGCTCGTCCACAGGAATTTCGGAGTCGGGATTATTTAATTCCTCCATGTTTTCATCCGGCGCATAATCGTATTCGATCTTAGCGTAAATTTCTCCCTCGGGCTTTACATAAGTGACAGGGATTAAATTCACATTCTCCCGGGAAAGCCAGTCCTTGGGAAGCTGATAGGCCAAGCCGCACTGTTCAAAGCGGTAGTCTGTTTGCAAGGTATTTTCCTCTGTCTCGTCAGATGCAGACTTTTTATTACCGCATCCGCCCAAAAAACTCATGGACAATATAAACACCAGAAAAAGGACAATTTTTTTTGTCATTGTGATTCCTCCTAAAAACATAACGAAAAAATTCGTGTATAAAGTGATCAAAATAAGGCGCATACGGAATCCTTTTTTGCCAACAAGCCGGATTGTATTTTACACGCCCCACTATTATACAGAAAAATCATAGCCGCCGCAATGGCAATTTCCACAGAATAGAACAGGACTGCTTGCTTTTTAATTTGTTTTTAATCCCGAGGCAATCTCCGTTTAACTGCATAAAGATATACTTAAGAAGACATACTGGGATATTGGAGAAAGGTATGGTCGTTAGGAAAAGGGCAGGACAGGGTTTCTGCGTTGGCGGAATACGGCAAGGCGGATTCCGCTTTTGTCTGGAAATTCTTATTCATTTCTCCGATTTTATGGTATAATATACCAATCATATGAAAAGGAGAAGAAAACGATGATACAGAAAAAAATTCTTTTGATAGAAGATGAGGTTAAGCTGGCTCGATTTGTGGAACTGGAATTAAGGTATGAAGGATATGATGTGGTTGTCTGCCACGACGGGCGGGAAGGCTTGGCCCTTATAAATGAGGGGGATTTTGATATGCTTCTTCTGGATCTTATGCTGCCCGGCTTAACGGGCATTGAAATTTGCCGCAGAGTTCGGAAAACCTCTAATGTACCCATTATTATGCTGACAGCCAAGGATGAAGTGATTGATAAAGTGGCGGGCCTTGACAGCGGTGCCGATGATTATTTAACAAAGCCCTTTGCTATAGAGGAGCTTTTGGCCAGAATGCGCGTTGCCTTTAAGCATTGTGAAGACAGAACCTCCAAAAAAGTGCATTTGCAGGTGCAGGATTTGCAAATTGACACGGAAAAGCGTGCCGTTACTGTTGGAAACACTGGGGTGGAGCTGACCAAAAAGGAATATGAGCTTCTTTTATATTTGGTGCAGAATAAAAATATTGTTTTAACGAGGGAACAGATTTTAAATGAAGTTTGGGGGTATAGTTATATTGGTGAGACCAACGTTGTGGATGTGTATGTCCGCTACTTAAGGGCCAAAATAGACGAAGCATTTCAAAAGAAGTTTATCCATACCATACGAGGGGTAGGCTATTATGTCAAAGAAGAATAAAAGAAGTTTTTTATACGGTTTTCGCCATATGGCCATTGCCAGAAAAATTACCCTGCTGTACAGCGGGATTTTCTCCATTTCCCTTTTGGTGATCAGCTTGTTTATGACACTCAATATTACGGCCATTCAACAGCATATTATCCGAAGAGAGCTGACACTAACCATTTCAAATATTGAGGCGTATCTTCGTGATGGCAAGGTTCTAAGCAATATTGCCCTTAGAAAGCTGTTAGACAACAAATATGTGGAAGTCAATGTTTATTCAAAAGAGGAGCAGGAGTATTATTTCAGCCATTTTGGCGACGGCCCCTTATTGGTGCAGCTGCGCCAAAGGAGCTTGGCTGTCCTTGAGGAGATTGATGGCCCGGATCCCTTGACCGAAGGGTATGCCGATGCGTCTAAGGGGGATGGCTTTTTTATCAGTGAACAAAAAAATAATATGGAAAATTGCACGGAATATATTTTAGAAAACGGAAGCAGACAACAGATGATGCTGCTTTCTACCACGATACAGGGAAAAGACCGGCTTTATCGTGTGGAGGCGTACAAGCTCATCGGTATCAACGCAAGCTTTTTGGAGGGCTTTATCGGCAAGCTTGCCATTATAGACTTTATCGGTATATTTTGTGCATTTTTAATCGGCCACTACATTAGCCGCCGGATGCTTCAGCCCGTGGAAGCAATTCGATCGGCGGCGGAACGCATCACCATTGAAGACTTAAGTCAGCGTATCAATACAGATGGTCCCGAGGATGAAATGAAGGAGCTTACCGTTACCTTTAATTCTATGATCGACCGTTTGGAAAGCTCGTTTCAGCGGCAAAATCAATTTATTTCAGATGCTTCCCATGAATTAAGAACGCCCATTTCTGTCATTCAAGGCTATGCAAATTTAATCAACCGGTGGGGAAAGAGCGATCCGGCGATTTTGCAGGAAGCCATAGACTCTATTTTGGGGGAAACAGAGCATATGAGTGCGCTGATTCGCCAACTGCTTTTTTTGGCAAAAGGAGATCAAAACCGGATGCCTGTACAGAAAAAGCTCATTTCTTTAAACGAAATTGCAGGGGAAATGGTGAAGGAGTTGGAAATTCTTGAAGTGGACCGCCGTGTTTTATTTGAAGAAAAGGACTCCGTTGCAATATGGGGTGATCCGGATTTAATCAAGCAGCTGCTTTGGATTCATGCGGAAAACGCCCTAAAATATACCCAGGATGGGGATACAATCACAGTTCGCATTTGGAAAGATAAAAAAAGCGGGTATGTTTCCGTAGGGGATACCGGCGCAGGTATCGCTAAGAAGCATATATCCAAAATATTTGACCGATTTTACCGGGTGGATCCCTCCAGAAATAAGGGGATTTCCGGAACGGGGCTGGGGCTTTCCATTGCAAAGTGGATTGTGGACTGCCATTTTGGACATATTACGGTGGAAAGTGAGGAAGGGAAGGGCACAACCTTTACCAATGCATTTGCTTTAAGCGGGAAAGCAAAAATGGATGAGAAAAAAAGGGAGGCTTAAGGCAGATATAAGTTTTAAATTTTCCTTAAGTTTTATATATTTGTTTGATAATAGGTACAAAATGCCGTATAATTAAAACGTATATATGTTTTTCTAGAAATAGGTAAAGAACCGCAGATAAAATGAAGAGACGAGTATTCGCTGAAATTGAGTCCCGATGGTTATTTATTAGAAAAACTTATGTCAAAGGTCATTTTTATGCAAAATGGCTTAGCCGACATTGTTCCAATACATATGTGGGCATATCATTTTATTACAACATACTAAGGGGGAAATACTTATGAGAAAGAAAGTAGCGGCACTTTTATGCGCAATCATGTGTATTGCGGCATTTACGGGCTGTTCCAGCGCAGAGCTGGGGTATCTGCAGATGGGTGCAGACTTGTTGACAAAAATGGAAGTAAGCGAAACAAAGGGCACGGTGAATATTGAATTAGATGCAGATGCAATGAAGGACTATGTTGCAGGGATATCCGGCGTTGCAGATGAAGCAACCAAAGAAGAGCTCAGTGCATTTACAGGCAAAAAATCTGCTGTCATTGATTATGCAATCAAGATGGATATGAGTACACTTGCATATCAGGCAGATTTGGATATTACCTATGCAGGTACGAAATATGACTTGGGCGATATGTACTTCGGCATGAAGGACGGCATCTATGTTTCCGGTAAAACCGTTTGGGGCGCTTATGAGCTGACAAAAGCTATGGTTGGCGAAAACGGCGCAAGCTACCTGAAAGACGAAAACTTTGCCAAGGATTTGAAGGCTATCACAGACGGAAGCGGTTATATCAACCTGATGTCTATGGAGGAAATGGGCCTTACAGAGGAAGACCTTGCAGAAGTGATTCCTACAGGCGGCTATGGTGATTTGTACGCTTCTGCAATGGATTTCTATAAGAATGCTTTCTCTGGCTTTACAACCAATATGGTGAGCGAGGTTTCCGGCGGATATAAAATCAAAACAGATGGCAAGGCAGTTGCACAGTTGTTTGTTGATGTATTAGATTATATCGGCAACAACCCTGACACAGTTTTGGCTGCAACCACCGACTATATGATGGATGTTATGAAAGCAATGAATACCTCTGAAGAAGATATGGCTTCCTTCAAGGAAGAACTGGAAGCAACAGCAAAGGATGCTGCATCCTTTAAGGCTGGGGTAGACCAGATTAAGGCTGCCGTTGAGCAGGGAATTGCACAGCCCGAGGTATCCAAGGTATTGGATAGTTTCTCTTATGAATCTACCATTACAAAGGCTGGAGACGGTTTCAATACAGTTGAAAATTTTGCAATCACAGATGGTGGCAAGAGTGTATTGAAAATAACAGGCAATAGCACAGTGAAGGCATCCAGCGGTAAAATTGTTATGCCTGCAAACAGTGTAAGCACAGAGGATTTTGAAAAGAAGCTTACAGCTTTGGATGACAAATATAACCCTGTAAACGCAGTTGTAGCTCTTTGGGGCTGGGAAGGTGATTCCGAAGCAATGCTGACGCTGGACAGAGCAGAGGAGTCCTTCTTCGCAAATGCAAACGGTGTTAATTTTGTTGAATATGTAGAGGAAGACGGACGTGTATACTTGCCTTTGCGTGATATCTGCGAAGCATTGGGTGAAACTGTTGAATGGAACAATGATGAGAAGACGGCTTACATCGTGCGTGACGGCGAAAAAACAGCAATGCAAGGCAAAATTCAGGATGGCAAATCCTTTATCAGCGTGCGTGACTTTGAGAAATTAGGCTATACAGTAGCTTATGAAAAAGTAGAAGATTTAAAGCAGGTAACAGTTACAAAATAAAGATCGGCTTCAAATAAAAAGAGCAGCGTCAAAAGATGAACTGCACCCCAAAAGTTAGACAGTATGATATACTGAATAACGATTGGGGTGTTTTTCTATGCCAAAAGGAATACCAAACAAGCGCTACACTCCGGAGTTCAAGGTCATGGTAGTAGAGATGATGCGCAGGGAGAAGTTAAGCTATCGTGAGGCGGCGCGGAAATTTGAAATGCCATCGGATACACAGATAGCCGCTTGGGAACGCATCTATCCCACAGAAGGTCCGGAAGGTCTGGCAGTAGAACGACGGGGGACGAGCCTGCGCAGCCAGCGGCACGCATAAGGGACGTCCGGCAAAGCTGCCGACGAAGGTGGAAGAAGACCTGATTGCGGAGAATCAGCGGCTTCGTGCAGAGGCGGCGTGCCTAAAAAACTTGCAAGCCTTGGTTTTGGAAGACGAGCGAAAAGTGCGCAAAAAACGCTGGTGATTCGAGGACTGAGGCAAAATTATTCACTGGATATTCTTCTGGAAGTGGCCCAGCTTGCGCGTTCGACCTGTGCAGCAGGGGTATTGTCAGTTATTCCATCTCCGACAAACCAGTGTTCTCCATGGTGACGGAGATGCTGGACAAGGCTTTTGCAAGGGTTCCGGAAGGGACAAATCTTATTCTGCATTCCGACCAGGGCTGGCAATACCAGCACAAGCAGTACCAACAGATGCTTCGCAACAAGGGTATCCGTTAAAGCATGAGCCGCAAAGACAACTGTCTGGACAATGCCGTGATTGAAAACTTCTTTGGATTGCTCAAGAGTGAACTGCTGTATTTACAGAAATTCGAGTTGATGAAGCATTTCAAAAAAGAACTTGTCGATTACCTTGATTACTACAACAACCGCCGCAGCAAGGCAAAACTTAAGGGCTTGCCGCCCGCTCTTCACAGACAACAAGCCCTTTCGAATGCTTAATTAAAATATTTGTCTGACTTTTTGGGGTCAATTCACTAACAGGGGAACCCCTTTACAAAACCCTGGGTGCCTGTTTTTACCTTTGAAATGAAATCCCTTCGTATTCCATCAGATGCATTCCGATGCAGCTTGGGAAGCATTCTATTGTCGTATCTTTTTTAGTTGGGGCTGCATTGCCTCCCACACCGCATAGGGGACGGAGAGACTCCCCTTGCCCGTTCCCAATTGGATATAGGGCTTATTCTCTCCATGAAAATCACTGCCTCCCGAGGGGAGGAGATGATGCTTCTTGGCCAATTTCATCATAGTTTTTCTTTGGGCGGGGGTAAAGGTGGAGTAAAAGCATTCGATGCCGTTTAGGCCCAGAGGAACCAGTTCTTCACATAAGCAATCCAATTGATCATGAGCAAGGCCGTAGAGGGTGGGGTGGGCTAATATGCTGATGCCGCCGGCGGCGTGAATTGTCTGTATACATTCGGCGGGAGAGGGAAGGATTTTTGGGACATATCCGGGGCACCCTTGGGTCAGATATTTTGAAAAGGCTTCCTCGCGGGTGTGAATATATCCTTTTTTTAAGAGTAAGGCGGCGAAGTGGGCACGGGTTATGACCTCCCCGCCCGCACTTTGGGTCACCTCCTCCAGCGTGACAGGTAGACCTATGTGGGTGAGTTGCCGGGCCATTTTTTGGTTTCTAAGGTCTCTGTTTTTTCGGAGCAGTTCTATCTGATTTTTCCAAACACCGGCCTTTGGATTAATTCCCAGTCCCACAAGATGCAGCTCCGGCTGATGGAAGCGGGACCAGTGGGTGGCCAGCTCAATTCCCGGGATAGCCTCTATGCCGTATTTTTCTCCGGCTGCAAGGAATTGTGCCAAACCGTCTGTGGTGTCATGGTCCGTTAAAGCAACGGCAGAAAGCCCTTGTTTTTTTGCCAATAGAATTAACCCCTCCGGCGAAAAGGTGCCGTCAGAGCAGTAAGAATGGGTGTGAAGATCAATGGTGCAGTTTTTTTTCATTATCCTGCCTCCTTTTTTAATGAGAACGACAATTGTCGTGCCATTCTTTTGTATGAACGCCCCCTGCAAGCACAGGTTTATTTCCCTTGCAAGGCTTTGTTTGATTTGACTCTTTTGAAAAGCTTTTCCTTGCAATTATATCATATTTTTCGGGCTTCTCCCATAGAATAAACCAAAAGCGAACGGGAGTGGATTTTTTGAGAAAGAAAAATAAGGAAACTACAAAAAAAATACAGAAAAAAAGAGAGGGTTTGGAAAAGCCGGGGAGCCAAGGCTGGGTCTGCATGGCAAAGGGTATGGCCGTGGCATACGGAATTACCTGTATTTTTTTTATTGCCTATGGGCTTATTCTTACATATACAAATGCTTCCGAACAAAGCCTACCCTTGATCGCCCTGGTATGCACTGCCATTTCCTCCGCCGTTGCAGGGTATGATTGGGCGCGCTGCCGAAAAAAGAAGGGCCTGCTCACAGGCTTGGCGGCAGGTGTGGCATATGCGGTAATTTTGTTTATTGTTACAGCACTGGCCAGCGATTCCTTCTCTATGGGTATGTCTAAAATTATGACACTCATTGTGGCTCTTGCCGGCGGCGGCATTGGCGGTATTTTGGGTGTAAATGGAAAAAAATAAAAAAATACTTGAAAAATTCCGACAATATGATATACTGACTGCTGAGAGGAATGATCTCTTATTTATATATTCTTGGGAGACATTCTCAAAAATTGCGAAATAGGCTGGTTCCTCCTTTTTAGAAAAAAGGAAGAGCCGCCTTTCTTTTGTGCCAAATCGTACAAGCACAAAGGACTTCAGGAGGGACTGTATCATGAAAATAAAGGGAAGGCTTATGCTGTTGCTTATGCTGATTGTAGCATTGGGGCTTAGCACCCTCACTTATTATGGAGTGGGGAAGGACAAGCGGCTCAGTGTCAATGATATCAAGCAGGGCTTAGACTTAAGCGGCGGTGTTGATATTGTGTATCAGGCGGACAAAGAAACGGTTACGGACGAAGAAATGTCTGCTGCCATCTCCTTGCTGCAAGGCCGCTTGGATTGGAGCGGTTGGACGGAAGCCGAAGCGGCAAGAGAAGGAGCAAAGCGTATCCGCGTGCAGATTCCCGGGGTAGAGGATGCGGAGGAAGCAATACAGGAAATTGGACAAACTGCCCAGCTTCTTTTTGCTGATGAAGAAGGAAATATAGTGCTTACGGGAGATATGGTAAAAAATGCAACAAAGCAGGTTGGCGCAACCACAAGCGGCGGCGCTTCTCAGCCCTATGTTGCCTTAGAATTTACCGAAGAAGGCAAGCAATTGTTTGCACAAGCAACAGCAGAAAATATCGGAAAAAAGATTATGATTGTTATGGATGACGAGGTCATCAGTGCCCCTGGGGTGCAGGAAGAGATTTCCGACGGTAAGGCGATTATTACGGGGAATTTCACCGGAGAGAGTGCGGAAAATCTGGCGGCGCTGATTCGGGCCGGCTCCTTGCCCTTTAACTTGACGGTTTTGCAGATGGAAAACGTTGGTGCAAGATTGGGTGCGGATGCCCTTTCCACGGGTATTTTATCCGGCATGGTAGGGGTTGTGCTGGTTATATTGTATATGCTTTTCACGTATAAGGCCTTAGGTTTTGCGGCTGATTGGGCTTTGATTATTTATATCGCCTTGAATCTGACTGTTTTAAGCCTGTTCCATATCACGTTGACACTGCCAGGGATTGCAGGTATTGTGCTTTCCATTGGTATGGCAGTGGATGCAAATGTTATTATCTTCGAGCGGATTAAGGAAGAATTGATTCTTGGCAAAACCTTGCGTTCGGCAGTAAAAATAGGGTTTTCAAGAGCCTTGCCGGCTATTGTAGACGGTAATGTTACAACCTTGATTGCGGCGGCAGTGTTGTTCTTCTTAGGTTCCGGAACCATAAAGGGCTTTGCCACAACATTGATCATCGGTATTATTCTTTCAATGTTTACGGCATTGTTTGTAACAAGAGTGATTGTAAATAGCATGATTCAAGCGGGATTTCACAACCCAAAAAACTACGGGTTTCGTGTAAAGTGAGGGGTGGCAAAAATGAAAATTATTGAAAACAGAAAGAAGTTTTTTGCCCTTTCCTTCCTACTGATTTTACTCGGGTTTGCCTCTATGGTTTATCATGGCGGCAAGGGTGAGAGCATCTTGAACTGGGGTGTGGAATTTACCGGCGGTACTGCTTTGAAAATTGACATAGGAGAGGCCTATGCCCATGACAAATTAAGTGAGGTAATTTTTAATATCACAGGACAAAAAAGCGCACAAATTCAAGATGTTATCGGCACAAACGAGGTTGCGGTAAAAATACAATCCATTGATAGTGCAACAAGAACAAAGCTGGGAGAAGCAATTAAGGCGGAATTCCCTTTGTCAGACATAAAGTCCTCTGCGGATGTAAGCGGTACAGTAAGCTCTGAAATGCAGATGGCGGCATTTAAAGCCACGCTGATTGCGTGTTTTGCGATGCTCATCTATATATCCATTCGGTTTAAGGATGTTAGAGCGGGGGGCAGTGCCATTTTGGCGTTGCTGCATGATGTGTTAATTGTAATCGCAACCTATGCGGTGTTCCGTATCCCTGTCGATAATTCCTTTATTGCGGTTTTGCTTACCATACTGGGGTATTCCATCAACGCAACAATTGTAATATTTGACCGTGTGAGAGAGAACCGTGACAAATTTAAGACGCATGAAATTGCGGAGAAGATTAACAAAAGTATCGGGCAGACACTGGCAAGATCCATCAATACTTCGGTGACTACGTTTTTGACAGTAGGTGCAATTTATGTACTTGGCGTTCAGTCTATCAAAGAATTTGCCCTGCCGATGATGGTAGGCATTATCGTTGGAGCTTATTCTTCCATTTGTATTTCAGGCCCAATTTGGTATATTTTGCTGCCAAAGAAGGATAAATAGAAGGGAAAGCCTTGGCGGATTATAAGGCTTTCGGGGGCGGCAATCAAGATCGTATGGATTGCCGTCCTTTTTATATGGATATTTTGGGTGACAGCTGGCGGTAATCAGCCTTTTTCTGATAAAATGCATTGTGTTAAGGGAATACCGCCTCTCCGTTGCCTTAAAATCTCTTATGTGATACAATTATAAAAAGCTTTGCACCATATTGCTTCTCTTATTTGGAGAAAAAGGAACAAGGATTTTTGATTTTTTTTCCTAATTTGTATGGGCTGACATAGAGTATTGAAAGGCTTATGGTTTGATAAGCGATAAAGCGTGTATGGAAGGATCGGATGGGAGTGTTATCATTCATGTCAACGTATCATGAAAGCTTAAAAAATGAAGAAACCCTTCGTTTACGGGAAATCCAGAAGGAGCTTCCGCCTTTTTTGATGGAGTTTTTTCGTGGAATTTCCCAAACCACTTCTACAAAAACAAGATTGGCCTATGCCTATGATTTGCGGGTTTTTTTTCGTTATCTCTATGAGGAGCATCAAACCTTGGGCGGGTGTATGTCAACGAAGCTTACCATGGATTGTTTAAGCCAGATTACCTCGGAGGATATTGACTGCTTTATGGAGTATCTTTCTTTTTATATCCGGGCAGATTATGAAAATCCGGAAAATGCAGCCTCCCTGCATAATGATGAAAAAGGAAAATCCCGTAAATTGGCGGCCATACGCTCTATGTTTAAATATTTTTATAAGAAAAAAAAGGTAGAGGCTAATCCCGCCGCCATTGTGGATACCCCTAAAATTCATGATAAACAGATCATCCGTTTGGATGTCAATGAAATGGCGGATTTTTTAGATGCAGTAGAGTCCGGCGGAGGGCTGACCGAGCATCAAAAAAGATACCACGAGCGTACAAAAAAAAGGGATTTGGCCATAGCCACCCTGCTTTTGGGCACGGGAATGCGGGTTTCTGAGTGCGTGGGCATTAATATAAAGGATATAGATTTTAATAACAATGCCATTAAAGTGACCCGAAAGGGCGGGAACGAGGTTTTCCTTTACTTCGGTGAAGAGGTGCGGGAGGCTTTGGAGAATTACCTTGAGGAACGGCTAAATGCCGCCACACAGGAAGAAAATGAGGATGCATTGTTTCTTTCTTCCCGAGGGAAGAGAATTACCATTCGTGCTGTGCAGAATTTGGTGAAAAAATATGCTCTGGGCGTTACAGTAAAGAAAATTTCTCCCCATAAACTGCGGAGCACTTTTGGTACAAATTTGTATCAGGAAACGGGGGATATTTATTTGGTGGCCGACACCCTTGGCCATGCCGATGTAAATACTACCAAAAAGCATTATGCTGAAATCGAAGATCATAGGCGGCGGAAGGCCGCATCATTTATAAAGCTCAGAAAGGATTGACACGATGCCGATAGAGAAATTAGAGATTCAAGGGATTGCAGATATTTTTAAAGACCGCAGAGCAGAGCCTTTATTCAAGCTGAAACGCTATGCTATTTTAGCATTGATTACTGAAAGGAACAGGGAGTTGTGCTTTGTGCTGAATAAGCGGGCCTTAGGAGTACCCCAACCCGGGGATATTTGTTTTCCCGGCGGGCAGCAAGAGGCGAGGGAACGCTTGGAGGAAACGGCCCTCAGAGAAACGGAGGAGGAGTTGGGCATTCCCCAGAATGATATAACCATATTGGGAAAAAGCGACTATATGCTCACTATGTATCGTGGTGTGATTCAGCCGTTTGTAGGCTATGTCAGCTACGACGTATTGCGCTGCTCTATCCCCAATGCCGATGAGGTTGCACAAATTTTTACCGTTCCCCTTTCCTTTTTTCAAGAGACACCACCGGAAATTTATGATATGGTTTGGGAGCCGGTAAAGCCGAAGACCTTTCCCTATCATCGCATTCAAGGGGGAGAAGAGTATCCTTTTAGCAAATGCTATGTTCCCGAATTGTTTTACGAATACAAAGGCCACACCATTTGGGGATTTACTGCACAGGTCATTCAAAATATCCTCCTTCTTTTAAACCAGAAATAAAAAAGCCTGATTGCTCTGCATATTTTGCAAGCAGTCAGGCTCTTTTTTTCAAAAATATAAAATTTTCGGAAAGCTGGTTTGTTTGGAAAGAAAAAGGCATTTACGATGATTTGTTTTTGTAATTTTCCTTGCGCACCTTTGTTTCCGCAGCCTTTGTGGCCTCCCGTTTTGCTTTTTCGGCAAACATTTCTTGAATATCTTCGGGAAGTTCTAGGGTAATGCGGCCCAATTTTCCCCCTCGGAATTCATCTAACAAAATTTTCCCCGTCCGTATCAGATCGGGCTCGTTGCCTTTCAGCTTAAAGCCCCTTGCCTCCGCAATCTGCCTTAAAACCATATGAGGCTCTTCCGCTGTATCAAAGGAAATCTGATAGCGCTTTCGGATGCTGTCTGCGTTGCGCAGAAGCATATGATTGATAAAAGCAAGGGAAAGTGTTTCCGCATCCAAAATATCATCGTTGATTGCGCCGGTAAATGCAAGCTTCAATCCAACCTCTTGGTCTTCAAATTTCGGCCACAGAATGCCTGGGGTATCCAAAAGCTCAAAGTCTTTTTTCAACTTGATCCATTGCTTTCCCCGGGTTACGCCGGGCTTATCCCCGGTTTTTGCGGTGGTCTTACCCACATATTTGTTGATAAATGTAGATTTGCCCACATTTGGAATGCCAACGATCATACTGCGAATGGGGACATGAATGCGCCCCCGGGCTTTTAGCTTTTCAATTTTTTCCCGCATCATGCTTCTTGCCGCATCAGTCACCGCATTCATGCCGGTTCCTTTTAATGAATTCATTTGAATGACACAAAAGCCTTGATTTTCAAAATAAGCCGTCCAAATTTCCGTTGCTTTTTCATCAGCCAAATCACACTTATTCAGTAAAATAATACGATGCTTATTTTTTGTCAAAGCATCCAAATCCGGGTTTTTGCTGCTATACGGAATTCTTGCATCTACCAACTCGATGACGATGTCAACCAAAGAGATGTTTTCTTCCATCATACGGCGGGTTTTGGTCATATGCCCCGGGTACCATTGTATATTCATATGTTTTCGTTCCTTCCTTTAAGAGATGATACCAAATCCGTCAAAGGGATATAAACGGAAAATTACCTTTCCCGCAAGATCCTTTTTTTGGATGGCGCCGACGGAGGCACGGCGGCTGTCGGTGCTGGCGTTTCGGTTATCACCCATTACAAAGTAGCTGCCTTCGGGAACGGTATAAGGGTAGTCCAAATCCCCTGTATTCATCATCGTTTCCTTAATATAGGGCTCATCCAGCAAAATGTCGTTTACATAAAGGGAGTATTCCACGTTTTCACTGTCTCCATTCCAAACAATATCAATGACATCTCCCGGCAAACCGATCACACGCTTAATAATATTCTCTTTTTGCCCATCGGTATTTAACCTGCAAATTACAATTTCGCCCTGCTTTGGGGAAGTTATAGAGGTAGCCAACTTATTGACAAATATCAAATCGCCATGGTGGAAATTAGGTTCCATGGAGGAGCCTTTTACATAAACAGTTCCCAATACAAAAGTGCGAAGGAAAAAAACCAAAGCCACTAAAAAAAGCATCTGAAGCAAAAAGGGAAGCTCATTTTTCTTTTTTGCCGCCCTTTTTCTTTTTTCGGTGGGTTCGTCGTGGGTTTGTGTCTGTTCCATATATTTTCCTCCTATCTGCTTTGCGGTAAACGATAAAAATAAGCCTGAGATTGCTTGTTTATCTTATCCTTATTTTTTCGTAAGGGACAAAGCCTTTTGTCCCTTACGAAAAAAACCTCGATGAATCAATTCCACCGAGGTAAATTTTTATCTTAATACTTCTTTTACTTTTGCTGCTTTGCCAACCTTGTCTCTCAAGTAGAAAAGCTTTGCGCGTCTAACAATACCGCGTCTTACAACCTCAATACGGTCGATTCTGGGGGAGTGCAAAGGCCATGTTCTTTCCACACCAACACCGGAAGCAATACGTCTTACTGTAAAAGTTTCTCTGATGCCGCCGCCCTGTCTTTTGATGACAACGCCTTCAAACATCTGAAGTCTTTCTCTGGTGCCTTCTACAACCTTCGCATAAACACGAACGGTGTCACCAACATTAAAAGGAGTTACGTCGCTCTTTAATTGCTCTTTTTCCAGTTCTCTGATAATATCCATTTTATTTCCTCCTTCCTTCAAAGATGTTCTTAACGCCATCCGCTTGATGCGCCATTGGACCATCCGTAATCACAATTCAGAATTATAACACAGATCAAAAAAGTGTGCAAGCATTTTCAAGCTTTTTTGAAATAATATCCGTTTTTGGCAAGGCTTACATCCAGATTTTGCAGATTGCAATGCAGACCGGGAGGGTAGCCATAGAGAAGGCGGTTGTCAGCATCACCATTTTAGAGGAAGCCTCCGCACCCTCGCCATAGCGGCCTACGATCATGGGGACAATGGCGGCGGAGGGCAGCGCCAGAGAAAGAAAATAAACGGTCTTTACCAAGGGCTGCAGGGGAATGAAAAATATAAAGACAAAGGCCAAGAGGGGCATAAAAATCATTTTGGTTAAGCTGGCCTCCAATGCTTCCCGATCCCGCAGGAGAAAGCGGATGCCGCTGTTCCCCGTTAAAGCACCTATGTAAATCAAGGAAAGGGGCGTTGAAATTCCCCCCAAAGAGCTGATAAAGCTCTGCACAAAGTCCGGCATATACTGCATCAGCCCGATTAAAGAGGCTAAGAGTCCCAGTAAAATAGATGAAATATTTGGATTGATGGTACCTTTTACCAGCGTGCGCAGCATGGTGCCAAGGCGTTCTCCTTTGACCCCTTTGATGATATACAGGCCGATGCTCCAAACATATAGATTCAGCCCCAAAACACTGGCGGACATATAAACAACGGCCTCTTCCCCAAAAAACATCAGTGCAATGGGAAAGCCGATAAAAGCGTTGTTCACAGAGGCCCCGGTGACTTCAAGCATATTGAGGTGCTCTTCTTCAAATTTACGAAAGCGGTAATATATTCGTAGTATGCGCCCAAAAAGAATTAAGCTGAAAAATTGCAGACCCACAATTAAGCCGAAGTTTGTAAGCATATCCCGTTCCACCTTGGTATTGGCAAGGCTTGAAAACAGAAGGGCGGGAATGGTAAAAAAAAGGACAATGTTTCCCACACCAACGGTCATTTCGCCATTTAGAAATTTTTTACGGCTGCATAGATAGCCTATGGCCATTAAAGCAAATAATACAAAAAATTGACCAAACATACGATTCTCCTTTATCCTCGGTAAGTTCTTTTTCGGGGGAAATATTGTTGCTTGCCTTTCCGAAGGCAGTATCCTGAAAATCTTCATTTTGCAAGCTTATATTGCATTTTATATTAGCAAAGAATTGAACAAATAGCAATCTTTATGATTCTGAAAATGTAAAGAATAAGAAAAAAGAAAGGAAGCTTTTTAAAGAGAGAAGGATATTAAAAATATCGTTAATAAATAAACAATAAAACGAGGTAAAGCTGCAAAAACCCTTCCGTTTTTTGTGAATAAATGGTATTTTATTAGTAAGAGGCTGATACCATTAAAATAAGAAGTGGAATAAGATTGCTCCAAAAAAAGGAATAGGGGTGAAATACCTTGTCTCAGTTTACGAAGAAGGCTATTCAGAAAGCTTTTTTAGATTCTATATTAAAAAAATCATTTGATAAAATTACAGTGAAGGATATTGTGGAGGAGTGTGAAATTAACCGCAATACATTTTATTACTATTATAAAGACATCTATGATTTGATGGAGGATATTTTTATAATAGAAACACAAAAGGAGTTGGAGAAGGCGCAAGAGCTCAGCAGCTGCAATGAAGCCTTTTTGGGGATTGCTGCATATATTATGCGCTACAAAGCCTCCATTTCCCACATCTATTATTCAAAATGCAGAGATATTTTTGTGGGCTATTTGTTCACAATGTCGGAACGTATTCTGGAGAGTTACATAGAGCGGCTTGATCTTGCATCGCAAATAGAAGAAAAGGATAAAAAATTCGTCTGCGATTTTTATCGGTTTTCATTGGTGGGGATGATGAACAACTGGATTAAAAACGGGATGGAGGAAGATGAGGAACAGTTTATCAAAAAAATGTGTGATATTTTTGAAAATACCGTTGAAGCGGCCCTTCGGGGGTTGACAGAGGGCAAAAAGCCTGTTTGATTTATAGGCAAACCTGAAGAAATGCCCAAAAATCATACAATATGCTTTTTTTATCCGTAGTGATTTGAAAGGCAAGGGTATAAGCTATACATAGGATGGAGGGGTGAATTTGAGCGCAATCAATCAAAGAAGAGTAATTTCCTGTTTGCCATTGTTACTCTTTCTTGCCATAGGCTGTTATTGTTTCTTTCCAAAAATAAATCCGGCGTTTTTGGTTCTTTGTATGGGCATTGCTGTCATCATAACTGCCTTAAGCAAGCTATTTTGTTATTTTAGCAAGGATACATATCAGTTGGCATTTCAGTTTGATTTTGGCTTGGGCATATTTTTTCTCACCATGGGCGTATTGCTGGTTGTGTCAGATTATTTTCTGACAATACTATCGTTTTGCATGATGATTGATGCCGTATTAAAGATACAAACTGCGTTGGAAGCCAAAAGCTTCGGGTTGCAAAAATGGTGGTGCATTCTGATTTTGGCGGTGCTTGCGGCAGTGTCGGCACTGCTTTTGATGATCGTTATTTATGAAAAATTTTTTTTGCGTTTTAACCCACTGTATCTGCTGGGGTTTATTTTTATACTGAATGGAGGTCTAAATCTATTTACCGTATTGTATACAGTGAAGGAGCCGGGAAAATAGTGCATGGAAATTGTATTTTATAGAAGAAACCGATGCACCTTCACAAACGAGACTATAAGGGAGGAATGAGTATGGGAACAGTTTCGCATGGGGCGGGCAGGCTGGCTTTTAGCACCGCCATCAATGGAGCATTACAGTGCTCGGAGGCCGACCGGGATAAAATGCTTCGGAAGATTTTGACATTGGGGCAAAAATATATGTCTGGAGAAAAGTTTGATTTTGATTTTCAGGGTATGTCAGAGATGCTGGAAGATGAGGAAGGAACACTCAATCAGTATGTCAAAAGGCTTTTTGATGAAATTCATCCCAATGTTTTAAAAACCACGCTGCTCAATCTGGGGTTTGAAGCCTTCTTCCATGGAACCAAGACAACCAGAAAAATGCGTGAGAGGTATCAGTGTAATGTGCCATGGGTCATTCTTATGGATCCAACCAGCGCCTGCAATCTGCATTGTACGGGATGTTGGGCGGCGGAGTATGGGAATAAGCTAAACCTTTCCTTTGAAGAAATGGATCATGTGATCGAACAGGGGAAGGAATTAGGGATTTATTTTTATATGTTCACGGGGGGGGAGCCCTTAGTTAGAAAGGCAGACATCCTACGTCTGTGCAAAAAGCATCATGATTGTGTTTTTCTTGCCTATACAAATGGTACCTTGGTGGATGAGGTGCTGTGCAGGGAAATGCAGCGTATGGGGAACTTTTATCTTGCCATCAGCCTGGAAGGGTTTGACGAGGTGAATGACCTGCGCCGTGGGGAAGGCGTTTTCCGGAAGGTGATGGATGCCATGGATTTGCTGAAGGAGTACGGCTTGATTTTCGGCACCTCCATCTGCTATACCTCGAAAAATGCAGAAACGGTTGTCAGCGATGAATTTGTAGATTTATTGGTAGAAAAGGGGAATCGATATGCCCTTTATTTCCATTATATGCCTGTGGGCAACGATGCCGCTGTGGAGCTTTTGCCCAGCGTAGAACAGCGTAAGATGATGTATCACCGGGTAAGGGAAATTAGGGATATGCGCCACGGAAAAGGTCTGTTTACTATGGATTTCCAAAATGACGGAGAATATGTAGGCGGATGTATTGCAGGAGGCCGAAATTATTTCCATATCAATGCCAATGGCGATGCGGAGCCTTGCGTATTTATACATTATTCCAATGCCAACATTCGCACCCATACCCTTTTGGAAATTTTAAAGCAACCCATTTTCATGGCCTATCGGGATCATCAGCCTTTCAATAAAAACCATTTACGGCCCTGCCCGATGCTGGAAAACCCGGAATTTTTGGCAAAGCTGGTGCAGGAGACAGGGGCGAAATCTACGGATTTACAGTCGCCGGAAGCTCCGGAGCATCTTTGTGCAAAATGCCATGAATATGCGAAAAACTGGGCACCCTGTGCAGAAGAGCTTTGGGAAGAAAAACCTCATACGAAGCGGAGTTATGAAAATTATAAGGCGGAAAAAGAAGAGAAAACAAAATCTGTTTCCTAAGCTTTCCTTTACGGCGGATATGCGGAAAGAATAGAGTTCCCCAAATATATCGTGTTAAGCATATGCGCATTGCAAAAGGCTGCAAGGAGCTAAGATTTTTTAGGGTGTCGGCTTTGTCGATACCCTTTTAAAATTCAGAGAATAGGAAGGACTGCTTGTGTTGTGTATATCTGCCCCACAAAGGCTTTAGAATTGGCGGTGCTTTGCAATAAAAAAGTGCTATCCTCCTTGGAAAATAGCACAGTTGATTCTTATTTAATAGTGGATTACCGTTTCCACCTGATATCCGTCTAAAACACTGCGGCCGTTTAAAAAATCAAGCTCAATTAAGAAATTTAAAGAAACCACTTCCGCCCCCATGCTTTCCGCCATTTCCACAATGGCCTTGGCTGTGCCGCCGGTTGCCAGAAGATCATCCACAAGCACCACTTTTTGGCCGGGCTGCAGGGCATCCTTATGCATTTCAATGGTTGCGGTGCCGTATTCCAAGGCATAATCCTTGCTGATTACCTCAGCAGGAAGCTTGCCTTTTTTGCGTATGGGGATAAAGCCCTTTTTCAAATTGTAGGCAATGGGCATACCGAAAATAAAGCCTCTGGATTCGGGGCCCAAAATAAAGTCAAACTCCAGCCCTTCCAGTTTTTTCTGCATCTGATCCACCGCAGCAATCATGCCCGCAGGGTCCTTTAAAAGGGTGGTAATATCCCGAAAAATGACACCTTTTTCAGGATAATCGGGGATAGATCTGATTTTATCCTTCAATTCCATTTACTGCTCCTCCTTATTTTTAGAAAGCCTAAAGTCTTTTATCATTAACTGCACGGAATTTCTGCCGTTATAATGGTTGATTTCAATGCTGTATGCAAAATCAAGCAAGGGGTCTATTTGGCCACAACTCAACATTTTAACACAATCTTCGTCAGGATACAATTCTTTTAAAATTTTCAGCAGATTGCCGTAACCGTCAAAGGATAGGGCAGGGAGGCGGATTCCGTTTTCCGACAAGGTCATCCGCAGGATGTCTTTGTTTTTTCCGATCAAATCCACACGGTCCACATGAATGCTTTTGGAGGCAAAAACAGGGGCGGGGTTCTCTTTCCCAAAAGGGGACAATGCCCGGAGCTGTTTTGCCAATTCCAAATCAATTTCTGAAAATTTCAATTGCTTATCTAACCGCAGGGCAGGGGTCATTTGCTCCGAGGTCAATTGGCAGGCGTCATTTAGCCGTTTTTGCAGCAGGGGAATATTTTCCGCAGGCAGAGACAACCCTGCAGCCATGGCATGACCGCCGAAGCGGGTAAACAGCTCCTTGCAGGAAAAGAGGGCTTGGAATAAATGATACCCTTCAATGCTCCGTCCGGAGCCTTTTGCCCCCTCCTCGCTTTTGGTGATTAAAATAACAGGACGATAATACCGCTCCTTCAGTCTGCCGGCAACAATGCCTGCAATGCTTTCATGGGTTTCTTCATCATATAAAACCAAAACCTTATCCCCTAATAGAGTTCCTTCCTCCAACCGATGGATGGCCCGCTCTGCCCCTTGGGCAGTAAACCCCTTCCGTTCCTCATTCAAGGAAACCAGCGTTTTTGCAATTATTTTTGCCTTTGCCTGATCCTGCTGACAAAATAGCGCAACGGCTTTTTCACCGCTTTCCAAGCGCCCCGTTGCATTAATGCAAGGCCCGATGATAAATCCAAGATGATATTCGGTAATGGTTTTGCCTGCAATGCCTGTTTCCTCAAGCAAGGCCTGCAACCCGACATTTGTGGTGTTTGGAATTTCCTTTAAGCCCCATTGTACCAAAATTCTGTTTTCATCCAGCAAATCCACAATATCGCAAACCGTTGCAATGGCGGCAAAGCATAGGAATTCTTTTTCCAAAGCTGCATCAGTAATGGCGAAGGCACTTAACAATTTCAAGGCAAATTTATAGGCAAGGCCTCCGGCGCAAAGCATGGGAAAAGGATAGGTACATTCCCGCTGCTTGGGGTCGATCACCGCATCGGCCGGGGGAAGAATATCCTGTTCTTTATCATTATTGGTCAAAAATCCCGGTTCATGGTGGTCTAAAATCACCACGGTCATTCCCAATGCCTTGGCTTTCTTTATTTCTTCCAAGGCGGCAATGCCGTTATCACAGGTAAGTAGCACCTCTACGCCCTCCTTTGCCAAGGCCTCTATGGCCTGTAAATTTAAGCCGTAGCCCTCCTTTTGCCTGTGGGGCACATAATAGACAGCCTTCCCGCCGCATTTTAATATGGCTTGGTATAGTATTGTGGTGCTCATAACACCGTCCACGTCATAATCGCCGTATACGGCTATTTTTTTTTGCGCCCTTATTTCCCGAACAATGAGCTCTACGCCCAATGCCATATCCTTCATGAGGGAAGCCTCCCGCAGAGCTTCTGTGGTTCCATATAAAAAGGTATAAGCTTGCCGCCGTTCCGCCAGCCCTCTGTTTGCCAAAGCGCAGGCCACAGCATCCCTTATCCCCAATTCCTTTGCCATAGCAGATGTATTTATTTTTGAGCGTTTCAGTAGCCACCGTTTCATATAAACATTCCTCCAATTTTATCAGTATAGCATAAAAATTGGCGAAAAGAAAAAGGCGGTTTGAAAAAAAAATTCCCAAAAATAAGGTTTGTGGGCCTGAAAAAAGAAAAAAAACAGATTTTTTTCCGACGAAACCCAAGGAAAAATAAAATGTATACTGTTTTTTTTAGAAAAATAGGACTATAATGTAAACATAAAAAAGGAGGTACCAAAATGAGACGTTGGTTGGTAGGCGCATTGATGATCGGAATGTGCTTTTTCATAGGCTGCGGCGGCAATTTGCCTAAGGAGACATCCGGAGAAACACCCGTGGAGGTTACGAAGACTGTCGCAGAAATCAAGGCGGAGGCCATAGCAGGGCAGATTGCCTCAATGAGTACGGAGGAAAAAATCGGTCAGCTGCTCATGGCGGACTTTAGAAAAAGTCAGGATGGAAACGGCATGACGGTGCTGACCCAAGATGCGATAGACGCAATGAATACCTATCAGCCCGGCGGGGTTATTTTGTTTTCTGAAAATCTGGATACCTTAGAGCAAAGCCGAAAGCTGACAGAGGATCTGCAAAAGGCCTCCAAAACCCCTTTGTTCATCGGGATTGATGAAGAGGGAGGCTTGGTTTCTCGCCTAAATAAAAGTAATATTCCCCATGAAACCATCCTTTCCGCAGGTGAAATGACGGCACCGGAAGAGGCGGAGGCGGCAGGGCGCTCCATCGGAACCACCTTGGCGGAAATTGGGGTAAATGTGGATTTTGCCCCTGTTGCCGATATCAATACAAACCCGCAGAATCCTGTGATTGGCATTCGTGCGTATTCCGCTGATCCCGATCAGGCTGCGGCTATGGTTTGTGCTTTTGTGGAAGGCTTGCAGGAAACCGGTGTCAGCGGCACAGTAAAGCATTTTCCCGGCCACGGGGATACGGCGGCGGATAGCCATGAGGGAGAGGTATTTGTTTCCCACGATTTGGCAAGACTGAAGGCAACGGAATTTGTGCCCTTTCAAAAGGCCATTGAGGGCGGGGTGGATTTGGTTATGGTGGGGCATATCAATATGCCAAACGCCATTACAGACGGCTTGCCCGCCTCCCTTTCCTCCCAAGCTGTGGCCTTGCTGAGAGAGGACTTGGGGTATAACGGCATTGTTATTACCGATGCCATGAATATGCAGGCCATTACCGATGCCTATGGCGTGGGAGAATCGACGGTTATGGCGGTCTTGGCAGGTGTGGACATTGTGCTGATGCCGGCGGATTTGGAAGAGGCCTATCAAGCACTGTTAGAGGCAAAAAACACAGGGCGGATTACAGATACCCGCTTGGAGGAAAGCCTGCAAAGGATTTTTAGCTTGAAATATGAGAAGGGCTTCATCGCAGGATAACAAAAATTCCTTGAAAATATGGGGGTTAGAAGGTATAATCAGTTTTACAGGTTTTTTAGACAGTCCAAGTCAAAAAGGGACATATGGATAGAGCAAAGGGAGGTGATGGACATGACAGCAGCAGATGAAATGTATCAAGAGCTATTGGAACGGATTCGACGGTACCATCCGGCGAAGAAATATACTATGTTGGAGAAGGCGTATAAGCTGGCGGCGGATGCCCATAAGGAACAGAAAAGAAAATCAGGCGAGCCGTATGTGCTCCATCCCTTGAAGGTAGCGTGTATTCTGGCGGAGCTGGAGCTGGATATGGAGTCCATTGTTGCGGGTATCCTGCATGACGTTATAGAGGATACAAATTATAGCCATGAAGATATTGCCAATATATTCAGCGAAGAGGTTGCATCGTTGGTGGATGGGGTAACAAAGCTTGGAAAAATATCCTATACCACCAAGGAAGAAATTCAGGCGGAAAACTACCGCAAGATGTTTCTTGCCATGGCAAAGGACATCCGTGTTATTTTAATTAAGCTGGCGGATAGGCTGCACAATATGCGTACCCTGAATTATATGACGCCGGAAAAGCAGCACGAAAAGGCTCAGGAAACCTTGGATATTTATGCGCCTCTGGCCCATAGACTGGGTATTTCCAAAATTCGTACGGAGCTGGAGGATCTTTGCTTTAAATATTTAAATCCGGAGGCCTATTTTGATTTGGCTGCAAAGATTGAAAAAAAACGGGCAGAACGGGAAGCCTTTGTGCAATATATTGTAACCGAGGTTAAGAAAAAAATGGATGAGGCTGGGATTGCCGGCAAAATTGAAGGCAGAAGCAAGCATTTTTTCAGCATTTACAAAAAAATGGTGAACCAGAATAAAACATTGGATCAGATTTATGATTTGTTTGCCGTTCGTGCCATTGTGGATAATATTAAGGATTGTTATGCGGTTTTGGGCATTGTGCATACCATGTATACACCAATGCTGGGGCGGTTTAAGGATTATATCGCCATGCCCAAGCCCAATATGTATCAATCCCTGCATAACACGCTGATCGGGCCCAACGGGCAGCCCTTTGAAATTCAAATCCGTACTTGGGAGATGCACCGTACCAGCGAATACGGTATTGCCGCCCACTGGAAATATAAAGAGGGCAAATCGGGGGACGCCACGGATAAAAACGAGGAAGAAAAGCTTGTTTGGCTGCGTCAGATTTTGGAATGGCAAAGGGATATGTCCGATAACAAAGAATATCTGGATACCATCAAGCTGGACCTCAATGTGTTTACAACCCAGGTGTATGCCTTTACGCCTCAAGGACAGGTGATTCAGCTACCCAAGGATTCAACCCCTGTTGATTTTGCGTATATGATTCACTCTGCCGTGGGCAATAAAATGGTGGGCGCAAGGGTGAACAACCGCATGGTTACCATTGATTATCATATTCAAAATGGGGATATTGTGGAAATCATGACCTCCCAAAATTCAAAAGGCCCTAGCCGTGATTGGCTTTCTCTGGTAAAAAGCTCTCAGGCCAGAACCAAAATAAAGCAATGGTTCAAAAAAGAAGAGAAGGAAGATAATATTCTGCGGGGAAAAGAAATGCTCCTTGCAGATATGAAAAAGAAGGGGTATGCCGCCAATGATCTTCTGCGTTCGGAATGGATGGAGCTGATTATGGATAAGTACGATTTTAAAAACTGGAATTCCATTATGGCTGCCGTGGGTTACGGCGGTATCAAGGAAGGACAGCTGGTAAACCGGCTGATTGACGAGTTTTTAAAAGAAAAGCGGAAAACCCAGACAGCCGAGGAGATGCTTCAGGATTTTGAAAAAAATGTTGAGCAGAAGCCCATTCCGAAGAAAAAGAGAAGCAAAAGCGGCATTGTGGTGCAGGGCGTCGGCGAGGTATCGGTGCGGTTTTCAAAATGCTGCAGCCCTGTGCCGGGAGATGAAATCATCGGCTTTGTAACACGAGGGCGAGGCGTTACCATCCATCGGACGGACTGCGTGAATATCATGAATTTGAGTGATGACGAAAGAGCTCGTTTGATTGATGCCGAGTGGGATGCCCAATATACCCATGGGGATGTTATGAGTGCGGCATATTTGGCGGAAATCCGTGTGATTGCCAATGACAGAACGGGGCTTTTGTTTGAGATCAGCCGCTTGCTGGCGGATGAAGATATGTCGGTAAAAGGCTTTAACATTCGCACCACAAAGGATATGCTTGCCATTTTTACAATTACGCTGGAAATCAGAACCAAAGACCAGCTGGAACGAATTACAAAGCGTCTGAAGAGTGTAAAAGATGTGATAGATATAGAACGTGTATCGGGATAGAAACAGGAGGAGCTTATGCGGGCAGTATTGCAAAGAGTGACAAATGCAAGTGTAACGGTGGACGGTCAGGTGATTGGCGAAATCCAGAAGGGCATTATGGTGCTTTTCGGTATGCTGGGGTCTGATGATGAAAAAACCATGGAATATATGCTGGATAAAGTGGTAAATCTTCGTATTTTTGAAGACGAAAACGGAAAAATGAATCTTTCCCTGTTGGATATTGAAGGGGAGCTATTGATTGTTCCTAATTTCACATTATATGGTGATGCCAGAAAGGGCAGGCGGCCGGGATATTCCGGCGGTGCCGCCCCCGAGGTTGCGGCAGGGTTATTTGAAAAAATATGCGAGAAGGCAAAGGATATGCCCATCAAAAAGGTTGCCGTTG
>DCDZ01000030.1:27350-74997 GCA_002316675.1 Tyzzerella sp. UBA1042
CATCAAAAAGGTTGCCGTTGGTCAGTTTCAGGCGGATATGCAGGTTGCTTTGGTGAACGATGGGCCGGTAACCTTGCTTTTAGACAGCGAAAAATTATTTTAAGCAAAGGGTAGTAGCATGATACAATATATTCTGCAGGGACATGAATTGCAAAATGATGTACAGACAATGATTCAGGTTTTTTATCCAAACCTCCACTATATCCGTAGGGAAGAAATTGCCCCATCGGGTATGTCCGTTGTCAGCTGCATGGAGAAGGGCATTGCTTCGGCAATGCTCTATCGTAATGGGCAAAAGGCGGGGGTATGGTCTGTACCTTTTCCCCTTGATATAGAGGAAAAGGAAATCAAACGGCTGGTGAAGCTTGCAATTTATGAGCTTTTGCAGAAGGATACCGGTCTTCGCCCGCAATGGGGACTGCTCACAGGGGTGCGTCCTGCCAAAATTGTCAGCGGACTTTTGGCTGAGGGAAAAAGCGAGAAATATTGCTTGGAATACCTTATGAAGGACTATTTGGTGCTGGAGCAGAAGGCTAGGCTTGCCCTTACGGTGGCCAAGGCCGAGGAAAAGATTTTGCAGGGGAATCAATCTCATGACATCAGCCTTTATATCGGGATACCTTTCTGTCCCACTAGGTGCTTATATTGTTCATTCACAGCCTATCCTTTGGCGCAGTATCAAAACAGAGTGGATGAGTATTTGGACGCTTTGTTCAAAGAATTAGCGTTTTTGGCGGAATATGCCAAAGGGTTTTCTCTAAAAAGCATTTATATCGGCGGCGGAACACCTACCTCTCTATCCGAGGTACAATTGGAGCGGCTGCTGAAAAAAATTGCAGAGCTTTTTGAAACAAGAGAAATGGAATACACCGTTGAAGCCGGCCGCCCAGATACCATTACAAAGGAAAAACTGCGGCTGATGCAGGCCTATGGCGTAAACCGTATTTCCATTAATCCTCAAACTATGAATGAGGAAACCTTAAAACGCATCGGCAGGAAGCACTCCGTTGCAGATATTCGCCGTGTATTTCAGGAAGCCAGAGCCTTGGGACATGACAATATCAATATGGATTTAATTCTTGGCTTACCGGGAGAAACGCCCTGGGATGTAAGCCATACCATGGAGGAAATTCTTGCGTTGGCGCCGGATAATATTACGGTGCATACCTTGGCTGTGAAGCGTGCTTCAAGGCTGAAGGAGGAATTTGATCAGCACACCCTCTCTACGGCCAAAGCTTTAGAGGAAATGCTGGAGATTACAGCGGCTTATGCCAAAAAAATGGGCATGAAGCCCTATTATATGTACCGCCAGAAAAATATGGTGGGGAATTTTGAAAATGTGGGTTACTGTCATCCGGGAAAAGAAGGCGTGTATAACGTGCAAATTATGGAAGAAAAACAGATGGTTTTAGCGGCTGGGGCAGGGGCCAGCACAAAAATTGTGGATCCTTTGACAGATAAAATAGACAGAATATTCAATGTGAAAAGCGTTGAGGACTATATTGCAAGAATTGATGAGATGATCCAGCGCAAAAGAGCGGGACTACCCAAAGGAGGATGGAAATGATTCAGTTGGTAAAAGGGACAAAGGATATTTTTGCGGCGGAGGTAACAGCGTGGCAGGAAATTGAAAATAAAATGAGGAAGCTTTGTCGTGTTTTCGGTATCGGCGAAATCAGAACGCCGGTGTTTGAATTTACGGAGTTGTTTGTTCGCGGTGTGGGGGAGACGACGGATATTGTGCAAAAGGAAATGTATACCTTTACCGATGATGGCGACCGTTCTTTAACCCTACGTCCGGAGGGCACGGCAGGTGTTGCCCGGGCATATATCGAGCATGGTATGCACAATCAAGCACAGCCCACCAAGCTGTATTATATTTCTCCCACGTTTCGCTGTGAAAACACCCAGGCCGGCCGCCAGCGTCAGTTTCACCAGTTTGGGGTGGAAATGCTGGGGTCTTACAGTGCTGCGCAGGATGCGGAGTCCATTTCCGTTGCGGCGGCTTTATTGGAAGAAATGGGCATTGAAGGGGTGGAGCTGCGTATCAACAGCTTAGGCTGTCCTGATTGCCGCAGCCGTTACAACAAAACCCTGCGGGAGTTCATCGGTCAAAATTTAGACAAGCTTTGCCCCACCTGCAAGGAGCGCTTTGAGAAAAACCCTTTGCGTGTTTTGGATTGTAAAGAGGCAGGCTGTAAGGCGATCATTGCCAATGCACCCTCTGTTTTGGATTGCTTGGATGAGGAATGTACGGCGCATTTCCAAAAGGTGCAGGATATTTTGACGGAAATGGGCATTGCCTTTACCATTGATCCCAAAATTGTACGTGGTTTGGATTATTACACAAGAACGGTATTTGAATTTATTTCTGACGGACTGACGGTTTGCGGCGGCGGACGGTATGATAATTTAATCGAAGAATGCGGCGGTAAGCCCACGGGTGCCGTTGGGTTTGGCTTAGGCATTGAGCGTTTGGTCATGATTTTAGAAAAGCAAAAGGGTGCCCTTGCGGAAGCGCCGAAGCGGGATGTGTTTATCGGTTCCATGGGGGAAAAAGGCTTGCTTAAGGCCCAGGCCCTGACCTTGGCATTGCGCAAGGCGGGTATTTTGGCGGATTGCGATACCGTAGAAAGAAGCGTAAAGGCCCAAATGAAATATGCCAATAAAATTGGTGCCAGATATTCCTTGGTCATCGGCGAGAGTGAGTTGGAAACAGGCACGGTGGAATTAAAAGAAATGGAAACAGGCGAAAAAATCTCTGTACTGATTGCAGATTTGACCAATGTGTTGGCTGACAAGTGTGAATAAAAGGAAAGCGTCTCTGATTCCATAGGAGGCGCTTTTCTATCAGACATGGCACGAAGAAATTGTATTTTTTGGAAATGGCTTGTATTTCCTATTGGAAAGTGATAGCATATCATATTATATTATGATAAATGGCCGGGGAGCCCCGGTTTCGTAGGATGGTTTTCAAGGAGGAAGAAAATTGGAGATTGTTGTTGTTGGGGATGGCAAGGTGGGCGGCACCATTGCAAATCAGCTTTCCTTGGAAGGGCATAATGTAATTGTAATAGATAATAATGGGGCGGTATTGGCGAATTCCGGAAATACAATGGATATTTTTTGTATTGAAGGCAATGGCGCCACGGCCGCTGTTTTAAAAGAGGCAGGCATTCAGCATACGGATGTGTTGATTGCGGCCACCTCTGCCGATGAGGTAAATATGCTTTGTTGCCTCTTGGGCAAAAAGCTGGGGGCGAAGCATACCATCGCCCGGGTTCGTAATCCGGAGTATTTTCAGCAGATGAATTTGATAAAAGAGGAACTGGGTCTGAGTATGGCAGTAAACCCCGAATTGGCGGCAGCAACGGAAATTTCCCGCTTGCTTAGGTTTCCTTCGGCCATTAAAATTGAGCCCTTTGCCCGTGGACGGGTGGAAATGGTGGAGCTGAAAATACCCGAAAACAGCTCTCTGGACGGGATGCCCCTTTGTGCTATTTATAAGGAATTCCAAGTGAAAATATTGATTTGCGCAGTACAACGGGAGGAAGCGGTCATTATTCCCGACGGTGAATTTGTATTGAAGAGCGGGGATAAAATCAATATCACAGCTTCTCATTTAGAAATTGCAAATTTTTTCCGTGCCATTGGTGTGTTCCGCACCGGCGTGAAATCCGTTATGATCATCGGCGGCGGTAGAATTGCCTATTATTTGGCAAAGGAATTGAGCGGAATTCATGTAAAGGTAAAAATCATTGAGCGAGATTTAAAGCGTTGTGAATATCTGTGTGAGGTTTTGCCGGACTCGGTAATTATTCATGGGGACGGCACGGAAAAAGAGCTGCTCCATGAGGAAGGCTTGGAAAAAACCGATGCATTTGTAACTTTGACGGGTATGGATGAAGAAAATATTATTGTTGCCTTGTATGCCAAGGAAAAAAAGATTTCCAAGGTTATTGCCAAGGTAAATAAGATTTCTTTTTATGAAATCATGGATAACTTAAATATTGATAGCTTTATTTCACCCAAAACCATTGCCGCGCAGAATATTGTACGCTATGTGCGTGCCATGAAAAATTCCATGAAGGACAATAATGTTGTAACACTGCATACCATGATCAACGATCAGGTGGAAGCAGTAGAATTTAAGGTGAAAGAGGATTCTGCCGTTGTGGGGATTCCGTTAAAGGATATTAAAAGAAAAGACGGCCTTCTTGTGGCTGCCATTATTCGAGGGCCTCACATTATTATACCCGGAGGTAACGATACCATAGAAATTGGGGATAATGTGATTGTTGTAACAACAAAAAGACACCTCACGGATTTGAATGAAATACGCAAATAAAACGGAGAAAAGTTATGAATTATCGTATGATGGCCTATATATTAGGCAATATTTTGAGAGTTGAGGGCTTGTTTTTATTGGCGCCTGTATTGATTGCTGTTTATTATGGAGAAGAGAAGGCCCTTGTTGCGTTTCTTCTCTCCATTTGCAGTGCAATGATCGCCGGAACCATTCTTGCCAGATTTAAGCCAAAGGATAGAAAAATTTACGGCAGAGAGGGCTTTGTGATTGTTGCCCTTGCATGGATTCTGATGTCTGCTTTTGGGGCGTTGCCCTTCTATTTCAGCGGAGCAATCAAGGGTATAATGAACTGTCTTTTTGAAACGGTATCCGGTTTCACTACTACAGGGGCGTCTGTTTTAAGTGAAATTGAAGGTTTGCCTAGGAGTATTTTGTTTTGGCGAAGCTTTACCCAGTGGATCGGCGGTATGGGAATTCTTGTTTTTATGCTGGCAATTATGCCGGCGGTGGATGAGCGTTCTATGCATTTGATGCGGGCGGAGGCGCCGGGGCCTGTGGTGGGCAAGCTGGTTCCCAAGGTGAAAGCAACGGCGAAAATTTTGTATGGGATATATATTATTTTGACGCTGGTGCTGGCCGTACTGTTGTTTTCAGGTGGAATGCCTCTGTTTGACAGTATTGTGAACTCATTTTCAACAGCGGGAACAGGTGGTTTTTCCATAAAAAATGCAAGCATTGCGGCATATGGAAATTCCTATTATGAGTATATCATTACAATTTTTATGCTGTTATTTAGTATCAATTTTGATTTACATCACCTGTTCTTTATCAGAGACTTTAAAAATATTTTTAAGAATGAAGAACTAAGATATTACCTGTTTATTATTTTTGGCGCCATAGGCGTTATCACAGTAAATATTTTAAGCCTGTATCCAACGGTGGAGAGCGCTTTCCGCCATGCGGCTTTTCAGGTTTTATCAATTATAAGCACAACGGGTTTTGCTACGGCAAATTATGATGTGTGGCCGGAGCTTTCTAAGTCTTTGATTATAATTTTAATTATTATTGGTGCATGCGGCGGTTCCACCAGCGGTGGTATTAAGGTTTCCCGTTTGATCATACTGCTTAAAATGGCAGGGCGGGAAATCAGACACATTGTCCATCCTAGGTCTATCAATATTATAAAATTGGACAGCCATAAGATTGATGAAGATATTATACGCGGCGTAACAGGGTATATCATCATATATTTATTTATCATTTTTGGTTCCTTTCTTTTAATATCGTTGGATAACTTTGATTTTACAACTTCTATTACCACGGTATTGACTTGTTTTGGGAATGTGGGCCCCGGTTTGGGTATGGTTGGCCCCATAGAGAACTATGCCTTCTTCTCTGATTTTTCTAAGTTGGTGTTGTGTGCGGATATGCTGTTGGGAAGACTGGAAATTTTTCCAATTATCATGCTGTTTTCTCCCGCAGTTTGGAGAAGAAGCTATATGTAAAGGAAGTACGGAGCAAAAGAAAAGCAGCCAAATTGGCTGCTTTTCTTACTAAGGAGTGTGTGTACTATCTATGTAAATCAATTAAGAGTAGCTGGCATATACAAAATGAATGCTGCAGCCCAAATACATTTTAAGAAGGGGCCTATGACCACTCGGGGAAGTAGCCACAGGCAGAAGTAAAAGGGGGCGTCCTTTTTACTTCATCTAAATTTTACAATATAAATGTGTATAATTTATGAATGGAACCTTAAGCTACGCTTAAGAGAGTTTAAAAATATATATAGAAAAACAGGCATTTTATATTTTCAACATAACGCTATGGGTTTTTCTGGTTGTTTTTTATTGTTTATGCTATACTGAAAAACAGACACAAGAATGCGTTTAGGAAGGAAGCTGTGTATGCAAGGGTCTGATAAAAACAAAAAAATGTTCATTGAAAAAAGGGAATTTCTTTTTCAGATTGGGATTACTGTATTCATGCTGTTGGGTGTGGTGGTGAAGGAACTTTCATGGCTGTTTTGGATGGGTGCGTTCCTTTGCGCTTTATGCTGGATAGGCTTTGTGCATCAGGCCAAGCTGCGGCAGGAAAAAGAGAATGAAAAGAAAGACGATAAGCTTTGATTCCCCCGAATTCCTTTGACTTTACGACCTTTTATATGATATAATCGGTAGGATTTTAATGAAAGTAATTGGGGTTTTTCGATGGTTCAAGAATGCTGCGCAGGGGCCTCTTTCAGAGGTTCCTTTTTCCCTTTGCGGGAGATAGTGTTTTCGGGGTACACCAGTGCTTATGGGAAACACGCCAAGCAATTCTTTAGATAAATTTAGATTTAGGAGGGGAATTCATGTCCGACAGACAAAAGAATATCCGAAATTTTTGTATCGTGGCACATATAGACCATGGCAAATCCACTTTGGCGGACAGATTGATTCAGAAAACAGGGTTGCTGACAGACAGAGAGATGCAGTCACAGGTTTTGGATAATATGGATCTGGAAAGAGAACGGGGTATTACCATTAAGTCACAGGCGGTGCGCCTGATTTACCATGGAAAAGATGGGGAAGAGTTTGAATTTAATTTAATTGATACCCCAGGTCATGTAGATTTTAATTATGAGGTTTCCAGAAGCTTGGCTGCCTGCGAGGGTGCAGTTTTGATTGTGGATGCCGCTCAAGGCATTGAGGCCCAGACACTGGCAAATGTATATTTGGCGCTGGATAATAATTTGGAGATACTGCCTGTCATTAATAAGATAGATCTGCCCAGTGCAGATCCGGCATGGGCTAAGCAGGAAATTGAAGATATTATCGGCATTCCTGCAATGGATGCCCCTGAGATTTCAGCGAAAAACGGTATCAATATCGAAGCGGTTTTGGAGCGTATCGTAACGGATATTCCTGCACCCAACGGCGATCCCCAAGCACCTTTAAAAGCGTTGATTTTCGACTCGGTGTATGACCAGTACCGCGGAGTTATTGTTTTGATGCGTGTGTTTGACGGATGCATTCGCAAGGGAAGCAAGGTGCGGATGATGGCAACGGGTAAAGAGTTTGAAGTAATAGAAGTGGGCATTTTTGGTCCCGGCCGTTTTATTCCTACGGAAGAGCTAAAGGCGGGTATGGTGGGCTATTTTACTGCCAGTATCAAAAATGTTGCCGACACCCGTGTGGGGGATACGGTAACAGAGGCGCAAAGGCCTACGGCGGAGGCCCTTCATGGATACAAAAAAGTAAACCCTATGGTTTACTGTGGAGTTTTCCCGGCGGACGGTGCTAAATATCCCGACCTGCGGGACGCCTTAGAGAAGCTTCAGCTGAATGACGCCGCTTTATTTTTCGAGCCGGAAACCTCCGTTGCCTTAGGCTTTGGCTTTCGTTGTGGGTTTTTGGGCCTGCTCCATTTGGAGATTGTGCAGGAAAGGCTGGAGCGGGAATATAATCTCGATTTGGTAACAACAGCCCCCAGTGTTATTTATAAGGTATACCTGACGGATGGTACAAGCTTTGATTTGTCCAATCCCAGCAATATGCCGGACCCTGCACGTATTGCAAAGATGGAAGAGCCCATTGTGAAGGCGGAAATTATGCTGCCTAAGGATTACATTGGCGCTATTATGGAGCTTTGTCAGCAAAGACGGGGCGAGTATATCAGTATGGATTATTTAGACACAAACAGAGCCCTGCTGACCTATGAAATTCCTTTAAATGAAATTATTTATGATTTTTTTGATGTGCTAAAATCCAGAAGCCGGGGATATGCTTCCTTCGATTATACGTTAATTGGTTATCACGAAAGTGAATTGATTAAGCTGGATATTATGGTAAACAGAGAGGCTGTGGATGCCCTTTCTTTTATTCTGCACAAGGATTCCGCTGTGGAAAGAGGGCGGAAGATGTGCGAAAAGCTGAAAAAGGAAATCCCGAGGCACCAATTTGAAATTCCCATTCAAGCGGCAATCGGCAGTAAAATTATTGCCCGAGAGACCATTAGTGCCCTGCGCAAGGACGTTTTGGCAAAATGCTATGGCGGCGATATCAGCCGTAAGAAAAAGCTTCTTGAAAAGCAAAAAGAAGGAAAGAAGCGTATGCGCCAAATTGGCAATGTAGAGGTACCCCAGCAGGCATTTATGAGTGTGCTGAAGCTGGAAGAAGAATAAGTTTCTGCATCAATTTAGACAGTGCTGCCCTTGCGGCGCTGCCTTTTTTACTTCGTTTTTGGAGCGAAGGGGGAGCTTTGCTTGCGGTATCGTGGTTTTTATGAAAAGAATCACTGCTGACAGTAGTTTTCTTAAAATGAAGCTTAAAACGGAGGATTGTTCTTATGTAAAAAAATTGACCAATTCTCCCAAAAGTGATATTGTAATGCAAAAGGAGGGAATGATATGGAATTCACATTTTCGGCAGAAAAAGCAATCAAAGCCCGTCATAGCACAAGGACGTATGAAGCAAAGCCCCTTACTTCGGAGGATGAGGAAAAGCTCATTGCGTTTTCCAAGACCCTAACAAATCCGTTTGATATTCCTGTATCCTTTCGGCTGCTGCATAGCAATGAGGAATGGAACGCAAAAGCATTGGGGACATATGGGGTAATCAAAGGCACAAAAGCGTTTATCGGAGGCACTGTGCCAAAGGGGGCGTTTGCGCTGGAGGCCTTTGGCTATGCCTTTGAAAAACTGATATTATATGCCGCCTCTTTGGGAATAGGGACCTGCTGGCTTGGGGGGACGTTTCGCCGAAGCGGCTTTGAAAAAGCCATGGGTGTGAAAGAGGGAGAGCTATTTCCAGCCATTTCGGCCATCGGCTATCCTGCCGGGAAGAAAAGTCTGACGGAAGCTCTTTTTCAAAGGGCGATGAAATCAAAGCAGCGGAAGCCATGGAAGGAGCTTTTTTTTCAACATGATTTTGAGACGCCATTGACGGAGGAAGCGGCGGGGAAATACGCTTTGCCCTTAGAAATGCTGCGTTTGGGGCCTTCCGCCGTCAATAAACAGCCGTGGAGAGTGGTTTATGCCGGAGGAGCCTATCATTTTTATGAGGAAAAAACACTGCAAAAAAAAGACGCGTTGGATATTCAAAGTGTGGATTTAGGCATTGCCATATGTCATTTTCATTTAACGGCATTGGAAAACAATTTGCCGGGGAAATTTTCGGTATTGCCGCCAAAGGATATACCCCTTCCTGCAAACACGCAGTATAGTATTTCTTGGATTACGTCGTAAAACAGTTGTTTAAAAGAAGGCTTTGGCCCGTAGATTTTTACAATAAGGATGACTGAAAGGAACATCATTTGCCCCGGGTTTGATTGCGGTGAGAATACTTACCAAAACCAAATCCGGGGCTTTTTGTTTGCCCATTGACGAGGCAGTGTAACTTCTGTTTTTTCGGTGGGATATAGCTTCAATGTATCAACCGCTATACTGTTTGCATATTGGACGGAGGAAAAAACCCGTGGTATTCTTATAAAAAGTTCGCTAGGGAAGAAAAACCCGGAGAACAATTTTAAACAATGCATCATCGTATCAATATGTGAAAAATCCCTAACGGGAGGATTAAATAAATCAGGAGGTGTAAGGCGTATGAGAAAGAAAAACAGTTGTACTATGCAGAGACTGTGCGCATATAAAATGGAGATGCATCGAATGTGTAGCCAAGGGATAGAGGCAGAGCGAATGTGTAGGCGCCTTATGTGTGAGTCTAAAGAATGTGACCCCTCAGATGAGTAACATTGTTTAGGAGTATTTTTATACATATCACACACCGTATGCGAGAGAACGCAGTATGGAGGGAAAAAAGGGCAGAGCTGTTGTTTCTGGAAAGGTTCATGGAAAGCAGGTTTGTTGTCCCTTTTCTAATATTTTTTGAAGGAGTCCCTATATGGATAAAAATATATCGGAAGAAACGAAGGCGGTAATAGAACAAATTGAGAAGATACTCAAACAAATCAAATACGGTTCCATCACATTAGTGGTTCAGGATGGAAGGATTGTTCAAATAGAACGAGTTGAAAAAATAAGAACGAAGTGAGTTTTAATCAAAGCAGCAGACAAAAAGATGAGAGAAAGAGGGAATGAATCATGAGTACATTAAACGAGAGAAAGTTACAGTTTGAAACAAAGCAGGTTCACGTTGGGCAGGAAAGTGCAGACCCCACCACAGATGCAAGAGCAGTGCCTATTTATCAGACAACATCTTATGTGTTCCATAATAGTGAGCACGCGGCAGATAGATTTGGGCTAAGAGATGCGGGAAATATTTACGGAAGACTGACCAACCCCACCCAGGGGATTTTTGAAGAAAGAATTGCAGCCCTGGAAGGCGGCGTTGCGGCCTTGGCTGTGGCCTCCGGCGCGGCGGCGGTGACTTATACCTTGCAAAATCTTGCGCAAAACGGAGATCATATTGTTGCCGCAAAGACAATTTACGGCGGCACCTATAATTTATTGGCCCATACACTGCCCCAGTATGGCATTACCACAAGCTTTGTGGATGCCAACAAGCTGGAGGAAGTAGAAAATGCCATCCAAGAAAACACAAAGGCCGTATTCATTGAAACCCTTGGCAATCCAAATTCCAACGTGGTGGATATTGCGGAGATTGCAAAAATTGCCCATAACCATAAGATTCCCCTTGTGATTGACAGCACCTTTGGCACACCTTACTTAATCAGACCCATCGAGCATGGTGCGGATATTGTCATTCATTCGGCAACAAAATTTATCGGCGGGCACGGAACGGCCATTGGCGGTGTGATTGTAGACGGCGGTAAGTTTGACTGGGAGGCTTCCGGCAAATTTGCCTCTCTGACAGAGCCGAACCCAAGCTATCATGGCATCAGCTTTACTAAGGCAGTGGGGGCTGCGGCCTTTGTAACAAAAATCAGAGCAATTTTATTGAGAGACACCGGCGCTACCCTGTCACCCTTCCATGCATTCCTTTTCTTGCAGGGCTTGGAAACCTTATCCTTAAGGGTGGAACGTCATGTTGAAAACACCTTGAAGGTGGTTGACTTTTTAGCAAAGCATCCTCAGGTAGAACGGGTAAATCATCCCTCTTTAAAGGAGGAACCGTCCCATGATTTGTATAACAAGTATTTCCCTAAGGGCGGCGGCTCCATCTTTACCTTTGAAATTAAGGGGGGCGAAGAAGAAGCAAAGAAATTTATTGATCATTTGCAGGTATTTTCCTTATTGGCAAATGTTGCCGATGTAAAATCTCTGGTGATCCATCCTGCTTCCACAACCCATTCTCAACTAACACAGGAAGAGTTGCTGGATCAGGGAATTAAGCCCAATACCATCAGATTATCCATTGGCATTGAGCACATTGATGATATTATTTTTGATCTGGAAGAGGCATTTAAAGTAATTAAAGCATAATTGAATAACGACTGGTTGACTAAAAAAATTAGAGACCGCTAAACTTTCCCATTTGAAGTTTGGCGGTTCTTTTTTAAATAAAATTGTTTCGTAAGAAGATACAAAACCGCAATCGGTTTACTGATATGAAACGATTACGGAAGCTAAGGCGGGGTGCTAAATGAAAAGAAGGCAGCGGAAATTGTGGGAGGTTTACGCAATTTCCCCTTTATGGGAGGGAAGAGATGGAAGTTAAAATCGCAGTTGCAAGTACAGATGGTAAGGTTGTGAACGAACATTTTGGAAGGGCGAAATACTTTCATATTTTCGAAGTGGAAGGAGGCGGCTATAAATATTTGGAAACAAGAAATGTAAAGCCCTGCTGCACCCAGGAAGGGCACACCAATGCCGCCTTTGATCAGGTGATTGAAAGAGTGAAGGACTGCGTTGCCATTGTTGTAGCAAAAATCGGGGACGGCGCAAGTCTTTATATGGAGGAACGGGGCTTTACCATTTTTGAGGCGCCCTATTTTATAGATGCGGTGATAGAAAAAATGATAACAGATGGTTTATTGGAACCGGAAAGTGAGGTGTAGGAATGGGAATTTCGTACGATGAATTGACGGTAAAGCATCCATGCTTTGCCAAGGGGAAAAAGGGAGAAACAGGAAGAATCCACCTGCCCATCAGCCCGGGATGCAATATAGAATGCAAATTTTGCGACAGGCAGATCAATGATTTTGAGAAGCGGCCGGGGGTTGCCTCCACGGTCATATCCCCTGAGGAAGCGGTTGATGTGATCAAGCGGTCTCTGGCATTGTGCAAGGTAATTACCGTTGCCGGGATTGCCGGCCCCGGAGACACTTTAGCAACGCCCTATGCCTTGGAAACATTTCGTCTCATTAAAAAGGAATTCCCGGAGTTGATTAAGTGTATGAGCACCAATGGATTGCTTCTTGTTGAAAAGGCGGATGAAATTATAGAGGTTGGTATTGATTCTCTGACGGTGACAGTCAATGCCGTGAATCCTGAAATTGAAGCAAGGCTCAATAGCGGCATTACATATCATGGGAAGCATTATTCCGGCGTGGAAGGGGCAAAAATTCTCATTCAAAATCAACTGGAGGGCATTCGTAAGATTTCCTCCGCAGGTATTACTGTGAAAGTAAACACGGTTTTGGTGCCGGGAATCAATGAAAACCACATTGAAGAAGTTGCAAAAACGGTACGTAAGGCAGGTGCAAGCATTTATAATATTATTCCCCTGATACCTCAGCATGAATTGGCAGGCTGCAGTGCTCCAACCTGTGCCCAGATTGATGGCACAAGGCAGAAGGCGGAAAAATATATTGATGTATTTAGGCACTGCCAGCGGTGCAGGGCGGATGCCATTGGTGTTCCCGGCGGTGAGGATTTTGGAGAAAAAATATATCTAAAGCGTATTTCGTTGAAAGAGACATTTTCTCATGGGTGATGAAAATGGCTATGATTTTGAACTTTTATATAGAAATGGAAGGGTGATATTTGTGAAGAAAAATGGAAACAAAAAAGTGATGAGTGTTTTGATGAGTATACTGCTTGTGCTGGGCACTGCTGCTTGTTCGGAAAAACAGCCGGCAAACAGCAACGCTGCGGGGGAGGAAGCTGAAGGCGCACAAAAGCAATCCGCTGAATTGGTTGATTTCAGTATCGGCTATTTGCCTTCAACCGGGCATTTATTATATTTTGTGGCAAAAGAGAAGGGTTTTTTTGAAGAAGAGGGGCTCAATGCGGATTTGGTTTTGTTTGCAGAAAACAACAGTATGCTGACGGCTCTGGAAAATAAAAAATTGCAGGCAGGGGCGCTGGGTTCAACCAATTCCATCAATTACTTGCAGCAGGGACATCAGGTTACTGTATTTGGCGGTGCCATGACGGAAGGCCATGCCCTTGTGGTAAAAAAAGAAGTGGTGGAGGGTCTGGGAGACAAAGCGGACTTGACTGCACTGAAGGGCAAAAGAATTGCCGATACCTATGGCGGAACGGCGGATGTTGTTTTCCGGCAGGGACTCCTTGATGTGGGCCTTGACCCGGAAAAGGATGTAGAGCTGGTTTCCGTGGAAAGCGGTTCCGCAGCGTTTACGTCACTGAAGAGTGATGAAATTGATGGTGCCATTTTGTTTACACCCTTCCGCAAGCTGGCGGAAGACGACGGATATGTGATTCTTTCCTATAGCGGCGAGGTGGAAGGATTTGAAAAGCATCCTTGCTGCCGGCAGGTTGCTTTGACGGAGGAATTGGAGTCCAATCCCGATACCTATGTTCAGTTTTTGAGAGCCTTGATTAAGGCATACAAATTCTATCAGGAAAATGAAGACGAAACAGTAGACATTATTGCAAAATACGTGGATATTGATAAGGAAATTTTGAAGGCGGAAACCTATGGGAAATTTATCAGCTCTAACCCTGATCCGGATAAAGACGCAACCATCGCTTTTTATGATGCTATGGTGAATTTGGATTATGTAAAGCCTTTTGACATTGAGGCGGGCATTGACACCTCCTTGTATGAGGAAGCACTGGATTCTATTATAGAAGAAAACCCTAATGATGCAACCTACAAAAGCCTTGTTGCATATCACAATCAATAAAATTGACAACCACAGACAGGTGGGGAAGGAGGCAAAAATGAGTAAAATTGAAATCAACAATGTTACATTGGATTATGTTGACAAAAATCAAACCTTTACTGCAATCAAAGATGTTTCTATCTCCATAGAGGAGGGGGAATTTGTCAGCATTATTGGCTCCAGCGGATGCGGAAAAAGCTCCTTGCTAAGTATTTTGGAAGGGCTGAATTTCCCCACAGAAGGGAAAGTAAATATTGACGGCAGTGAAATTAAAGGAACGGGTTTAGATCGGGCTGTGGTTTTTCAGCACTATTCCCTGTTCCCTTGGATGACAGTACGAAAAAATGTTGCCTACGGAATTAAGCAGGCAAATAAAAGCTTACCCAGAAAGAATTTGTTTGAAATTGCAGATCAATTCATCACAAAGGTAGGGCTTGGTAACTTTAAACAAAAATATCCCTCCCAGCTTTCGGGGGGAATGCAGCAGCGGGTGGCAATCGCAAGGGCTCTGGCTATGAGCCCTTCCATCCTTTTAATGGATGAACCCTTTGGCGCAGTGGATGCAAAAAACAGAGTGCTGCTGCAGGAAATGTTGTTGGAACTATGGGAAAAAAGTGACGAAAAGAAAACCGTGGTTTTTGTAACCCATGATATTGATGAAGCCATCCTGTTATCAGACCGGGTGATTATGATGACGGGAAGCCCGGGACAGGTGCGCAAGGAACTGAAGATAGATTTCCCAAGGCCCAGAAACCGGGAGGCGCTGATGGAAACCCGGGACTATTCAAATTTTAGAAAGGAACTGATGTCCACGTTTTTTGAAGATATTGCAGAAAAAATCGGCGGGGATGAGGTTGCCATTTAGGCGGGTGTGAAGGTGAAAAAATTTTTGAATATAACGAATTTGCTGTTTTTCATTTTTCTCATCATACAGTTTTTGCCGGATCAGTATAGCAAAGCGACTTATGGAAGAGATATTTTGCTTTTTGTGGTAATTCTTGAGGTGGCATTCCTCATTGTTACACAAGTGAAGCAGGCGGGGGAAAAGCTGACCACCATCAAAGATATTGTGGCAATTGCCTATGTGTTTCTCATTGCATGGCAGGTATTGACTGCCAAAACCGCCTTTTTAAACGAGATATTGTTTCCGCCGCCGGGGGCGGTGATACAGCAGTTTTTTACAGATATAGAAAAAATCACAAAAGGGATTCAAAGCTCTATCTTGATTATTTTGCAGGGGTATCTGCTGGCGATGGCGGTGGCCATACCTCTTGGCCTTTTGGGAGGATGGAGTAAGCGGTTAGGAAATTCATTCCAATATGTTTCAAAATTTTTGGGTTCTATCCCGCCCATCGTGTATATTCCTTATGCCATCGCCTTGCTGCCAACCTTTAGAGATTCCTCAGTTTTCGTTATTTTTGCGGCCTCTTTTTGGCCCATTTTCAGTTCAACCATGGCAGGGGTGGCAAATATCGAGCGGAAAATACTAGACTCCGCCAAGGCCTTGAATGTGGGAAGCCTTTCCATGCTTTTTCAGGTTATGCTTCCCGCCTCCTTGCCGCAAATTTTTATCGGCTGTAATCAAGGGCTTGGGATTTCCTTTATCCTGCTGACTTCAGCAGAAATGATCGGCGGAAAGGAAGGGCTTGGATTTTATATTAAGTATTATTCAGATTTTGGGGATTTCACCAGAATCTTGGTGGGCATTCTTGTACTGGGTATCGTGGTGAGTGTATTAACCCTCTTTTTCAATCAACTGCAAAGATATTTACTGCGGTGGAGACAGTGATTTTTCAAATTGAAAATAAGGCGGATGCAAGGAATTCAGCCTTCGTATAGGAAAGGAAGGAAACTATGGCTAAAAAAAAGATAAATTTAAATCTGTCAAGTGTAGATAACCGGGAGATGCGTTTGGGGTCCATTATTTCATGGGACGGCAGTGCAAGTGAGCTGGTGGAAGCATCCAACTATGATATCAGAGGGCAGAAAAAAACCGGCGGTGGCTGTGGGGGAGGCAAGGGTGCAGGTTGCAAGCTTTGTGAACTGAATATGCCTTTCAATCAGCAGACAATGTGCAGTCATTCCATTGTGGGCTGTCAAGTAGGCAATCTTCCAGATTGCATTTTGATTGAGCATTCTCCCATTGGTTGTTCGGCAATTCATCCCCGTTTTAACCTTGGGTTTCGCATTGGCTTGATGCGTCGGGGGAAAAAAGTGGAAAATATTCAGATTTTCAGCACCAATTTATTAGAAAGAGACATGGTGTTTGGAGCAAGCGACAAGCTCCGTCGTTCCATTCGGGATGCATGGGAGCGGTTTCATCCAAAGGCTATTTTTATTTCCATGTCCTGTTCCACGGCAATCATTGGTGAGGATATTGAAAGCATTGCTATGGAGATGGAGGAAGAACTGGGGGTTACGGTGATTCCTTTGTTTTGTGAGGGCTTCCGCAGCAAGCACTGGAGTACAGGGTTCGATATTTCCCAACATGGTGTTGTGCGGCAGATTGTAAATAAAAATCCGAAAAAGCAAGAGGACTTGATTAATATTGTGGCCTTATGGGGAACAGATTATTTTACAGAAATGTTGCGGCCCTTAGGCCTGAGAGTAAATTATTTGATTGATATGGCAAGCTATGATGAGCTGGCACAGGCCTCCGAGGCGGCGGCGACGGCAACCTTCTGCCACACCCTTGGCTCTTACATGGCCACAGCCTTGGAGGACGAATACGGCGTTCCTCAGATTGATGCACCCCAGCCTTATGGATTTGCGGGAACGGACGATTGGCTGCGGGAAATTGCCAAGGTAATGGGTAAAGAGGATATTATTGAAGATTATATTGCAAGGGAGCACGCAAGAGTACTGCCGAAAATAGAAGAACTGCGGGAAAAATTAAAGGGCATCAAGGGCTTTGTGGCCACCGGTTCTGCCTATGCCCATGGCATGATTTCCGTAATACGGGAGTTAGGCATAGAGGTTGACGGCTCTATTGTTTTTCATCATGACCCTGTGTATGACAGCGGCACCAGCAATCAAAATACATTAAAGCATTTGGTGGAAAACTATGGGGAAATCGATCATTTTACAGTAAGCAAAACACAGCAATTCCAGTTTTATGGCTTATTAAAGCGTGTAAACCCGGATTTCATCATCATCAGACACAACGGCTTGGCGCCTTTGGCGGCAAAAATCGGCATTCCCGCTTTTGCCATGGGGGATGAGCATTTCCCCGTTGGTTACGATGGCATTGTCCGGGTGGGAGAGGCGTTGATTGAAATTCTTGCCCGCAAAAAGTTCAATCAAGTTTTGCAAAGACATGTAAAGCTGCCTTATACAGATTGGTGGCTGAGCCAAGAAGATCCGTTTATTTTGGCAAAACAGCCGGAAATTTTAGACGATCCTATAGAGGCTGTGATTGCGGAGAAGAAGAATGCCGTCTGAAAAAGCAGCGGCAATCAGCTTTATGGATAAAACGGAACGGAGGAAAGAGATATGACAGAGGTGAAAAAAAAGAAGAAAGGCAACTCCATTGTGCATCCCAGATATGGGTGTGCCATTGGTGCCGTAAATACGGTGGCGGCGATTCCCCGGGGGATACCCATTGGGAATTGCGGCCCCGGTTGTGCGGATAAGCAGTATTTTATGATTTCTTTTGAAAATGGCTTTCAAGGTGCCGGCTATAGCGGCGGCGGGGCTTTGCCCAGCTCCAACCTTGGGGAAAACGAAATTGTATTCGGCGGACAAAACAAGCTGGATGATTTGATAAAGTCCTCCTTGAAAATTATGGACGGAGATTTGTTTGTTGTCCTAACGGGATGCTCGGGAGAGCTGATTGGGGATGATGTAGGCTCTATTGTAAGAAAATATCAAGACAAGGGTTATCCTGTGGTGTATGCGGATACGGCAGGGTTTAAAGGCAACAACCTGATTGGCCATGAAATTGTGGTCAAGGCAATTATTGATCAGTTTGTAGGGGAGTTTCATGGGAAAAAGAAAAAAGGCCTGATTAACCTTTGGTTTGAAATACCCTATTTCCATACAAACTGGCGTGGAGATTATATCGAGTTAAAAAGAATTCTGGAAGGAGCAGGCTTTGAGGTAAATGTACTGTTTGGTTCGGAGTCCAAGGGGGTAGAGGAATGGAAATCCATACCCAAAGCCCAGTTTAACCTTGTTGTTTCGCCTTGGGTTGGCTTGGAAACGGCAGAATACCTCAAAGAAAAGTATAGTCAGCCCTTTTTACATATTCCCGTCATTCCCATAGGGGAGGAGCAAACCACAGAATTTATCAGAAAGGTGGTTGCTTTTGCAGGGATAGACAACAAAAAGGCAGAGAAATTTATAGAGGCCGAGGCGGAAAGATATTATTACTTTTTGGAGCATTTTTCCGAATTTTTCTCGGAATATTGGTTTGGCCTTCCTGCAAGGTTTACTTCCGTGGGGGAAGCGGCTTATAACATTTCCATTACAAAGTTTTTGACCGATCAGGTTGGGTTGATTCCTGTGAAGCAGATCATTACCGATAACACGCCGGAAAAATATAGGGAGGGCATCCGAGAGCTGTACCGCAATATATCCGACGGTGTTTCTTTAGAGGTGGATTTCATTGAGGATGGCTATTTGATCGAGCAGGAGGTGAAAAATGCAGACTATGGTTCCAGCGTTCCCTTGGTTTTGGCATCCTCTTGGGAGGCCGATGTGGTGCAGGAATTGAAAGGTTTGCTGGTTCCCATTGGAACGCCCATCACCTCAGAGGTGGTTTTGAATCGAAGCTATATTGGGTATAACGGCGCCCTCACCTTATTGGAACGGGTTTATACGGCAACCGTAAAGTAGCGTTAAAATAGAGTTTAATTTGAAAGGATGAGATAAAATGGCCAAGAAATTAAGACAGATTGCAATATATGGAAAAGGCGGAATCGGAAAATCTACAACCACCCAAAATTTAACGGCTGGCCTTGCGGAAGCAGGCAAAAAGGTCATGATTGTGGGATGCGACCCGAAGGCGGATTCCACAAGGTTATTATTGGGCGGTTTGGCACAGAAAACCGTGTTAGACACATTACGAGCCGAGGGAGAGGACATCAGCCTTGACCAAATTTTAAAGGAAGGCTTTCAAGGCATTGAATGTGTTGAATCCGGCGGCCCCGAGCCGGGGGTTGGCTGTGCCGGCCGTGGTATTATTACCTCTATTGGGCTTTTGGAAAGCTTGGGCGCCTATACGGAGGACTTGGATTATGTATTTTACGATGTATTGGGGGATGTTGTGTGCGGCGGATTTGCAATGCCTATTCGTGAAGGAAAGGCAAAAGAAATTTACATCGTGGCAAGCGGAGAAATGATGGCGTTATATGCCGCCAATAACATTGCAAAAGGTATCCAAAGATATGCAAAGCAAGGTGGGGTAAGGCTTGGCGGTATTATTTGCAACAGCAGAAATGTGGATCAGGAAATTGAATTGTTAAAGGCTTTTGCGAAGGAGTTGGGTACCCAGCTCATTCATTTTGTACCCAGAGATAATATTGTGCAAAGGGCTGAAATCCGCAAAAAAACGGTGATTGAGTATAAGTCGGATGCGGAGCAGGCCGAGGAATATCGGGCTTTGGCGAAAAAAATTGAAGAAAACAAGATGTTTGTCATTCCCAAGCCCATGACCCAGGAAAGGCTGGAGGAAATTCTTTTTGAATACGGTCTGATGGACTTAGCTGCAGATTGAAAGATTCAGGAAGGTTTGTTTATCAATAAAAGCCCGATTTCTTCAAAGAAAAAACATGGATTTTTACAGTAACAATTTTTTTGTGACAACACATTTCATATCACTTTCCTTGTGATATTCCTCAAAAAGCAACAGGAGAAAAAGCCTGTTGCTTTTTTCGTTTTATAAGGCTTGAAAATCTTAACATCTTCTTTGCGGCTGCATTTTAGGATTTTTTCTTCATAGTATCTCTTGCGATTATGAGGCATTTTTGCAATTTTTTGATGCTAGAGTGCTTAAAAATTATGGGTTTTTACAAATTGAAGAGTAAAAATAATAGAATATACTATAATTTCATAGTCAGTATACTGTAAAGATATTCTATTTTAGAAGTTTTCTTGTTTGATTTAAAGAATGGACAAATTTTAAGTATGGGTATATGATATGTTCAAGTTTCATTTAGAAGTATACGTAAGGCAAGCTATAAAAAGTTAATAGGTAGCAGAGAAAAAAATACACAATAGAAGATGAATTCAGGAAAGCACGACAAAAAGCCGTCTTGCGGCGGCTTGAATTGTGGTCAAATAGCGATTTAGCAGTTAGGAACGTAGAGTTTGTTGTCGCACAGAACAGTGTAAATAATCAGTGTGAGCTTTCGAGCGACGGCGCCGATAGCAGTAGAGTGCTGTTTCCCCTCAGAGCGTTTTTTCTGATAGAAGGCGGATAAAAGCGGATTGTAAAACGCTGCAACATTAGCATCCAGCCAAATCGCGCGGCGCAGATGTGGTGAACCACGCTTAAGCTCAAGGAGGTGTACTCCCATTCCTATCCACTGCTTGCATTGTACCAAATTCGCTCCAGCAGGAGCAATATTCAATACGATTTTATTATATGAGGCGGTGAATGATTGTGAGGAATTTGGCGGTTCATAAAGCAGCATTTTTATTTTTTATGCTTTGTTTAATGATTTTTGCTTCTTTTGCGTTGCGCAATATAGGAGGAAGGCATTTTTTGCATGGGAATAAAACAGAAAAAACCAGCTTGCTGAAGGCCGAACTGAAAAGCCGCAAGGACAGTATTGCAGAGGTAATCCGAGATATGGGCTTTGATTGCGAAAGTAGCTTGGAATCCATGGATAATACAGGAACCGTTGTTATGGAAAAAGCGGTTTTCGATACTCCTTCTTACGATGATTTGCCTAATGAAAGCAAAAGTTTTTATCCCCTTTTCTTAAAGCTAATGATATTGCCATCCTGCGCTCTCATTTGTTTGTTCATGCGGCGATGGCTTATATTCGTGTCTAATTTTAAGATTGGATTGAGCATGATCCGTTATTTACATCTCAAGGACGGAAAAAAGGAAGCAGTCTCATTTCATTAATCCAATTTATTCCATGATTTAAAAAGTAGATTTTTTTTGAAAACGCCATTTTACAAAATGAACTGGTGTGTTATTTGTGTACGTAAGATTTTAAAAATTACATAGTTTAGCAGTGGAGGTGAATGGTATGCAGGATGTTGCCTCGCAGTTAATTGAAGCGTTGGGGAGCAAAACAGTAGCCCTTCCCGGGCTAAACGGGGTACAGGTTCCGGAGTTTATACTGACCAGTTGGGGAATTATGGCATTGATCATGATTATGACATTGGTGTTTACCAGAAATTTAAAGGTTGTGCCGGGAAAAGCGCAAGTGGTGCTGGAGGGCATCTATCTGTTTATTCACAATTTCCTCAGCGATATTCTGGGGGAGCGGGGAAAACGGTATATCCCTTATTTGGGTACGGTTTTGTTGTATTTGGCTGTTTCCAATACCATCGGTTTGTTTGGGCTGACGCCGCCTACAAAGGATTTGAATACTACGGCAGGGCTTGCCCTAATGAGCATTGTGCTAGTGGAGTATGCGGGAATTCATGAAAAAGGGCTGAGAGGGTATTTTAAAAGCTTTGCCAGTCCTATGCCGGCCATGATGCCCTTTAATGTGTTGGAGATTTTTATTCGACCGTTATCTCTTTGTATGCGGCTTTTCGGCAATATTTTTGGGGGCTTCGTCATTATGGAACTGATTCGGCTGATTGTGCCCGTCATTATCCCCCTCTCCTTCGGGTTTTACTTTGATGTTTTCGATGGATTGTTACAGGCATATGTTTTCGTATTTTTAACATCTTTGTTTATGCAGGAAAAGCTGGAGGCATAAAAAGATGCAAGGAAAAAGAGCAGAAACGATAAATAGGGAGATGGAATTATGTCGGCATTGATTGGAATCGGCGCAGGAATCGCCGTGTTTACAGGCATTGGAGCAGGTATCGGTATTGGTATTGCAACATCAAAGGCAACGGAGGCCATCGCAAGGCAGCCGGAGGCCAAGAGTGAAATGAATAAAACATTAATTTTGGGCTGTGCCTTGGCAGAGGCAACGGCAATTTACGGATTGGTCATTGCTTTTTTGATCATCTTTTTTTCAAAATAATTTAAAAATAAGGAGGAGAATCTCATGACAGCATTGATTGGAATTGGCGCAGGGATTGCGGTATTTACAGGCATTGGAGCAGGTATTGGCATTGGCATTGCAACAGGAAAGGCAACGGAGGCCATTGCAAGACAACCGGAGGCCAAGGGCGAAATCAATAAAACACTGATTTTAGGCTGTGCCTTGGCGGAAGCAACGGCAATTTACGGATTGGTTATTGCCTTTTTGATTATCTTTTTTTCAAAATAAGAATAGGGGGGACCGTACGTGTTTCAGGTAGAGGTATCCTATATTATCGTTGGCATTGTGAATATTTTAGTTTTATTTCTTTTCCTCAAGGTGTTTTTATTTCAGCGTGTAGGCGCAGTCATTGAAAAAAGGCAAAACACAATAAAAACCTCTTTGCAGGAGGCTGAGGATAGAAAGACGGAGGCTGAGCAGCTGAAGGAAAATTACGAAAATGATATTTCTAAGGCAAGGGATCAAGCGGCGGTTATTATGAAAGAGGCCAGAAAAATGGCTGAAATAGAATATGGCAGGATTTTGGATGAGGCAAGGGCAGAGGCCGCCAGAACCTTGGAAGAATCAAGAAAAATGATTGCGTTGGAACAGAAAAAATCGGTAGAGATGGCCAAGACGGAGATTGCCGATGTTGCATTGCTGGCGGCGGCCAAGGTCATTGGCAGGAATGTGAACGATAAAACCAACCGTCAGTTTTTGGGTGAATTCTTAAAAGAAGTAGGTGCTGAAAAATGATCACACAAAGAGCATTTCATTTTGCCAAGGTACTTACTTCCTTGCAAATTTCGGAGGAAGTGATCCACGGGACGGAACAGTGCTTGCTTATCTGTCTGGAGTTAACGGAGGCGTTGGAAAATCCTTTGGTAAAAAAAATGGAGAAATACAAAGTCATAGAAACTGTTTTTGACGCTGCAATTGTTGATTTTATGAAGCTCTTATGTGCCCATGAAGCCATAGGGATTTTTGAGGAAATTCAGGAGGCATATGAGGCCTTGACATTTGAGCAAAGAGGAATTTTAAAAGCAAAGCTTTGCTATACCATGGAGCCTGAGGATGCCCAACTGGAGCAAATAAAGAATATGCTTTGTGAAAAATATCAGAAAAAAGACGTGTTTCTACAACTGGAGGAGGCTCCCTCTCTGATTGGCGGCTTTGTTTTATATGTGGGCGGCACGGAATTCGACAAGAGCATCAAAGGCGCAATATCAGAATTACAGAAAGCACTGATTGAGAGGTGACACATTGTGAGCAACAGTAAGCAAACGGAGCTTATTTCCGTATTAAAAAATGAAATCAAAGATTTTGAGGTAAAAACAACGGTGCGGGAGACCGGCACATTGCTTCGTATGGGCGATGGCATTGCCAGTGTATATGGGCTGGATCAAGCGATGTATGGAGAATTGGTGGAGTTTGAAACGGGCGTACGGGGGATTGTGCAGAATTTGGAAGCCAAAACAGCAGGCTGTGTTTTATTGGGCTCGGACCATGGGTTGACCGAGGGAGCAAAGGTAACAAGAACCAAAAAAAGAGCGGGTGTGCCCGTATCGAATCAGCTCATCGGCCGGGTGGTCAATGCTTTGGGCAGCCCCATTGACGGAAAAGGCGCCATAGAGGCGGAGGATTATTTTCCCATAGAAAACGAAGCCCCCGGTGTTTGCACCAGAAAACCCGTAACCGTACCCTTGCAAACGGGGATTTTGACCATAGACTCTATGTTTCCCATTGGCAGGGGACAGCGTGAGTTGATTATCGGCGACCGACAGACGGGGAAGACCTCCATTGCCATTGATACTATTTTGAATCAAAAAGGCCAGAATGTGATCTGCATTTATGTTGCCATCGGGCAAAAAACCTCTACCGTGGCAAAGCTGGTAAGTACATTAACCAAGCACGGCGCAATGGACTATTCCATCGTTGTTTCTTCCCCGGCCAGTGATTTGGCCTCCCTGCAATATATTGCACCCTATGCCGGAACGGCCATGGCGGAATATTTTATGAAGCAGGGCAGGGATGTTTTGATTGTGTATGATGATCTTTCCAAGCACGCCGTGGCTTACCGCACCATGTCTTTATTATTGGAGCGCTCCCCGGGCAGGGAGGCATATCCCGGCGATGTGTTTTATCTCCACTCCAGATTATTGGAGCGTTCCTGCCGGCTGGAGGAAGCCTATGGCGGCGGCAGTATTACAGCCCTTCCCATTATCGAAACCTTGGCGGGAGACGTATCAGCCTATATTCCCACCAACGTCATTTCCATAACAGACGGGCAGATTTTTTTGGAGAGCGAATTGTTTTTTGCAGGCAACCGGCCGGCGGTGAATGTGGGCTTAAGCGTATCCCGTGTTGGGGGGGCGGCCCAAACAAAAGCCATGAAAAAAGCTGTAGGCAACCTGCGGATCGACCTTGCGCAGTACAGAGAGATGGAGGTATTTACCCAGTTTGCTTCTGATTTGGATAAAACCACAAAAGAGCTTTTGAATCATGGGAAGCATTTGATGGAGCTGCTGAAGCAGCCCTTATCCAAGCCCTTGCCCCTCCATGAGCAGGTGATTTTGCTGGTGGCGGCCAACCACAAGATATTTCAGGGGGTTTCGTTAAAGGAAATGAAAGCCTTCCGCAGTGACCTTATGGATTATTTTCGTGCAAAGCACAGTGAGATTATTGAGGAAATTGATGAAAAAAAGGTGCTGGGCGATGAGCTGACGGAAAAAATTGTCCGTGCCGCAAAGGAATTTCAAAAATAAAGGAGTGGGCGAGGTTTGACCGCAAGCTTCTTTTGTACGGATAGATGCCTTTGGGCATCGTGGAGGTTATTTTATGGCGAATGCGAGAGAAATCCGTTCCAGGATGAAAAGTATACAGGATATTATGAAGATCACAAATGCCATGTATCTGATTTCATCGGCGAAACTAAAAAAAGCCAGAAAAAGTCTGCAAGCCACCCATCCATATTTTGAAGCACTGCAAGATACCATTTATGATATTCTGGTGCGTGTACCCCATGTGAATTCGGTTTTTTTTCGCCAGAGTGGGCAGAAAAAGCAGGCTGAGAAAAGTATAGGATATTTTGTGATTACTGCGGATAAAGGGTTAGCTGGTGCGTACAATCACAATGTGATTAAAAAAGCCGAGGAGGAGATCAACAAGGGAGGAGATGTTTCTCTTTTTGTAGTGGGTCAGGTTGGCAGACAGTATTTTATCAAAAAGGGGAGAAGGGTGGATTGCGAATTTTTGTATATCGCCCAAGAACCCACATTATACCGTGCTCAGAGCATTGCGGAGACCATGATAGATTTGTTTACCCAAGGACATTTGGATGAGGTTTATGTTATATATACAGAGATGATTACGTCTATGAAGGCCGAGGTAAAAATGGTGAAGCTGCTGCCCTTGGAGCCAAAAAAGTTTGAAAACAGAACATTGGGATACCCCCATGCGCTGTTTGATCCCACACCGGAAATTGTAATGGAGCGGTTGGTGCCGAATTATTTAAAGGGGCTGCTTTTTGGTGTTTTGGTAGAGTCCTTTTCCAGTGAACAAAATGCCAGAATGACTGCCATGGAGGCGGCAACCAAAAGTGCCAAGGATATGCTGAAAAGCTTGGAATTACAGTATAACCGGGCTAGGCAGGCGGCCATAACCCAAGAAATTACAGAGGTTGCAAGTGGGGCGCAGGGCTTGAAAAAATAGAGGAAGGAGATCACAGCGATGGAGCATGGGAAAATATTGCAGGTTTTGGGGCCTGTGGTTGATGTGGAATTTGAGAGCGGCAAGCTGCCCAATATTCAGGATGCGCTGGAGGTATATAGAGACGGAAAGCGCTTGGTTATGGAAGTTTCCAGCCATATGGGAAACGGCATTGTGCGCTGCATTATGCTGGCCTCCAGCGAAGGCTTGCAAAAGGGCATGGAGGTGATCCCCACAGGGGCGTGCATCAAGGTGCCCGTGGGGAAAGAGACCCTTGGCAGGATGTTTAATGTATTGGGCGAGGTGATTGACAACGGAGAAACAGTGGCAGGAGAGGAACAGTGGGAAATCCACAGAGACCCGCCCAGCTTTGAGGAGCAAAGCCCTGTGGTTGAAATATTGGAAACAGGGATTAAGGTCATTGATTTGCTGGCGCCGTATGCCAAGGGCGGTAAAATCGGCTTATTTGGCGGTGCAGGCGTAGGGAAAACAGTGCTGATTCAGGAGCTGATTCATAATATTGCCACGGAGCATGGAGGATACTCCATTTTTACCGGCGTGGGCGAGCGTTCCAGAGAAGGGAATGACCTTTGGAGAGAGATGAAAGAATCCGGGGTAATCAGCAAAACAGCCCTGGTGTTTGGGCAAATGAACGAGCCACCCGGCTCCCGTATGCGTGTGGCCCAGACGGGGCTTACCATGGCGGAATATTTCAGAGACAGAGAACACCAGGATGTCCTGCTGTTTATAGATAATATTTTTCGTTTTGTGCAGGCAGGCTCGGAGGTTTCCGCCTTGCTGGGGCGTATGCCTTCCGCCGTTGGCTATCAGCCTACCTTGGCAAACGAGGTGGGTGCCCTGCAAGAGAGAATTACCTCCACCAAGAATGGCTCTATTACCTCCGTGCAGGCGGTGTATGTTCCGGCGGATGATTTGACGGACCCGGCCCCCGCCAACACCTTTGCCCATCTTGATGCCACAACGGTGCTGTCTCGAAAAATTGTGGAGCAGGGGATTTATCCTGCGGTGGATCCGTTGGAGTCAACCTCCAGAATTTTGGAGCCTGAGGTGGTGGGTGAGGCGCATTATGAGGTTGCTAGAAAAACCCAAGAGCTTTTACAAAAATATAAGGAATTGCAGGATATTATTGCCATTTTAGGCATGGAGGAGCTGGATGAACAGGATAAGCTGGCCGTATACCGGGCAAGAAAAATACAAAAATTCCTCTCTCAGCCCTTTCATGTTGCGGAAAATTTCACCGGAATCCAAGGGAAATATGTGCCCCTTTCTGAAACCATAAAGGGCTTCCAAGCAATTATTCGGGGGGAGATGGACGAGTATCCTGAAGCGGCCTTTCTGATGGTAGGCGGCATTGATGAAGTGAAAGAAAAGGCAAAGAAGATGGAAGTGGATTAAAAAAACGGCCCGGGATGGGTTGCTTTTGGAATCGGAGGCGCTATGGCTAAGACGTTTAAAATAGAAATTTTGGCGAGTGATCATCCCTTCTATCAAGGGGAGTGTGAGATGGTTATTTTTCCCGGCATTGACGGTGAGATGGGCGTATTGGCAGGCCATGAGCCCATGGTTACTTGTTTGATGTCCGGCGAAATGAGATTTCAAGTGGATGGTGTTTGGCATTTTGCAGCCGTTACCGATGGCATTGTGGAAATTACGCCGGATCATGTGGAAATTCTTTCGGATACCATTGAAAGACCGGAGGATATTGATCAGCACCGTGCAAAATTGGCAAAGCAGAAGGCGGAAGAAAAGCTTCGTCAGCACTTGAGCAAGCAAGAATATTATCAAACCATGGCGGCGGTCAATCGTGCGGTAAACCGCTTGAAGGTGAAAAAAAGGCATATTTAAGATAGAAAAAAGACTTTCTGTAAACGAAAAGGGTTTATGGAAGGTCTTTTTTTTCCATGTTAGCCCCTTGAGAGGAAGGTGGGAAGCTGTAAGCCCCCGCTGCAAATTGCCCATCTTTATGAATCATCAGCGTTTGTAAGCAAAAGGGGTTTCTAGCGAACTGTGGATTGTGCCATGGATATGGTTACAGAACGGTTGAATTTATGACGAAGTGCTTGTATACTGATAGCGTGTTCCTTCCATTCAAGCTATTTTTGAAAAGAAATAGCTATTTAATGCAGATTGAAAAATTCCCAAGGAAGGATGAAGGAGTAGGGTATGCAAAAAGAGAGGTATGATGTATTGATCATTGGCGGCGGCCCGGCGGGGGCAACCTTTGCCAGACTTTTGCCGGAAAAATATCATGCTGTATTAATTGATCAAAAACAAGAGGACGGGGGATTTCAAAAGCCTTGCGGCGGGCTTTTTTCAGAGGATGCCCAGCGTTCCTTGGCCCAGTTAAATAGTACAATGCCAAAGGATATTTTAGTCGACCCGCAAATTTTTTCCGTCAAAACCATAGATGTGACAACAGGCTTGATTCAGCATTACCAAAGAACCTATATCAATTTAAACCGCCACAAATTTGATATGTGGCTGTTAAGCCTAGTGCCTAATCATGTGAGGAAGGTACAGGGAAGTGTGGGCAGGCTTACGAAAAATAAGGAAGGGTATCAGGTAGAGCTTGTGGATGGCCAGGCGCTTCAAGCACGGTATGTTGTTGGTGCCGAGGGGGCCAATTCTTTGGTACGCAAAACATTGTATCCAGGTAAAACCATACCAAGCTACATCGCCATACAGCAATGGTTTTCCGAACGGCATCAAACACCTTTTTATTCTTGTATTTTTGACCCAGAAACCAGTGACTGCTGTTCTTGGTCCATATCAAAAGACAATGTTCTTATTTTTGGTGGCGCTTTTGCCGCCCAAGGCTGTCGGAAGGCATTTGAAGCGCAAAAGCAGAGGCTGCAAAAATTTGGATTTATTTTTGGCGAGCCTATAAAAACCGAGGCTTGTGTGGTTTTGCGCCCCAAATCGTTTTTTGATATTTGTACGGGGAAGGACGACGCATTTCTGATTGGTGAAGCGGCGGGTTTCATCAGCCCCAGTTCCTTGGAAGGGATCAGCTTTGCTATTGACAGCGCCATGATATTATCTGAGGTTTTTGCCGGTAAAAGCAAGGATAAGGGAAAGCGGTATCATCAAAAAACATTTGGCCTTCGTTTGAAGGTATTGAAAAAGCTTCTCAAATGCCCTTTTATGTATCAGCCCTTGCTGCGAAAGCTTGTGATGTTAAGCGGCCTTACGTCAATCAATATCAAATAAGGTGTCGAAGCCCTGTTTATAAACTGCTAAGATGAAGCCCCGGGGATTGTAAAAACAGTTAGGGTATACTATAATAGAAAAAACGACTGACACCAAATATAGTATATGAGGTGAAAGGCAGGCATACTTTGTATAGAAAGCTGCGCCTTTGGGCGCATTTTTTTACTATAAAATATGGAAAGGAGCCATTATGGAAACCAGAGTTGCGATTATTGGCATTATTGTGGAAGAGGTTGATTCTGTCTCAAAATTAAACAGCATTCTTCATGACTATGGGGAGTATATCATCGGAAGAATGGGAATTCCCTATAAAGAAAAAGAGATTCATGTCATTTGCGTTGTGATCGATGCACCCAATGATATTATCAGCACCATCTCCGGCAAGCTTGGGAAGCTGCCCGGGGTGAGCACAAGGGCAGTCTATTCCAAATATGGCCCAAAAGCAGAAGAGGAATGAAATGAAGACACTGATCGATCAATTATATGTCACCCAACAGCTGGAGCCCGGAGAATTTAGGGCTTTGATTGCGGGGAGAACACCGGAGCTTGCCCAATATCTTTTTGAAAAATCCCGACAGGTGAGAATGGAAAACTACGGCAATGAAATTTACATGAGAGGCCTCATTGAATTTACGAATTACTGCAAAAATGATTGTTATTATTGTGGTATCAGAAAAAGCAATGCAGAGATACAACGGTACAGGCTCACCAAGAAGGAGATTCTTGCGTGCTGTGAAGCGGGGCATGATCTGGGTTTTCGGACCTTCGTACTGCAAGGCGGCGAGGATTTTTATTTTTCCAATGAAAAAATGGTGGGTATCATTGGGTCTATCAAAAAACAATATCCCGATTGTGCAATTACCCTTTCTATTGGAGAGCGAAGCCACGAAAGCTATCAAGCATTTTACAATGCTGGGGCGGAGCGGTATCTTTTGCGCCATGAGACGGCGGATCCGGCCCACTATCAAATGCTGCACCCCCCAAGCCTTACGGCAGCAAATAGAAAAGCGTGTCTTTTTGATTTAAAGCAAATCGGCTTTCAGGTGGGGTGCGGCTTTATGGTAGGCGCCCCTTTCCAAACGGTGGACAATCTGGTGGAGGATTTGATTTTTATAAAAGAATTACAGCCCCATATGGTGGGAATCGGCCCCTTTATTCCCCATCACGCAACACCCTTTGCCAACGAAGCCGGCGGCTCTCTGGAATTAACCCTTTTTATGCTGGGATTACTCAGATTGCTGCTTCCGGGGGGTTTGCTGCCCGCCACAACAGCGCTGGGCACCATTGACCCCAAGGGGCGGGAGCTGGGCATTTTGGCAGGGGCCAATGTGGTAATGCCAAACCTTTCGCCGGTTTCGGTAAGAAATAACTATATGTTATACGACAATAAAATCTGCACCGGAGACGAAGCCGCTGAATGCAGATTTTGTATGCAAAATAGAATGGAAGGCATAGGCTACCAAGTGGTGGTATCCCGCGGCGACCATCTTTCTTTGCAATAAACAAAGCTGAAGGGGAAGAAAATCTGACCCGAGGAAGAGAGGAGCAACAATGATGTATGATCCAAAATCACCCAAGGCAGAGGAATTTATCTGCCATGAGGAAGTGCTGGCAACACTGAACTATGCCCATGAGAATAAAAACAATATCGCGTTGATTGAAAAAATCATTGCAAAGGCCTGCCTAGGAAAGGGGCTTACCCACAGAGAGGCCGCTGTTTTGCTGGATTGTGAAATCGAAGAAAAAAATCAAGAGATTTATAGGCTGGCGGAGCAGATGAAAAAGGATTTTTACGGAAACCGTATTGTGATGTTTGCCCCCTTATATTTATCCAATTATTGCGTCAACGGATGCGTGTACTGTCCGTATCATTATAAGAATAAGCATATTGCCAGAAAAAAAATGACGCAGGAAGAAATTCGGCGGGAAACCATTGCCTTGCAGGATATGGGACATAAAAGGCTTGCCCTAGAAGCCGGGGAAGACCCTGTAAATAACCCCATTGAGTATATATTGGAGTCCATAAAAACTATTTACAGTGTGAAGCACAAAAACGGAGCAATCCGGCGTGTGAATGTAAATATTGCCGCAACCACCGTGGAAAATTATAAGAAATTAAGGAATGTAGGCATTGGAACCTATATTTTATTTCAGGAAACCTATCATAAAAACAGCTATGAAACGCTGCACCCCACAGGCCCCAAGCATGACTATGCCTATCATACAGAGGCGATGGACAGAGCCATGGAGGCAGGAATTGACGATGTAGGCATTGGCGTATTGTTTGGGTTGGAATTATACCGATATGAATTTGCCGCTTTGCTCATGCACGCAGAGCATTTGGAGGCGGCCTTTGGTGTGGGCCCTCATACCATCAGTGTTCCCAGGATTCGCCCTGCGGATGATATTGACCCCGCCACCTTTGATAATGGCATTGATGAGGACACCTTTGCAAAATTGGTGGCCTGCATTAGAATCAGTGTGCCTTATACGGGCATGATTGTTTCCACAAGAGAGAGCAAGGAATGCAGGGAAAAGGTGCTGCATCTTGGAGTATCCCAAATCAGCGGCGGTTCCAAAACCAGTGTTGGAGGGTATGCGGCGGCGGAGCCTGAGGAAGAAGATTCCTCTCAGTTTCAGCCCAATGACAATAGAACGCTGGACGAGGTGGTACAATGGTTAATGGAATTGGGATATATTCCAAGCTTTTGTACGGCTTGCTACAGAGAAGGCAGAACCGGCGACCGCTTTATGCAGCTTTTGAAAAGCGGACAAATACAGAATTGCTGCCATCCCAACGCTTTAATGACATTGAAGGAATATCTGGAGGATTATGCTTCCCCCAAAACAAAAGCTTTGGGCAATCAGCTGGTTTTAGAGGAAATTGCCAATGTGCCCAGCGAAAAAATAAGAAAAGCCGTAGTGGAGAATCTTGAAAAAATCGGCTGTGGAAACCGAGATTTTCGGGTTTAGGAGGGGGACATGGGCTTAAACGAAACACCATCGGCAAACAGAACCCATATTGCTATTTTCGGCAAACGAAATGTCGGAAAATCCAGCCTTCTGAATGCCATTATAAACCAAGACCTGGCAGTGGTGTCTGACCAAAAGGGGACAACCACAGACCCGGTGTATAAAGCCATGGAATTGCTTCCCCTTGGGCCGGTTATGCTGATAGATACCCCGGGGATTGACGATAAGGGGGAGCTTGGGGCACTGCGCATTCAAAAAGCCAAGCAGGTGCTGCATAAAAGCGATATTGCAATCCTTGTGATGGATGCCACGGAAGGAAAATCCCCCGTGGAGGAAGCCATGCTACAGCTGTTTCAAGAAAAGGGGATACCATATATTTTGGTATATAACAAGGCTGATCTCCTTGAGGTGCAAGACAACCCTAACGATTCTTGTATTTTTGTCAGTGCCAAAACAGGGCTGCAAATAGAGCAGCTAAAAGAAAAAATAGCAAAGCTGGCAGCAGCAGAGGATCGTAAGCTGCAAATTGTGGGGGATATTTTAAATCCCGGGGAGTTTGCGGTTTTGGTAGTGCCTATTGATAAATCTGCGCCAAAGGGCAGGCTGATTCTACCCCAGCAGCAAACCCTTCGGGATATTTTAGATGCCCATGGGAGTGCCATTGTAGTGAAAGAAACGGAATTTTCGGAAACCTTAAAACGTTTGGGTGTTTCCCCCAAGCTTGTGATTACCGACAGCCAGGTGTTTCATAAAATCAACGCCGAAACTCCCGCCGAGATTCCTCTGACTTCCTTTTCCATTCTTATGGCCAGATACAAGGGCGTTTTAAAAACGGCGGTGCAAGGGGCGAAAAGCATAGACCTGCTTCAGGATGGGGATAAGGTGCTGATTTCCGAGGGCTGTACCCACCATCGGCAATGCGAGGATATTGGTACCGTAAAGCTGCCGCGGTGGATCAAAGGCTACACCAATATTGACATTACCTTTGCGTTTACCTCCGGCACGGCCTTTCCCAAGGATGTAAGCGACTATCGGTTGATTGTGCATTGCGGCGGATGTATGTTGCATGATAGAGAGATGAAATATCGCCAAGGATTTTCTACAGACAGCGGCATTCCGTTTACCAATTATGGCATTCTGATTGCCTATATGCAGGGGATACTGCAACGAAGTGTTGCAATGTTTCCCGAAATCCTTTCGGAAATCAAAAAGACACCGGCAAAGAATTGAGGTGTCAGAACAAGGAGAATATATGAATGGACAAAACAGAGCCGATATTAAAATCGGTGCAGCAGTAAAAATTGTATTGAAGGCTGATCAAAAAACAGGAGTCCTCACAGAGGGAACCGTGAAAAAGATACTGACCAACAGCAGCTTTCATCCCCATGGCATCAAGGTAATGCTCACCGATGGTCAAGTGGGAAGGGTACAGGAAATTCTTTAAATCAAATTAACAGTGCAGCAGGCATAAAACAGAAAAAGGTTAGAAGCGAAATATTCGGCTTCTAACCTTTTTTCGTAAGCTGCAAGGGCGGGGGTTTTCATTTCATTTGTTTTGCAGGGATTCTTGTTCCTATGGCAAAGATCATTTTTGGTGGAGCACTCGGATATGAAACTGCCCTATCCCGTAAAATTAAGCATAATAAATAACCATGCAAAGTTGAATGGTTTCAGAGGCACAGTTTTCGTAGGTATGGGCTTGGTCGGCTTTATAGTGTATGGAATGTCCCGCAGGGACGGTATAGGCCTTATTTTCCAAATGTAGGGTCAATGTACCTGCATACACCAATATAAATTCTTCCGTACCGGGATCATGGGGCGTGGACACACTTTTGGCGCCTGCCGCCAATTCGATATGCAAAATTTCAAAATTTCTGCCCGGTGCAAAGGGAAATACGGGGTACAGCGAAAAGCTGTCCGTATCATTGGTCAGCGGGGGAACGGCACGGTTTTCAACCACCTGCACCTCCTGTTTTGATTGCAGCAAAAGAGAGGTAAAGGAAATTTTAAGCCCTGTGGCGATTTTCCATAGGGTTGCCACGGAAGGGCTGGATTCTCCCCGTTCGATCTGCCCCAGCATACTTTTGCTGACACCGGATACCCTTGACACATCCTCTAAGGTAAGGTTACGCTCTTTTCGCAGGGCTTTTAAGTTTTGTGATATAATCCCGTTCAAATTTTCAATATCCTGTAAATCTGCCATACCTGCCTACTTTCTTCGTTCCATGGATAAAACGCGCTTTTTAACGGTAAGAAACCGTTTCTATGTCATATTCGTGGGCCAATTCTGTAAATTCCTCAATCAGCGAGGCCTCGGGTGTGCCAAAGCTTTTCTCCGGCAGAGGCATACCCAGTTGCTTATATTTCTCCTCGCCAAATTGATGATAGGGGAGGAATTCCAGCTGCGCATCGGGTACATTCTGTTGTATAAAAGAAAAGGTTTCTTTCATGTTGTCTCGATCCGCATTCACATTGACAATGGTGGGGATTCGTAGCACCATCGGAATGCCCAAGGCGTAGGTTTTTTTTATATTTTCATGAATCAAGGCATTGTCCTTCTGCGTCCAACGGAGATGCTTCCGGGGGTCCATCAGCTTGCAATCCATAAAAATCAGATCCATTTTTTGCAGTATATCACAAACGGCATCAAATGAAAAGTAGCCGCAGGTTTCCAGAGCAAGGTGAATGCCCATATCATAAAGGCGGTTTACCAAAGAGCGCAAAAACTCCGTTTGGAAGGTTGCCTCTCCCCCGGAAAAAGTGACGCCGCCCTTGGAATGACGATAAAAAATCATCTGCTTTTTTATTTTTTCGATCACTCGGTCTGCGGTCATATAGCTTGTCATGGGATTTTTCAGCGTAAGGCCCTCGGGGTTTGCGCACCATGCACAGCGCAGGGGGCAGCCGGCCATAAAAATGATGGTGCGGATGCCGTTTCCATCGTTTACGGAAAAATTTTGCAGCTGGAGGATATAGCCGCCGTTTGCGTCAGTTTTGGCAGTCATAGAAGCCCCTTTCTAAGCTTGAAAGCTTTCGTTATAAGCCCCTTTTAAAATATATAAAAAGGGGCTGGTATCAGACACGATATAGTGTTCAGCATAGCGTACAGAATGTAGACAACTTAGAATTCTGCGTGCTCTGTTCTCGCAATAATGGCATCCTGCATGGATTTGGAGAGGTTTACAAACTGGGTGCTGTAGCCTGCCACCCGCACCAGCAGGTCTTTGTAGTTTTCCGGCGTTTTTTGTGCTTTTTTCAAAATTTCCGAGGAAATGGTATTAAACTGCACATGGAAAGCGCCTAAAGAAAAGCAAGCCTGAATCATGGCGCCTAGGTTTGCCTGCCCCCGTTTGGTTGCCACCAAATCATGATTTAAGCGAAGGTTTAATAAGGTTCCGCCGGAATGCATTTCCTGATTCATTTTGGCTGCGGAACGCATTGCCGCCAGGGGGGTTGCCGTATCCGTTCCTACATAAGGAGAAACACCCTCGCTGGAGGGTTCCTTCGCCTTTCTGCCGCAAGGGGTTGCACCCAATACCTTACCCATAGGCAGATAATTGGAAATACCCATAAAAGCAGTGTTGAAGGTCGCCCCATTGATGTCCTTGTACTGATGGATTTCTTTATAGTAGAAATTGCAGATTTCTCTTGCGATGCTGTCCACATAATCATCATCATTGCCGTATTTTGGCGCCTTCTGCGCCAGCTTCCGCAGGGCATCATAGCCTTCCCAATTTGCCGCCATGGCCTTGGAAAATTCTTCTGAGGAGGCGATTTTTTCTTCAAATACAAGTTTTTTGATGGCCGCAAGGGAGTTTGCCACAACGGCAAGGCCGATACCTGTAATTACGGGGCCGATGTTATATTTTGCGCCGCCCATGCTTAAATCTTGCCCTTTTTCCATACAGTCTTCAATGCAGGAGGAAAGGAAGGGTCTGGGTACCAACTCTTGATGCAATCTTTGGGCTTCAAGGGTAGCAATCACGGAATGCTTGCAAAGGTTGGCAAATTGCTTGTAGAAGGCATTTTCTACTTCTTCATAAGAAGCAAATTCCGTCATAGGCTTTTCGTCCAGGCCGATTTTTTCATCGGTCAAGCGGGTTTTTCCTTGGTTTAAGGCAAACTCCAATGCACTGCCGAAGTTTACGTTTACTGCTGCCGTCCATTCTCCGGTTTTACGGAAATGGGGTACAACGCAGCCGCAGTTGCTCCAGTCTCTTGCATCCTCGGGAGCGTAGCCCACATTCAAAAGCATTTGATAGCCGACGCTGTCGTTATGGATGGCAGGGAAGCCTGTGCCCACACTCACCAGATGGGTTACGGCATCCATAAATTCTTGGGGAGCATCGGCATGAATGCGCACGCTCAATCCGGGTTGATGGGTTTTCACTTCTTCCGTGGCTTTGAGGGCCATAAAGGTTACGGCGTTGGTTGCGTCCCTGCCGTCTCGGGTGCGGCCGCCAACGGTTAGGTTTTGGAATTGGTTGTAGCCGGCGAAAAAATCAGCAGTATTGGCGGAAATGGTCCATACCCATTCGGAATATTTTAGCCAAAGGGCATCCACCAATTCTTGGGCAAACCCGGGGGTGATTTTTCCCGCTTTACAGTCCGCTTCATAATAAGGGTTCATGTACTGGTCAAAGCGACCAGGGTTCAATGCCAACGGATTTTCCGAAAGAATTGCGCCGATTTGGGTAAACCAAATAAATTGCAGTGCCTCGTAGAATGTGGTAGGAGGATGCGCGGGCACACGGCGGCAATTCTTGCCTATCTGCTCCAGCTCCGCTTTTCGCACAGGGTCTTTTTCCTCTTCAGCCATTTTGAAGGCAAGGTCTGCATAACGGTTTGCATACAGAATAATGCCCTTGGAGGTCCATACTACGGATTCATAAAATTCTTTTTTCTTCGCATTCTCTACGGAGGTGTTCTCCAAGGCGTTATATTTTTCCTCCGCTTCTTTTAAAATACCGCCGAAGCCTTTTACAAACAGAACATCCTGATAATCCGGTGTAAGCTCACCCACAGCCTGCCGCCATTTAGAATCGTTATCCACGATGCCGGTATCCACAACCACCTTGGCTGTTTCTTTTGGCAATCTGGCAAGGAAGCTTTCTTCTAAGGATTTGCCCTTCCAGTAGGGGAAAATATTTTTTCTTACAAATGCCCTTTGCTCCTCTGTCATAACATAAGGGTCTTGGGGTCTGGTATCAAAGTGATCCATTTCACGATCCACCCATGTCCAAGAAAATTCGGGGGTTAAAATGCCGCATTTGCGGAATTCTCCCGTGGCTCCCACAATCAGCTCTCCTTCAAAAATAGTAAGCTTTAATTGGGCGCAAGTATCATAAAATGCTTTTGCACGACGAATGGGGATGGCTTCCCCTTCCGTTTTTTTATGAGATTCGGTCCAGAGCAATGCTCTGTCATAGGAAATTGCGGGCTTTGCATTTACATAGTTTTGTCTGATTTTTTCAATACGCGGTGTAATCATAAGAACACTCCTTTGCTGGATGGCATGATGGTTGGTATTTTGTGCGTTTTACTGTTTATATGTGCGTTATATTAATCAAGTTACTATTGAATGGTAAAATTGTCAACAGAGAAACAAAAAAAATTAGAAAAACGGGAATACTGCCAATTTCGGCAGGTATTTTTGGTGCAAAAATAGATAGATCCCTTCTTTATTTTTATTTATTGTTAAATCTTGCGTTTCATTGTAATATCTTTTTTAAAACTGCAAAGGATAGTAGCATATTTGTAAAATTCCGTTTTAAATATCCCAAAAAAAGGATTTTCTCTGATTGGAGACGGGTTTTTATAATTTTGAGGAAGAAGAATTTGGGATTGCATTTGATTGTCTAAAAAAATACAATATTACACAAATTCTAAAAATGAATTTTTGCTGAAATTTGTATATATTAAACATAAATTTTTAAATATTTATAGTTTTTCGTACATTTTAGTTTTTTGGCATGATAGTTGCTTTAATATTGGGTGAATGGATAAGGAGAATTCTTAGGCAAATATGTATCAATCTTTCAGGTATCGTTTTCAGCGCAAAATTTTTCGGCGAAGGGTAGGAAAAAGGAATTGTTTATAAGATTTAACAAACAAAATGGTACATAAACATACTGACAGAGTCCCCAATTTAGAGGCTATTTTACGTTTTTAGACATTGTATCAACAAAAGAGAGACAGAATACGATGAAAAACTATAAAATTCCCCGGAAATGTGCTACCATAAAGCACAAATGATATTTGTATCAAAACGGAGAAAAATGTCTCTGAAAAGAGACTGTGTCTCTAAACAGAGAAATCATTCTTTGATTGGAGAATATTGGGTCGGTAAAGTCAATATTGCATGATCAAAAGCTTTACAATGTATCATTTTATGAATTCTTTTGTTACTGCGTTCAAGGGGAAAGCGCTCACAATTTCATGGAGGAGTTTTTATGGAAAACAATCATAACAGATACAAGTATATATTTGACGAGATCCTTAGCCTTTCGGATGACGGTTTTATTGTGGTGGATACCCAGGGTGTTATCACTGATATTAATGATCAGTATTGCAAATACCTGAAAACCACGAAGGAGGAGGCCGTAGGAAGAGTCATCAAAGAAATAATACCAAACACAAAAATGTTTGATATTATGAAAAACGCGTATAAAGAAGAGGGGGCGATTTTGCGGTTACAGGAACAAAGGGACGATGTGGAGGATGCAACCTTTTTGGTAAACCGTTCCTGTGTTTATGATGATAACAAAAAAGTCATTGCTGGGGTAGCGCAAGTAAAATTTAGGCTTCAGACGCTGGACTCTGCGAAAAAGCTGATTCAAGAATATGCGGAATTTGAATTCTATAAAGAGGAGTACCGCAAAAAAAATACAGCGGGATATTGTTCCTTTGATACGGTGCTGGGAGAAAGCCAGAAGTTTAGAGAGTTAAAAAAGCGAGGAATAAAAGCTGCCAGAACCTCCTTTTCTGTTCTTCTGACGGGAGAGACGGGAACCGGAAAAGAGGTATTTGCAACGGCAATACATTATAGCAGTGACAGGCGGGAAAAACCCATGGTCAGCATAAACTGCGCCGCCATTCCGGCAGAGCTGCTGGAAAGCGAACTGTTTGGCTATGAAGAAGGTGCATTTACCGGAGCCAAAAAAGGCGGCAAAAAAGGGAAGTTTGAACTTGCAAATAAAGGAACTCTGTTTCTTGATGAAATTGGAGATATGCCTTTGGGTATGCAGGCAAAGCTTTTAAGGGTTTTGCAAGAGCGGGAAGTTGAAAAAATAGGAAGCTATAAGCCGGTCCCCGTTGATGTAAGAATCATTGCGGCCACAAGAAAAAATCTGTATGAAATGATGCAAAATGGCGAGTTCCGTGAAGATTTATATTATAGGCTGAATGTAATTAATATTGAAATGATTCCCTTAAGGGGGCGTCAAGAGGATATACTTGAGCTTGCAAATCATTTTCTAAAGCGGCTGAATAATGACTATAAAACGGCGATCACCCTTTCAAAAGAGGTGAAGGAATGCTTTAAAAGCTATTCTTGGCCGGGAAATGTACGGGAGCTGGACAACGTAATTAAAAGCGCCTATGCTTCCTGTGAAAATTTCACCATTCAGTTATCTGATTTGCCCAGTAAAATGGGATCCAGACATCGCTTTGGTACATTTGAAGAAAGCGACGGAAAGAAACTGAGCCAAGTCATGGATGATTACGAAAAAAATATTATCATAGAAGCATTAACCAGAAATGAGTGGAATTGCCAAAGTGCGGCGGATGAATTAGGAATCCATCGCAGTGCAATTTACAAGAAAATAGCGAAGCATGATATAAAGCAATTTCATCGAAAATAGTTGAGGCAAAATGAACCAAAAAAATAACAAAAATATCCATTGAAATTATACAACTTTTGTTGTGTTGATTTTAATGTTATTTTTACACTCATTTTTAGAGTGCATCCCAAAAAATAAGGGATTTTTATAAAAAAATTGTATAATTTAACCAAAAACGTGTGATATGAATAAGGAGGAACTAAAATGAAATTTGAAGAGCTTGCAGCAAAATTAGAATGTATTAAAATCGAGGTAGAAAACAACATTCTCATTGTTACCATGAACCGTCCAAAGTCTATGAATGCACTCAATAGCGAGACATTGGATGAGCTTCACCTGATTTTTGATTATGCAGCAGCAGAAAAAGAAGTGTACGGTGTAATTATTACCGGTGAAGGCAAGGCTTTTGTTGCCGGTGCAGACATCGTTCAGATGAAGCCATACAAAAGTGAAGACGGCAGAGATTATGCAGGCTATGCACAATCCACATTCAATAAAATTGAAGCTCTTTCCAAGCCGGTTATTGCCGCTGTAAACGGATATGCCCTTGGCGGTGGCTGTGAATTATCCTTGAGCTGCGATATTAGAATTGTTTCTGAAAAAGCACAGTTTGGCCAGCCCGAAGTTACTCTTGGTATCATTCCTTGCTTCGGCGGCACACAGAGACTGCCCAGATTGATTGGCGCAGGCCTTGCAAAACAAATGATTTATACCGGTAAGTTTATTTCTGCCCAGGAAGCATTGCAGTTCGGCTTGGCAAATAAGGTGGTTGCACCGGAAGAATTATTGCCTGCAGCAAAAGCTATGATGGAAGATATTTTTAAAGTATCCCCTGTAGCAATCAAGTATGCGAAGCTTGCAATTAATAAAGGCGCAGATTTAGACCTTTCCAATGCATTGGAATTTGAGAAAGACTTGGTTGGCCTTTGCTTTGCAACAGAAGACAAAGAAGTTGGCATGAATGCATTTTTAAATAAAGAAAAACCTTCATTTAGATAACTATAATAGTTGGCTTTACCCCTTTTGGGGTAAAGCCGCAAAAAAAAGCGATTCGAGGTATTTAAAATGAAAAAAATTAAAATTTATAGTGCAGAAGAGGCGGCTTTGCTGGTACAGGATCATGACACCGTAAGCGTGAGCGGATTTGTAGCCTGCGGTCTGCCGGAAACACTCACCACTGCAATTGAAAAAAGATTTGTTGAAACAGGGGCTCCCCGCAACTTAACACTGTTATATGCGGCGGGACTGGGAAATCGTGACGGCAGCGGTGTAGACCATTTTGCCCATGAGGGTATGACCAAAAGGGTCATTGGCGGACATTGGAACTTGGCACCCAAGCTGGGGCAGTTGGCTATTGATAATAAAATTGAGGCCTATAACTTCCCACAGGGCACCCTCTGTCAGCTTTACAGAGACATTGCTGCCCATAAGATCGGGACTTTAACCCATGTTGGGCTGAATACCTTCGTGGATCCCAGAAATCAAGGTGGTAAGCTGAATGATATCACCACAGAAGACTTGGTGGAGCTGATTGAAATTGGCGGGAAGGAACAGCTTCTTTACAAGGCACAGCCCATCAACATCTGTTTTATTCGCGGCACATACGCGGATGAGCATGGAAATATTACCTTGGAAAAGGAAGTAGCACCCTTTGAGGTTACTTCGTTGGCACAGGCCACAAAAAACAGCGGCGGCAAGGTAATTGTACAGGTAGAATCTGTTGTTGTGGGCGGCACATTGGATCCCAAGCTTGTAAAAATCCCCGGGGTTTATGTGGATGGTATTGTTTTATCCAAGGAAGAAGAACATCAGCAATGTCTGAACCGCAAGTATGATCCAAGCCTTTCCGGAGAAATCCGTGTTACAACAGATAGCATCGGCGCACTGAAATTGGATGCGAAAAAAATTATTGCTAGGCGTGCGGCCATGGAATTGAAAAAAGATACCGTGGTGAATCTGGGGATCGGCGCACCGGAATATGTTTCGGGTGTGGCAAATGAAGAGGGCATTGGAGATTTTATGACACTGACCGTTGAGGTTGGCCCTGTGGGCGGAATCCCCCAAGGCGGCACAGGCTTTGGCGGCAGCATCAATGCAGATTGCGTTTTGGATCAGCCGTATCAATTTGATTTCTATGACGGCGGCGGCGTTGATCTTGCGTTTCTTGGACTTGCCCAGGCAGATAGTGAGGGTAACGTCAATGTAAGTAAGTTTGGCCCCAGAATTGCAGGCTGCGGCGGTTTTATCAATATCACGCAAAATGCAAAAAAGGTATTTTTCTGCGGAACCTTTACGGCAGGCGGATTGAAAACGGCAGTGCAGGATGGTAAAATTCTGATTACGAAAGAAGGCGCTCAGCAAAAATTCTTGCAGGCAGTTGAGCATATTACGTTCAGTGGAACCTATGCAAATAAAACCAATCAGCCCGTTATGTATATCACAGAAAGAGCGGTTTTTGAGCTTAGAAAAGACGGCGTTTATCTGATTGAGGTTGCTCCTGGCATTGATATTCAAACACAAATCATTGATCTTATGGGATTTGTTCCAAAAACAGACGGTCAAGTGAAGCTTATGGATGAAAGAATTTTCAAGGACGAACCAATGGGCCTCGTTAAGGAATGATTTTATTTTTACAAATTGATATGCAAAGATTTTGAAGGTGATTAAGACACAAAGAAAATAACAGCGGTATTATTACAATATTTTAGGAGGGCAAACAATGTTAGGACTATTAGGTATTCTATTATCTTTATGCCTTTTGATTTACCTTGCTTACAGAGGTTGGTCAGTTATTCTTTTAGCACCCATTTTAGCTTTACTTGCAACAACTTTCTCAATGTTTGACGGCGGAGAAGTCCATTTTTTGGCTACTTACACAGAGACATTTATGTCAAATGCAGCAAATTATGTGAAAAACTATTACCCGGTATTCTTGCTTGGCGCTTTGTTTGGCAAGGTTATGGACGATACCGGAACAGCAAATTCCATTGCGATGTTTATCGCAAAAAAAGTAGGTAAAGGCAAAGAAATCTGGGCAATTGTTATTGCCGGCGGTATTATTGTATATGGCGGCGTTTCCATGTTTGTTGCGGCATTCGCGCTTTATCCAATCGGTGCTGCTTTGTTTAGAGAGGCAGACATTCCAAAGAGACTGTTGCCCGCTACCATCGGTATGTGTACACTTACATTCTCCATGTCAGCGCTGCCCGGATCCCCCCAGATTCAGAATGCAATCCCGATGAAATATTTGGGGACGGACCTTTTTGCAGCCCCTGTTTTAGGTTTTGCTGCAGCCATCGTAATGTTCTTTGGCGGTACGCTTTGGATTATTTCAAGAGCTGTCAAAGCAAGAAAAGCCGGCGAAGGTTACGGAAATCATCCGAATGAAAACTTAAACACAGTAGATTCAGAAAATTTGCCTAATTTCGCTACAGCAATTCTGCCCATTTTAATTGTATTAATTGGTAACTTTGTTCTTTCAAAGATGGTGTTCCCCAATATGGATTTCTCCTATTTAGAAGTAAAGTATAACATTGCGCCTTCTTCCGTACTTGGAAACTGGAGCTTGATTTCATCTTTAATTGTTGCAATTCTTGTCGCAATTGTATTAAATGTGAAGAGATTCAAAAAAGGTATTATGACAACCTTGAAAGATGGTGTGCAGGGCTCCTTCCTTGCTATTATGAATACAGCTTGTGAGGTTGGTTACGGTAATGTTATTAAAACCCTTGCAGCCTTCGGTATTGTCGGCGGTGCATTGATGGGTATTTCGTCAAACCCCTTGATTACAACAGCAATCTCAAGCTCGGTTCTGGCCGGTATTACCGGTTCTGCTTCCGGCGGTGTAAGTATTGCGCTGGAAGCCTTTGGACAGACCTTCATGGATCAGGCTGTGGCACGAGGCATTGATATTCAGGTTCTGCATAGAGTGGCTGCAGTTGCTTGCGGTGGTTTAGACAGCTTGCCTCATAATGGTGCGGTTATCACACTTCTTGGTATCACTGGCATGACCCATAAGGAAAGCTATGCGCATCTTGGTATGGTTACGGTAGTTATTCCTACCATTGCTGCAATGGTCATCATTGCATTAGGCTCTTTTGGTATTGTATAAGCATATTTTTATACAAAAGAGGAAAAGAACGTACAAAGCGTTGAAGATATTACTTAAGATTTAGAAAAAAAGCACTTCTCATCATGCATGAGAGGGGCTTTTTTTGCTGTGGGTGCTTACTTAAATTTGTATTAAGGGAAATTCTCATATATAATAAAGATCCAAAAGTAGAGGTACCTTTCTGCATCAATAAAAAAATTGGAAATCAGTTCCTTAAAAATTCATGGCAATATGGAAAGTATTTTCATTTTCCATGGGAAGGGAAGGTCTGCAAAATTCCTTCAAAAGCCGGCATTCAAGGTGATAAGATAAAGCAAAGTATGGAAAGTGCGGTTCAGAAATCTTAGAAACCTTAAAATGTAGAAAAGGAATAAGGAGCGTGTATTTATGTACCACACATTAGAAAAAAATTTAAACGCATTTGTGCATACGCAGGTGGCTGAGCTTTATTATGGACTGCTGACAGCACATGATGGGTTAAAGGAATTGAAAGCCCAAAAGGCCCTTCAGTTTCAAAAAATGATAGAGACCTGTGACGCTTGGGAGGAGTATGAGGCGCTGGAAAATGCGTATATCACCATATTGACAGAGGAGATTTACAAGCAGGCGTTTTGTGATTTTGCGGAAATACAGGCGATGCGAAAGAACCCTGCGGCAGAGTAAAAGAGAGCCACAATGCTGTGGAGGGAGTACCTTTACATATGGGAAAAAGGTGTCGGCAAAGTCGGCACCTTTTTTAAAAAGCAGGATAGGCTTGGCCTATCCTGCTGAAAATGACTGGGGGAGCCATTTTTATTTATTTTCTTACTGTAATAACTGCAATACGCCCTGAGGCAGTTGGTTTGCCTGCGCAAGCATTGCCTGAGAAGCCTGTGTTAAGATGTTGTTCTTTGTGAAGTCCATCATCTCTTTTGCCATGTCAACGTCACGGATACGGCTTTCAGCAGCTGTCATATTTTCTGTTGCAACTCCCAAATTGTTGATGGTGTGCTCCAGACGGTTCTGGATTGCACCCAAATCACCACGGGTGGAGGAGACAGTGTTGATTGCGTTTTTAATTTTATCTATTGCCGCTGCGGCCCCTTCTACTGATCTAATATTGATATCGCCAATGCCTAAAGAATCTGCACTGGTTGAACCAATTTTTACAGAAATTCTGTTGAAGTTTTCTGCAGTATCACCAATTTGCAATGTAAGGCCGGCGCCTTCTGCTGTAGCAGCAGTTGTGACGCTGGAATCTGTCAGTTTAACAGATGCGCCATCTGCGGAAATGCCTGTTGCCCCATCATCAGTCAATTTATCGGCCAACAATTTTGCTAAATCTTCATTTGTTGCAGTTTTGGAATATACAAGCTTCATTGCTCCATCAGCAACCTCTTCAAAATCGCTGTTTACAAAGGTATAATTTTTGCCGTTTACTGCAATATTTGTACCATTTGCAATTTTGGAAGCATCAAAGGTTGCCAATGTTCCATTGCCTTTTAAGGTTTCAGCAGCCTTCAAAGTTAATTCGCTGGATTTAGCGATTTCTGAACCTTTACCAGCAGTTCCAGCAGCGAGAATGTCGGCGCCTTTGTTTGTGGATTCACTGATTGTGATAACACCACTTGCTGCACTAGCAACATAACCACCATTTTTACCTGTGCCTGTTCCTTCATTAGCGGAGATGGCAGCAGCAAGCTTTTCAGCAATTTTTTCTGCATTATCGGAGGCCTCAACAGTTACCACTTTGTAGTCTGTATCTTTTGTTTTGCCGTCTAAGCCTTTTAATTCTTCAGCACCATTTTGGATTACATAGGTCATTTCACCAACGGTAATTGCTTTGTTATGGCTATTCTCTCCTGCTGCAGTGGAATCCAAAGTAAGTTTTGTGCTGGCAACCTGATAAGAACCAGTAGAGCCTGCATTATAAGCTGTTGCTTCACCAGCAGCTGAACCAAAGGTGATATTGTTGGTTGTTGTACCATCATACTTTTCTTTAAGAGCAGCTTCAGAAGCAGCTACGTCTGCTGCGTCAAGGCCAGTTGCATCTACAGAAATGCCACCTAATTTGCTTCCGTCAATTGTATTCTCATTCACGTCGGTCTTGTCGGCCTTAGCCTTAATGGTAAGAACATTTCCATCTGATAGTACATCATAAAGATCAGAAAATGAACCTGATTGAACGCCTGTAGCTCCAAAATCCACACCAGTATCGGTCACGGTTATTCCTGATACTGTTACACCATTCAGTGCGTCTTTCATGTTATCTGTGGAGATACTAGCCCCAGCAGTAATCGCCAATGTAGCTGTTTTACTTGCACCTGTATTGTCTTTGTAATTGAAAACAAGATTTTTTGCACCAGAAGCGCTGTTTGTAATATCACCAACATAAAATTTGGCTTCGTAGCCGACAGCAGCCACAGCACCATCTTTTTTACCATCTACGGCACCGCTGAATTCTCCCAGTGTTCCAGAGGTTACTGCATGGCCTGTTACATCAATTTTACCTGTGGTAATAGATGCAGCTTTGTTTACACTGCCATCCAGCAGGTTGATGCCGTTGAAGTTTGTGCTTTCTGCAATACGGTCAATTTCGCTTGTAAGAGAGTCAATTTCCTTCTGAAGGTTATCACGGTCAACATCGTTATCATAAGTGCCGTTTGCAGACTGTGTAGCCAGCTCTGTCATACGGTTTAGCATGGAATGCACTTCTGTCAAAGCACCTTCTGCTGTCTGCACCAAGGAAATACCATCGTTTGCATTCTTTGTTGCTGTTTCCAAGCCTTTGATTTGCGCTCTCATTTTTTCGGAGATCGCCAAACCTGCAGCGTCGTCGCCAGCTCTGTTAATTCTGTAACCGGAAGATAATTTTTCAAGGTTTTTGCTTACAGCGTTGTTATTTCCACCCAACTGTCTGTGAGCATTTAATGCCGCAATATTGTGTTGAATTCTCATATTTGTTACCTCCTTATATGTACCCTTCGAGAAAATCCGTTTTCTCTGCATTGTGAATGTATATTTTTAACTGTACCAACGGGGGCCCACCGATGGTGCAGATAAAAAACAAAAGTTATTTTTCTTCCCTTTGCCCGTCTATGGTTTGCAAGCGCCTTATGCAGCTCGGCACGGGATTTGTTTTTTCAAAAACCTCTCCCCTGACAATATTGATATTGCGAGGGGCATCGATGGCCAGCCCCAAAGAGCCGTTATTGGACACCACTTTGATAAAAATGTTGCCGTTAATCACAATATATTCCCCCGGATTCCTTCCCAAAGACAGCATAAGTATTCCTCCTTGTATACGTTTGGAATGATATTTTTTAGCCTTCATAAATAATATCGTCCCACTACTTAAAAAAATAAT
>DCDZ01000030.1:75149-81792 GCA_002316675.1 Tyzzerella sp. UBA1042
ATTATTTTTTTAAGTAGTGGGACTTGATAGTGAATCCCGCTCTATTCCGATAAACTAAAGAAGAGGTGTTTTTATGGGGTATAATCAGAAGGAAATGGGACTGAGAATCAGAAATGAGCGATTAAAAAATAGATTGACCATAGAAAAGCTTTGCGAAATGTTGGAGGTATCCCCCTCCTTTATTGGTTTGGTGGAACGGGGAGAGAGCGGCATCAGCTTGGAAAAGCTGTATAAGCTTTCTGAAATATTTCATGTTTCTGCGGACTATTTATTAAAGGGTGAAGAGAAAGCCGAGGGAGCGGCAGAGCGCTCCAAGCTGGAGATACTGAATACGCATTTTTATGATTATTCTGAGGAAGAATTGGATTTTGTTCTGGAGCTGTTGAAGTTTTTGCGGGCGAAGGTCACGGTAAAATAATTTTTGAGAAAAGAAAGGGCTATAAGAGTTGATCTTATAGCCCCATTTTTATAGTAGATGTGATAGTGTGCAGGTTGTATCGTCAAAAAAAGCCACCCCGAGGGGTGGCCATGTAGAAGGCTTAGTTTGCGAAAACATTGACAGCACGCGTTTTGCGGCTATCCTTGGGATCGGGCTCTGTGCTGAATGTCACTGCCTGACCTTCATTTAAAGATTTGTAACCGTTTGTCTGGATGGAGGAGAAATGTACAAATATATCCTCTCCGCCGTTGTTAGGTGTTATAAATCCAAACCCTTTTTCTGCGTTAAACCATTTTACTGTACCGTTATCCATAATCAGTACCTCCTAAAAATATTATTTCGGGCATACAAAATAAAAAAACTCTTAAGCAATAGTCAGATAATAATTATCAACTATAACTTAAGAGCGAATAATCATATATACGAAATTAATATTAGTATATACCATAGAAAAAGGAATGTCAAGAAAAACTTAAAAAGAACGATGGGGAAACAAATTATTTTCTGGTATCCCCAATATACCGAAGCAGCCAATCCCGAATATCCATATATACCTCCTGCCGATTCAGCTCGTTGAGCATTTCATGCCTCCCTTGAGGATACAGCTTTAGGGCAACGTCCGTAAAGCCTTGGGAGAGATAGGTTTTATAGAGCTTCTTTGGATCCTTCCCCCAATTTCCCACAGGGTCCATGGCGCCGGAAGCGATCAAAATAGGAAGGCGGCGAGGGATTTTATCAAGGTGCAGTTTTTTCACGTCATAGGCCACCAGAGAGAACAAGTCCTTGTAAGCGGAGACGGTAAATAGAAAGGAGCAATATTTGTTTGACACATATGCGGAAACAATTTCCTCGTCCCGGCTGATCCAATCCTTCTCCGTTTTCGGATGTTTGATATGACGCAGATAATTGGCGAAGGCTATTTTTGCCAAAATTGTGCTGCGATAATGGCCGCCATATTTTTTCTCAAGAAAATTGGCAAGGTGCTTTCCAAATCTCGTCATGGCAACGGTAGGATTTCCGGTACCCATAAGAATGGCACCCTGCACTGTATTTCGGTAAAGGGTTAAATATTTCCTTGTACAAAATGAGCCCATGCTATGCCCCAGAATAAAATGGGGTAAGCCTGGGTATTGCTGTTTGATTTCCGCTGAAACCAGATGCATATCTTGGATTAAAAGCTTGCGCCCATCGGTTTCATGAAAAAAGCCCAATTCCTCCTCCGAGGATACGCTGCGGCCGTGGCCCAGATGGTCATGCCCCATCACTGCAATCTGGTTTTCGCAAAGAAAGGCGGCAAATTCGTGATAGCGGTCAATAAACTCCACCATGCCGTGTACAAGCTGCAGCACGCCCAAAATAGGCCCGTCCCCTTGCCAGGAAATAACATGGAGCCTATGTATTTTATCTGAGGAAGGGATAAAAAATTCTCTCTTTTGCATTGGAACACCTCTTTTGCTAAGCAATACTTTTGTGTAAATCATAGCACAAAACAAGATATTTTGCATCTTTATGAGGGGATTTTGTTTGGCACCATGGGGGAGGCAGCTCCCTAATTGTCCTTCTTATATATAGAGTAGGGGCAATGCTGTTGCGTCTTTCCCTGCGAAAGAGGGAAAAACGTAAGAAAATCGACGGATTTTCCTAAAAGATTAGCAATAAAAATAAGGTATACTAAAAAAATGAATGAAATCATTTTTCTGGATACTGTTTCGTCTGAAATTTTGTGGAGGGATTATAATGAAGAAAAAATTTTTGGCGTTTGCCTGTGCCCTTACGATGCTTTCCTCTGGGGTTCCTGCACTGGCGGCAGAGGGCGTGAAGGTTTTTGTAAATAACTATGAGGTTGTTTTTCAAGGCCAGCAGCCGGTCATTTTAAATGGGCGGACCTTGGTGCCTCTGCGTGGGGTGATGGAGGCCATGGAGGTTGAGGTTGTTTGGAATGCAAAAGACAAATCTGTATTTTTGAAAAGAGGGGACCGGGAGGCCACGTTTTGGGTAGGGAAAAAAACATTCAAAGGCGGGCGAACCATCATGGAGGAGCCGGTGCAAATGATCAACGGCTCGGTGATGATTCCCTTAAGAGTGGTGGTAGGATATTTTGATGGCAATCTGACTTGGGATGCTACGGAAAAAACAGCTTCTATTACCATTGCGGAAAAAGAGGACGGCTATTCTACGGTTACATATAATAAGGAAGCAAAAGGGGAGGACGGCGAGGTTTTGATCCAAACCTCTGCTAGATATCCCCAGTTAAATGAAGCTGTTTTCGGGAGCAACGCAAAAGGAATCAATGAGAAGGTGTCCGCTTGGGCAAAGAAAAGCTTGGAGGTTTACTTGTCGGAACATAAAGATAAGGTGCAGACGGAAGCCCGGGAGAAGGGGGAGAAATTTGTACGGTGGGAGTATTCACTTTTATTTAGCACCCCTTATTATGATGAGAACCTTTTTTCCTTTTGTGTCATGGCTCGAACCCGTGAAGGGGCGGAGGATGAGAAGTGGAATACCATAGGCTCTACCTATGATTTGAAGACGGGTGCGCGAAAGTCCCTCTCTGATGTTGTTACCTTGCCGGCGAATACGACGGAGCAGCAATATATGAAAAATATTGTTAAGGCAGATATTGAGAAGAACCCTCCTAAATATTTGGAAAATGCGGAAAAAATATTAGAGGAAACTGCAGTTCTTGACTTTTATATGGCAGGGCCAAAAAAACTGATGGTTTTTGTGACGGAGGAAGGCATGATTACGCCGGAGGCGGCAGGAATTGCAGCGGTTGAAAAAAGCCTGCCCTAATGGAGAAATTGAAATAAAGAAAAAGTGGCGGCTTTGCCGGCCTCTGGGACGTCAACTTTGTTGACGTCCTTATTTTTTTGAAAAAATACGTTGTGTTTGGAACTTAAAAATAGGCGATCAAGCACCATGTTCTTAGAAATAAAATATAGATAAAAAGCAAAAAAAAACAAGAAATAAATGTAAAATTTATGTAATTTTTGTATCAAAAACAAGGATATATGGTTCCTTTTCTTCCCCGAAAGTGATATGATTACCAAATAATATTATTTCAGAATAAAAGGAGGATTACTATGAAATATGGAAAGAAGGTTCTGTCTTTTTTGCTGTTCTTCACGATGGTGACGGGGATGTCTGTTCCTTCATTGGCTGAGACGATGGATGGTAAGCTGGTTTTTATCCATACCAATGATATGCATGGATATTATCAGACAGAGGAAAAGGCCATTGGCATTGCCGGGGTGAAAGGCTTAAAGGACTATTATACCGCCCAGGGCGCAGATGTTATCCTGTTGGATGCGGGGGATTTTTCTCAGGGCACCACATTAGTGAATCATTCTAAGGGCATTGCGGCGTCCAAATATCTTGTTGCGGCTGAGTATGACGCAGTTGTTTTAGGAAATCATGAATTTGACTTCGGTTTTGATGCATTGCTGGAGAATACTGCAGTGTTAGAGAAAGCAAATATTCCTGTTTTGGCTGCGAATGTTTTAAAGAAGGGGACAGATCAGCCATATTTCGGTGACAATATTGTGATTGAGAAAGGCGGCATGAAAATCGGTGTATTTGGTTTGGATACCCCGGAAACCCAAACAAAATCCAGTCCCAGTAGTGTAAAGGATGTAGACTTCCTTGACGGAGAGAAGCTGTTTGCAGCGGCACAGGCCCAGGTGGATGCCCTTAAGGAAAAGGGATGCGACTATATTGTTGCAGTGACCCATTTGGGTGTTGATGATGAAAGCATTGGCAGACGTTCCATTGACGTTGCCAATGCCGTGGAGGGAATAGACCTTATGATTGACGGCCATAGTCATACGGTGATGGATGGCGGCGAGGTGGTTAATGGTACACGCATTGTAAGTGCGGGCTCTTACTTGGAAAATGTCGGTACAGTTGTGTTAGATAAAGACACAAAGGAAGCCACAGCAAAGCTGATTAGCGCTGGGGAGTATGCGGCAAATATCGGCAACTATGATGAAGCGCTTGCCAAGTTGGTAGCGGCGGACAAAGAAGTGGTGGATGCATATTATGCAGGCTTGTTCGCAAAAACAGAGGTGGCCTTAAATGGGGAAAGAGAGCCCGGTGTGCGTACAGAGGAAACCAATTTAGGGGACTTTGCCGCAGATGCCTTCCTGTATGTGGGCAAAAAATATGCCAAGGAGCAAAATCTGGAGGTCAGTGTGGATGCTGCCCTCTCCAATGGCGGCGGCATTCGTGCCAGCATTCCTGCCGGTGATATTTCCATGAATACGCTGTATACGGTGTTCCCTTATGGTAATACGGTGGCCTTGGTAACAGTGACAGGGGAGCAGCTTTTGGAAATTTTAGAGGCGTCCACCTTCTGTACACCGACAGCCTTGGGCGGCTTCCCTCAGGTTGCCGGGGTAGAATATACCATTCATACCGCTGTAGAATATAAAAATGGTGCCCAGTATCCCGATTCTACATATTTCGCACCTGCGGCACCGGGAACCCGTGTGACAATTACCAGCGTAGGCGGTAAGGACTTTGATCCAAAGGCAAACTATACGGTTGTTGTAAATAGCTTTCAGGCAGAGGGCGGAGATACCTATTATGCCTTGACTCAAGGCTCCTTCCAGCAAGATACCGGTATTGTGGATGCGGAAGCGTTGATTCAATATGTGGATTCCTTGGGCGGAGTGATTGGAGCGGAATATGCAGAGCCTCAAGGCCGGATCCGTACGGTTTCTGTGCCTGCTGCAGTACCCGAGGAAGTTGTGGAGACCGAAGTGCAGCTTGTACCCGAGGTAGTTGAAGTGCCTGTAGCAGAGGCGCCCGAAAAAGCACCTGAGCAGGTTGTTTATGAGGTTTATAAGGTTACCCAGGGCGATAGCTTGTGGAAAATTGCAAATACTCTTTTGGGCGATGGCACCCAATGGAGAACCATTTATGAATATAATAAGGACCAGATCAAAGACCCGAAAAAGATTTATATCGGCCAGGAATTAATTATTAAAAAATAAGCATTTTAGAGAAAAATAGCAGCAAGGCGATAATCCTCAAAAAGGGTCATTGCCTTGTTTTTTTATAACGGTTTGTGAGAACTGCTATTATGTAAGCTATGGGTGCAAAAGGTACCGCATAGAGTGAAATTTTGATGTAAATGTCTTATTTCCCCTTTAAGTTGAATACAATAATGCTGATGATAATGATTGTGCCGCCAATAAAGGTTCCCGTATTCGGGACTTCTTTTAGGAGCAGAAACCCCATGATCGTGGAAAGAAGGGGGGTAACGAACATAAAATTGGTTACTTCGCTGGTGCGTTCTGCCAAAGACATAGCTTTTCCCCAGAAAAAATAAGCGCAGGCACTGGGCAAAGTGCCTAAGTAAACGAGGGCAAGGATATGCTTTGCACTGGCAGTTGATAACTCTTGAAATCCCTTTAAGCACCAAAATCCAAGAAATATTGCGCCGCATAGCATACTGTAGGTCACAATTTCCAGAGAGGAATATCCCTTTTTCTGAGAAAGCCTTCTGCTTAAAATATTATAGCTACAGAAAACAAGAGAAGCACAGACGGTCCAAATTAAACCAATATTAATTGAAAAAATGCCCTCCCAAAGAAGAAGAATCAAAACGCCCACAAAAGCCATGAAGATAGAAATCCATCCAAGGGGTCGAATTCTTTCCTGATATAGCTTTGCAGCTGCAATGGCCGTTAAAATTGGGGTAATGGCAATCACGATGCTGGAGGTGGCAGAGGTCAGGGTTTGAATGCCGGTGTTGAAGGCAATCATATAAATGGTGAAGCCTAGTCCGCCGGATAGAAAAAACCAAGGAATATCTTGCTTTTGAGGCCTCCGTATATGGCTGCATTTTCCCATGAGCAGCAATAAAATGGAGGCGATGCTGCAGCGTAAGAAGCCCAAAGAATTTGAGGTGAATTGTTCCTGTACGATTTTTGTGAGGGGAAAAGCGGATGCCCATAAAAAAACGGTCAGTAGCCCAAGCCCCCATACTTTTTGCTTGTTTGTCATTTGTTTTCTCCTAAAAAAGTTTATAGCTTACCCGATACAATGCATTTTCAATAGAGCAAAAAAGCTGATGAGAGATTAAAAAATCTATATAAGCTTCTCTGTTCTGTCAGTAAAGTATAGCACTAATTTCTGAAATTAGAAATAAATTTTTTCGTAGCAGGAGGGTTAGAGATTCTTGAGTTTCCGCAAACTGTA
>DCDZ01000042.1:0-6812 GCA_002316675.1 Tyzzerella sp. UBA1042
AAAGAGGCAAAGGTTTATTGCAAAAAATTAGTCCTAAAATGAAGAAATGGATATTGATTGGGGCCTTGGCAGTTATTATTTTTTCCGTAGGCACTGCTATTATATTGAATAATAAGCCCTATGAGACCCTTTTCAGCGGCTTAAATCAACAAGAGGCAAGCGAGATTATAGGCCTGCTGCAAGAAAAAGGTGTTGACTATAAATATGGAAATGATGGCGTTATTTATGTTCCGAAGGAGCAGGAGGAGCAGCTGAAGGCACAGCTTGTTTACGAGGGTTATCCCAAAAGCGGTTTTACATATGATGTGTTTAAAGACAATATTGGGCTAACAACGACGGATTTTGAAAAAAACAGCTATTTATTGTTTGAACTGCAAAACAGAATGGGCGCTACCATTCGTCTGTTCCAAGGCGTAAAGGATGCAAAGGTGACCATTGCTTTGGCTGAGGATCAAAAATATGTTTTAGATGCCGACAGCGTGCAAAAGGCACAGGCTTCCGTAGTTGTAATTATGCAAGACGGAGGTTCCCCTACGGCCGAGCAGGTAAAGGGAATTCAAAGGCTGGTTTCCAAAAGCATTCCATCCATGGAATTGGAAGATGTTGTGGTTTTGGATGGAAACGGGAATGATGTTTCTCCAACGGGAGATAGTATAGATACAGGGTCAAACAAGCTGAAAATCGAGTTTGAAAAGCATATGGATGATTCCATAAGGGCGAAGATTTTTAATGTGCTAAGCCCCATTTACGGAGCGGATAATGTTAAGGTTTCCGTAAGAACCACCGTTGATGTGGATAAAAAAATTCAGGAAATTATCAATCATGCGACACCCAAGGAGGATGCGGAAAAGGGCATTCCCAGTACAGAAACCAACGGGGTTGAAATTGTGCGGGATGGCACCACTGCCGGGGGTGTTCCCGGAACAGAGACCAATGCGGAGGTGCCTACCTATTCCCAAGTGGAGGCGGATGGCACAGAAAGCTATTATAAGCAGGAAAATACCATTGATTACTTGGTAAATCAGCTGAAAGAGCAGGTGCAGATCGATTCCGGCAGTATTAAAGATATTTCTGTTTCCATTGCAATTAACAGCGAAACCTTGGGGAATATCTCCGAGAGAGACTTAAAGGGATTGATTGGAAATGCCGCCGGCATTGAGAAAGCAAACCAGGAGGATAAAATTGCCGTTGTTGCGGCGCCGTTCTTCGGAAGTGACGAGATACCGGTAGACTTAGATACTTTGGGGCGGAATAATTGGATTATTATCGGGTCCATTGCATCAGGCGTATTTTTGATTCTTTTGGTAACAATTATTTTAATTCTTTCCAGAAGAAGAAAGAAGAAAAAACTTATGGAAGCCGCAGATATGCCGATGCAGGCCACCATCTCTCCCGATGAATATTTGAAGAAGATGAAGCAAAAGCAGCAGGAAGATGCGGAGAATAAGATATTAAATTTATCCAACGAAAAAGGCTTGGAGTTGAAAAATAAGGTGAGAGAACTGGCGGGGGATAATCCAGAAATTTCAGCACAGCTGATTAGAACATGGCTAAAGGGAGGGGAATAAAGTGGCAAAAGAGGTTGGTATTACACCGGAACAGAAGGCTGCCGCAGTTGTAATCTCCCTGGGTGCGGAAAAAGCAGCACAGGTTTATAAATATTTAACAGAGGAAGAAGTGCAAAAGCTGACCATTGAGGTTGCCAAGCTGGGCTTTTTGCCGTCGGAAACAACAGAGGGCATTTTAGACGAATTTTATAAAAATTGTATGCTTCACAAGGTGGTTACAGAGGGCGGCATTGATTATGCCAAAAGCGTTTTGGAAAAGGCCTTTGGTGAGGATGTTGCCCATCAGCTGTTAGGCAAGGTTGAAAAAACCTTAAAAAGCAAGGTGTTCTCGTTCCTCAGTAAGTATGATGATTTATCTATTTTTTCAATATTAAGCAATGAAAGACCTCAGACTATTGCCTTGGTACTTTCTTATATGGACTCCGGCAGAGCGGCAAATATTATTGCCGGTTTGCCGGAACAGCGGAAAATTGCCGTTGTTGAGGCCATTGCCAAAATGGACAGTGCCGCACCCGAGGCGATGAAAATTGTAGAGCGGGAAATTGAGAAAAAGCTGTCTTCCGTAATGACAACGGATTATACCAAAATTGGCGGTATCGATTATATTGCTGAGGTTATGAATTATGTAGACCGAGGCGATGAAAAATATATCTTCGATGAGTTGAGTAAGAAGGATGTTGAGCTGGTTGAAGAAATCCGCAAGAAAATGTTTGTATTCGAGGATATTGTTGGTATGGACAACCTTTCCATTCAGCGTGTCATTCGTGAGGTTGATCAGAAAGACCTTGTATATGCACTGAAGGGTGCCCAAGGGGAAGTTGCAAATGTTGTGTTTGCCAATATGTCTGCCCGTATGACAGAAACCATTAAATCTGAGCTTGAAATTACAACCAATGTGCGTGTAAGAGATGTTGAGGATGCACAGCAGAGAATTGTTGGCGTAATCAGAAAGCTGGAGGAATCTGGTCAGATTGTTGTTTCAAAAGGTGGAAAGGATGATATTATTGCGTAATGAAGAATGCACAATAGATGCCTTTCAGTTTGACCAATTTGGAGGGGGAGGAGAGTCCCCAAAGAAACCGGAGGAGGATATTACCTTTCCGGATTTTGAAGAAGAGTCCATGGCAGAGGCTGCGGAAGAGATTGGGCAGGAAGAGGACGAAGTGGCCCTTCCTCAAGAGGAAAACAATGCCCTGCTTTTAAAAGAATTTGAAAAAAGAGAAGCAGAGTTTCTGGAGAAGGAAAAAGAAGTCCTGGCGAAAGCCCAAAAGCAGGCGGAGGAGATCCGGCAGCAGGCGGAGGCGGAGGCCGAGGAACTGAAAAAAACTGCCTTTACCCAAGCCTCCGAAGATGGATACCAAGAAGGGTATCAAAGGGCATATCAAGAGCATAAGGAAAAGTTTGATGAAGAAACGGCTGTTTTTCTCCTGCAGGTAAGAGATGTGATGGAAGCCTATGAGAACGAGAAAAATCTGCTGATTTCCAAAAACATTGAGGAACTGAGAGATTTGTCTGTTGCCATTGCGGAAAAGGTGATACAGGTGAGCCTAAAAACCAGCGGAGAAATTATCAAAAAAATGATTGTGACCGCCACAAGCAAAATGAAAAGCAAGGAATGGGCAAAAATTTATCTTTCCAAAAACGACGCTTCCTTAATTATAGAGTCAGATGCAGACTTGATTGACGCAATCTCCCATTTATCAGAGCACATTAAAATTGTGGTTATGGAGGATTCGGCACCGGGAACCTGCATTATTGAGCTGCCGGATCAAATTATTGATGCCAGCGCAAGCACACAAATTGAAAATATTCGGACGATTATGAAAAGCTCCGGAAGGCTGGGAGGGAATCCTGGTGTTTAATGAAATGGTTGATGTTATAAAACGCTCCAATACCATTAGTCATATTGGAAAAATTGAAAATATTGTGGGCATGGCCATTGAAGCCTCGGGCAGAAAAGCCAGCATCGGCGAAATCAGCATGATTTATAATGAAAGTGAAAAAAGGCAAATCATGGCTGAAACCGTAGGCTTTCGAGAGGATCATATCCTGCTGATGCCTTATGAGAGCATGAAGGGTGTTTCCGCAGGCACCTTTGTGAAAAATACAAATGAGTGTTTAAAAATACCTGTAGGCGATTTTTTGCAGGGGCGTATTATTGATGCTTTGGGAAGGCCCATGGATGGTTTGGGCGAAATGAAAACAGACCATTATTTCCCCGTTGACAGCGTTGCCACAAACCCGCTGACCAGACCGCCCATTCAAGAGAAAATGGAGTTTGGCGTAAAAGCCATTGATGGACTGCTTACCATAGGCAAGGGTCAGAGAATGGGTATTTTTGCGGGCAGTGGTGTGGGAAAGAGTACATTGTTGGGGATGCTTGCACGAAAGGTAAAAACAGATATTAACGTGATTGCCCTGGTGGGGGAGCGTGGTCGGGAGGTTCGTGAGTTTATTGAAAGAGACTTGGGGGAAGAAGGGCTGAAGCGTTCCGTTTTGGTTGTGGCTACCTCTGACCAATCTGCCATGCTGCGTATGAAATGCCCTTTGGTGGCCACTGCAATTGCGGAGTATTTTAAAAATCAAGGCAAGGATGTATTGCTTATGATGGACTCGCTGACACGTTTTGCAATGGCTCAGCGGGAAATTGGCTTGGCCATCGGCGAGCCCCCCATTGCCAGAGGGTATACCCCTTCTATTTATGCGGAAATGCCTAAGCTGCTTGAAAGAACGGGGAATTTTAAAGAAGGCTCCATCACCGGAATTTATACGGTTTTGGTGGAGGGGGATGACACCAATGACCCCATTGCCGATACAGTAAGAGGTATTATTGACGGGCATATTGTGTTATCAAGAAAGCTGGCCAACGGCAACCATTTTCCTGCCATTGATGTGAATGCAAGCATATCAAGATTAATGAGTGCCATTGCGGATACAGAGCATCGGGAGTTAGCGTCAAAGCTGCGAGATATTCTTAGCATTTATGAAAAAAACAGTGATTTAATTTCCATTGGTGCCTATAAGCATGGGACAAACCATAAGCTGGATTTTGCCATTTCTAAAATAGATAAAATCAATGCCTTTTTAATGCAGGGCGTAGACGAAAAATTTTCTTTGGAGGAAACGGTAAAACAGATGCGGGAAATTTTAAAATAGACTTTTCTTTCTATATCTACGGAGGCGTACAATGAAAAAATTTAGCTTTCAGCTAGAATCTGTAATGAATTTTAAAAATCAGCATTTGGAAAATAAGAAGGCTGAACATGGGAACATCCTGGCCTTGGTGAATGCCCAGAATGAAAAAATTCAAAGCCTTTTGGTCAGATTCAAGGGTGTGAATCTGGAATTCAACAACAAAAAAATGGCGGGGATTTCTGTGATTGAAGCCATGGAGTATTCCGGATTTTTGTATAAGCTTGAGGTGGAGATACAGCAGGCAAAAAGGTATCTGAAAGAATTGCAGGCGAAGGAAGAGAAAAAAAGAGGCGAGGTTGTAGAGGCGAAGATTGAATCCTCCACATTAGAAAAGCTCAAAGAAAAAAAGCTGGCACAATACCAGAAAGATGTGCAAAAAAGTGAAGAGCGTTACATAGAAGAATTTGTAGCAAGAAGCCTGTCATAGGGCTTGCAGCGGCAAAAAATTCAGAAAAAAAGACCTTGGGGGCTTCCTCCAAGGTCTTTTTTATCTCAGTTGTTTAATTCCTCAAAGATTTCTTTCACGGTGGTCATTTTGTTCACACGCCATACATTTTCGCCGCAGAAAAGCAGAGAATTGTCTTTTTCTCCTACAGCAGCTTCCATGAGCGCCCGAGAAATACAGTAATGGGTGGTTGCGGGATTGCACCGCTCGATACAAGCAAAGCAACTGGTTACCGGTTGACGACTTGTTTCTCTTGCTGTGGTAAAGGCATTGCGTAGGGCTCTGCCGGGCATACCCACCGGACTTTTTACAATCATCACATCATCTTTTTTGGCTTCTATATAGGCTGCCTTAAAGGCCTCCGCCGCATCACATTCTTGGGTGGCCACAAAGCGGGTTGCCATTTGCACGCCGCTGCAGCCTAAGGTGAGATAGTGGTCAATGTCGCCTCTGTCGTATACGCCGCCGGCAAAAAAAACGGGAATCGGGCCGTATTTTTCTGCAAAGCTGTTTACATAGTCTACGATTTTTACAACCTCTTGATCATAGTCCTCATTGGTCAAGGTTTCTGCTTCTTCCGGTGTAAAGCCCAAGTGCCCGCCGGCCTTTGGCCCTTCAATTACCAGAAAGTCAGATACACGCCCAAATTTTTTGGCCCATCTTTTAAACATTAATTGCGTGGCCCGGAGAGAGGAAACAATGGGTGCAAATTTGACCTTTGTATCCTTCAGAAGCTCCGGCAATTCCAGTGGAAGCCCTGCGCCGGAAATAATAATATTGGCACCGCTTTGTACACAGCATTGCACATATTGGTCAAAGTTTGTGCAGGCACGCATGATGTTCACACCGATGACGCCGCCCTTACTTACTTCTTTCGCTTTTTTTATATTTTCCGCCAAAGCCTCAAGGTTTGCCTGCAAGGGTTCTTTGGAAAAACGTTCTTTTAAAAATCCCGGCTGCGCAGCCGATATTACACCTACACCGCCTTGGGCAGCAACTGCCCCGGCTAAACGCCAAAGGCTGATACCTATGCCCATTCCACCTTGTATAATCGGCACATTGATTTCCAAATCGCCGATTCGTAGTCCTTTGAGTTTACTCATTATGCACCTCGTTTTGTCTTTTTTACCGCACTTTAGTCTTAAATATGATAATACAGACTATGTCATCTGTCAATAGAAACTACATCGTATTGTTTGCAATGTCAAGATAATTAACACTATATTTTTCCCATGAATTGGCACGTAGCCAAGATAAAGATAGGGTAAAATTGCTGTGGAGGGAAAACAAAGATATTCCGTTAAAAGGAAGGCTTCTATGGAAAGAAAATAAAAATATGTAAATAGAAACGTAGCAATGTGTAAGAGGGAAAAATTGAGCTTCAAAGGCTGCCCCTATCTGCCCCAAGAGGCGCAACGTAAAGTATTCCCCAAAATGCTATGTTCCATTCCTATGATGAAATGCCCGGCAAAGGATAAAAAAGAAGGGGATTGGGGAAGAAGGGAAAATGGGTTTTCAATAAAAAGCCTGAAACAAATAAAAAACCCTTGAAACTACATTGTAGTTTCAAGGGTTTTTTTCATTGCGGAGGCAGGATTTGAACC
>DCDZ01000042.1:6978-26281 GCA_002316675.1 Tyzzerella sp. UBA1042
CGGGTTATGAGCCCGACGAGCTACCGGACTGCTCCACTCCGCGGCAATATAAAAGATATGCTATCTAAGTTATTATATGCCTATTGAAGGGATTTGTCAACTAAACATAGGAGCAAATTTCACACATAGTCTCTATATTTCGACTCCAACGCATTTTTCCGCTCTTTCCAGTCGGGCATAAGCCTGCCCAATGCGTCATAAAAATCGTTGCCATGGTTCTTATATCGAAAGTGTAAAAGCTCGTGCAGTACCACCTGCTCGATACAATTTTCTGTGGCCTTTATAAGCTGGAGGTTCAGCCGTATGGAATGGCCGCCGGTGGTGCAGCTGCCCCAAAGGGTTTTCATATTTCTGATTTGTATGGATGGGCGGAGGATGCCATAAGGCGCAACCAAAGGATAGATGCGGGTCATAATTTCTTCAAACTTTACTGTGGCCTGCTTTTTCAGCCAAGCGAGGTATTCCTCTTTTAGCCCCTGCTCTGTGGTGCTTTGGGAGGACATAAGGATGCTGTTCTCATGGAGGATGATTTTTTTGGGGCCCTTTAACAAGACCAAGCTGTAGGCCTCCCCTAGATAATACAGTGTTTTTCCATCATGAAAGCCTGTGGGTGGCAGGCTTTGGCGAATTTGTTCTATTTCCGCCAGATGGGTAATAATCCATAAGGATTTTGCCTCAACGAATTCCTTGATGACAGAAAGGGGAACTTTTTTAGACGCAGAAACAACAACCTTACCGTGTTTGTTTACACGAAGGTTAATATATTTTACATCCTTACGAATGAGTTCAAATTCGATTTTAATACTTTCGTATTGAATTGTGTGTATAGACATAGGGAGGCTCCTTCGATAAAGGCATATTTCATCTATATTTTACACAGTTTGCAGGAAATTGTCCAGTGGCTGAAATGCTGCAGGGATATGCGCGGCAATGGTATATATGCAGCGGCAAATAAAAAAATAATTAAAATACATTAAAATGATAGAAAAAAAGAATGGTTTTAGTACGGTATTCAAAAAACAAAATATTTATTTTTCTGGCACTAATTAGAATTCGCATGATAAACCATAAAAAAAACGAATGAAATTGTTTATTTTTTAAGGCAATATATTGAAATTCTGAATTAAACATTGCAATTGCACGGGGAAACGATAAATTTTGCATTGAAGTATGGCCATATTTATGATAAAATAAAAATTGTATATAAATGAAATAATTTGCATAAAGAGGAAAAAGGAAGAGAAGGAGATGGGTAAATGAAAAAGAAATTGGCAACAGTGACGGCTTTGGCTGTGGTGGCAATGATGGCTTTCGCAGGCTGCGGCGGCGGCAACGATGCCGAAGGCGGTGCGGCTCAGTTAACCCTTGGCACAGGCGGTACAACAGGTACTTACTATGCGGTTGGCGGAACAATGTCTACCGTTTTGAATAATGCTATGGAAAATACAAGCCTTAAGGTGGTTTCCACAGGAGCCTCTAAGGCGAATATTTTAGATATTGATGAAAAGGTTTCTGATATTGCCATTGTACAGAATGATGTTATGTACTATGCATTTAACGGGACGGATCTTTTTGAGGCAGACGGTGCTTTTGATACCTTTTCCGCAGTTGCCGGCCTTTATGATGAAACCTGTCAAGTGATTGCGGAATCGGGAATCACCAGTATTGCTGATTTAAAAGGAAAGACGGTAAACGTGGGGGATGCAGGCAGCGGTGTAGAGTTTAATGCAACGCAAATTTTGGCCGCTTATGGCCTTGATATTCATAAAGATATTGTTAAGGTAAACGGTAGCTTTGGGGATGCGGCAGACTCCATCAAGGATGGTAAAATTCATGCGGCTTTTATTACCGCAGGGGCGCCGACCACAGCCGTTGTGGATTTATCCATTTCCAAAGAAATTAATTTGCTCTCCATTGATGATGAACACGCAGAGGCATTGATGGCTGAATATCCTTTTTATACAAAAACAATTATTCCCGGGGGAACCTATGCCTCCGTGCCTGAGGATGTCCAGACCTTAAGCGTTCGGGCAACATTAATTGCTGGGAATGATTTGACGGAGGATGCTGTTTATGAGCTGACAAAGGCCCTCTTTGAAAATAAGGATGCTTTGGCAAACAGCAATGCAAAGTTTGCTGAATTGGATCCCGCCTTGGCCGTACAGGGGATTTCCGTTCCTTTCCATCCCGGTGCTGAAAAATACTTCAAAGAGATTGGTGTGCTCAACTAATTGTTGGGGAAACATAAAATGCGTTTGAAGGGAAAAGCCGGTATAGTGGTTGCAATAATGGCTGTTATTATTGCAACTGCTATTTTTCTTGTGAACCCTACGGAGGCTTGCCTGGTGGTGCGGAACGGGAAGACAGGCGAAATTCTCGCAAGCTATCCCATGAAAGAGGGCGGGGAGTTTTCTGTGCGTTTCAAGCATTCCGTCAATCAATCCCCGGTGGAGGATAGATATAGAATCGAAAAAGAAGAAATTGTGGTATATGAAACCGTATATTATAATTTTGGTGCAGGCGTGCAGACGGAGCTTGCCCCGGGGCAGACCTTATCCTATGGGGAGGACGGCGCCATGATTGTTTCAGGGATCGACCGACCCATTGCAGACCTTGCTTATCATATCAGCCCGGTGTATGATCATATTTTAACGGTAGCCGGCAAGGAAATCAGCCTGCGGGCGCTTTGCAAGGGGGAGCGGGCTGCTACGTTTACCTATGAAAAGAAACGTTGGTAAAAACAAGAAGAATTGGTGCTACAAAGAACAAAAGGAGGAGAATGGGATGTTTCAAAAGAAGGATAAAATATCCTCGGTAAATACAACACCCTTGCAAAGGGAAGAAACTCTGCAGGATTTGGAAGCCGTTATGAAAAAATATGATCGGGAGTCGAATACCCGTCCTTTTGAAGGTGTGCCGAAGATCATAGTGCGGTGTATGCTGATTGGATTTGCGTTGTTTGCAATTTATATGAATTTGTTCGCAAATTGGGGAGAGCAGATTCGCCGGTGCCTGTTCTTGGGCATGGTAATTCTATTGATTTTCACCATTTTTCCCAGAAGAAAGGGCATGGTGCAGAAGGTCAATTATATTCCTTGGTATGACTGGGTGATGGGGATTGCAGGCTCCGCCGGCTTTTTCTACTATGTAATCAATTTTAACAATATTTTGCAAAAAGCAACAAGAATCGGGCAAGTGGAAGTGATTATGGGTATCATTGGCATTTTGGTGCTGACGGAGGCCTGCCGGCGTGTCACGGGCATTCCCATTATTGTTGTGGCAACGGGCTTTGTGATTTATGCCTTTAGCTCTGGGTTGCCCCTAAGAAGAATTATTTATAATTTATTTTATACAACAACGGGTGTCATTGGCGTGCCCATTGGTGTTTGTTCTACGTTTATTGTATTGTTTATTATTTTTGGCGCATTTTTGGAGGCCACAGGAATTTCAAACTTTTTCATTCAATGTGCAAATGCTTTCGCAGGTGCAAGCTCCGGCGGCCCGGCGAAGGTTGCGGTTATTTCCAGTGCATTATGCGGCATGGTTTCAGGCAGCTCTGTGGGAAATACCGTTACCACAGGCAGCGTTACCATTCCTATGATGAAAAAAACAGGGTATCCTGGGGAATTTGCCGGTGCTGTTGAGGCTGCCGCTTCCACAGGCGGACAGATTATGCCCCCGATTATGGGTGCCGCCGCATTTTTGATGGCGGAGATGTGCGGGGTGGAATATGCCACCATCATTCAAAAGGCCATTTTACCCGCGTTTTTGTATTTTTCCGGTATCTTCCTTATGGTGCATTTTAAGGCCAGAAAATTGAAGCTGATGGGGATTCCAAAGGAGGAATTACCCAAGCTCCGTCATTTGGTAAAAGATATTTATTTGCTGTTGCCATTAGTGATGTTGGTTTATATGATTATTGATGGGTATACCATGTCACGTTCCGCAATTTTTGCTACGTTGGTAGCCATTGTCGTGAGTATGTTTAATAAAGAATACCGCATGAATGTAGATGGGTTCTTTACGGCATTGGAAAACGGCGGCAAAGGCACCTTATCCGTAGCGGCGGCCTGCGGTATGGCAGGGATTATTGCCGGCGTTGTCAGCATGACAGGCCTAGGCCAGATTTTTATTTCCGGCATTGTTTCCATCGCAGGAGATAATTTGATGATTGCGCTGATTTTAACCATGGTGTGCTGTATCATTCTGGGTATGGGTGTGCCCACCACGGCAAACTATATCATTATGGCAACCACCTGTGCCCCCATTTTAATTACGGGTATGAACATGGATATTATCGCCGCAAATATGTTTGTATTCTATTTCGGTATTGTGGCGGATATTACCCCTCCTGTGGCATTGGCGGCCTATGCCGGAGCGGCCATTGCTGGGGCAAATCCCATGAAGACTGCTTTTAATGCTACCATGCTTGCCATAGCGGCGTTTATTATCCCTTATGTGTTTGCGTATAATGAGGCGTTGCTGTTTATCAATACCACACCCATTCAGGTCGTGCAGGTGGTCATTACCTCCTTTGTGGGTATGTTTTCCATTGCCGCCGGTATCATTGGCTTTATGTTTAAGGAAATGAACCCTGTGATGCGGGGCATTTCCATTGGCGCAGGGCTGTTATTGATTCATCCCGGCATACTTACGGATGTGATTGGCGTTGCAATCATCGGTATGGTTGTGGTTAGCCAGCTGATTGGAAATAAGAAAAAATTACAAACAGCATAATATGTTTTTGAGAGACGGGTGGCTTCGCCCCCGTTTTTTATATGCGGAATTTTTAAAAAAGATGAAAAAATGATTTTACCTATTGACTTTAACGTTGCGTCAAGAGGTATGCTTTTCTTACAATAGGAGGCGATCAGATGGAATATAGCATTCAGGAATTATCGAATTTGGCCGGGGTGAGTGCGCGCACCTTGCGCTATTATGACCAAATAGGGTTGCTGATGCCTTTGCGTACCAATGAAGCCGGGTATCGATTTTACGGAGTAAAGGAAATGGAATTATTGCAGCAAATCCTTTTTTACCGAGAACGGGGGTTGAGGCTGGAGCAAATTAAAGGCATTGTATATGAAAAAGATTTTGATATGCTTTCTGCGCTGTATAGCCATTTAGAGGAATTGGAAGGCAGGAAGCAGCGGCTGGAACGCATGATTTCTATTGTAAAAAAGACAATTTCTGCAGCGAAGGGAGAAAAGAAAATGAGTGATACAGAGCGTTTTGAAATATGGAAAGAGCGGGAAATACGGGAGAATGAAGAACGCTATGGACGTGAGGTTAGAGAAAAATATGGAGACGCCTCCATGGAGGAAGCAACAAAAAAAATGATGAACATGACTGAGGCTGCGTATGAAAAAATCAAAGCTTTAGAGAAGGAAATTCTTTTGTGCCTGCAAGCGGCGGTAGCACAGGGAGTAACCCCCCAAGGGGAAGAGGGCAGAAAAATTGTACTTTTGCATAAAGATTGGCTGGGAATGTGGTGGCAAAATGATTCCCCAAAGGCTCACTGCGGTATTGCAAAGATGTATGTACTGGATGAAAGATTTACTTCCTATTATGATGGAAAGATAAAGGGGTGTGCCGTTTTTTTAAGAGATGCTATTTTATACTGGGTGAAAGAATGATTTACGGAATGAGAAATGCTGCTTTATGCAAGGTGCATATCCGGCGTTTATGTTTGTCTTATGGCGTCAAAAGGCTTGTGGTAGTGCTGTTATTCTATACTTTTTCTTGGCAGTTGAAAAATTTTCTTAGCCGTTTGTATAGTTCCATGAAATCACTATGTCCTTAACGAAAAAGCATTATATGGAATGTTTCTGAGTTTATGAGCATTAAAAAACCCGTTGTACTATGCAAATAGTACAACGGGTTTTTGTGATTAAGTTAAAAAAGGTACAAGCGAGGTATTAAGTAGCTTTTCTTTCCATGACAGCTTTCCTAAATCAGCTTTTTTGCTTTTTCAAAATCCTTTTTATGCACATAAAAAAGATAATCCACGGATTGTGTCATCATAAGTTCAGGAGAAATTGCAGGATACAATCCCTTTGGGGCATTGGAATATATGGCAGAAACGGAATGTTCTATCTGGGCTTTTTCCATCAGCGCACGCATTTGTGCTTGCTCCTCCAAGGAGTGAGCGGTATAAACAACAAGGCTGTTGAAAGAAGTAAACAAAACAATCGCCTCCAATTTAGTCAAAAAAACACTGATTTCTTCAATGCATACCCTTCAGTGGGAAAGCTCTGGGGTTCGTGGGCTGCATTTCCCGGAGATTTGCTGTATCGAGGTGATTGGTTATAAACCTCAATGCTCCGGATACCTTTCCCATGTATCAGTGTTTTTACAGTATAACACATTTTGCAGAAAAAGGAAACCCCTATTTTTTGGTAATGGCTTGGAAACTGTATAAAATATTTATATAAGTCGAAGGATTGCAATAAAAATCAGAATACCGCCGGAGACCAGCGTCCATAAATTTTCCCGTATTTTGGCGGAAGTCTGCAGCTTCATCCCAAAGGAAGCGCCCAAAAGCAGAAAAAAGGTTTGAAAAATAGCGGCGAACATAGGAAGCTTGCTGATTTCCATGCCCGAGGCTGCGGCACTGATGCCAATACCTAAGGAATCCAACGAAAGAATAAAACCAAGGAGGAGGGCTTCCTTAGGGTCTAGCGTTTGGGATGCGTCTTTGTCGCAAACGGAAGGCTGCTGAACGGATGCCAAGGGTGACGGCGGCTCTTTTGCCTTCCGAAAGCCTTGTAAGCAAAGCCATAGACCAAACAGAAGTAAAAAGCAGGGCGCCAGGGTCTTGCCTGCGGTGGAGGGAAGAAGCAGTGCAAGCCCGCGGCCTGCTAATATAAAACCTTCCATCATTAAAAATGTTTCCAATGCCAATAAGAATTTGGATGCGGTAGGGAAAGTGATACGGCGCAATCCGTAAGATATGCCGATGCCCAAAGCATCTATGCTGAGGGAAAGGGCAAGGAGCAAACTAAAAACCATAGGGAAACACCTCCTGATTTACATAGTATGCAGGAGGCATTTTTTTGGGCATGGCCACATAAATATGAAAAAGAGGACAAACCGATAAAAATACAAAGGACGGGTGTGAGCATATGGATTGGTGGAATAAAGAAGCAAGGGAAGTGGGTCAGTCTTTGGGGACATCCTTGGAAAATGGGCTTTCCCCAGAAGAAGCAAGGAAGCGTCTGCTGGAAAACGGAAAAAATATGCTTCGGCAGGAGGAGAAAAAGGCAGGGGTACTCCGCAGGTTTTTTGCCCAGTTTAATGATTTTATGATTATGCTGTTATTGATTGCCGCAGGAATTTCCTTTGCGGTGTCTTACTGGAACGGAGAGAAGGATTTTATTGACTCTGCGATTATCATAGCCATTGTGGTGTTGAACGCTCTTTTGGGCGTCATTCAAGAGAGCAAGGCCCAGAAAGCTTTGGAGGCTCTGAAAAAAATGTCGGCACCAAAGGCTGTGGTGCTGCGGGGCGGAAGGCGTGAGGAAATTTTTACCGAGGAGGTAGTCCCGGGGGATATTTTGATCCTTGAAACAGGGGGCTATATCTGCGCAGATGGCAGGGTGCTGGAAAGCCACAGCTTAAAAACGGAAGAGAGTGCAATTACCGGAGAATCTCTGGCGGTGGATAAGGAAACAAAAGTGTTTGCCGGAGAAACCCCTTTGGGGGATAGAAAAAATATGGTGCTTTCCGGCAGCTTTGTGCTGGGAGGCCATGGACGAGCCGTTGTGGTGGCAACGGGCATGGATACTGAAATCGGGCGCATAGCAAACCTTTTGGCAGAACAGGAGGATCAGGAAACACCCCTGCAAAAAAAATTGGGACAAACAGGAAAAACCCTTGGCATGGGGGCATTGGCCATTTGCGGGATTATTTTTGCCATGGGGCTTCTCCGTCAGGAAGCGCCCTTTACCATGTTTATGACCTCGGTCAGCTTGGCCGTTGCCGCAATCCCCGAGGGCTTGCCTGCCATTGTAACCATTGTTTTGGCCATTGGTATGCAAAGAATGTCGAAGAAAAATACCATTATCCGCCGTCTACCGGCGGTGGAAACCTTAGGGAGTGCGGCAGTGATCTGTTCTGACAAAACAGGCACCTTAACCCAGAATAAAATGAAGGTGGTAAAGCTTTCGGACTATAGCAAGAAAAAGGATGCGGAAATCAGACAATTACTGCTTACGCTGTTTTCCCTTTGCAATGATTGCCGCAAGGAGCAGGGGAAGCTTGTGGGGGAACCGACGGAGCTGGCGCTGGCAGAGGCGGCGGAGGAAGGGGGCATCCGCATTGAGGAGGTGCAGAGGGAAATGCCAAGAGCAGGAGAAATCCCCTTTTCCTCTGCCCGTAAAATGATGACCACCCTCCATGCCTTGGAGGATGGGGCTTGGATGACCGTAACAAAGGGTGCGCCGGATATTTTGCTGGAGCGCTGCACCAAATGCTTGGACGGGCATCTGCAGGTTGCTTTTGAAGGCAGTAAAAAAAGTAGGGCACGGATGCAAAACGGAGAGATGGCGGCAGGTGCGCTGCGGGTGGTTGCCGTTGCCTTTCGTGAGTGGAAGAAGAAGCCGGATTTATCCAAAGAGGATACGGTGGAGTGGGATATGGTATTTGTGGGCATGGCAGGCATGATGGATCCCCCCAGACCGGAGGCGGAGGAGGCCGTGGCCCTTTGCAAAAAGGCGGGTATCCGCCCTGTGATGATTACCGGGGACCATGTGCTGACGGCACAGGCCATAGCCGCCCAGCTTGGCATTTATAACAAAGGGGACACCTGCATTACGGGACAGGAATTAAGCAAGCTTTCTGACAGTGCTTTGGAGGCAGCGGCGGCAAGGTGCACGGTGTTTGCCAGAGTTGCCCCGGAGCATAAGGTACGCATTGTAAAGGCCTATCAAAAGGACGGCAGTGTGGTTGCCATGACGGGGGATGGGGTAAATGATGCCCCCGCATTGAAAGCGGCGGATATTGGATGTGCCATGGGAAAAAGCGGCACGGAAGTCGCCAAGGGTGCGTCGGATATGATTTTGACGGACGATAATTTTGCAACCATTGTGGAGGCAGTGCGGGAAGGCCGGGGCATTTACGATAACATCCGAAAAGCGGTGCACTTTCTCTTATCCAGCAACATTGGAGAGATTATCACGATTTTTGCGGCAATGTGCTTTGGCTGGGCAACGCCCTTGCTGCCCATCCATTTGCTCTGGGTCAATTTGGTGACGGATTCCTTGCCGGCCATTGCCTTGGGCATGGACCCTGTGGAAGAGGATTGTATGGAGCGTCCGCCCCGGGAGCGGGAAAGCACAGTGTTCGGCGGCGGCTTGGGCAGTAAAATTATGGTGGAAGGCATGATGATTGGTATGCTGGCACTGTTGGCCTTTGCCATCGGGCATATTTATTTTGATGATGAGAAAATGTATGTTACGGGAAGAACCATGGCCTTTGCCGTGCTTTCCATATCCCAGTTGATTCATGCGTTTAATATGCGCTCGGAGCACTCTTTATTTGCCATCCGACCCTTTGAAAATCTGTGGCTGGTGGGTGCCTTTCTCATTGGGGTAGCATTGCAAGGCAGCGTGATTATGCTTCAGCCCTTGGCTACCATATTTAAGGTGGTTCCCTTAGGCCCCTGCGAATGGGTAATTGTTGGCATTTTGGCTTTCCTGCCCCTTCCCATTGTGGAATTGGAAAAGTGGAAGGATCGGGTTTTGATGCGCCGGAAAGAGAGAAAAGAATTGGCGATGCAATAGAAGAAAAACAGGCTTAAGAATTCTTGGGCCTGTTTTTGATAGAATAAAGGGCTTCGGGATTATGGATATGGCAAAGCGGGTTGTTTCTCCGGTGGGACTTTGTTATAATCAAGCAAAGAAAGGTCACAGGAAAGAAAGAGGAGAGAATATGTATAGAACCATAGAGAGCCCCCAAGGGCCATGCATTCATCTTGACGGACGGGAAGTTATCAATATGGCCTCCAATAATTATTTGGGTCTTGCCAGTCATCCCGATGTGATACAGGCGGCTAAAACTGCGCTGGATCAATATGGCGTTGGGCCTACGGCAAGCCGCAATATTGTGGGAAATTTTCCTGTGCATGATGCATTGGAGGAAGCATTGGCGAGGTTTAAAAATGTGGAGGCAGTGCTGGTTTTTAATTGCGGGGTTTCTGCAAATACCGGGGTCATTCCGTTTTTGGTGGGAAAAGGGGACGTTATTTACAGCGATGCCTTGAACCATGGCAGTATTATTGACGGCTGCCGCCTTTCCGGTGCAAAAATTAAGGTGTATGAGCATAAAAATATGAAATCCTTGGACCAAATACTAGCGGAGCCTGTTGCGGGGAAAAAACTGATTGTAACGGATGGCGTGTTCAGTATGGACGGAGATTTGGCGCCCCTTCCGGAAATTGCCCGCTTGGCGGAGCAGTACGGTGCATTGCTGATGGTGGATGATGCCCATGGTGACGGTGTTATGGGGCCTATGGGCAGGGGAACGGTGGATCATTTCGGTCTGCGGGAGCAGGTTTTTGTGGAAACAGGCTCTTTGTCCAAGGCATTTGGTTCCGCAGGAGGCTTTGTGGCGGGAACAAAGGAATTCATTCAGGCCTTGCGTCCCCGGGCAAGAAGTTTTATTTTTACGGCCTCCCCCATGGCGCCCTGCTTGGCGGCAGGGGCGTTAAAGGCGGTTGAAATGATTGCTGAGGATGGGTCCTATGTGAAAAGGCTCTGGGAAAACAGGGCGTATTTTGCCGCACGCATGGAAGAGATGGGGCTGAATATAGGTACCTCCGTTACCCCTGTGATTCCTGTCATTGTGGGGGAGGAAACGGTGGCGGAGGAAATGAGCCGGGTATTATTTGAAAAAGGAATTTATGCCCAAGCCATCAAGTTTCCTATGGTGCCCAAGGGTGCTGCCCGCTTACGATTTATTCTTTCCGCAGGCCATACAAAAGAGGACTTAGATTTGACAGCAGACGCCATCGAAGCATTTTTTAAAAATAGAGGTTTTTGAAATTCTTTCTGATAGAAAATAAAATGGTTTTGAAAAGTTCGCATTTTATTGCTTTTGCGGGAAATACTGAAAGCAAGGAGGCGAATAAAATGTTAAAGGACGGTTTATTTGAATTATTGGAAAAAGCCAGAACAAACAGTGCCCTGCGCAAGCGGATATTGGAAACCAAAAAGGCCGAGGATCCAGAGCTGGCATTATGCGAACTGGCAACGGAATTGGGCTGTGGCGTTACCGTTGGCGAAATTTATCAGCAGGGAGAGCGGTATCTGTCTGATTTGGAGGATGGCTGCATCGGTGCCACGGCGCCAATTAAAAACTGGGGTGAAACCTATGACCAGTTTTTTGCATCCATAGAAGGAATGGAACAAAATTAAAAGCTTCCCCCATTTGTGCCAAGGCGATGCCGCAAATGGGGGTTTTATTCCAGAATACTACGAGGCTCTTGGACTTCTTGCATTATGCGGTCTTTTGCAGAAAATTTTCCGTACGAAAAAAGGAAAGAAGCTTGCAATATATGTTGCATGAGGGCGATTTTTTCGTGAAATAGATGCAATTTGGCATTTTGTCACATTGACACAGGAAATTGACAGTGATAGCATGAAACAGATGCGAAAAATACGGTCAGCTTGCAGAGTTCTTGCAAGTAAAATAACACCACCGAAGTTTTTTGAAATTCGATGGTGTTATTTTATGGTTTTTATTCCCTTGTCTCGGTTCCCCAAGTATGATGGTGCAGCTGCCCTTGGGTCAGCATATTGGGAAAACCCTGTTGGCGCAGGGCTTCATAAATAACAATGGCAACAGAATTTGATAAATTCAGGCTTCTTGCCGCCTCCAGCATGGGAATACGCAGGGTGCCTTCTTCATAAGCCATGAGAATTTCTTCGGGGATTCCTGCACTTTCCTTCCCGAACATAATATAGTCATCGGCTTGGAAAGAAACATCGGTATAAACGTGCCTTGCCTTTGTGGTTGCCATCCAAAGGCGAATGCCTTGGTTTTTCTCTATGAACTCCGGAAAGCTTTTATAGTAACGAATATCCAGCAGTGACCAATAATCCAGGCCTGCTCTTTTTAAATATTTATCATCAACGGAAAATCCTAAGGGCTTAATTAGGTGCAAAACGGAATTAGTAACGGCACAGGTTCTGGCAATATTGCCTGCATTTTGCGGTATTTCCGGCTCTAAAAGTACAATATGCATTTTCGTCCCTCCTTCAATTTATGTTACAAATTGTAGCACAAAGGAGGGCCTAAAACAATATAAGCCCTCGAGGAATTTCAGAAATCCAAATATTCCTATTGACTAATTCCTTCTTGTATACTATTATTAAATAAAAATAGTTATCGCTTAGGAGTTTTGCTTATGAAAGAGACAGCGCAGGTTTTAAGAGAAAAAGGGTTAAAGGTAACACCTCAGCGTATTGCGGTGTATAATATGCTGATCAATACCAAAGAACATCCTAATGCGGAAACCATCTACAGAGCTTTGGAGCCTACAAATCCCACCATGAGCTTGGCTACGGTTTATAAAACCTTAGACTATTTCAAGCAGCTTGGTTTGGTTCAGGAGCTGAATGTTGGAGAGGGCAGCTCTCGTTATGATGCGATTGTAAAGTGCCATCCCCATACGGTTTGCGTGCAGTGCGGCAAGGTACAGGATTTATATCTGGAGGAATTGACGGAGCTTCATAAAAAGGTTGCCGACGATTTGGATTTTCAGGTAAGCTGTGAGCAGCTGATCCTTTACGGTGTGTGCGGGGAGTGCCGAAGGAAGATGGAAGAGGCTTAATTTTGCGGCGTTTGTGGGAAAGAACAGACGGAAAATAGTTGCCATTTCCAAAAAAGACATACAACCATACAAAGAGGTTCCATTGACCGTAAAGTCTGGGAGCCTTTTTGTTTTCCTAAAAAGTGCGGTACTGTATTTTAAAAATAGGAATTTTAGCAAGAAAAGGCAGCAATTTTCATGTTTTCTTGACAATAAATGGATAAATTGATATAGTCAATCTATGGTTAAACTATGGTTTTATATGCGGAAGAGGTGTTGTATGGTAAAGCGGCTGATTCCCGTAAATCTGTTTGACATAACCAATCTGGAGCTATGGCTGTCGCAGATGGCGGAGGAAGGGTTGATGCTCAATGAGATTAAGGGCAGAAAAGCGATTTTCAGAGATGAATATTGCCGGAAGATAAACTATCGGGTCATTCCCACTGCAAACAAAAAAGAGCTTCCTAAGGCGGAAATGAAGGAGCTTTTTGCAGAGGCAGGCTGGCACTTTGTTTGCGGAGTACAGGAGGGCCTATTTGTGTTCTCCAGCGACGCAGAATTTCCCAAGGAGCTTCCTTTTACAAAAGAAGAGGAACGGCCTATTTATGAGGAATTAAAGAAAAAGAAACGGAACAGCGTTATCCTGTCTGTGTTGGCTGTTTTCTTTCTGGGAGCAGTGCAAGTGTTCACAATTTATTTCAACATAGAGGATTATATTTTGGGAGAAGGGCAATATGTGGGGCTGACTTATGCCATGGCGTTTCTGATTAATATGATCTCATTAACCCGTGAATATCGTTCCTATCGACTGTTAAAAGAAAAGTTGGAGAGCATTGACGCGGGATACAAAATGGAAGTACTGGAAATTCCTACCACAAAATGGTTTCGCTTTGAGAGCGTGATACATATCCTGTCGATTTTTTTTGCCTTATTGCCGCTTTTGGCAATTATTGTGGGGAAGGACGGGGGACAAAAAATTGCAGAAGAGGAGCTTCCCATTTCCTATGTAGCGTTACAGGAATTGGAGATGACAAAATTAGGCCGGGAATATAAGGAATACCCTATTTTCGTTGAAAAGGCCTCCACGTTTTTCTCACCTGTGCAATATACCATTGAGCAGGTGGGCCGGCTGGAGTATCAGCAAAATGACAGAGTCATTGCGGATGAGGTATATTTGAGTGTGGAGTATTATGAGCTGCGCTTCGCCTTCTTGGGAGAACGGGCGGTAGGGGAATTCATGGAATATTATGATACCTATCCGGTGAATTACAAGGGTGTGGATCAGGCTTGGGTAGGGGGCCTTGCAGGGGCGCAGAGAATATTTTTGCTAAAAGGAAATCAAATCATAGCTGTTAGATATGATGGGGATTTAGCGATAGAAGACTATACCGGCGAATTTGTAAATATGCTGAAATGAGTTTTTTAAGCCCCTTAGAGCTGTTATACCTTGGTATAGTGATGAAACAAAAGAAGCGTTACATAGATTTAGGGCACTATCGTTTTAGTTGACGACGGTGCCCTAAAAAAGTTTGAACAGAATGGGGTCAATGCTCTTTTTATATCAAACCATAGGTATGGTATTTTTATTTTTACCGCTGTGGGGAATTTCCTTCCAGCTTCTTGTTTCTTTAAATAGGCTGATTACCTGCAAGGGGATGAAAGAGGTCATAAAAACGGGAAAGAGCAAAATTGCTTTGCGCATTTTTGGGGGGAACAGCTGCCCTTCATCGCGAAAGGTGAGTACCATGGCCATGAGAGAAAGCAAACAGTAATAAAGAATGAAGTAAGCTCCCATTACCTGAAAAAAGTTAAGTATTCCGCCCTTACCGTCCAGGATCGCCGCCAAAAGTGTCAGTCCAAGGGGAAGAACGGAAAGGGCTTGACCAAAGGCCCCCATTAAAAACATGGAGAAATCTGCGGCAAAGGCGGGGTTTGGCTTAAAAATCCGCTGGAGCATAGGCTTAAAATATAGCTTTCCAACCTGCAGTATGCCGCTGCACCATCTGCGGCGCTGTATTAGGGATACCCGGAAGGATTCCGGCTGTTCATCATAAGTAACGGCATCGGGAACCCACCAAACCCGTTCTCCCAAGAGGGCGCATTGGGCGGAAAACTCCGCATCCTCTGCGATGGTTGTGGTGTTCCAACCACCAAGGGACTCTAAAACATCCTTTCGGACTGCAAAGCCTGTCCCCACCAGCTTGGCGGAAAGGCCGCAGGCCCCTCTTGCCTTATTGAAAAATAAATGAAAAAGGTTAAAATAGAGATGATAGCAGCCGGAGACCCAAGAGCTGTAAGGGTTGCCCGCCAGCTGACGCCCCTTTGCAACTTTTGCGCCGGCATCAAAGGCATCATTCATCTTAAGCAGAAAATCCGGGTCTACAATATTGTCTGAATCAAACACGCAATAGGCATCATAGCCTTTTTTCCGAAGCTGCAGGAAGGCCTGCTGCAGGGCGTCCCCCTTACAGCTTACGGGAAATGGACAGTGTATGATTTCCGCACCCCAAGCCCTGGCAACCTCTTCCGTATTATCAGTGCAATGATTGGGAATGACAAATACATCAAATAATTCAATGGGGTAGTCCTGCTCCTTGATGCTTTCTATAAAGCCGCCGATGACCTCTGCTTCATTTCTGGCGGCGGTAAGGACAGCAAACCGCCGGAGTTTTTTGGCGGAAGGATATTCCACTTCTTTTTTAAAAGCAAAGCAGGCAATCCCGCCGAAGTATATACTGATTATCTTTAGGAATGCACCAAGGATCAATGCGATCCATAATAATTCTTCCACGTTATTTACCACCTTTCAAGCGTTACATTTTTTTTATTGTTTTCCATTAATATAGGGTATATATTTTAAGAAGAACTTAATAAAAATCTTAATAAAAGCGAAATATTGAATCTTAATGGAAACTTAAATATTTGTACGCTTTTTATCCTTGTAAAAACGGCAGAAAGGTTGACTTTATGGGATTCTGGCGTTTGCATAAACTAATGTATATTTTCCTACTAGTAACACACTAGTAACAAAAAACCGCCTTTTTTAGTCCAATAAATCAATATTTGTTACTAGTTCATCAAGTTGCTTGTGGGTGTATGTACCGTCGGTCAAATCTTGTGTGCTGTGGCCCATTATTAGCTTCGTAGCAAGCCTGTTTGCGCCAGCAGTATTCATTAATGAAGCAAAAGTATGGCGACAGTCATAAGGGAAACTATCAAGTCCTAAGGCAATTACAGTATTATGCCATTGTTCTTTTCTATATCCCTGTACAGTGATAGACTTACCTTCGTTCTCGATTAGAAATGTTTCGCTAGTTTCATATCGTTTTGCCACAAGCAGCAATATCTTTTTGTGAATTGGGATAATCCGATTCTTTCCAGCCTTAGTCTTTGAGCCACCTATCATATATCGCTCTTTTAAGTGAACATCCTCTTTTTTCATCTTCAGCAATTCATTAGGACGCATTCCTGTGTAAATCAAAATGAGCGCAATGTCCAAATTTGGTATGTTATCCACATTATCCACAATTAACTTTATTTCTTCATTAGTAAATGACTTATGCTTCTCAGATTTCTCTTTTGTTTCAAGAACAATGAACTTGGCGTAGTTTTTATTGCATACGTCCAATTCAATTGCTATGTCAAAAATCTGATTAGCCAAGGTTCTGATATGATCCTTGGTTTGGTATTTGCGGTCTAAATTGTCTATAAGATTTTGAAAGTGATATGTTTTTAAATCTTTCATTTTGTACCCCCATAAGGGGTTCAGATGCTTGTATGCAGCTTGATAGATGTTTTGCCCTGATTTCGAGATTTTATCAAATCGTCGCTTTTTAAAAATCTCAAACATTTCCTCAAGTGTTGTATTGGTGGCTTCGATATCATAAGGGTTCTCGTTGTAAACACCTAATGCTTTCAATGCTTCCTTGCGGTCTTTGTAATAGCCAAGGACAGCATAAACAGGATGCCCCTTGTCATTCCAGCCGACCACTTTTTTAACGCCGTATTGCAGACGGCGCTTGCCTGATAATTTGTATACGCTACCGTAACCGTTAGGATTGCGCAATAAAAAAACCTCCTTTGTTTATTTTGGGTATAGTAAACAAAAGCGGTCTGTGGTATAATCTGCTTAATCGGGGCGGATCGTACTCGTATGACCGCTTGTCCCTTCCTGTTGGCGCAGGAGGGGATTTTTATTTTTCAAACTGAAACATGCGCACCCGCGTAGGAAGCATGCGATTTTTCTAAAGGCGTAAGATCGAATACTGTTTCCCTAATTCGCAGATAGAAGTCGAAAGATATGTAATAGGAATCTGATTTTTTCAACTCCACGCAAGCGGCGGCCATAGGCTGGCTTATAGCAAAAAAACGCATATAGTCATATTCGTTGATTGCTTTCAGACCATCAACAATAGGGACGGGGCATAATATATTTCTAGCGCAACAATTCGCTTCTTTGTCAGATATGCAATCATCTAAAATATGTCCCAGAAGGTAGTGGGAGAACTCGTGTGCAACGGTAAATCGTATAGTTGTTGCGTCTTTTTTGTCGTTATAAACGATAAACGCTTTGCTTAGATCATTCAAATCTCTTTGTAAATATCCGTACTCACTCTCCACTGTATTTAAAAATTCAAGGAATGTTAGCCCGAACCTTTGGGCCATGTGCGAATAAGAGATAACTTTCAGTTTTTTGAATCTATGTACTATCTTCCAAATATCTATTGGAAGCGAAATATTTTTCTCTTGAGAAAGAACTTTATAAGCAACATTAGTAGCCCTGCGGTAGTCCGGTCTTATCATCAATCCTCGAAATCCTCCTTAAACATAACTTTTGCCATTTCTAATAATTTCTTTCTGTTCTCTGGTGTCATTCTTTTTGCAGCTCTGTTTAAAATGGTTATTTCATCAATGGGATCATCGTTAATATTGTCCCCGATTAAATCAGACGAAGAAATTCCGAATGTTTCAGCTATCTTTTTAACCGTCTCTCTGCTCGGCATCTTTTTGCCATTTTCATACTGAGAGATCATAACAGAAGATATCCCTATAGTCCCAGCCAGTTCCACTTGCGACATACCAGCAAGTTCTCTTAGATTCTTTAATTTTTTACCAAAGTCCATTTTAACTCCCTCTAATCTATAAAATAAGGTCTATAAAAAAACTTAAAAAACCTATTGACATTAGCCTAGAGTTAATATATACTTTAATCACAGGTTAAGAACTGCCAAGAATTTAATCTGTAGTATATATGTTTTAGCTAATGGTTTATTTAAGCTACAGTTATATTATAATTAACTGTAGGTTAATAGTCAATACTTTTTTTCAGAAAGGGGGTGTTTTTTTGGATTGGAATGAATTAGGAGAAAAGGCACGAGAAGCGAGAATCAAGAAAAATATGTCACAAGTGGAAGTTGCCAAAGCACTAGGCGTATCTAGCGCTTTCATTTGTCAAGTGGAGACTGGCAAGAAAAAACCATCGTCCGAAAACCTTATTAAATTGTCACAATTGTTGAAAGTCAAATTTTTTTAACCCTAAAATTAGCCTGAGGCTAAAACAGAATAGCAGGAGGTATAAAATGAACAAATTGGCTATTAAAGAAGCGCAGACCCCCATCGAAATTGCTTTGCAAGTAGATGGCGAGGGCAGAACCACAGCAAGAAAGCTTTATGAGTTTTTGGAACTTGATAAAAGCAATTTTTCAAAATGGTGCAAGGTAAATATAATTGAAAACGCTTTTGCTGAAAAAGATGTAGACTATTTAGTTTTCGTACCGAAGGACGAAAACCCCAAAGGTGGCAGGCCCACCACAGATTACAAACTCACAGCCTCATTTGCCAAGAAGCTTGCCATGGGCTGTCAGAACAAAAGAGGGGAAGAAGCAAGAATTTACTTTATCGCCGTAGAGGACAAGCTTAAAGAAATTGCAACCAAAGGAACCTTGTCCCAAAGCCAGACCTCTTCAAAAAGAAAGCTCGCATCTGTAAATAACGCCGCAAAAATCATTTTGCCACAACTAATTGCGGCTGGCGTAGACCCTGTGCAACGAACCTATTTCCTAAAGGATATGTATGCACCCGTGGGAATTAATGTTCCTATGATTAGGGTTGAGCAGGAAAAGCTTTATGAGCAAACGGAAATGGCTGAAATTTTAGGTGTATTTTCTAAATCGGGCAAACCTCATGCACAAGCTATTGGTGCGATCATGAGCAAAATTTATATCGCTGACGATGAAGTCGTAAAAACCAGTTACACCAAAAACGGACACACAGACGTCGCTAATCAGTATAGAAAATCAGTGATGGAAACTGTTGAGGCTTGGCTTGAGGCACACAATTACCCAACAGGTATATCGACTGGCGCTAAGGTTTTTACCGTTTGTTACAGGTAAGGGGGTATTTTTATGAGAAATCGACTTTTCCTAAAAGAAGCCGCCGCTCACATGAAGCTATCCGAAGAAACCATAAGGCGTGGCATACTCCAAGACATTT
>DCDZ01000042.1:26398-26908 GCA_002316675.1 Tyzzerella sp. UBA1042
GGCATACTCCAAGACATTTTTCCTTGGGGCGAGAGGAGCAAAGTTAGTTCCAAGTGGTCATTTTACATCCACGCTAATAAATTCAATGATTACGGCAGGATGGACGTTCGGGAAGCCGCACGGTTGATGGAGGTTGCGCCCCAGCTTATACGGGAGAAAATGAAGAAAAGGGAATTGCCATTTGGTTACGCAATTCAGGGAGATAACGGGGGTTGGTTGTATTATATCTGCCCGCAGAAATTTACCGAATACACAGGCATTAAAATTGTACAAGCATCCTAACCCAAGCCAGCGGCGAAGGGTTGGAAATAAATTAAGGGAGGGCTGCCATGTTTAAAATAAAATATTTTACCCGTAACACACCGCTTGCCCGTTTCCTAATCTGGCTATGCGAAACAAAATACATATTGGCTAGTGCGTTTGCGCTCTGCCTGAGCATTATCGGTTTAATAATTCAATTGAGATAAAGGAGGAACCCAAATGAAACAATTCAACATCAACGATTACCGC
>DCDZ01000045.1 GCA_002316675.1 Tyzzerella sp. UBA1042
TTCCACAAAAAAGCGAAGGTCATTTCCTATGAATGGGACTGCCTGCTAGAGCGATACAAGGGCGTGGAACTGGGGGATTTTGTTCCTGATTTAACTTCATCTGTGACAAGCGGGGAGAAAAGCCTTTCTGCTGCCATGGGTGCATCTACGGAAGCAAAGCAGGTGTATGGGTTGATTTCTGGAAAAGTTACCATAAACGATGCGGGGCTGTATATCTGTGTGGATGGGAGTTCCATAGAAACAGCAAAAAAGGTATTTCATTTTGGCAGTTATGGTCTAAGATTCAGCACCACAGGAACAAATGGCAGTTGGACAACTATTATAGATAGTGAAGGGACATGGTGATTGAAACATAGGAGGTGAAGAAATGAATCAAGATGAGGTTTCAGACAAATTAATTGAAGTGGATCAACGGAGTAAAAGCAACAAATACAGACTTGATAAATTGGAGGAGCGTCAGGATAACCTAGAGCAGATTGCCAATGCTTTTTCGGTGATGCAAAAGGAACAGGAATATATCAAGGAAGATGTGCGGGAAATCAAAGAGGATATAAAAATTTTAGCCGAACGGCCGGCAAAACGGTGGGATACTATTGTGGAACGGGTGATTACAGTGATTGTGGGGGCGGTGGTCGGGTATTTACTTTCCGGAGGGGGTTTGCCATGAGGGAAAGACCCAGGCGTTTTCGGATTAACGATGACACCATGACTACCATTGTGGTGTTGTCGCTGTTGTTCTGCGTGGGGGTGGTTGTGGCCGGCATGGTGTTGGCCTATTTCGGTGTGGATGTTTCTATTATCGTGGGTAATGCCTTGACGGTATTCGGCACAGAATTGGGTATATGCGGTGTCATGACCATATTTAACCGCTGGGCGGATAAGCAGGAGCAGCTAGCAAAAATGAGAAGTATAAAGCGGATGCAGCGGGAGGCATATAAAACAGATAACGAGTTTGAAAGGGAAGAATTTAAGGAGAGTTTAAGAAGGGAGAATACAGAAAATGTGGCTGGTTGAAAATTGGATGGTTGCTGTAATGTTGACAACGGCAATATGTGTCATTGGCGCATTGATATACAGATTTATGAAAATGCCCACACAAGAACAGATAAACACAATAAAAGAGTGGTTAATATTTGCTTGTACGGAGGCAGAAAAAGAGTTGGGCAGCGGAACGGGGCAGTTAAAGCTTAGATATGTATGGGATTTGTTTATTACAAGATTTCCTTTTGCTGCAAGGGTAATTTCTTTTGAAATGTTTCGTGTATGGGTGGATGAGGCATTGGAGGAAATGCGTATGCTATTGACACAAAATAAATCTATACGAGAGATTGTAAAGGGGGAGGTTCAATGACGGGCGGGGAATTGGTTGCCTTTGCGCGCTCAAAGCTTGGGACACCGTATGTATATGGCATGAAGGGCACAGTCATGACCCGGGCAAACTTTCATTATTTGCAGGGCAGATACGGCACGAAGCTTGTATGGAATTCGGATGAAAAGAAAATAGGAAGACTATGTGTGGATTGCTCCGGACTGATCAGCTGGGCCTCCGGGGTTGTTTTAGGCTCCGCCCAGCTATTTGAAAGAGCAATCAAGAAAGAGCCTATTCATACCATTAAAACTGCACCGGTGGGCGCTTTGGTTTGGAGGAAAGGGCACGTGGGTATCTATACGGGTTTCAAAAAAGGCGTGCCATATTACATAGCCGCCGATGGATCCGCATATGGGGTGAGAGAGGTGCCATTAAGCAAAAACAATTTTACCCATTGGCTGCTGATGGACTATTTTATTTACGAAGAGGAGGAGAACGAAGTGATATCAAAAGAAAAAGTAATTGTAAATGGTGAGGAAATCACAATGGAACTGATCTATAAGGATGGAATCAATTATATTAAAATTAGAGATTTGGCAGATGCTTTAGGGTATAAGGTAAGCAGCAAGGGCAGGATTCCCGTGCTGGAGAAAAAATAGTCGGTAATCGGCCCCAAACTTTAGGGATTGTTTCATTGCCGAATCAAAAAAGGTATATTGCAAGTGCTATACACGAAGGGGCAGCGGGTTTGTAAGTAAATTTCATAGGACTTCCGGTGGCAGATGATCAAAAAATACGAGTAAGCGCCAACCCACAGCACTTACTCGTAAAAATTTCATAGCTATCTTTGCTATATTCATGCCCATAAAAGAATCAATCATGGCTATTTAAGTGATTATTTTTAAAATAGTAAGATTAAAGACTTTCATCAAGTCGATTTTTTCTTTGGTTTGGAGGATCATGATTTTAGGCCTTAAATAGTGCTTGGTATTTTGTTGCAAAACAATGGCTTCCTGCCCATTGGATAACTGAACGGTGATTCCCGTGGGATAAGGCGAAACATACTCTAGTATTTTTTTTACGCAATCCACATCAAACATGATGTAGCTGTTTGACATCAAATATTCAAGGGCATCTGCGGGATTCAGCGCCGGTCTATATACACGGTGTGATACCAGGGCATCATAAACATCGCAAACATGGATAATTTTTGCATAAATATGAATATTTTTTCCGGGCAGCTGCCTTGGATAGCCGCTTCCATCTTCATTTTCATGGTGCGATAAAACTGCATTTTTCACCAATCCAGAAATCATAGTATTATCTTTGATCATGTTGTATCCATCTTCAGGATGACAACGCAGAATGCTTACCTCTTCCTCTGTCAGCTTTCCTTTTTTATTGAGTATATCCAAATGAATATGCACTTTTCCTACATCATGAAGCAGCGCGGCTTCTGACAGATGCTTCAGCTGAGTATAATTTAACCCCATGCCGATACCTACAATCACGGATAAAACAGAAACGTTAATACAATGTATATAGGTGTAATTATCATAAGCTGCAATATTGACCATGTCATAGGATACATTCGGGTTATCCAGCAATTCATCCACAATAGAATGTGCCATTAACCGGCAGGAATCAAGGTTTAATGATTTTAAAGCGGCTACAGTATTTCTTTTTGTTTGCGCTGACAATAGCTCTTTTACAATGATACCACTGGAAATATCGTCATAAATATATACTCCCCCGTACCCGAGCGTTTCTAGTTTGGTCAAATAAGAGTTTTTTAATATGGTATTTGCGTTGAGCAGAATACTTCCGCTATCGTTATACACGGGAATTGCCAATATTGAATCTTCTTTCACTTGATGTATTGGTAAATATCGCATTGATTGCCACCATGTACTTTCTATGCCTTAGAATTTTGAATTTTTCCTGTCGGGATATTTTACAGCATCACACTGTATTGTATGTATTGTAGCTTTAGGTTGATGATCCTAGCGGTTCAAGCATAATACAAAAGCTGCGACAAAAACAGCTTTCATTCAATTTTAATCAAATATAGTATAAAAAACATATTTTCGGCAGTTTATTTTTTAAATTTTTTAAGAGCGGATAAGACTTTCAAAAGCTTCTTAAAACATACAAAATAAATTTTATAAACGAAAATATTTTAAAACAAAAAAAGATAAAATAAAACGAAATATGACAATATTATTCTAACAAAAATTACTTTAAATTGCAAATTTCATTTCCTTATTTTTATATGAAATTTTCTTTCAAAATCGATATAGAATGCTAGCGTAAAAAGTTACAGATGCAGCAAAATGATTGTTTTCATTCGGGATTGCTTCTATTTTGAAGTTACAGTATTTTCCGTTTTAAATTTATTTAAAAAACAAGTGTGATAAAATACTTCGCCGCTGTGGTTGTTGCGCAGTGTCGAAAATGACATTTTTACGGATATTTTGTCTAGGGGAAATTTATAGAAAATAGTTGTTTTATAAATGAAAAATAATGGAAGATATATAGCTCGTTTTGTGAAGTCGGCCTTGACATACATAGACAATCCAAGTAATATATACCTAGATTATCTATGTAAAAGGAGAGGAGGTATTTTGCTTATGGATAAAGGGCTGATTGGAGGCAGTACGGTTTTAATGCTGCTTTCCTTGTTGCAGGAAAGGGACTATTACGGATATGAAATGATTAAAGAAATTGAACGAAGAAGCAATTCAATATTTCAATTTAAGGAAGGAACCTTATATCCGGTTTTGCACCGCATGGAAGTGCAGGGGTTTCTGAAATCTTACAAAAAAAAAGCGGAATCGGGGAAGGAAAGAAAGTACTATCATATCACCGCCAAGGGGACAACCCAGTTTGCAAAGGAAAAGCGGCAGTGGGGGGAGTTTACAGGGTCTGTGCAAAAGGTGCTGGGAGGTGCAGGCTATGCTTGTACCTGACTGGGAGGCGTATCTTAAGGCCGTTTTATCTGAGGTTCAATTTAAATATGACCACAATGCCATATACTTTGAATTAAAAAATCATTTGGAAGATAGATATGAGGGCTACGTGGAGGAAGGAATGGGAGACGAGGAGGCAACCTGTGCGGCCTTAGCCTGTATGGGAGATGCCCAGACGGTTGGACGGGCATTAAATAAGGTACACTTACCGATCATTGGTTGGATTTGGCGCATATTAAGGAATATACTGATTCTATTCATTATTATAAATATACTTCCTACACTTTCCTTACTTACATCGGGCTTTGTCTCCGTATTTGAGTCTTATGAAAATCAAAGCGACAGCCCTCTGGTTTATACCATTGATGTGGGCCATAAAGAAAAAGTATATGATACAACATATTTTATTGATAAAATTTTGTATTATGAAGACCACACTCTGGAGGTTCGTTATGCTACATGGACAAATCCGTTTTCAAACAGCATTCGGTGGAATTCCTCCCTTAGCGTGGTTGTTTATGATGAGAATGGGGAAATACGCATAAGTGGGGGAGGCTGGAAAAGCGGAAGCTTTTACGGAAGGGGGCAGGAAAATCGCAAGCAAATTCCACTGAATGCCACAAAAGTGGTGATTTCTTTCGGCTTGAAAGAGAAGATTACTATTGATTTAACAGAAGGGCGTGTGATGGAAAATGAATCGTAAAAAGCAAATTATTATTTTTTTAACGCTCATTCCTCTGCTGTTCTTCTCCTTTTTAAGACATGGTGGGTATTATTTTTCACCGGAAGGTGTCTTCTATGCTTGTGAGCGAGGGCTGCAATATGGGCCTTCCGATAAAATAGTGGCTGAATATGATCTTTCGGAGGGCGGTACGTTGGTTGTAGGAAAATGGGGAGGAGATCTTTCGGCAATTCCGGCAGAACGGGCCTTCGGTTTTCTCTGGAGGTTGAAAAGCGGCGGAGTCACCGGTTTTATCTCTTGCGAAAAAGTGGTAACGGGGTATATGGTGGGTGAAGGCAGGATCATAGGCCTGGCTGCCGAGGAACAAATGAAAGAGGTGTACTGCCGGGTGGAATATGGGGAGATTCCGTCAATACAGGAAATAACCATGCCTGTGGATGAAGACGGGTATTTTACTGGGATTTGGGGAACCCAAAAAGAAGAAGAGAAGTATGAGTATATTGCATATATCGAAGGAAGATCCGCCGGCGGTGAGGTGCTTTATCGTGACGGCATGGACGCCTATGGCAGATATTTTGAAGACGGTGTGGAAAGAAATTTAGACAGTGCAGGAGAAAGAGTATACCAGAACGGAAAGCTGAAAAATATACCGTTTGCAAATCTTAAGAACACGGGGCTGGCTACAGCTTTCGCAAAAGGAAAAATCTAAAAAAAGGTATTGACAAATATGCTTGTCTTTGATATATTAAATAGGCGGTTTATGCACAGGAACTTGCCCGAGTGGCGGAATTGGCAGACGCACAGGACTTAAAATCCTGCGGGGTAACACTCGTACCGGTTCGATTCCGGTCTCGGGCATAACCGCTATAAATGAAAAATGTGCCCAGATAGCTCAGTCGGTAGAGCAGAGGACTGAAAATCCTCGTGTCACTGGTTCGATTCCGGTTCTGGGCACTTTACATGGTTCGTTTAATAAATCCTATTACATAGAAAAAGGAAGCATATGCTTCCTTTTTTTCCTATGTCGGAGGAAGGGCAAAAGGATATGAAGAAAGCGGATAAAATTTTGATTTTGGGTCTTCTTATGGTGGCATTGGCCTTTGCCGTATTTTTCTTTTTACGGGCAGAGGAAGGGGGCTACGCAAGAATTACCGAGGATGGCGTACTGAAGGCAGAATTGTCCTTATCAGAGGATGTCTTATATCGGGTAGAAACGGCCTTGGGCTTTAATATCGTGCAGATACAGGATGGATATGTTACCGTCCATGAGGCGGATTGCAGAGACCAAATTTGTGTGGAGCATAAAAAAATTCACTTGACCGGGGAAAGCATTGTTTGCCTGCCCCATAAGCTGGTGATTGAAATTGTAGGCGGAGAAACGGCAGAGTTTGATATGGTGGTGGAATAGCATGGGGGAAAAAAATGTTGCATACTACGGCTTATTCGCAGCCCTGGCAATTCTCATGGGCTATGTGGAGCTTCTGATTCCCCTTCCCCTTTTGGTGCCCGGGATGAAGCTGGGTTTGGCCAATGTTATCATTGTAATCGTATTTTATTTTATGGATACAAGGGCCGCTTTTTTTATTTCCCTTGTCAGGGTTTTGCTTTCCGGGCTGCTGTTTGCCGGGTTTGCCGGGCTTTTATATAGCCTTGCGGGGGCGGTGTTCAGCTTTTGCATCATGGCATTGCTGAAAAGAACGGAACAGTTCAGCATCATCGGCGTGAGCATTGCCGGGGGTGTTTTTCATAATATCGGGCAGATTTTGGTGGCGGCCATGGTTGTAGAAAATATTCGCATGATGTATTATGTTCCTTTTTTGTTATTTTTTGGTGTGTCAACGGGGGCTGTAAATGGAATTATGGCAAAAATTTCCTTGGGATATTTAAACCGCCGCTTTTAAAACGGAGGAATGTTCACACCCAAAGGACAAGCATGGCTTTTCGTAAAGGAAACGCGAGAAAATGCATTCAAAAACCGACGAATTCAACAAAAACACAAAAAAATGTACCCGCCCCCTTGTATAGGGGGATTTTTAGTGCTAAAATCTTATGAAATAATTCTTATTATGTTGGAGCGTATATGGATATACGCTCCCTATTTTTTCATCAGGAGGAGAGACAAAAAATGGCGAAATACTTTACGGAACCATCCAGAACCTTTAGCGAATTTTTACTGGTGCCGGGCTATTCTTCAAAGGAATGCACCGTTGATAATGTGAGCTTGAAAACACCCGTGGTAAAATTCAAAAAAGGCGAGAAGCCGGCTTTGGAGATGAATATTCCCTTGACCTCTGCGGTTATGCAGGCGGTTTCCGACGATAAAATGGCAGTGGCTCTGGCAAAGGAAGGCGGCATTTCCTTTATTTTCGGTTCTCAGAGTGTGGAAAATCAGGCGGCTATGGTTTCCCGTGCCAAGGCATACAAGGCGGGCTTTGTCATCAGCGACTCCAATATCAGCCCGGAAAGTACACTGCAGGATATTTTGAACTTAAAACGCAAAACGGGCCATTCCACCGTTGCCGTTACCACTGACGGCACCGCCCAAGGCAAATTGGTGGGCATTGTAACCAGCAGGGATTACAGAATCAGCCGTATGGAGCAGGATACAAAGGTGCGGGAATTTATGACGCCTATGCACCAGCTGATTACCGCCCCGGAGGGTACAAGCCTGAAGAAAGCAAACAATATTATTTGGGATAACAAAATCAACCAGTTGCCCATTGTGGATAAAGAAGGCAGACTGCAATATTTGGTTTTCCGTAAGGATTACGACAGCCATAAGGAAAATTCCTCCGAGCTTTTGGATCAGGATAAAAGATATGTGGTTGGTGCGGGAATCAACACCAGAGATTATATGGTAAGGGTGCCTGCTTTGGTGGAGGCCGGTGTGGATATTCTTTGTATCGATTCCTCCGAGGGGTATTCCGAATGGCAGAAGGATACCTTAGCTTGGATCCGCAAGCACTATGGTGACAGCGTAAAGGTTGGCGCCGGCAACGTGGTGGATAAGGAAGGCTTCCGTTTTTTGGCGGAATGCGGTGCGGATTTTATAAAAGTAGGCATTGGCGGCGGTTCCATTTGTATTACCAGAGAGCAGAAGGGCATCGGCCGGGGACAGGCTTCGGCAGTCATTGAGGTTGCGGAGGAACGAGATGCCTATTATAAAGAAACCGGAATTTATATCCCCATTTGCTCCGATGGCGGTATCGTGTATGATTACCATATGACTTTGGCCTTGGCTATGGGTGCGGATTTCATTATGCTGGGCAGATATTTTGCTCGTTTTGATGAAAGCCCCACAAACAAAGTGAATATTAACGGCAGTTATATGAAGGAATACTGGGGAGAAGGCTCCTCCCGTGCAAGAAACTGGCAGAGATACGACATGGGCGGAGATGAGAGCCTTTCCTTTGAAGAGGGTGTGGATTCCTATGTGCCTTATGCAGGCAGCTTGCGTGACAACGTAGGGCTTTCCCTGAAAAAAGTGAAATCCACCATGTGCAACTGCGGTGTGCTTTCCATTGCAGAATTGCAGGAAAAATCAAAAATCACCGTAATTTCCACCACAAGCTTGGTGGAAGGCGGAGCGCATGATGTGCTTTTGAAGGATAACAGCTTGAATTTTAAATAAGAAGAGTACTTCAACCGAATTGAAACTGACCTCTGCAAATTAGACATAAAAATCTAATTTGCAGAGGTCAGTTTTTGATTACGTATCTTTCTCCGTCTGAAATTCAGTATTGGCACCAAAAATAGACAAACCCATTCATTATAAGCCCATACATCATCTTCGCGAAAAGTAATAAATGATCAGCACGGATTCATTTACTTGGCTAAAAAAGCCTATCTTTTAATTTATCAAACAAAAAAGGACAGCACTGAGCTGTCCTTTTCAGATGTAGACTAAGCTATGTTTCACCAGAAAATAGATGAAACTCGGGTTCTCCTAAAAATATAAAAATGAATGTTGACTATTCTGAGGACACGATCGCTTTTATATTTTATACCAAAGAAGCGTATTGATTAGCCCTATATACTCTTGAAAGCTTGAAAGAGCTTAGATATTTCAACGGACCGCTTTATTCTCTCCAACTCCATAAACAAATCTTTTGCACCTATTTTGATTTTTGAACAGGCGATATTTTTTTAATTATGATGGCACCTGTCCCGACTAAGCCTAGTCCAACAATCATTTTTGATCTTTGTCTCCGTATTCCCATTGGCCTACCATTTCACTATACGCAGCCCAGCACCAATTTGATTTAGCTTGCTGGACATCATCTATTGAAAGCGTTGCAGCATTGCAAACAACTGTTGTTGATTCTGTTATTAACAGCAGTACTGAAAATAATGCGAGATGTTTTTTAATAGATTTCATATTTTGTTCTCACTTTCTTTATAATTAAATTTTTTGTCAGCTTTTGAAAGTTAAGTAATCATACTAAATCAGCAATTCAGAAACTCATATTAATTTGGTATACTAATTTGCTGATTATGGTCAAAGCGAATCCTAACTTGAAACTTTCAACCATGTATTAACAAAATAAGAACTTAATGAGTTAGGCAATCACTTCCAAAAAATATTATACTTCATTTTTAAACACAATAAATTGAAACCGTCAATATTTGTACCAGTACAAACGTAGTTTACTATACTGTATTTTTTTGTCAATATTTTTTCCATATTTTCTATTTTTGATTTAATAATTGTATTTACTTTTACGAGAAATCATTACTATCTTTAGCGTTAGTAACTCCTAAAATTCTTTAAATAAAATTTTTTATACTATTTATTCCTTATCAGCGGAAAATTATGCAGTGCAAAAAAGCCCCTTTCTATTTTCACAGAAAGGGGCTTTTTTGCTTTTTTGTCGTTTTAAACGGTTTTATTTATCTAATGGTCTCATGGTGGGGAACAAAATAACGTCCCGAATAGACACCGCTTCTGTTAACAACATAACAAAACGGTCAATACCCACACCCAAACCACCGGTAGGAGGCATACCATATTCCAATGCAGTTAAGAAATCTTCATCAATCATGTTCGCTTCATCATCCCCTGCTTCACGCAGCATCTCCTGATATTCAAAGCGCCCACGTTGGTCAATGGGGTCGTTTAGCTCGGAATAAGCATTTGCATATTCACGGCCCACAATGAACAACTCAAAACGGTCTGTGTATTCAGGATTTTCAGGCTTTCTCTTTGTAAGAGGGGAAACCTCAACGGGATAATCAATAACAAAGGTTGGCTGAACCAAATTCTTTTCTACAAATTCTTCAAAGAACAGTAGCAAAATATCCCCTTTTACATGACGATCCTCAAAGGCAACATGGCGTTCCTTCGCCAAAGCCTTTGCCTCCGCCGTATCCTTCACTGCATCAAAGTCTATGCCTGCATATTCCTTCACCAGAGAGACCATTGTTTTTCTTGCAAAGGGCTGACCCAAATCCAACGCATGGCCGCCATACTGTACCTTTGTGCCGCCCAAAACGTTCTGAGCCACGGTGCGGAACATATCCTCTGTAATATCCATCATGCCGTTATAATCTGTGTAAGCCTGATACAATTCCATCAGTGTAAACTCCGGATTATGCCTTACAGAAATCCCTTCATTACGGAACACACGGCCAATTTCATATACCTTCTCAAATCCGCCCACAATCAGACG
>DCDZ01000038.1:0-364 GCA_002316675.1 Tyzzerella sp. UBA1042
TGTTCAGTTTTCAAGGATCAATTTTGCGCTGCTTATTTTGTTTGTCAGCGAAGATTATTTTAACATATTTCGTTATGGCTTGTCAAGCTTTTTCCGGAAGTTTTTCAACTTTTCTTTCTTCCGAAGCATTTGCTTTTTTCGCTTTTCATCTCGCTTTTTTCAACCGCATTTCGCAGTGACTTCTCCTATTATACAGATTAATTTTAACTTGTCAACACTTTTTTACATTTTTTTATTCTTTTTCTTTTCCATATAAAAACAAGGCATTCCGTTTTCGGAATGCCTTGTTTTTAGCCAGTGCTTATTCAGCAGCTTCCTCTGCAGGTGCTTCATCAGCGTCTGCATCTGTCTCAGCATCAGCATC
>DCDZ01000038.1:548-988 GCA_002316675.1 Tyzzerella sp. UBA1042
CTCAGCATCAGCATCAGCATCTGCATCTGTCTCAGCATCTGCGTCTGCGTCATCAGCAGGCTGTACATCCTCTACAGGTGTTTCAACAGGTGCTTCGTCTGTACTGGTGCAACCGCCGAAAGCCATTGCAAGACCTAAGCATAAAGCCACAATATAACCCTTACCTAAATTACGTTTCATAATCTTCATTCCTCCCTTTTTTTTGCATCCCCACTATAGCACAAATAAACCAAAATGAACAACTAACATACCGCATTATATCCCATAATTCGACAAAAACTCGTTCATTTATAGAAAATGATTCTGATTATTATTGAAAAAAAGCATAGTCTCTTTTGAAAAAATTCCTGCTTCTCATTACGCAATCCCGCTATTTATGGGGCTTTCTTCAATATTTGGTTTTCTTTTTTCTAAAAACTCCCTCGTTTTTTCTTTTTGTT
>DCDZ01000038.1:1142-1902 GCA_002316675.1 Tyzzerella sp. UBA1042
ATTGTCGTTTTATATCACACTTCATTTCTTAAGCATTTATTAAGCACTGACAAAAGAAGTCATAATAGGATATTTTTATCCTTTTCTTCTATAAAATAGCAGAAGGAGAAAAGACTCAAGATTTTATTTGTTTCATTATATATAGCTCTTTTTTTCACGCTTACTAAGCCCTCTTTTCTATCTTATACTATAGAAGCTATACGATAGGAAAATAAAAAAACTCCCGCTTTCACGGGAGTATTGCGATTAATCAATGGAGACGGGGGGTAAAGTCCAAATTTCCCTTGCGTATTCTCTAATCGTGCGGTCACTGGAAAACTTACCGCTTTTTGCCGTATTGTAAATGGCCATCTTCGCCCATTTTTCCTGATCTCTGTATGCGCAGTCCACTGCCAGCTGGGCCCTCTGATAGTCGGCATAATCCTCCAGCACAAAATATTCATCTGCTCTGCTGCCGCCGAACCCATTTAACAGGGCATCATACAACTCCCGAAACAGCTGGGTATCCTGGTCAAAGGTACCATCTATCAGGGCAGTCATGGCCATACGCACCTCTTGGTTCATATTATAAACACTCCAAGGGTCGTAGTTTCCTTGATATTTCTCCTGCACCTCTTCCGCGCTCATGCCGAAAATGAAAATGTTTTCTTCTCTAACCTCATCAAATATTTCCACATTGGCGCCGTCCATGGTGCCCACCGTTAATGCACCGTTTAGCATGAGCTTCATATTTCCCGTGCCCGAGGCTTCTTTTCCCGCC
>DCDZ01000038.1:2010-3121 GCA_002316675.1 Tyzzerella sp. UBA1042
TGCCCGAGGCTTCTTTTCCCGCCGTGGAAATCTGTTCGCTGACATCCGCCGCAGGAATTAACCGCTCCGCCAAAGAAACACGATAATTCTCCATGAATACAACCTTGATTTTCCTGCAAATGCTTTCGTCCTTGTTGATGACTTCAGCCACGCTGTTAATCAGCTTAATGATAAGCTTTGCCCTGCGGTACCCCGCCGCCGCCTTGGCCCCAAAAATAAAGGTTCGGGGAACCATATCCAAGCCGGGATCCATTTTCAGCTTATTGTAAAGCCCAATAATATGAAGCACATTCAAAAGCTGACGTTTGTATTCGTGCAACCGTTTTACCTGAATATCAAAAATGCTGTCGGGGTCAATTTCGATGCCCTTTGCGGCATGAATATAGTTGGCCAAAGCCACCTTGTTCGCCCGCTTCACTTCCATAAATCTTTCCTGAAACGCCTTATCCTCGGCAAAGGGCAAGAGGCCTTCCAATTGACTTAAATCCACAATCCAGCCATCGCCGATTTTTTCTGTAATCAGCGCCGCCAGCTGGGGATTTGCATGGAGTAGCCACCGCCTTTGGGTGATTCCGTTGGTTTTGTTGTTAAACCGCTGGGGGTACAGCTTATAAAAATCCTTCAGCTCGTGGTTTTTCAAAATCTCCGTATGCAATGCCGCCACACCGTTTACCGAGTGGCTGCCCACAATGGCCATATACGCCATACGGATTTGCCCATCGGCTATAATTGCCATTTTACGGATTTTGTCGGGAGTATTTCCGAATTTCTCCGCCAGCTCCATACAAAAACGCCGGTTGATTTCCTCTACAATCTGATAAATTCTGGGCAGCAGCCGGCTGAATAAATCCAAAGGCCACTTTTCCAAGGCCTCCGACATAATGGTATGGTTGGTGTAAGCGCACACCTTTTTTGTAATTTCCCATGCCTGGTCCCAAGGCAGATCATTTTCATCTACTAAAACCCGCATCAATTCCGCAACGGCAATGCTGGGATGGGTATCATTCAGCTGAAAAGCTACCTTTTCCGGCAATAGGCTAAAAGCACTGTGGGTCTCCTTGAATTTTTCAATCACCCGCTGCACTGTGGCGGAAATAAAGAAATACTGCTG
>DCDZ01000038.1:3356-21151 GCA_002316675.1 Tyzzerella sp. UBA1042
GGTTTCTTCCTCCGCCGCCTTCTGATAGTTCCCCTCATTAAAAGACTTCAAGTCAATTCTGTTTTTTGCCCTGGCATCCCATAAACGCAGGGTGTTTACCGTGTGATTGCCATATCCCACCACAGGATAATCATAGGGAATTGCCATAACCGACTGATACCCCTCCTGCACAAAGCGGTAATTGCCCCCTTCTTTGGGTATGGCCCGCACGTGCCCGCCAAATTTGATTTCCACGGCATACTCGTTTCGCCGTATCCCCCAAGGGTCGCCATCCTCCAGCCAATTGTCCGGGGCCTCCACTTGATAGCCGTTTTCAATTTTTTGCTCAAAAATTCCATAACGATAGCGAATACCGCAGCCATAGGCAGGCAGGGACAGGGTTGAGAGGGAATCCAAAAAGCAAGCCGCCAAACGCCCTAAGCCGCCGTTTCCCAGGCCGGGATCCGGTTCGGCATCCTCAACCAGATTAAAATCAATCCCCAATTCTGAAAAAACCTCTTTCATCAAATTGCCCATGCCCATATTAATTAGGGTATTTCCAAAAAAACGCCCCATTAAAAACTCCATGGAAAGATAATAAACCGTCTTTACATCTTTCTCATAATAGGCATTATGCGTTTTAATCCACTGGTCGGTAATCAAATCCCGCAGAGAAAACACCGCCGCCTGATAAATTTCCTCAGCGGAAGCCATCTCCAGATTTTTCCTGTACAGCGTTTTTACATTTTCTTGAATCATCGTCTTTACTGTTTCTTTTTCCATGCTAATCAACCCCATAAGAAACCTCCTTTAAGAATCCCTTTTATCCATCGTATTTTTTCGGCACATCTTTATTTTACTATAGCAGAGCATACCCAATTTTGTAAATATACTTCCCTCATTGTTACGCAAAACAAATTGCAACCCCCAAAATAAATCCCAAGCCGCCGCCCAAGGCAGAAAGCAATGTTTCCCTTAAAGTAGCTCCCTCCGGAAAAAGCCCGCTGCAAGCGCAGTAGAGGGCGACGCCCCCAAGAATACTTTTTAGCAATGGCCATAGCCCGGGGAGCAGCCTTTCCAATAAAACGACAGCTGTAAAAGCTCCAATACAGCGCAGCTCTTTTTTCAGCCCGTTGTTTGGACATTGCCCTTCTGCCCAAACACCCAAGGCAATCCCCAGAACTGCGCCGATTCCCGCCAACGGCAGGCTTTCCAAAAAGACAGCGGGCAAAAATAAAAAACACAGATAGGCTAAAATCACACCCTCCAGAAAACGAAAAGGCAACGGATAGGCTTTTTTCCGCCTACTCGCTGCCCATAGCAGCACCCAATACACAGGGATCGACAGCCATAGACCCATTCGACCTTCCTCCTTATTCCATATACTCTATCATATGGATGGAAAAAGCCTTTCATTCCGCATCAAAATGCAAAGATGATACCCACAACTGCCGCCGCCGTAATATAAACCACAGGGTGCTTTTTAAATTTATTTGTTAAAAATAGCATGAGCACAAACAAAATGCACTCCTTGATTCCTATCTGCTCCAGAAAATTCCCCATAGAAATATCCGAAAGTGTACTTACGTGGAATAATGCCATAAGCAGAACGCTGAAGCCTGCGCCGCCGATTAAGCCTGTTACCGCCGGCCTGAGTAAATAAAAAACATCCTCCACGTGGCTATTGCTCCGAAACTTCTCTAAAAACCGGGAAATAAGAATAATGATGACAACGGAAGGGAATACAAGCCCCACCGTAGCCACAATACTGCCCAAAACCCCGCCAAACTGAAAGCCGGTATAGGTTGCCATATTTACGCCCAAGGGCCCCGGGGTAGATTCGGAAACGGCAATCATATCGGCAATCATTCCGCTTTGAAACCATTCGTATTTATCCGCAAGCTTATACAAAAAGGGCAGGGTGGCTAAGCCGCCGCCAATGGAAAACAGCCCGATTTTGAAAAATTCATAAAAAAGTATCAGCCAGCTGCTCATCTTGCCCTCCCCCCCTTAATCATGGGAGAAAGCAGACCCAGAACGCCTGCCCCCAGCACAATCCAAATGGGGGATACCGCCAGAACGGCCGAAAGAAGAAACGCCGCCACTGCCACAACGCCGCAAATTTTATTCACTACAGATTTTCTCCACATACCCCAAACAGCATTCAAAATCAGTACGCCCACAACCACACGAATGGCGCCGAAGGCGTGCTGCACAACCGGTAGCTGGGCAAAATTATTTAACACCGCCGCAATGATCATAATAATGATTAACGAAGGGAAAACACTCCCTGCCGTGGCAAAAATTGCGCCCCAAACACCCTTCCTTTTGTACCCGACAAAGGTGGCTGTATTTACAAAAATAATGCCCGGGGTACATTGGCCGATGGCAAAGTAATCAAGAATTTCGTCCTCCGTGGCCCAATCTCTTTTCTCCGCCACTTCCTTTTGCAGCAGCGGCAGCATGGCATAGCCCCCGCCAAAGGTAAATGCGCCAATTCTGCAAAAAACGCTAAAAAGCTGCCAAAGCTCCTTCATGCAACCACCTCTTTTTTTATTCCTCGATACCGCCTGCCTGCATTTTTTCCATGCGGTCGGTGGTAATCAAGGCATCCATAATTTCATCAATATCTCCGTTTAATATACTGTCAATTTTATAAAGGGTCAAGCCGATTCTATGGTCTGTCACCCGTCCCTGGGGGAAATTATAGGTACGGATGCGTTCGCTTCTGTCTCCCGTGCCCACCTGAGAACGACGGTCGGCAGAAATTGCCGCATCATGGGCTTGCCGCTCCCGTTCATAGACCCTTGCATACAAAACCTTTAATGCCTGTTCCTTATTTTTTAGCTGAGATTTTTCATTCTGACAGGAAACCACAATGCCCGTGGGCAAATGGGTCATGCGCACCGCCGAATCCGTTGTGTTGACACACTGGCCGCCGTTGCCCGAAGCACGGAACACATCCACCCGCACATCATTCATGTCAATATGCACATCCACCTCCGCCGCTTCCGGCATCACCGCCACTGTCACCGTAGAGGTGTGAATCCGCCCGCCGCTTTCCGTGGTGGGGATACGCTGTACCCGGTGCACGCCGCTTTCATATTTCATGCGGGAATAGGCGCCCTTTCCTGTGATCATAAAGGAAACCTCTTTAAACCCTCCCAAATCATTTTCGCTTGCATTCATCAGCTCAATTTTCCATCGTCTGTCCTCGGCATAGCGGGCATACATACGAAATAAATCCCCAGCAAACAATGCGGCCTCGTCGCCTCCTGCCCCGCCTCTGATTTCAACAATAACGTTTTTATCATCATTGGGGTCCTTGGGCAGAAGCAAAATGGTAATCTCCCGTTTCAATTCCTCCAGCCGTTCTTTGTTTTGTGCGAACTCTTCCTTCACCAGCTCACGAAACTCGTCGTCCAGCTTGTCATTTAACAGCTCCAGATTTTCCTCAACCGCCCCTTTGACTGATCGATACTCTTGATATGCCGTAACCACAGGTGTCAAGTCGCTGTATTCCTTCATCAGCTTTCGCCATTCCGATTGGTTGGCAATCACATCCGGATCGTTCACCTGATCCGCCAGGTCATTATATTTACTTTCTATCTCAGCCAATCGATCAAACATGGTCACACCTCATTTATCATTTCTCCTAACCTTCCAAAAACAACTCTGTCTAAGCCCGCCAAATCCTTCCTGATGGCACATTGGGAAAAACCGCCCTCCTGCATTATACGAAGCAAAGCCTCCCCCTGGTCATAGCCAATTTCAAAAAATAGCCAACCGCCCTTTTTCAACCACTCAGGGCTTTTCTCCACAATATGACGATAAAACAGCAAGCCGTCGTCTCCGCCGTCCAAAGCATTCCGGGGCTCATATTCCCGTACCTCCGGCATCAGCCCGGCAAGCTCTTTTCTTGCAATATAAGGGGGATTGGAAACAATGGCATCAAAGCTTCCCTTTTCCGCTTGGGGTAAGGGGGAAAAAAAATCCCCCTGAAGCCACCGCACCTCTCCTTGGTTTTGTGCCCCGTTCCTTTTGGCAAAGGCCAAGGCCTTGGGGCTGATGTCCACCCCAGTGCACTGCATTTTTCCATACCGGGTAAGACAAATGGGAATACATCCGCTTCCCGTACCCAAATCCAAAACACGATGAAGGCCTGCTTTTTCAGCAATTTCCAAAACCGCTTCCACCAAAAGCTCTGTGTCTGCCCGGGGGATTAAAACTCCCTCGCCCACAAAAAACGGCAGCCCCATAAATTCGCATTGCCCCAGAATATACTGCAAGGGGCGGTTTTCCTCTCTTTGGCGCAAATATCCATCGTACTGCTTGATTTGCTCCGCAGAAAGAGGTATTCCCTCTTGGGTAAAAAGGGCAATACGGCTAAGCTTGCATAGCTCCATGAGTAAAAGGGCCGCCTCTAAGGCATAATTTTCTTTCCCCGCCGCCCTCAAACGCCGTTTTCCTTCCGAAAGGGCAGAGCCTATGGTTTCATTCTCCCTCATCTTCCAGAACTCCCTTCATGGCCGCGATGGCAGTTTCAATCTGGGAGGCATCGGGCTCGGCGGTGGTTATTTTTTGCAGGCATAAGCCGGGGTAGCTGATGGCACCCACCAGCTTACTGTCCGATCTGCCTGCCCAGCGAATCACTTCATAAGAAATTCCTGCAATAAAGGGCACTAAAAGAATTCTTGTAACCAAGCGCAGTACCACCGTATCCGTGCGCACAAAAAAGAATACAACCATACTGATAATCATGACAAACAGTAAAAAGCTGGTTCCGCAGCGCTTATGTAAGCGTGTGCAGGGAATCACATTCTCTACCGTCAAGTCTTTGCCGCTTTCATAGCAGTTGATGGTCTTATGTTCGGCGCCGTGGTATTGAAACACCCTTTTAATCTCCTTCATGCGGGAGATCAAAAATAAATACAGCAAAAAAATGGCAATGCGCAAAAGCCCCTCAATGACGCCTAAGCCCCAAACGGGAATGAGGGTTTTAAAAAAACTGCCCAGCCATACGGGAAGAACAAAAAACAGCCCCATCCCCAGTATCACAGACACACCGACGCTAAAATATATTAAAACATCGTTGATTTTATCCCCCAATTTATCTTGAAGGAACTTCTCAAAGGGAGACAGCTCCTCCTCCGCCCAATCCTCCCCGGCAATTTCTGCGGAGTGCATCAATATTTTCGTTCCCGTAATCAAAGAGTCCAAAAAAGCCGCCATGCCCCGAAAAATGGGGAATTTAAAGATGCCCTTACTGGCAATGCCGCTCCAATCGTCCTTTTCAACGGTAATTTCCCCGGCGGGGTTTCGCACCGCCATGGCATAAATCTTTTTTCCCCGCATCATGACGCCCTCAATGATGGCTTGTCCGCCGATGCTTGTGGGGCGTACACGTTCTTCTATATTGTGATTTGACATCGTATCAACTCGTTTCCTTTGTAGTTTGTACTGCAGTATCATATTATACCATAAAAGCAGGGAAACAGAAAATGAATTTCATTGCTCTTGAAAAAATATAATAAAAAAGTGCAGGGATATACTCTCTGCACATTTCTCGTTCAAAATAAAATTCAGAAGAAAAGAACTCTCTTTCTGTTTTGCAGAAATTACTTTCTGCCATATTTTTTGTTGAATTTTTCCACTCTGCCGCCGGCTTCCAAAAGTAATTTCTGGCTGCCTGTGTAGAACGGATGACACTTAGAGCAAACTTCAACCTTAATTTCATCCTTTGTGGAGCCTGTTACAAACTCGTTACCGCAGTTACATCTTACTTTCACCTGATTATACTGGGGATGTATTCCTTCTCTCATTTCTTTCACCTCATTTTTTAGATTGTTGATCAATAATGTATATTATTTATAGACAACAACAGTAGTGTACCATAAGTTCTTTTTCTTTGCAAGAAAAAATCTTAAAAAAAATTACTTATCGAACAAGCCTAATGTCTTTTCCCATATGGGAAGCCGTTCCATAAATTCCGTGTTATTTTTGGTTTTGCGCATCAATTCGCAGACACCCTCCACCATTTCCATTTGGCTCATTGTGGAGGCCATTCTTCTTAGGGTAAAGTTGCATTCCAGCTCCTGCTCTGTCAGCAGCTTTTCTTCCCTTCTTGTGCCAGATTTTATAATATCTATGGCCGGGAAAATACGGCGCTCAGAAAGCCTCTTATCCAGCACCAGCTCCATATTGCCGGTGCCTTTAAACTCTTCAAACACAACCTCGTCCATTTTGCTGCCGGTATCCACTAAGGCTGTCGCCAAAATGGTCAGGCTGCCGCCGTTTTCAATATTTCTGGCAGCGCCGAAAAACCGCTTGGGCATATACAACGCCGCCGGGTCCAAGCCGCCGGACAGGGTTCTGCCGCTGGGAGGAATGGTCAGATTATAGGCTCTTGCAAGCCTTGTTAAGCTGTCAAGAAGAATGACCAAGTCCTTCCCCTGCTCCACCAAGCGCTTTGCCCGCTCCAAAACCATTTCCGTTACCCGCTTGTGGTGCTCCGGCTGTTCATCAAAGGTGGAATATACAATTTCAACATTTTCTCCTTCTATGGAACGCTGAATATCCGTCACTTCCTCGGGACGCTCATCAATCAAAAGGACAATCAAGTATACCTCCTTATGATTTTTGGTAAGGGCATTGGCCATCTGCGTCAAAAGAACGGTTTTTCCCACCTTGGGGGGCGCTACAATCATACCCCGCTGTCCCTTGCCAATAGGGGCGCAAAGATCAATGATTCTGCCGGAAAGCTCTTCCCGATTTACTTCAAAACGCAGCTTTTCTTCGGGATAAATAGGCGTTAAATCTTCAAAATTGGGGCGCTTTGCCGCCTGATCGGGGTAATCCCCGTTGACGGATTTTACAAATAAAAGGGCGCCGTATTTTTCGCCCTCCCTTGCGGTACGAATATTTCCCTTGACCGCATCTCCCGTTTTCAAATTAAATCTTCTGATTTGAGAGGGGGAAACATAAATATCCCCTGCGCCGGGCAGAAAATTCTGGGCCCGCAGAAAACCGAACCCATCAGCCATAACCTCCAGAATGCCTTCTCCCGGCACACTGTTTTCCATCACCACAGATTTTTCATCCCGATGGGCGGATTTTTCTTTCCGGCCGGGCTCCTCTTCCTTGCTTTCCGTCGGCTGATTTCCTTGCAGAGAAAAACCATAAGCAGTCACACGCTTCACGGCGGCACCGGATGAACCGGTCGCACCGGTCGCATCGGTCGCACCGGTCGCACCGGCGGTGGATGCAGACTGCTTTTCAGATATTTTTTCGATCAACTCATTTTTTTTCAGAGAGGAAATGGACTTCAAGTCCATCCCCCTCGCCATTTCTCTCAATTCCGCCAAGGTTTTTTTCTGCAGATCGTTCTCCATTTCTATTCTCCTACCTTCTATCCTCTGGGTATTTTCAGCTTTGTTCCAACACTCATGGTATCGGTTTCCTTCATGTTATTGGCATCCAAAATCTTCTTATACTCCGCACCATTGCCTAATACCTTCTGGGCAATGCTCCAAGCGTTATCCCCCTCCTGCACAACATACTCTGTGGCACTTGTTTCGGAGGTGGCAGTATTGGAACTGTCCGACCCTTCTTGGCTAGCCCCCTGAGAAGCATCCTCTGCATCGCTGTCGGCCAGTGTTTCTCCGCCCTCCGTACCCTGCAGGCTTGCCAGCTCTTCCTCCAACTGCATTTTCTCCAGCTGAATTTTTTCATACTTGGTGTTTAACTCTTCATTGGCAGTCACCTGCTTTTGGGCTTCCTCCAGCTTGCTTCCCAGGCTGACACATTTAAAGATTAAAAAAACAATCAAAATCAGACCAATGACGCCTAAAATAATCCCCAGCTTGCTGATCCCCCGGGGATATTCCTCCTCGTCGTCATAGTCGTCATAAAGGCTGTCCAGATTTTCCTGCTTTGCCTTTTCTTCAAAATCCATGGCTTCATAGCGGCCCTTTGCCTCAAATTCTTCAAAGGCATTTTCCTCTTTTTTTCCGCGTCTGCGCTTTAACGGCGAAAGGGTTTGCTGCGCCGCCTCCTCCGTAATTCTAGATTTCTTGCGGGAGGGCACCACGCTTACATATTGTATTCCATCGTCATACTCGTCCTTTTCCATTTTATGCCCACCGGCTGCTGTTTTATTCGTATCCTCTGCGTCCGCATCAAAATTGTTTCTTGCCCGTCTGGAGACATATCTGGTAGGCTCCCCCTCCTGCTGAGGTGCTCTTCTGATTTCATTGATCTCACTGCCCACCTGCTGCATCCTTGCCTCACGCACCTCTTCAATATCGTCTCTGGAAGGGTGTCTTCTGGAACGGCCCACCTCTGTGGCGTCGCCCTTGCTCATCAAAGGATGGGTCTGCATTAAAATATCCACCACTTCTTTTGGTAAATCGTTATATAAGTCTTCACGGTATTCGTTATTATTCCCACCTCGGGTGCCGGGGTTTGTCGTGCTGTTTTTATCACTGCTCATAGTTTACCTCCGCTGGATTGGAAATTCCCGCTTCTACTCACAAGAATCTCATTATACCTTAATATTTTACATTCTTCCCTGTGAAGTGTCAACATAACTGGTTCTTTTTCAGAAAAATATAATAAATACAGTAAAAACAGCCACCATTACGGCGGTGGCTGTTTGCAAACTTCTTTATTTTATACCAATCACAGCATTCACACCCGTGGAATCTGTCACATATTCTAAAGAAACAGTATCACCAACCTGTTTTTTCAAAATACCCAGATACTTCTTTGCTTCCACCTCGAAAAGCTCGTCATTGCCCTCCAGCATCAGATAGTAGTAGGTATTTCCATCGGCAACCACGTCCTTCATCATGGCGATGGTGCCGCTGACGGTTAGAGCATTGTCCGTATCCACAGTGCTGATTCCATTGCCTGCCATCAGGCTGCGGTATACCCTTTCACACTCTGCCACCGTATCACCAATGGCTACAATTTGGTATTTCTGAATGTTTACCATGGCATATTTCTTTACCAGCCCTGCTTCGTCCTTCAAGGAAAGGAAGTAGGTGGGCTCCTTGGCAATATTCAACAAAATGGGGAAGGTGGCATTATAGCCTAGGTGCTGTACCTGCCCTTCCGCCGAGGACATGGCCGATACTTCCTTTGCGCCGGAAATTTGATAATACTTGGTTTCCTTTGTTCTGGAATTCATCAGCACAAAACCCACATTAGATTCATCCCCGCCGATAGAGGTGACACCGGTGTATACCCAAACGTCATCCTCCAAGGCAATATAGTTGTAGCCCTCTGTGCTTTTCAAGCACTCTCTTTGGCCGAAAACACTATTGATATACCCCTTTTTCAATGTGCCGTAATAATCATATTGCTCAATCAAAAGGTTGGCATCGTAAACCTTGTCAATCCAACGGGGTACTTCCGAAATATCATAATACACGTGCTCACCCGTAATGGCATTCACCACAATGGCGCCCTTAATATCCGTTCCGCCAAACAGACCGATGGTTTTGGTTTCCACGGCGCAAATCCAATAAGGCACAGCATTTTCGTCAATTTCAAAATTCGTACTGCGGATCATGGCGTTGGGATAACGGAACCTTACATAGCGGTAAAGATTCCGCCCGAAATGCTCAAAGGGGGAAAATTTGATTCCCTGCTCCAGCTTTGTCAAATCTACATTTTGTGTTGTCATATCAATCTGAATATACGCCGGAATTCCCGTATTCCGGTTAGTAATCCATTTGATGAGATCGCCGTAACGCAGGGGCGTCACCCGCACGGGCTTACCTTGGTAGTTGATCTGATTAAAATAGGAGCTGACCTCATACTGAGAAACCATATCCACCATACTGCCCATTTCTCGTTCCGCAAGCTTCGCCGCAGAGGCACTGTCTAAAATGGGGATTTTGTTATAGTCCACCTCTTGAATATCGGTGGTAAAATCTCCCTGTTCCACGTCCAAAAGCTTGTGATAGGCAGAGGCCCGCAAAATAGGGGAGGATAACAGCGTACCCCCTGCATAAAAAACCGCCAATGCCAAGGGAACAATCAAAAGCTTTTTCATAATTTTTTTATTCATTGCCCGCTCCGGGCTGCTTCTATCTAAGAAAACCGCACGAAAAATCGTCCAAAAATTAATCACAATCCCTACGACAAGGACAGTCAAAATGAAAACCCAGCTGTCCCGGGAATGAATATTTAACGGCGGTAAGTAATAATAATACATACCCGCCCAAACAAGAATCGTCAATATAATTGGAAAAAGCCGTTTTTTCATTACAGCTGTCACCCCTTCTTTGCTAAAATTAATAAAATATGGCGGTATTACCCTCTTTACATCTTCTCTCTAATTCATTATACTATACTATATTTCAAGTAAAAAGTATAGTGGAAATCAAACACGACCATTTATCGACTACAAATAGATAAGGAAGTGATTTTTATGAAAATAGAACGTGTTAGCGATAATCAATTAAAACTTACATTAACCAGATCGGACTTGGTTGATCGGGACCTAAAGCTGGAGGATCTCATCAATCCTTCGGAAAAAACACAGAAGCTTTTTCATGATATCATGGAGCAAGCCTTGGATGAATATGATTTTATTAACGAGAGCACACCCCTTATGGTTGAGGCCGTTCCTGTGGGGATTGACGGTATTATGATCATCGTAACAAAAATTGATCAAAAAAATAAAAGTGACAATCCCATGGAATTGCTTTTTAAAAACAAGGAAGCCCGCAAATGGAAAAAGAAGCCCTTGGACGTGGAGGATGCAAAAGAAGAGGATAACGGAGAGCTCCTGATTTTTTCCTTCCCCACACTGGATGATTCCATTGATGCCAGCCTCCGTTTAAACGACAGCTATCGGGGAGAAAGCGCATTGTTTAAAAGCAACGAAAGATTTTTCCTCGTTCTGCAAGCGGATACATATACCGCCGATGAAAACCAAGAGTACATTGAGCTTATTTTAGAGGAATATGGTCAAAAACACGTTTCCACTGCTTTATCGAAATATTACCTTCTTGAGCACGGCGAGGTGCTCATTCAAACGAACGCCGTCGAAACCTTGGCAAAGACTTTCGGACAATAAAAAAAGGCTCCTTAGCCCGCAGTTTTACTGGGCGGGGAGCCTTTTTTTATGCTTGCTTTATGTTTTTTAAAAAACGGTATAAAGGCAGCAGGCTTTCCCATTCTTCTACAATTCTTTTGGGCAGCTCTCCAGTAAATATCATTTCTTCTAAGCCCTTGCTTTGAGCAACATAAAAATTCTTTTTCACATACCACGGACGCACCGCCGCCGGAAGTCCCGCAGGATCCACCCGTTTATAGTCCTCACCCATCAGTGTAAATTCCTTTTTTTCCGCAATCTTTGCGATGCTTTCCGCAAAAACCCTAAGGCTGCTTTTTATTTTTTCTCTGTATGCCCGCAAATAGTCCGGCGTGGCCTCATATATGCCCATGCCATGGGTATAGCCCTCGGGAGATAGTTCAAAATAAAAGGCAGGGCGCATTTTCCATGCCGTTCCCACCACAAGGGGCTCCTTTAAAACCACCCAACGGCAGGCACGGTAAGGGCTTTTGTCCTTAGCATACCGAGTATCCCGGTTGATTCTGGATACGGACCAATCCACGTTTTCTTCTGTTTTCTCTTTAAATCCTTGGGCCAGCTTTGACGCAAACAAATCAAAGGGCTCCTTCAGTGCCGCCTTATACCGCCCTCTGTTTTGCTCCATCCATTCCTTACTGTTGTTCATCCGAAGCTCCCACAAAAAATCTATGGTTTCCGCAGAAAAACCAGAAAAATCCCCCATATTCTCAACTCCTTTTACAGCCGATTATACCACAGCTTTTTACGATGGAACAGAGGTTATTTTTGCTGTTTTTCTACGCAAAAAAGGCGGGCATTCGCCCGCCTTACTATGCTTGATCATTACAGAATACTGCCGATAGTCATGAACAAAGGTGCAAATACCAAAGATACAATTGTCATCAATTTGATTAAAATATTGATGGAAGGGCCGGAGGTATCCTTAAAAGGATCGCCAACGGTATCGCCAACAACTGCCGCCTTGTGGGCTTCGCTACCCTTGCCGCCATGATTGCCTTCTTCGATGTATTTCTTTGCATTATCCCATGCGCCGCCGGCATTGGACATAAAGATTGCCATCAATACACCTGTAACCAAAGACCCTGCCAGCAAACCGCCCAATGCGGAGGTGCCTAAAAGGATACCTACAACCAAAGGTGCGGCAACGGCCATGATACCGGGAACCAGCATTTCCTTCAAAGCCGCTGTGGTAGAAATTTCAACGCACTTCTTATAATCGGGCTTTTCTGTCCCTTCCATGATACCGGGAATGGTACGGAACTGACGTCTCACCTCTTCAATCATTTCAAACGCTGCCTTACCAACGGACTGCATTGTAAATGCAGAGAAAAGGAAAGGAAGCATACCACCAATAAACATACCGATAATAACTCTTGGCTCAAGAATAGAGATTTCTGTTAGGCCAACGGATTCTGCGTAGGATACAAACAGCGCCAATGCCGTCAAAGCGGCAGAGCCGATAGCAAAGCCCTTACCCATAGCCGCTGTTGTATTGCCAACAGAGTCCAACTTGTCTGTAATGTTTCTTACGGAGTCGTCCAAACCGCTCATTTCAGCAATACCACCGGCATTGTCTGCAATGGGGCCGTAAGCATCAACGGCTACAGTAATCCCTGTTGTGGAAAGCATACCCACTGCCGCCAAAGCGATGCCGTAAATGCCGGATACTGCGTATGCCACAAAAATACCGATACAAATCAGAACAATCGGGATTGCCGTGGATTCCATGCCCACAGCCAAGCCGCTGATAATTGTTGTAGCCGGGCCGGTTTCAGACTGATCTGCAATTTTCTTTACGGATTTATAATCGCCGGAAGTATAAACCTCTGTAATAATACCGATCAAAAGGCCTACAACCAAACCGGCAATAATTGCAATACCGGCTTTCATATCGCCAAAGAATAAATAACTTAATATTAAAGATGCAATGGCAACCAAAATAGCAGAAGAATAGGAGCCTGCCTTCAGCGCCTTATGAGGATTGGAGTTTTCATCGCCCTTTACAAAGAAGGTACCGATGATGGAAGCTAAAATGCCCACTGCCGCCAAAACCAAGGGATAGGCTGCCCCTTCCATCTGGAAGTAAATCACACCCAGTGTAATTGCAGAAATGATGGAACCAACATAGGATTCAAAAAGGTCAGCGCCCATACCCGCAACGTCACCAACGTTATCCCCTACGTTATCAGCAATAACAGCGGGGTTACGAGGGTCATCCTCAGGAATGCCTGCTTCTACCTTACCTACCAAGTCGGCGCCAACATCGGCAGCCTTTGTATAGATACCGCCGCCAACACGGCCAAACAGGGCGATGGAGGAAGCACCTAAGCCAAATCCAAATAAAATATTAACATTTTTTGTCAGCACATAAATCGCACCAACACCAAGAAGGCCAAGGCCCACTACGGACATACCCATAACGGCACCGCCGCTGAATGCGATAGAAAGGGCTCTGTTCATGCCGCCGACTCTGGCTGCATTTGCAGTTCTAACATTCGCTTTTGTGGCAACCGACATACCGAAGTATCCGGCAAGGGTAGAAAGAATTGCACCAAATACGAAGCAACCCGCTGTCATCCAGTCTACGCCAAAGCCAATTAATACAAACAATACCACAGCAAAAATAACTAAGATACGGTATTCTGCCTTTAAGAAAGCATTTGCACCGTCTCTGATGGCAGCTGCAATCTCTGCCATACGTTCTGTTCCTTCCTCCTCGCGGCCCACTTTCCCCGCAAGAACAAAGGCGAACACCAGCGCAAGCACACCAAGCACAGGCGCTAAGTACATCAAGTTTTCCATGATTAAATCCCCCTGATTCTCTTTTGAAGTATTTCTTAAAATGAATTTAAGATATTATTTCTGCCCGATCATAAAATCGGAATAACAAAACCTGACCATCGATAAACTTTTTATGCATACTGTCATAGTTAATAAAATGACAAAGATACCGCCTCTTTTCTCTGCCACGGTTAGCCCTGTCCCTGGCAAATCAAAAAGTGCAGTCCTAAATGCATTCCAAATCTTACGCTAGTCTTATTCTGTCCCACGCACTAGTATAAACGATTTCATCATGAAAAATCAAGCCTTTCGACCATGCATATGCATAATTTTTCAAAAAATTTCGTCAAAATAACATAAAAATTGTATGCGGACTGCAAAATAACATCAAATTCAGTACCTTTGTAAAAAAAATAACGCGGCGAAACCCTCTCACCGCGCCAAACTATACAAAAACAATTGCTGCACTTTTTTCCCCATGGATATGCCAAAAAACTTCACAAAGTGCTTCCGAAAAACATCCCGCCGAAGCCTGCCGCTTTCTATGTAAGACCACCCTTTAAGCCGTGCATAAAAACTCTGCCACCAGCGGCAGGGTAATGACCGATAAAATGGTGGAAACAAAAACATATTCAGATGCCCTGTTTTCATCATTGCCGTATAGCTCCGCAAAAGACGGCAGTGCCGCCGCCGCCGGTGTTCCCATTAAAACCACCAGCACATTCAACGCCATTCCATCCAAAAACAGGCCTGCAATCAGCTTTGTAACAAGGGGCATCACCAGCAGCGTCAGGAAGCTGAAAATATAAACCACCTTATCCTTAAAAATTTCCCCCACATTGGCCGCCGCTAACAGGGTACCAATATAAATCATAGAAAGGCATACCGTTGTATTGGCGGAAAACAGCAGTGCATCGTAAATAGGTGCCGGCAATGTAATGGAGTTGACAAAGCAAACTACACCGATAATTGCAGATAAACAGATCAAATTTAAAAATGCATCCTTCATCATTTTCCCAAAGCTCTTCTTATTTTCCCCGCCCAGGCTGAATAAGAAGGAACAAATCGTAAATAAAAACACATTGCAGGTAAACATAACACCCACGCAGAAGATTAACCCTTCCTCGCCGTACATTGCCATAATTAAGGGCTGCCCCATAAAAATAACGTTGCTGTATACACCAGCGCCGGAAAAAAGCCCCAATCCCCTTAAGTCCATTTTCATCAGCTTGCCCACTGCAAAAAAAAGCAGTGCACCCAAACAGCACATCAAAAAAGTCATTGCACAAGTTTTTAGAAACCCCTCAAAAATTTCAACAGAATATTCTCTTTGCAGTAAAATAATCATGTTGCAGGGCACCGCAACACGGGTCAGCACAATGGAAAGCCCTTTTGCATTGGCCATATTGAGATATTTCTTTTTTTGTAAAATAATACCAACCACCATCAAAATCACCATGGTCAGCAACTGCAGAATCACCGGTATTGCCATAACTCAACCTTCTTCCCTATATATCCCCTCTTTTCCCTACGCGAAAAAGAGCATACTAAAATAAAACCTATTGTTTCATTCTATATAAAAATTTTTATATTTGCAATCTTTATTTTAAAACACTCGACTTTTTTTTGACAAAGTGCATCTTTTTATAAATAAAAATAGCAAGCTTTCCCGCAAGCCATCCCAAAAAAGCGCCGGCCAATACATCCGTAGGAAAGTGTACCCCCAAATACAGCCGGCTAAAGCCCATGCATACCGCAAAAATATATGCGCCAATGCCCCATTTTTTGTTCATAAAATACAGCCCCGTTGCTGCGGCAAAGGCAGCGGAGGTGTGCCCCGAGGGAAAGGAGGAATCCGAAAGGCGCTGTACGAAAATTTCGTATTCCAGCAAATCATAGGGCCGCATACGCCCCACCACGGGCTTCAACAGCACGTTGCAAAAAACCGCATTTATGCCGAGGGAAAGAAACAGAAGCATACCCCTTTCCCTCCACCGGTTGTTTTTCCCCCCCATGAAAAAAAAGAGGATCGTCAACGCAGTCCAAAGCAGTCCATGATCTCCCAAGGCAGTGAGGAACAGCATAGGTTTATCCAGCCATGGGGCGGAAAATGCGCTTCTCAGCCCCATTAAAATCATACTGTCGATGGTTTGTAATCGTTCAAGCATTTCCTTCAGCCAACCCCCAATATGGTGTGTTCTATCAAGATTTTGGTACCGATTAAAATCAGTACCACACCCCCGATGATTTCAGCCTTTGATTGCAATTTTGTCCCCAGATATTTCCCTGCGCAAGCACCGATACAGGAAATAAAAAAGGAAACCACCCCGATAATAATTCCTGCGTGAATAATATTTACATTCAAAATTGCAAAGCTGATCCCCACGGCCAAGGCATCAATACTGGTTGCCACCGCCTGCAAAAACAGTGTTTTATGGGTCAGTAAGCAACAGACGCCCGCCTCATCATCGTTGCCCTTTAGGCTTTGAAAAATCATATTTCCGCCAATCAAGAGCAGAAGGCAAAACGCAATCCAATGATCCACCGCTTCTATGTGGTCTTTTACACTGCTTCCCAACACCCAGCCGATGACCGGCATCAAAAACTGAAAACCGCCGAAATAAGCAGCTTGCCTGAAGGCATCCTTTTTTCCAAACCCCCGAATACACACGCCGTTAGAAATAGAAACCGCAAAAGCATCCATGGCCAAACTGACCGCAATGAAAAAAATCGTTAAAAATTTCAATACCCTTCCCTCCATCCGAATAAAGCCGCAGGCTTTCACTCTTGGCCATGCACAAGAACACGCTCTTACTATTTTATGATATATTTGTACAAAAGTACAACTATATTTTCAAATGATAGTTTTTTCACGAAAATTGTATTTAAATCAGTACATTTTCATCCGATTTATACAAATAAATCATACTTCTTTTCTGGGTTTTCTTTTTCCTGCCCAAATAAAAGATCTCCTTCATAAAATTTTATGGAAACCTCACAAAAAAAGCTTGCCGTGCAACTTTTGCAACGGCAAGCAATCCAAACGGATACACAAATATTGGAACACAAGTAAACATAAAATACCACAAGATGTCACTTTCGGTATTCCAATTCCTTCCAAGGGAATTTTGGCACTTTCATAAAATAGATTGTGTTCCTACCTATATAACGCAATCATAATAGCAGTGAAAATATCTATTCTTTCGACAAAACAAATTTATAAATCTTCGCTCTATGGAAGGCAAACCCTACCACCAGAAAAATAATACATCCCGCTACACCCTGTATCATGTTTTCCGGTATGGAAACCGCCGCCACTGCAAAACTGCTTTTCAGTATGCCGCCGGCAATAAAATATCCAAAAACCATCCATAAAATGCCCAATACCGATGCAGTCATGTTCCTTAGGGTGAAAAACTTTTGGTTTTGCCCGGAAAAAGAAGCAGCTTTCCCGATCAAATATCCCATAATCCCTTTGATAATCAAGGTAAAGAGTGCCCAGTGGGCATATCCGCTTAACAAATCTGCCAGTGCAGAGCCTACGCCGCCGGCAACCATACCATACCTTGCGCCAAAAAACACACCAATCAGCAATATCATGCTATCGCCAAGATGTATGTAGCCTTGGGTTGCGGAAACAGGTATCTGAAATACCATGGTGCTGACAGTAACCAGCGCAATCAATAAACCTTGTGTACATAATTCTTTTGTTGTCATTTTCATCATACATCACATCCTCCTATTTAGTGATAAAAGAGTACCATATCCACCCTTGTAACGCCAGCGCTTTCGAGGAAAGAATATGATTTGTATGGGTACAATTTTCATCATTGTATCCATACAATTTATGTATTTTTAGACAAAAAAAGAATGGAAGTTACAGGGCTCGAACCTGTGACCCTCTGCTTGTAAGGCAGATGCTCTCCCA
>DCDZ01000013.1:0-151 GCA_002316675.1 Tyzzerella sp. UBA1042
AAAAAAGTATCAGCGCTGAAACGGTCGGTGACGGTCAGCATGGTACCGCCCGTTTCGCCACAGAAAGCGAAATCAAAAGGACATACACCCATGTACCCTATGAGCCGGAGAAATGGCGGCGTGGGAAGAATCTGCCCGCCCTGCAGGGGCT
>DCDZ01000013.1:422-2583 GCA_002316675.1 Tyzzerella sp. UBA1042
ACATTCACTGCCTCATGATTGGCGCTGCCGGTGTAGGTAAAACCGCCAATTTTCTCTACCCCAATATTGAATACGCCTGTGCCTCCGGCATGAGCTTCCTCTGCACCGATACCAAGGGGGATCTGTTCCGAAACTACGCAGGTATCGCAAAGGATTACTACGACTACAAAATTTCGGTGCTTGATTTGTGCAACCCTACTCGCTCAGACGGCGATAACATCCTGCAGCTGGTGAACCGCTATATGGATGCCTACATGGAAAATCCGGAGAATATCGCACTGAAAGCCAAGGCTGAGAAGTACGCCAAAATCACTGCCAAGACCATCATCTCCAGCAGCGGTGAGGACTCGGCAAGCTACGGGCAAAACGCCTTTTTCTACGATGCAGCCGAGGGCTTACTGACTTCAGTTATCCTACTGATTTCGGAATACTGCCCTCCGGAGAAACGGCATATGGTATGTGCCATCATGGCCTATGCAGTGAACCTTTCACTCTAAGAATTTCTTTAAACACAGAGAAAAGACACTCTATCCCTGTTAGATGAAGAAAATCCATCCTCAAAGATAGAAGATGGATTATGCTTATCTGGCATCCAATAGAGCCTTGACGGTTGCGGCGGCTATTTTGATTTCCTTTTTGCCACACAGCTGGATCATATGCAGGAGCTGTTCTTTTTCTCTGTCTGTATGTTGAATTTCCGGATAAAAGATCGTATCGGCTGATATTTTCAAGGTGCGGATGATCTTAAGCAGCACCGGCATCCTTGGGTGTTTGTTTTCATTCTCAATGGCCATTATGTATCTTGGCGTGACTCCAACCTGTTCTGCAAGCGCATCCTGTGTCATGCCTGCGGCAATCCGGGCGTCCTTTATGGTATGGCAAAATGAGTTCAGTAGTTCTTCCACTGTTAGTTCACCTCCCATCCCAATTTTACAGTATGAGCATAGGATTTAGAACGAACCAACAATGACTATGATAGCGAACATATTTGATAAAAGGGATTGTTGATTTTATTCGCTATTGCGTATATACTGTAATCAACATACATAGTGGAGGAATACAAATGCTTGATTACATATCCGTAGAGCAGGCTTCTGAAAAATGGGGAATCTCCAAGAGAAGAATTCAGAAGCTATGTGAGGAAAACAGGATTGATGGGGCGGTTCGCTTTGGTCGTGCCTGGGCGATACCAAAGGGTGTACCAAAACCTGCAGACGGCAGGCTGAAAAAGAACAGGAAAAAGGATTGATACGATGAAACAATTCCTGTGGTGAAAGATGAAGATCTCCAATTAAACCGCATTCTTATGAAAAACTTAATAATTTCTCATGCGATAAATCAGAAATATAGTTGCCGTATTTAGTAAAATAGTAAAGTGTCATGTTTTGCTTGAAAGGAGTTGAAATTATGAGTGATAAAGTTCTCGTTGTTGATGATGAGCATGAAATAGCAGATTTAATAGAAGTATATCTGCAAAATGAAAATTATGAAGTGTTAAAGTTTTATTCTGCCAAGGAAGCCCTTGCCTGTATTGAAGCGACGGAGCTTGACCTTGCAATTCTGGATATTATGCTGCCGGACATCAGTGGTTTCACGCTTTGCCAGAAAATACGGGAAAGGCAGTACACTTACCCCATCATTATGCTAACTGCTAAAGATGAAGAAATTGATAAAATTACCGGTCTTACATTGGGTGCTGACGATTATATCACCAAGCCCTTTCGCCCGCTTGAAGTCGTGGCACGAGTGAAAGCACAATTAAGGCGATATAAAAAATATAACCCTGGGTATGGGGAAGATGTGGAAAAAGATATCATCCTTCATTCCGGCCTTGTAATGAATATTAAAACACATGAGTGTCTCTTAAACGAAGAGCCGCTTACACTGACACCTACGGAATTTTCAATTTTGCGTATCCTTTTAGAGCATAAAGGCAATGTTGTAAGTGCAGAGGATTTATTCCATAAGATTTGGAGGGACGAATATTACAGCAAGAGCAACAATACGATCACTGTCCACGTTCGTCATCTCCGCGAAAAAATGAATGATACTGTTGAAAATCCCAAATATATTAAAACAATATGGGGGGTAGGATATAAAATTGAAAGCTAAAAATAAAAGACAATTTGATTATACCCGTTTACAAATTAAAATTTTGTTT
>DCDZ01000013.1:2844-4636 GCA_002316675.1 Tyzzerella sp. UBA1042
TGGATTACTCAGATAGCAGCAGATTTCCTTCAAGTGGGTTTTTTCGTGGTACAAAATATATACCCGCCATTTTTCATCTTGTTAGTATTGCTTATCTGTGCAGGGCTTTTTTTCATAATCCGCGCATTTTTGCACTATGTTACCAAGCCACTGCCCGATGTTGAGCAGAGCCTGGGAATGCTTATCATTGACAATTCCGAGGAAATCCGCCTGCCGGAAGAACTCACTGCCATCACCCAAAGGCTAAACGCCATGAAACAAACCTTGGAACGACGGAAGCTGGAAGCGCAATCAGCCGAACAACGTAAAAATGAGCTCGTGGTGTACCTTGCCCACGACATTCGCACTCCACTTACTTCTGTAATAGGATATTTAAGTTTGCTGGAAGAAGTGGAAAATATGCCACTGGACCAGAGAAAAAAGTACACACATATTGCGCTCGACAAATCATACAGACTGGAAAAAATGATCAATGAATTTTTTGAAATAACCCGGTATAATCTACAACAAATCCAAATAGAAAAAATGGATATAGACCTCTACTACATGTTGGTACAATTAACTGATGAACTGCTGCCCATTTTGTCAAGCCACGGAAACACTGCCGTTTTACATGCAGACGAAGAATTAATGATCTATGGCGATTCTGAAAAGCTGGGGCGGGTTTTTACCAATGTTCTGAAAAATGCGGCTGCTTATAGCTTCCCGAATACAGAAATTCACATCATAGCCCAAAAAAGCGAAGATACTGTAACAATCACATTTCAAAACACGGGAGATACCATACCCCCTGAAAAATGCGCCACTATATTTGAAAAGTTTTATCGTCTTGACGAAGCTCGAACAAGCGATACCGGAGGGGCAGGATTGGGACTTGCAATTGCTAAAGAGATTATTATTTTGCATGGTGGTTCAATTACTGTGGAAAGCCATGAACATCTAACTTCTTTTGTTATTACACTTCCGTTAAATCACACCGCATCTTAGTATTTTCTTAGGAATTTATCAAGAAAGTATTAAATTTGAGGCGCTACAGATGAGTTATACTGTAGTTAATAAATTGCGAAGATTTTATCTTCAACTACAGTATAAAAACGGAGGACATTTCATGGACATTATTACAATTTTTCAAGCATTGCTCCGATGGGGTGTGTTTGCACTCATCGGAGGCCTTTTATTGGCACTTACCATTTTTGCAGGCTACATGATATATAAAAAGGCGTTTCATGGTCAGAGGAGCATGTCGAAAACGCAGGGTATTATCCTGTTTTTTTTATCCTGTTGGCTGTTGCTGGTATTGGCGCTGACCACCTTAAGCCGCGGCGCAAACTTTACCGGCAGCTTCAATATTGACTTTTTCAGCGCCTATGTCAACGCATGGAATAAGTGGTCGATCAGCGAATTGCAGCTTATTATCTTCAATATGCTGATGTTTACACCGTTGGGATTTTTATTGCCGCTTTTCTGGAAGAAAGCAGAGAAGTTCAAGGTAATTCTTTTCATGTCCATCGGGCTGACAGTCTGTATTGAAATCGTACAATTATTGACGGGAACAGGGATATTCGAACTTGATGATTTATTCCACAACTGCATTGGAAGCCTATTTGGATATTTTTGTATAATGGCAGTGCTCTCCATTATTAGGGGAAAACGCGTTCGTTTTGTTCCCATCGGCAAAGTATTTATCTTCCCTTGCGTCATTGGAATAATAATTGGTGCCGTGTCGTTTGCTTATGAGCAGAAGCCTTACGGAAATATGCCTATTCTTTCTGCGGTAAAGCAGGATATGTCA
>DCDZ01000001.1:0-770 GCA_002316675.1 Tyzzerella sp. UBA1042
AAGAACCCATCCTTCGCTTAACGCGTCGAGTGGGTTCTTCGACAATTTTGGGGTGACGACTAAGTCGACACCCCAAAATTTCCTTTTCAGAAAGAGCTTGCAAATGATTTTTATTTTTCTTTCGGGTTTGCAATTAAAGCAACCACAAAGGCCGCAACTACAGCCGCAGTAATTCCCCCGGCGGCAGACTTAAGCCCTCCTGTTAAAACACCCAAAATGCCTGCGGAATCCACTTCCTTCATGACCCCTTCCGCCAAATGAAAGCCAAACCCCGTCAAAGGCACTGTTGCACCCGCACCGCCGAATTCCTCCAACGGCTGGTAAATCCCAAGCCCCCCTAAAATACAGCCGATACAAACATACATCACCAAAATGCGGCCGGAGGTCAGCTTTGTTTTATCAATTAAAATTTGGCCTATGATACAGAAAATACCGCCCACCAAAAATGCTTTTAAAAAATCAATCATTTGGCCTCCTCCTTCTTCTTGCGTCCTTCAATCACAACACCATGGGCAATCCCCGGTATGGTTTGTCCCTGTTGAGAGGAAGTAGGGCTTAGTAATGCCCCCGTGGGCACAAAGAGCATCCTGCCGATTTCTCCCGACATCAGCATGGGATAATAATATCCGCAAAATGTAACCGCCGAGCAGGCGCAGCCGCTGCCCCCATTATGGGTATCTTGTGTGTGTTTATCAAATATTTCAATTCCACAATCGGTATACCGTCCGTCTAAGCGGTAGCCTTCCTTTTCCAACAGTTCTACCACCAAG
>DCDZ01000001.1:910-42034 GCA_002316675.1 Tyzzerella sp. UBA1042
ATGTATTGCTGAACCATTTCCAACAGTTCTACCACCAAGCTTCGGCCGATTTCCCCCAAATCTCCAGTGGCAATCACATCATAATCCTGGGGGGTTCTTCCCGTATCTTGGAAATGGTTCAGCAATACATCCACGGCAGCGGGTGCCATGGCCGCTCCCATATTATTGGCATCCGTCACACCCATATCCACAATTTTTCCTGTCGTAATCTCGGTAATACAGGGATAATTTCCTTTTTTCCCCAAAACCACAGCGCCATCTCCCGTTACTGTCCATGTGGCACTGGGCGGCCGCTGATTTCCAAGCCCCAAGGGTGCCCGGAACTGTTTTTCCGCGCTGCAAAAATGACTGGAGGCTCCCGTTAAGGCATAATAGGCAAAGCCGCCGTCAATCAGCATGGCACCCAAACTCATGGATTCACCCATGGTTGAGCAGGCCCCGAATAATCCAAAAAAAGGAATGTTAAACTCCACAATGCCAAAGGTGGAAGCGGTGCATTGGTTTAATAAGTCTCCGCAAAACAAATAGTCTATATCCTTCATTTTCAGTCCGGCTTTTTTCACTGCAAGCTCCATATTCTCACGAATAAAACGGCTCTCCGCAAGCTCCCAGCTTTTCTCGCCAAAGGTGGAATCCTCCACAATCTTATCAAAATATTTTCCTAAGGGGCCTTCTCCTTCTTTTTTCCCCACCATAGATGCGGCGGAAAGAATGCGCACACCTTCACTTAGCCGTACGGTTTGTTTCCCGATCTTTTTTCCATTCATCCTTTTCTCACCTGCCTACAAAATAATAGATTAAGCCTACAATCATGGATGTAAACGTTCCATATACAATGACGGGGCCGGCCAAAAGAAACATTTTGGCTCCAGTACCAAAAATCAAGCCTTCCTTCTTAAATTCGATTGCCGGGGCAACCACAGAATTGGCAAACCCTGTGATGGGAATAATGGTGCCCGCACCGCAATACTTTCCCAGCTTTTCATATAAACCAAGGCCTGTCAAAACAGCGGAAAGAACAATCAGCGTGGCAGATACCAGAAGCGCCGCTTCTTCCTCTCCATTACTTTTGCTAAAATAATCCAGCAATAATTGTCCCAAGCCGCAAATCAGCCCCCCAGAAAAAAATGCCTTGAGACAATTTGTTAAAATCGGACTATTGGGAGAGGCATTTTTGACCATCTGATCATATTCCTGCTTCCCACGTTTGCTTGTGTCCATCCTATCTCCTCCTTCAATCAGTTATGAATACTTTAATGATAGTATTTTCAAGTATTGAAAAAAAATACATATGCATTGCCCTTTGTATGAGGGAAGACTCCTCTATATGGCCTGCAGCTTATACCGGAAAAACAATTTTCTCTTCTGATGCTTAAACCACATAAAAACCGTCGACAAAAAAATACAGCAAGGACCCTACCAGCTTCCCCAAAGCGAAGCATAAAATCAGCCAGGGAAGCCCTGTTGTAATTCTTGAGCGCCGCAGCAAAATAGGCGTTACATTCAAAACCTCCGCCAATGCCATGGCCAGCACACCAACAAAAGTACCCATGGCCAAGGCATATCCTGCCAGTAAAAGGGGGATTGGCGGAAAGCGGTAATCTACAAACAATGCCGTTGTGCCAAAGAGTCCGCCCAATAAAATCAAATCTTCATAGGCACGAATGTATTTCTCCGTTTTACTCCTTTGGGCCATACGGGGAATAATACCGATAGCACCGATAAATGCAAATACCCCTGCGGAAACTGCCGTGCCTGCGGAAAAGCCAATAATGCTTAGGATAATCTTTCCCATCATTTTTCTTTTCCTCCCCCCGGACGCCTTTGATTCAACCGATCAATCACACTGGTATTGGTTTCTTTTTCATAGGTGGTCATTTCAATCTCAATAGGTGTGGGATCATCGGTAACCTTAATTTTTGAGAAATGATTAAAAAAGACAAGCACGCCAAGTACCAATCCAAGGGAATAGGGAATGGATATGATTGACGGCATATCCACATTCTCCCCAAAAAACATATAATAATAATTCTGAAAAATCAAAGGCATCTGGGTATCCGTATGAAAGCACATGATGGTTGTGGCCGCACCTACAAAAAGGATAAAGCCCACAATACACACCCGCACGATCTCCCATACTTTATTTTCCTTTTTTGCTTTGGCATGATATTCAATTAAAATATCCGTTTCTCCCACATTAGATACGGTAGCCTCCGGATATGCATGATAGATAGACCGTATAATATCAAGGGCAGAGATTAAATAGGTTGCATCTTTATCCTTAGGTATTTTGAAAACGATCAGCTTTGCAATGTCGACTTTGGTCTGTCCGCCGATATATACCTCAGCCACATCCTCTAAAAAAATAACTTTTCTTTCTATCATTTGTGCCTTTTCGATAGGCTTAATATAAATGTCCATTCATACCCCTCCTAAACGGAAATGTTTCCTTTTATTTGGCCTTTCTCACTGACTAGGCACTTTTTTAAAACATAAAAAAACCCAAAACAGGATACTGTCTTGGGTTAGTATGCGGCATTTTATAAAATTCATTCTAACTTAAATTTTAAAGCTCTTGACCGCCGGGTCTTCCGCCAAAAAGCTTGTGAGATCTGTACAGGTGACTACTTCATCCCTAGTAACATCTAATATTACCGTAAACGTATCGTCGGGGTTTTTTTCCAGTTCCATATGCAGTATCTCAATTTTCCTTATGCCCAATTCCTTCTTAATATGATCCATATCCGGAGGTGCATGGTAAAATGTAATTGAAATCGTGTCCTCATAACCGTGTTCTCTCTTATTTAAATTGCTGTGTAGCACCATGTGAATGAGAGGAATAAACAGTGTGGTAAATAAGCCGATGGAGTACATTCCCGCACCCACGGCCAAACCAATCCCCGCCGTTGTCCACAGCCCGGCGGCAGTTGTCAGCCCCTTAATTGAAATGTTTTTCACAAAAATAACGCCCGCACCCAAGAAAGAAATTCCTGTAATGACATTCGCCGCAATCCTAGACACGTCTACGTTGATTCCGTCAGTGGTAATCACATCATAAAAACCATATTTTGACACAATCATCATAAGTGTTGCGCCAATTGCTACAATCACATGGGTACGGATGCCCGCCTCTTTCCTACGTCTGGTTCTTTCATAGCCCACAATCCCGCCGCAAACACACGCCATAATAATTCTTAAAATAAACTCTGCATTTCCATACAGTCCTAAAATGGATTCCTCTAAAAAAATTTGTTTCAATACCATAAGCCCCCTCCTTTCATTGTTTTCCTAGTATATTAAACATATTGAAAACAATGCCTTTTTGTATGAAAAGTTTATGGGCACTATATTGTTTGCCCTGCAACGCAAACCAACCAAAAGCCGTCGGAAAAGGGCACGCCACCAGTTGGCCCAAACAGTAGCCTGGGAACCGTTCCTTTTTTTATAAACCAAAAAAAACCATGGTAACGCATAAGATTTTCTCAGCGAAATAAACCCAGGGCTTTGGTCACACTATGAAAAAAACTAAAGCGGTTCTAATTTGAAAGGTCAAAGCAGACATCATCTTACAATCATGTGTAAAACAAACTGATCTACAATTAAAACTGCCCCCAGTATAAATACATATACGGAAAACCACTTTAGCTTGCCTTTTTTAATGATATTCACCATAAAACGAATGGCAAAATAACCGGAAATTGCGGCAGCAATAAATCCAAAAATCATAGGCATGATTCCTAATGCTTCGGTCAAAACCACCTCTCCGGTGATCATATCCTTAATGGTTAGTACCATGCCCCCCAAAATTGCGGGGATTGAGAGCAAAAAGGAAAATCTTGCGGCATTCTCCCGATCCATATTTCTGGAAAGACAAGCACTGATGGTCATACCGGAACGGGAAACAGCTGGCAAAATCGCAATTCCCTGCATTGTTCCTACAACTAAGGAATCAAAGATAGACATATTTTTAATTTTTTTCTTTCCTCCCTTGCGGCTATCCGCATAAAGAAGAATAATCCCGGTAAAAATAAAGTTAAAGCCAAGAAATTTTCCTGTGCCAAAAATCCCATTAAAGGTATCATTAAACAGCAACGCAAGAATGACCGTAGGGATTGTACCTGTAATCAACAACAGCGTTGTGCGTTGAAAGGGATTCAATATCAAAGCCAAAATATCTTTCCAATAATAAATAAAAACGGCAATCAGCGTTGCCACATGAAGCAAAATGGTAAACTCCTGGGTCGCCTCATGTATCCCAAAAAGGTTTTGAAACAGCACCAAATGCCCGGAGCTGCTTACGGGCAAAAACTCTGTCAGCCCTTGAATCAAACCTAAAATAATGGCCTCAATTATCTGCATTATCAAAATTCCTCCTAAATCAATTTATTTCTTGTATATTACTAACAATTTATTATATAACAGAGAATTGTCACTTGCAAATAATATTTTTCCCTGTTAATATATACATTGCGGTTAAAAATTGAGAAACTGCGGAAAACAGCACTTTAAAAGGGATTAAAACAGGTATATTAAGGAAATCTTAATAATATACCATTTGCGAAAGTGCTGTAACTAAATAAGAAGTCGAAAGAAAACGTGGAGGGCAACCTCTGGCAAGCAACTTCCTTTTTTGTGGTTCTCTTCGGCTCAGGATAGAAGAAAGGAAACAAAGAATGGAGCATTTAAAATTTGAAAACATGGATATATCCCCGGAAATTTGCCAGGCAGTTCTGGATATGGGGTTTGAGGAAGCAACACCCATTCAATCCATGTCCATCAGTGTTGTAAAAGAAGGCAGAGATGTCATCGGGCAATCTCAAACCGGTACCGGTAAAACCGCCGCCTTCGGTATCCCCTGCTTGGAACGTGTTGACCCCAATGACAGACGTTTGCAGGCATTAATCTTATGCCCTACCAGAGAATTAGCGATTCAGGTAAGCGAAGAGTTTAGAAAGCTTTTGAAATACAAGGAAAATATTCGTGTATTGCCAATTTACGGCGGTCAGCCCATTGACAGACAGATTGCCGCATTAAAAAAGGGTACGCAGGTTATTATCGGTACACCCGGCCGTGTGATGGATCATATGCGCCGCCGCACGATAAAAATGGAAACCGTGCGGATGATGGTATTGGACGAAGCAGACGAAATGCTGGATATGGGCTTTCGTGAGGATATAGAATTAATATTAACAAAAATTCCGGTGGAGCATCAAACACTGCTGTTTTCAGCAACCCTTTCACCGGAAATCTTAGACATCACCAGAAGATTTTTGAAAAACCCCGAATTTATCAAAGTTGTTCGTAAAGAATTGACGGTGCCAAATATTGAGCAAGCATATTTTGATGTAAAGGAAAAGACAAAGCTGGATGCGCTGACCCGTATCATTGACGTATATGACCCCCATTTATCTATGGTTTTTTGTAATACCAAAAAACGTGTGGACGATTTGGTAGAGCTTTTGCAGGGCCGGGGTTATTTTGCCGAAGGCCTCCATGGTGACTTAAAGCAGCCCCAGCGTGATAAGGTTATGCAAAAATTCCGCAACGGCACCATTGAAATTCTGGTTGCCACCGATGTTGCCGCAAGAGGCATTGACGTAGATGATATTGATGTGGTATTCAATTATGACATCCCCCAGGATGAAGAATATTATGTACACCGTATCGGCCGTACCGGCCGTGCCGGAAAAGCAGGAAAGGCTTTCACTTTCTGCGTCGGCAAAGAAATTTATAAGCTGCGGGATATTATGCGTTACACAAAAACCAAAATCCTACAGCAAAAATTGCCTACGTTAAGCGATGTTGAAGAAATGAAAACAAACATCTTCTTGGACAAGCTGAAGGAAACGATGAATGAAGGCCATTTAGCAAAATATATTAATTTGGTTGACCGCTTAATGGAAGAAGACTATAATGCCATTGACATTGCCGCAGCCTTGCTGAAAAACCACCTTGCCGATTCAAATGTGGATGAATTAGATGTTTTGGACGACATCAATTTAGGCGGAACCGAATATTATGGTGGCAGCGATGATCAAATGGTTCGTCTGTTTATCAATGTAGGTAAAAAAAGCAAAGTCCGCACAAAAGATATTGTTGGGGCAATTGCCAACGAAACAGGTGTGCCGGGTAAAGTTTTAGGGGCAATAGACCTTTATGACGACTATAGCTTTGTGGATATCCCCAGAGATTATGTAAAGGACGTTTTGGTTGGTATGAAAAGTACCAAAATTAAAAACAAGCGGGTCCATGTGGAAATCGCAAAGAAGGATAAAAGCAAGAAAAAATAAGAAGTAAGCAAAAAGGATGATTGTCCTTAACCGTCCTCCAATAAGGATGTTTACGTAAATCAGAGTTGTTCAGCATATACAGCCGGGCGATTATCGATGAATTGTAAATAGTCTTTATTGGAGGATTTGCTTTATGGCAACGTTTGAATTTGAATGCACAGAGATGGATGGGTTATTGTATCCTAACATTGAATTTGATGGAAAAGCCGAGCTTGACAGTCTAGGGAAGCATGGTCGGCTCCGCCTGAATTATCTACGAGAGCAGAAGCCACAGATGTATCGGGAACTACTTCTCACAGGTAAGCTGGCAAAGCATTGCGCCTCTGTTGAAAAACTGCTTTGGGACGGGCGGAACGGATTTGTACCAATGATCTGAAAGCGCACCCTATGCCAAAAATAGATGTTATAGAGCGCATTCGTCTCTCTACGCAAGCACAAATGATTGCGGATGAGGTTGTGACAGCCCAAATAATCTGTATCTACCAAAAGGGAACACCCGACACAATTCATGTGTTCGGTGTTCCCTTTTCCGTCTGGCATGAAGAAAGAAGAACTTACAATGTGTTTCTGATTATATTGAAAAACTTTTGCAGCTTTATCGTAGCCGCTGCTATGCTTTCGTGGACAGCGGTAAAATGTACCCCTTCACAACGGCGATCTACCGATAGGATAAGCCTTTACGAAATGTAGAATAAACCGACTCCACTGGATTTCTGTTAATTCTTTGTTGTCCAGCAGCCGCTTCACGGCTTCCTTGGCTTTCCTGGTATCGCTTTAGGGTGGAAAGTCGCTCGGTTTTCTTTGGTGCGTTGATGCTCACATCCAAACGGCTTGTCCGATTTTCATGTGTGACTTGCTCATAATAGATTTCATCCGGCAAGGCTTTCAGACCCAAAAGTCCTGTGCCGTCTTATGGAGATTCTCCGCAAAGTCCTCCAGTGTGATTTCAAGAACGCGGTCTGTGAAACGGCAAACAATACTCTCGCTGAACTTATTTGGGGCATTGTGACCTGCCTATATAGTTACTGCCAAGGGATAAATATGAGATAAGTTGTAACACGAAAATAGATTATATCAAAAGTCTACGGAGCGTGGATTGATACCATATACTTTTTGCGTTAAACTAAGTGTGAGGTGAGAATAATGGACATAAAAAGAAAAAAAGAACTTTTGAATGAATGGAAAAACCGTCACCCGGATATGGGCGTGATTTCTATTTTCTGCAAAGCTACTGGAGATTTATTTCTGGGCATTTCCAAAGATGTAAAGGCAGGTTTTAACAGCAACCGTTTCAAGCTCTCCGTAAAACTCCATCCAAACAAGCAGCTTCAAGTACTATGGGACAAATACGGGGAGAATGGGTTTGATTATTCCGTGGTAAAAGTCCTCAAATATGAAAACCCGGAGGATGACCAGACAGATAAATTAAATACACTGTTGGATGAATGTCTATTGGAAATACCACAGGCAGGGAGGATTTGAACATGAACGAAAGAATTGTACTGACCGCAGAAGGATATGACCGTGTAGACGGGCGAAATGCCTATTGTTCCGCATTAAAAAAACTAACTTTGGGTGCGCCCCATTGGGAAGAAAACAAAAGTATGCAGATAGCAGCACAACTTTGGAAAGAAAATAAGGATGGAGAACTAGAAATCAGCATAGAACTTCCCATTCATCAGATTTTTGACCTAATGATTTTTTTAAGCCGGACGCTGCTTTATTTCAAAGAAGCATACCGTTCCCCCTTGCTGTATGACCCGGAAAAACCCACGGTAGAACGGATTGGCGTACAGGGCGGCGTTCTCCCTGTGGAAATCTGTACGGATAACCCGGATATTCAAAAGGACATTCAAGCTTTTTCCCAGTCCTTGAGTGATTTGGGGGAACTGACCGGGGAACGGCTTCGGACGCTTACCCGGATTTTGGAAGAACTGGAGTTGTATTAGAGATGGAAAATAAATGGCTTCTGTCGCCGGATAGACGGCTGACAGAGGAAGAACAATCGCTTATCTGGAAGAAACCCGCTTCCCATGTGGAAAGTGACGCAGAGCGAAGAATATGCGCTGCGGTCAAGTCAAACTGGAAGCGGGGCGAAATGAAGCTTACAAATATTCTGTTGGAGGGGGACGCAGGCTCAGGCAAAACGCAGCTTGCAAAAGCGCTCTCCGCAGATTTTGGATTGCCTTACACGAAAATTACCTGCTTTGCAGACATGGATAAATCTGATATATTGGGTTCTATTCTGCCGGTATCCAATGACAAGGACGGTGAGCAGTCCATCAAATATCAATATTATCCCTCTGAAATTATCCGCGCTTATGAAAACGGCTGGCTTTTGGAAATTCAGGAACCCACTGTTATTCGGGACGCCGCCGTTTTAATGGCGTTGAACTCTGCATTGGAAGCGGACGGAAGTATAAATCTACCCATCCGGGTTGTTCGCCGCCACCCGGATTTTATTGTGATTATTACCACAAATAGAGGTTACAACGGTTGCCGTCCTTTGAACGAAGCCCTGCGTGACCGTATTCAACACGCGGAAAAAATGGATTTACCGCCCGTATCGGTCATGGTTGAACGGGCTGAATATAAGACTGGCTGCGAGGATACAGAACTGCTTCAAACGCTTGCTCAAGTAATTTTGTCGTTGGACAAAACGGCAAAAGCGAACGCTGTCAAAGGCGTGGCTGGTATGCGTTCTTATTTTTACTGGGTGGATGCCATTTTGCAGGGGATAGATATACTGGATGCCCTCTATCACAAAGTTATTTATAAAATGACAACGGACAGCGAGGAAATTGCTCTGTTAGAGCAGGCACTCCGACAGCAGGATTTATTTTCGGAATTGGCAAGTATCTCTGCGTTCCACAAAAGAAAAACAAATGGGCAAGAACTGGAACTTCATGCTGATGGGAGTTTTGAAACGGAGCAGCCTGAGGTAAATGAGGACACCCCCCCTTCCGTTGCTTTGAAGCGAACTGCGGACAGCGAGGGACATTCCGATATGCCCTCGAAAACGGCAGTCCAAACAGAGTGTCAAGAAACTGGTGGGGACGGAACACCAATCTATCACGAATTAACGCCTGACGAACAAAAGCAGCTTGATGAAGAAAAACGCTCCTTTCGGAAACATTTGAACAGCGAAGCAAGAGAAGCCGTCAAAGGCTCTATGCACGAAAAGGTAGGCATGATTGTCCACCGCCCGGAAACCACCGAAGCTCAAAGGCAGGCATATCGGGAAACGGCGCAAAAGCTGCGCCCTGTAATCCGTGAACTATCAAGAAAAACACAGCCTCTTTTGGAATATGAAGCATCTGCATCTTTTTCTGGAAACCGGGTTTATGGAACAATGTTCCACGCCCAAAAAACAGCTTCGCCGGACTTCCGCTACTTTTCAAGAAAGAACCCACCGGAAGAAACGCCGTCCTTAGCTGTGGCACTACGGATTGACCAATCCGCTTCTATGAACGCTTTTGGGCGGTTGGAAGCAGCGAAGCAGGCGGCGGTTGCTGTCTATGAGTTCTGTAAAAGCTGCGATATTCCTGTCTTGATTTACGGTGACACGGCAGACCGTTCTCTCAAAGAAAAAATGTCGTTGTATGCGTATATTGACTGGGAAAAGCCGAAGCTGAACGAGGAAGCTGCGCTGATGGGTATTAAAAGTATCAGCAACAACCGGGATGGAATGGCTCTGCGGATTTTAGCTGAAAAGTTGGTAAAAGCTTCACAGACAACAAAGCTGCTTATCAGTATCAGCGATGGTCAGCCCAAAGCGGTGCCGGACTATGCCGGAGAACTGGCAAACAGTGATATGAAGCAGATTATTAGGGAGTACAGTCGGAAAGGGATTTTGTTCTTAGCCGCTGCCATTGGACAGGACAAAGAAACCATATGCAATATTTATGGACAAGAACGATTTTTGGATATTACCGATTTGAAGCAGCTTCCTGTTAGACTGGTACAAACCATTGCGAGATATTTATAAACCGCACTTTGAAAGGAAGGTGATTTGTGCAGAAGGTACGGCAGGACAAGCGCAGACCCAACAAAATTGGCGAGCAGGTTATGCTTTCCGGCTTGGCGGAATGCAAAGCCTGCGGAACAAAGCACTACTTGTGCCGTTGCGGGAGCTGGAACGAGGAGCAATATACCTGCACCTGTGGTCGCTACCACAAGCACAAGGACGAGTGTACCCCGCATACCATCAAGGTCATGGCACGGCATACCGAGCAATTCTTACAGCGGGCAATAGATAAGCACCAAAATCAGTTAAAGCAGGAGCTTTCCACAAAGACAAGGGAGCAGAAAAAGGCTCAAAAGCATCTTGCGGATTTGGATAAGCTGTTTCGCAAAGCGAAATCGTGGGGGAGTTTATCGAAAAGATTGTGGTGCATGAGCCTTCCGAGGGTTGGAAGAAGAAAAACTACACCCAACAGGTTGATGTATACTTCAACTTTGTAGGCAGAGTTTAGGACAAGAGAAAAGCCGTAGGAATTAAATCCTACGGCATATCTTAAAAACTGAAAACATCCTTATTAGACGGGGCTTTGGGCAGTGATCCTTTTTTCACTCTGCCCCATCTAGCCGTCATAGGCACTGCCTATGAAAAAAGGCCGCATATTTCTATGCGGTCCTTTTTTATAAATATGGAGTATGTTATTTGCCGTAGTAAGCAGCCAGATATAATTCTCTGATTTCAGACATCAAAGGATATCTAGGGTTTGCACCTGTGCACTGATCATCAAATGCTTCTTCACACATAATGTCCAGTTTATCCAGGAATGCCTTCTCATCAACGCCATGCTCTTTGATGGAACTTGCAATACCAACCGTAGCCTTCAGCTCTTCAACCTTAGCGATGAAGCTTTCCACCTTTTCTTCGTCCGTTTTGCCGGGCAACCCTAAATATGTAGCGATTTCTGCATAACGCTCCCGTGCATGAGGATACTGATATTGTGAGAAAGTACCCATTCTCTTCGGAATCTCTGCCGAGTTGTATTTGATAACCTCTGTCATAAGCAATGCATTAGCAACACCATGCTGTACATGATGATGCGCACCCAGTTTATGAGCCATGGAGTGGGTTACACCCAAGAATGCGTTTGCGAATGCAAGACCTGCAATGGTAGATGCATTTGCCATTTTTTCACGGGCTTCCACATCGTCGCGGCCATACTTGTACGCTCTTGGCAGGTACTCCACTACCAACTTCGCAGCCTTTAAAGCTAAGCCGTCTGTATAATCTGTAGCCAGCATAGATACATATGCTTCCACCGCATGGGTCAATACGTCAATACCGGAGGATGCTGTTAAGCCCTTCGGCTGATCCATCATCATATCAGCGTCACTGATTGCGATGGTAGGCAGCAATGCATAGTCAGCGATAGAATATTTTGTCTGTGTTGTTGGGTCTGTAATGATGGCAAATGGTGTAACCTCGGAACCGGTACCGGAGGAGGTAGCGATACATACCATGATTGCCTTCTCGCCCATCTTCGGGAATACGAAAACTCTCTTACGAATATCGATGAAACGCATTGCCAAATCAGCAAAGTCAGCTTCGGGATGTTCGTACATAATCCACATGATTTTGGCAGCATCCATTGCGGAACCACCGCCCAAAGCGATGATTACGTCAGGTGCGAATTCTCTCATTGCAACCGCGCCGGCTTTTGCACAAGGCAAGGTAGGATCGGGCGTTACATCAAAGAATACATGATGTTTGATTCCCATTTCATCCAACTGATCTGTGATGGCTTTGGTATAACCATTCTTATATAAGAAACCGTCGGTTACGATAAAAGCTTTCTTTCTGTTATAAACATCTTTTAATTCCTTCAATGCAACAGGTGTACATCCTTTTTTGAAGTAAACCTTTTCAGGAGTTCTAAGCCAAAGCATATTTTCTCTCCTCTCAGCTACCGTTTTTATGTTAACCAATTCCGCTATACCAACATTGTGCGATACAGCATTACCAGCCCAAGAACCGCAACCCAGGGTAAGAGAAGGAAGGAGTCTGAAGTTGTAAAGATCACCAATGCCGCCATGGGAAGAGGGTGTATTAATTAAGATACGGCAGGTTTTCATTCTTTCTTCAAAGCGTTTAATTTTGTCAGGTCCCTTTACAGGATCAACATATAATACGGAAGTATGACCAACACCGCCATCAATAACCAATCTGTCAGTAATATCCAAAGCTTCTTCAAATGTGTTCGCACGATACATAGCAAGGATCGGAGAAAGTTTCTCATGCGCAAAAGGCTCTTTTGTCACATCAACCTCTGTAACCTCACCAATGAGGATTTTAGCATCCTTCGGGCATTCAATGCCTGCCAGCTGTGCAATCTGATAAGGGCTTCGTCCAACAATCTGAGCATTGATATTGCCAGCAGCATTTAAAATGATTCTGCCAACTTTTTCTCTCTCTTCATCATTTAACAAATAGCAGCCTCTTGCAAGGAATTCATTTTTACATTTATCATAAATTTTATCCATAACCACTACGGCCTGCTCGGAAGCACAAATTGTACCGTTATCGAAAGTCTTAGAGTGAATTACGGAGTTTACTGCCATCAGAATATCTGCTGTTTCATCAATCAAGGCAGGTGTGTTACCATTACCTACACCAACAGCGGGCTTGCCGGAGGAGTAAGCGGATTTTACCATTGCAGGGCCACCGGTTGCCAATACCATGTCTGCATCCTTCATAACCTCCACAGACATTTCGATGGAAGGCTCGTCAATCCAAGCAAGGATGCCTTCCGGTGCGCCGGCCGCAACCGCCGCTTCCAATACAACCTTTACTGCTGCGATTGTACAGTTTTTTGCTGACGGGTGAGGAGAAATAATGATACCGTTTCTGGTCTTCAAGCAGATCAGACATTTGAAGATTGCAGTGGAGGTAGGGTTCGTAGTAGGAACGACTGCGGCAATAACACCGATGGGCTCATAAATTTTTCTGATACCAAATGCAGTATCCTCTTCCAATACGCCGCAGGTTTGGGAATCTTTATAAGCATTGTATATGTATTCGGAAGCAAAGTGGTTTTTTATAACCTTATCTTCCACTAAACCCATTTTTGTTTCCTCTACAGCCATCTTAGCCAAAGGAATTCTACGCTTTGTGGCTGCCGTTGCCGCTGCCAAGAAGATCTTGTCTACCTGCTCTTGTGTATATGTGGCAAATTTTCGTTGAGCCTCTCTTACCTCTTCAATTCTTTGCTTCAAGGTTTCTACACTGTTGACAATCTCGGGTCTTTTTGCTACAGGAGTTGCATCTTTCTTCTTTTCTACTGCCATTTAAAATCCCCCTTAACATAGTTTTAATTTCTTACACAACATTCTTTCTTATTGTAAAGTGCAGGAACGGTACTGCACGTACTGCCGCATCCCCCATCTATTTTTTGTATATGAAATATAAAATTTAGATGGGGTATTTTTATTGACACAGAGAGCTTAGTAATAAAAAGATTTTGTACAATTGTGCATAGTTTATATTTGAAAAAAAATATCACCTACATTATTGTGCTCTTTTTCTTCTTGATGCTAATACTAACATCGTCAATCGTTTTTATCAATAAAAATTTTTACTTTTGTCCATACCTTTTAAACGAATGGTATATATCATTTTTTATATGGACAAAAATCAGTGGAATATTTTTGTTCTGCTTTAAATTTAAATAAATTCCCTTTTGTTCGCTGCTAAAATTAGTCTTTTTGTACATTTATCCATACAAAAAAGGGGGACATACAAAATTTAGCTTAAAAACAGCTTTGGAAAAGTAAGATGGTTTTGTATGAAATCATGAAGATTTGCATCGGCGAAAAAACTTGTCACTCCCTATAAAAAAATATAAAACTTGATTTCAATATTTTTCTAACATTCCGGCATTCAATTCGCCAAATCTCGCACCGTTTTTCAAACGAAAAAAAGGCTGCGTTCCTAAAAACGCGAACCTTTTTCTGCCTTTTTCACCCCGGAGAGGCCTATACTCTATGCATTTATTAGTTCTTCTTTTACAAATAGCAACCGAATTCTCTGGTTTTTTCCCTTAAATTATCAATCAGCTGTTTTTCATATTTTTTAGGCACATGGTTTTCCTTGAACACCATGACATCCTTCATGTACTTGGCGTAGGCGCCGCAGCGCTTTTGAATTAACCCATATTTTTCAAGGGTTTCATCCGGTACGGGGGAAACCCACATATATGTATTGGGAACCGTGGATAAAATCTCAAATTGGCTTGCCCTTTCATAAATATAAATGACCTTTTTTTGAGAGCGCTCCTCTCTATCATTTTCCGTTAAATCTATATAGCCTCCCGTAGGCAGCCTTTCATCGCCATGGACAACCTCAATGCAGCCCTCCAAATCGGAATCCGCCCTAATATGCTTGTCCGCAATGGCATTATCTTTTGAAGTCAAAAGAAGATAATCAAACTCTAAAATCAGACGATACGCCAAATCCTTTAATTTAAATAGGGACAAATAATACCCTTCATGCATTACATTGTATCGTATAATACCAATATCATAATGATAATCCAGCACATTTTGAATGGTTTTGCTGGAGTTTGTCTCGTAATAATGAATGCGCATATTTTCCTCTTCCTCCAGCGTATTTAAAAAATCCGAAAAAACCTCCGTGATATAGCTGGCTCTCGGCACAGAAATTTTCAAATTTACCCCATGCTCGTTTACATCGGAATATGCATTTGTTAAAATATTGATCTGATACTGTATCTCCTTTGCATGACGCAAAAAGCGCTGCCCCTCCCGGGTGGTAATGACCCCCTTCGGTGTGCGCCTAAAAATAACAATATCAAATTCCTTTTCCAATTCTTTCACCGCACGACTCAGATTTGACTGGGCAACATATAAATTTTTTGCCGCCAAAGAGATAGAACCGCATTTATCGATTTCAATTACATATTTTAAATCAGTAAAGTTCATTGAAGACCTCCTAAAAAATAGTACGGACAGCTTCCCTCCAAAAAAGACGTGCTTCAAAATAAAGTGTTTACAATACCTTATATATATGCTTTATTATAAAGCATAATTGTTCAAAAATCCAGACATTCTATCGTTTTATTCCAATTTAGTATCTTTTTCTACATAAAATATGAATTTTATTTCCCTTCCTACAGCAAATTCATAAAAGTGCCCTTTCTCTGTCCATGGCACAATTCCCCGAAAAATGAATATTGTATTATATCCATTTTTGAGGGGGGTATTGTAAATGCCAAGCCTAATGATTGAACTTTCTGCCGTTCATTTCATCTACCTCGTGGGCGTTTTCACCATACTTGCAACCATGATATTTAGGAAAGATACACCCATATTCTGTATTCTCTTTATTTTTATTTTGGGGCTTGTGAGCAGCCATAGCTTGGTAGGTGGCATTCAATCCGTTTTTCGTGCCATATTATATGCTTCAAAAGAATTTATGGAGATTATTGCCACCATTGCACTGGTTACCTCCTTATCAAAATGCCTTGCGGAACTGGGCAGCGATTATTTGATGATGCGTTCTATGTCAAAAATAATGTGGGACGCCCATACTTCTTGGTGGATTTTAGGAATTACCATGATGATTTTTTCCATATTTTTGTGGCCCTCTCCCTCTGTGGCACTGGTGGGCGCAATTTTAGTGCCTTTGGCTGTGAAAAAGGGGTTGCACCCTTTGGCGGCCGCTATGGCAATGAACTTATTCGGTCACGGCATTGCCCTCAGCTCCGACATTGTGATCCAAGGCGCCCCGGCCATCACCGCTTCCGCCGCAGGAATCGAACCGCAGACGATTTTACAAAGGGGGATGCCTTTATTTATTACCATGAGTATTGTAACCGTTGTTTCCGCTTTTTTGTTAAACAGAAAAACAATGACCACCGCAAGCAATTTATCTATGCTAAATCAGGAATATGTTCCCAAGGGTAAACCATCAAAAGGGGCTGTTTTTATTGCAATTTTCACACCCGTAGCCTTTGCGGCGGATATTATGCTTCTGTTTGCGTATGATTTAAAGGGGGGCGATGCCACAAGTCTGGTTTCCGGAACGGCATTGCTGGTTATGCTCCTTGCTTCTGTCATCGGTTTTCAGAAAAAAAGCCTTGAAAAAGTTACGGAGTATATTAGAGAGGGTTTCCTGTTTGCCATAAAAATTTTTGCCCCCGTGATTATGATCGGCGGCTTCTTCTTTCTGGGCGGTGAGGGAATTACCTACATTTTAGGGGAACAATATCAAAGCGGCATTTTAAATGACTGGGCACTTTGGCTAGCTGCTATCACCCCGCTCAATAAATATATGGTTGTATTGATACAAATGGCAATCGGTGGTTTGACGGGCTTAGACGGCTCCGGTTTCTCTGGGCTCCCCTTAGTAGGTGCTTTGGCAAATACCTTTGGAACCGCTGTTCATTGCTCCATTCCCATTTTGGCAGCCCTCGGCCAAATTACCGCCATTTTTGTAGGCGGCGGCACCATCGTTCCCTGGGGATTGATCCCCGCTGCTGCAATTTGCAACGTAAATCCCTTGGAGCTGGCCAGAAAAAATCTGCTTCCTGTGGGCATCGGCTTTTTATTTACTTTTATTTTAGCGTGTATTTTAATTTAATTAAGGAGGCGTATACTATGTGCGGCATTGCCGGTTTTTTTCACCCAAGCAAAGATTATTTGGAACATAAATCCTTCTATACGAAGCGATTGGAGGATATGTATACAGTGCAACGGCGCAGAGGGCCTGATGACTGTGGAACATATTTGTCCTCCACCGTGGGTTTCTCACACGCAAGGCTTTCTATTATTGACCTAAAAACGGGGCATCAGCCAATCACAAGAACCATAAACGGGCAGACTTGGGCAATCGTTTATAACGGGGAGCTTTATAATACCACGGAATTACGCAGCGGCCTCTCCGCAAAGGGCTGGCGTTTCGATACGGATTCTGATACCGAGGTCATTTTAGTGAGTTACATGGAATATGGAGCGGATTTTGTGAAAAAATTAAACGGAATTTTCGCCATTGCCATCCACGACCCCATAAAAAATATGCTTTTGCTTTACCGGGACCGCTCCGGCGTAAAGCCCCTTTTTTATACCATTCTTGAGAAAGAGGTCGTTTTTTCTTCGGAAATCAAAGGTCTATTCTGCCATCCCGGCATTGTGCCTCAATTAGATCGAGAGGGCTTAAACGAGGTTTTCAGCATCGGGCCGGCAAAAACCTATGGGAAGGGTGTTTTTAAAGGAATTGATGAGGTACTTCCCGGGCATTACATGACATTTTCTCCCCAAGGCATGAAAACCACCTGCTATTGGAAGCTGGAAAGTCATGTCCATGAAGACGATTACAAAACCACTGTTGAAACAACAAAGGAATTGCTGATGGATGCCATCAAACGGCAAATGGTATCTCATGTGCCCATTTGCACCTTTTTATCCGGCGGTGTGGACAGTAGCATTGTGACTGCCGTTTGCGCCGGGGAGCTGGCGAAAAAAGGAGAACAATTAAACACCTTTTCCTTCGATTTTATTGGGAATGAAAAATACTTCAAGCCCTCATCCTTCCAGCCTTCTCAAGATAGACCCTTTGTAGATATTATGGTAAAGCATTTAAAAACCAACCATCGATATTTGCAATGCAGTATTGAAGATCAAACCAATTGCTTAAAAGGTTCTGTGGATGCCAGAGATTTGCCTGCCATGGCGGATATTGATTCCTCCATACTGTTTTTTTGCAGCAAGGTGCGGCAGTATAATAAGGTTGCCTTAACGGGAGAATGTGCCGATGAAATTTTCGGCGGGTATCCTTGGTTTCACAAAAAAGATTGCTTTGAAGCAAATACCTTCCCTTGGACCATGGATTTGGACGCAAGAAAGGTTTTACTCAAGGATGATTTTATAGAATATCTTGATATGGAGGATTATGTTGCAAAAACGTATGAAAAATCCGTCGCCGAAACACCCAGATTGGCAGAGGATACCCCCCATGAGGCACGCAGACGGGAGATTGCTTATCTCAACCAGAAGTGGTTCATGCAAACCCTGTTGGACCGTATGGACCGCACCAGTATGTACAACGGGCTGGAGGCCAGAGTCCCCTTTGCAGACCATAGATTGATTGAATATGTGTGGAATGTACCTTGGGAGATGAAAACAAGAAATGATGTCGTAAAATCCTTATTGCGGGAGTGCGGTGTAGGGCTGGTGCCCGATGAGGTTTTGTTCCGTAAAAAATCCCCCTACCCTAAAATTTATGACAAACAATATGAAGTCCTTTTAGGCTCTATGATTCGGGAAATTATGGAGGACAGCACTTCCCCCGTTCTTCAGTTTTTAGACCGTAAAAAGGTGGAGGCATTCCTAAAAAGTCCGTCTGACTACGGAAAGCCTTGGTATGGTCAGCTGATGGCTGGGCCTCAGCTGTTGGCTTATGTTATTCAAATAAACTATTGGATGAAAAAATGGAGCATTCAAATCCTATAGTTTTTCAGCAGGTGTGAAAATAAAAAAACGGCCCGGGACACTCCGGGCTGCTTTTTTTGCATAAAAGCCTTCATTTTAAAAAGCTTCGTCTGTTACTTGATCAATTTGACTAAAGTTTGCCAAACACTCCATATAATTTGCGTTTGCTACCTCCCAGTTAATGACATGATTCCAGTCGTCAATATACGCATTTCTCATGTAAGTATGTTTCAAAAAGTATGCATGCTCCCAAACATCCAAGGCGATAATAGGGCAGTAATCCAATAATACCGGACTATTTTGATTGGGCATGGTGATAATTCGTAATTTTCCGTAATCAAACACCAGCCATGCATAGCCGGAACCGAAAATTTTTAAGGCTTCCGTCTTGAACACAACCAGAAAATTTTCCAAATTTCCATACTGCGCCTCAATCATGTCAATCAATCTTCCCTCAGGCTTTTCTGCGCTTGGACTTTGCAGACCATTAAAGTAAAAACGGTGATTGTATACCCCCCCACCATTGTTTTGTATGGGGATACGCAAGCCATCTAAGAGGTAAACTGAATTGCGAATCAGCTCCTCCAATGTTAACTGTTGCAACTCCGGATAATCCGCTATAGTACTATTCAAGTTGTCAATATAATACTGCAAATAATTATTATGATGTATTTCCATGGTTTTTGTGTCAATGAAAGGCTCCAAAGCACTGTACTCATAGGGAAGGGGCAAATTTACAAAAGGGTATTTATCGTTTTCCATAGTCCATCCTCACTTATCTCTATTACTTTAAAACTATTCAAATGCCTCTGATTCTATGCCGGATTTTCCCTTTTCTTCCCTAAAAACAAAAAACCTGCTTAGCTAAATCTCTCTAAACAGGTTTCAGTGAAACTTTCTTTTTCATGGATTTTATGGGATAAATACCGTAAGATTTTAAATGCTCCCCGCGAAAAATTTTCTAAGAATCTAAGGGGAGATTCTTTCAGCATACTGTTGATAGTCCTCATGCCACGCTTGATATTCGCCTTCGTTTCTATGATCTGGCAGCCCATAGGCTTCCTTCAAATGTGTCCCAAGCCACTGGGAAAGCTTGATAGAACCGTCCAAATTCATATGGCCTTGGTCATAATAATCAACGGCAGGGTCCAAGTTTAATTGGGCTCTGTTTTCCTCTCTGTCACAATCTAAATATTCCACACCCATTTCAGCGGCAAACTCCTCCAGCTTCATACTCTGCCCATAGCTCCAAGACATTTTGGGCAAATGCAGCAATAAAACGGGAATATCCTTTTCTTTGCAAAACTGTATTGTCTGTTCAATATACCCCTTTGCGGCTTCATTAAATTCCGGCGGGGCTTCGTCGGAGGGCGCCATAAAGTTTTGGGGATACGCCTGAGGCTCGCTACCCCTGAGGTAAACATTCCCCTTTTTAAAGGAGTTCTCCAACAAAGGCACAGGCTCGGCTTCCGCCAAGTCAAGCTCCTTCCACCGTTCATGATAACGCAGCAACGGAAAAACATAGGAAAGCAGCGTTTGTCTTTCATCCTCGGCAGTAATTTGCCTTATGATTTGCAGCTTGTATTTCGATAGCTTCATGCCATCCAGTGCCCGCCGCAAATCTCCCTCACGCTCTGCATACTCAAACTCCAGAAAAATATTATCACACAATAACACCACCAATTCCGGCTTTTGATATTCCAAGGATTCCGCCAAAAGCCCATAGGTCACCGCCGGCGCCTGCAACGCAGAGGCACGCACATAGCTGGTAAACCCCTCTTGGTTCCATAAAACCATAGGTGATATCCCTCTTAAAATGGGGCTGCTTCCCATAAACAGCACATCAATGGAATTCTTCGGTTCATTGTAAAAGGCATGAATTTCATCCGCTTCATCGTCGGCACGGCGTAAATACTCCGTCGCACCCAAAAAAAGCATAGAGAAAACAAGGAGAAAGGCAACGCACCGAATTACAATTCTTAGAGCCATCTTCATCGTATCAAAACCCCCTATAAATAAAGTCGGAGGCGTTATAATTCAAACCATATACGCCAAACAAAATGAGTGAAAAAATTGCCGCCAAGTAAATAATCCAACGGAAAAGGAGATTTTGCTTCGCCAGTGCTTCCCGAATGTGTATGCCCGATTCCTGAAGGAGGCTGATGGTCAAAAGTACCAAGGAAGACAGAAGAAGAACCCACAAATCCTGCGTATCTAAACCCAGCTTTAACAATCCCCCATTGCACAATATATCCCCATCCCAATTTCGCACCATGGACTGGGTCATATAAACAGAGGCACCCACCCCCGGCGCTCTGGTGATAATTTTTCCTAAGGCAATCAAAACGAGGGTTCTTAGAACCTGAAACAAATGCCAGCTAAAGCATTCCGTCCTGATTTGGCATTTTTCTATCAGCTTTTTCAAGGGCTGGTCAAATAAAATGCCCAATACAATCAAGGTACCGTTATAAAAACCAAAGGCAATGTATTTCCATTCCGCACCGTGCCAAATACCAATGAGAAAGAACACGATGAACTGAGGAATTAACACAGGCAGCAGTTTTCCAATATAATTCCCAAAAAGCTTTCGCCCTTTTCTCCCCACCTTCATAAAAAACTTTGATAAGGATAAGGGATAAAACACATAATCGCGAAACCATGCACCCAAAGTGATATGCCATCTGCGCCAAAAATCGGGAATGCTGGTTGCCAAGTATGGTCTCTCAAAATTCTTTTCCAATTGAATGCCCAAAACCTGTGCCGCCCCCGTGGCAATATCAATGCCGCCGGAAAAATCACCATAAAGCTGCACACAGTAAACCAATGCCCCCACTGCAACATAAGTGCCGCCGAAGGTTTCGGGATAGGCAAAAATGGTATCCACAATGACCTTGGCCCGATCCGCAATCACAAGCTTTTTGAAAACACCCCAAAGAATGAGCTGTACACCGAACTTTACACGTTCATAAGAAAATCCATTCGGACGATACAGCTGCTCCGCCAAGTCAGAAAATCTGCCGATTGGCCCTTGCACAATCTGGGGGAAAAAAGAAATGAAAAGTGCAAACTTGGCCAAATTACGCTCCGGCTCAAATTTTTCCCGATAAACATCAATCAAATAAGCCAAGGATTGAAAGGTATAGAAGGAAATGCCCAAGGGCAGTAAAAAGCTGGGAGCAGGCATTGTAATATCCAGGGAAAACCGTGCAAACAGTGCATTCAGATTGCTCCCCACAAAACCAGAATATTTTAATACCGATAAAATTCCCAAATTAAAAAGCAACGTGGGAATCAAAACAGCACGTTTTTTCTTTGTGAAATTTGCTTTCCAAGCCTTTTTCTCTTCCTTGTCCAGGGATAACTTCACCGCCGCAAAATCCGCTTTATTTTTGCTCGACATTTTCCCCAGCTGCCGTGCTCCGCAATAAATGGTTATTGTCGTTGCCAGCAAATAGATAAGATACCTGGGGCCTGCAAAAAAATAAAATATATAATTCGCGATGAAAAGCGTTACCCAACGGTAACGCTTCGGGGTCAGGAAATATACAGTGGCACACAAAAACAGGAAAACCACAAATTGTACTGATGTAAAAGCCATAACCCAATCTCCTTAAGCTTAATCTTCCTGCAATTTCGTTACCAAAGCCATCATTGCCTCAACAGAATTAAAGTTCTCCGGAATAATGTCCTCTGCGCCTATCTCAATTTCAAAGGCTTCGGACAACTCACCCACCAAGGATACAATATCAAAAGAATCCAGCTCACCGCTGTCAATTAACGCCTTATTTTCCTGAAAGTCAACGTCGGGTCTTAGTTCCTCCAAAATTTTTAATAATGTTTCCATACTCGCATTATCCTCTCTGTTTTGTTGTTTTTATCATGACAGGGGCTATCCTCCCATCGGGCAAAAATCCAAGTTTTTCATATAAACGCAGTGCCGGCGGATTATCCGTTCTAACCCAAAGAAGAAATTTTTTGGTTCCCTCTTTTTGGGCAAAAAACCAATCCTTCGTCAATCCCTCCGCAACACCCATACCACGGGCTTGGGGCATCACGGCAATATGCCAAAGCATACTCCCCTGCTTATTCTCTCCAAAGTGCAAAAACCCCAGCAACTCTTTTCCACGCAGGGAAACAAGCACCCTTTTCGCCAAAATTTCTTTTCGCAGTTCCTCTTCTGTTGGCAAAGCAGAGGTATACGGTTCAAAATTATCCTGCATTGTGCTGAAAATCTCCGTAAGCTGATCCACTGTTGCAAACTTGATAGCACGCTTCAAGGGAAGTATGGTTTTTGCCATCAGATACAGACGCTTTCGCTGTAAATACGGCTGGAGTCCCGCCCTTTTCCAGTCCTCCTCAGAAGGCATCCGCTCCTTGGAAGCCAATGCAACCTCCTCAAGTATAATCGGTTCTGGAAGAACAGGCAATACTTCCGGCAAAATTTTCTTCTCCAAAAAGTAATACAGGCGTATATAGTCTTCCTCTTGGGCAAAAAAGTAAACACCGCCGGAAAAATCCATACGGCTGACCCGCCTTTTTTCCACCAGAGCAAGCACCTCTTCCTCCGACAGAAAAAGATTTGTCCGTTGTCCGCCAGAAATGCGTTTTACAATTTCCTGCCATAGGGCTTGTCCGTCACTCAACTCTTTTATCATAATACTCCTTTAACCGCAGCCTGTCTATTTTACTGTTTAACGTATGGGGCATTTCCTCCAGCAAAATCATTACATTGGGAAACATATATTTCGGCACTTTATCCCGCAGTTTTTTTAAAATATAACTTTGGGTTGCTTCTTTCCCGCAATAAAAAAGTACAATTCTCTGGCCTCCCTCATCGTAAATGCAGGCGCCGTTTTCCACCAAGTCAATGGAATTTACGGCGGCTTCAATTTCTCCAAGCTCAATACGGTGCCCCATGTGCTTGATTTGATGATCCTTCCTTGCCAAGAAAACAATTTCGCCATATGCATTATATCTTGCCATATCCCCTGTTTTATATATTTTTTCAGGGTAATGGGGATTTAGGGGGTTTTGAATGAAGGCTTCCTCCGTTTTTTCTGGGTTATTATAGTATCCCGGGGCAAGGCACCTGCCTCGAATACAAAGCTCCCCCGTCTCCTCCGCTTGGGCCAATCGGTCGCCATTTAAAATAAAAATGTCCGTATTTCTGCATGGGTAGCCAATGGGCAATGGTTCATCATCGGCAAATTCCCGGTCAACAATATAGTAGGTGCAGTCCACCGTTGCTTCCGTAGGGCCGTAAATGTTTGCAAAAACAGCATGGGGATATTTTGCCCGCCACATATTATACTGCTTTGTAGGCATAATTTCACCGCAGAAGGCAATTTTCTTTAAGCATTGGGGTGCAGTTTTTTCCAAGGCGCCCGTATTCGCCACGATACAAAAAGCGGAAGGCACCCAATCCACATAATTGATTTCCTTCTCCGCCACATATTCCATCAGCTTTACAGGGAAAGAAAAGAATTGCTTCGGGATGATCTCCATGGTGGCCCCTGTTTTTAAAACGGCATAAATATCCTTCACAGAAGAATCAAAATAAAAGGGTGCCTGATTGCCAATAATCTCTTTTTCTGAAATATCAAAGGTTTCCGTATACCATTCCACCAAATTGATGACGGAATGATGGGGAATAACTACGCCCTTAGGCACGCCTGTGGATCCGGAGGTAAACAAGGCATATAATGGGTCGGCATCAATGGCAGTTCTCCGAACCTTTTGCAGTGCTTCCTCTGCGATCTCCGTATGGACAATTTCCTCCAAAACCAGCGTCTCTCCCGCATATTCCAAATGCTCCGCCGCTTTTTTGCTCTTTTCATCTATCAAGAGCACTTGGGGCCGCAAGGTATCAAATATGGAAAGAATCCGTTCTTTTGGCATGGAAGGATCAATGGGCGTATAAAAATTACCGCTGTAAACACAGCCCAAAAAAGCCGCTACAGAAGATGGTGTTTTCTCCGTCATCACTGCGATAGGTACATTCCTCTTCCCATAACGAAGAAAATACGACCCGATCCTTTTACTTCTTTGCAGTAAATTCCCGAAGGAAAGGCGCTCCTCTTTGCCGACAAAGGCTATTTTTTCCGGAAGCCTGGCGGCCGTTGTTTCTAAATATTCTACTATATTTCGTATCATTTTTTCTCCTCGATTCGTACAAGGTTTCTTCTGCAAAACACAGAAATAACTCGTTTTTGAGTATAGCATTTTGCTTATTGCTCGTCAAGGAATGTAAAGAAAACGAAGAATTTTCAATATAAAATTAATACTTTTGCATGAAAATACGAGACAATTTGATGCCTATCAAGAAAAGAGCCTTAGAAAAAACACCCTCTTCCCCTCACTGCCTTGCATAATTCCCTATTATCTGCTATGATTTAAAAAAGACTCATTTAAATAAATTCCGCGCAAAGGAGCTGTACTTGTTATGTCAATTGAAAAGGTACGGGCATACTTAAAGGAACTGAACTGCCCGAAGGAAATTCTGGAATTTGAAACCTCCAGTGCTACTGTGGATCTGGCGGCACAGGCTGTGGGCGTAATCCCTGCCCGCATTTCAAAAACACTATGTCTCATGTCAAAGGACGGCCCCATTGTGGTTTCCGTTGCCGGAGACGCTAAAATAGATAACCGTAAATTTAAGGATAGATTTGGTGTAAAGGCCAAAATGCTGACGCCTGAAGAAACTCTGGAAGCCACCGGTCATGCAGTGGGTGGTGTTTGCCCCTTTGCTTTGCCGGAAGGAACAAGGGCTTTTGCCGATGTCTCCATGCAACGCTTTGAAACTGTATTTCCTGCCGCAGGGAGCAGTAACTCTGCCGTGGAACTGACTTGTGACGAATTATATCACTTTGGAAGGTGTGCAGCATGGGTTGATATCTGCAAGGGTTGGGAAGAATAGAGGTGGATGAATGAAAATTTCAACCAAAGGACGCTATGGCATTCGTTTGATGCTTTCTTTGGCAATCAACTATGGAAAGGGTACCCTTCCTTTAAAATCCATTGCCAAGGAACAGGATATTTCCGAAAAATATTTAGAGCAAATTATAAACCCCCTCACAAAAGCCAATCTGGTTAAAAGCTTTCGGGGTGCCCAAGGCGGATACACCCTTGCCAGAGATCCAAAGGAAATTTCTGTGGGGGAAATTCTCTATGTTTTAGAGGGTTCTCTCTCGCCTGTGGCTTGCGTGGATACCCGCACTTGCCCGAACTCCGACCACTGTGTGTCTCTCTCTTTATGGAAGCGCATGAAGGATGCACTGGATGATGTGGTGGATAACACAACCTTGGACAGCATGGCATCGGAATATCTGGAAAAGGAAGCAGGCAAACGTGTGAAAAAAAAGTAAGCCTTTCCGCTCTTGAAAAGCGTACTGATTTTTCAGGAAATATACCCAAGAAAAATTAAAAAAAACCGTTTGTTACGCAGTATATCCTACTGAAAACAACCGGGTTTTTTTTATGGCAAAAGAATATCAAATCGGCAGCGCAGAGTCCCTTTGCTTTTTATTTTGCAATGCCTTTATTGGGTTTGCAGCTGCCTGGGAATCATATTATAATAAAATATCTATGAACTGCGCCGGACTAAGTCCGTAAAAATATTTTTCTATCTCTGTATTCCCAAGGGTTTGGGTCAAGGCCTCCCTTTTTAATGCACATCCCTCTAAAATGGCGGAAAGCTCTCCGGGGTCACACACGCCAAAGAAGTCCCCGTAGAATTGAACCTCCACAATTTTTCCATCCTTTGTATTCATATGGGCTTCAATTTTCCCGCAGCCGTCAATGCGCCGCTCTTTTATGACAGAATATTCCGATGATTTTCCATAGTTCCAATCCCATTGTCCATACCGTGCAGCTTTGATTTTTTCAATTTCTGCCATGTCCTCTGCCGTCAGCTCGTAGGTTTCAAAGGGGGTACCCTCAAAAATATAAGAAACCAATTGTGTTTGAAAGGAATCTAAGGTTTCCTCTTCTTTTAAATAAGGCTTCACATTGGTAACACGACTTTTGACAGATTTTGCTGCCTTGGATTGGAATTTATCACCGGCTACGTTTAACACAGACGCCACAACATCTAAATCAGAGTCAAACAGAATGGTGCCATGGTGCATAATGCGCCCTTCTTTTAAATATTGAGAATTGCCGGAAAATTTCTTTCCGTCGATGATAATGTCATTTCTGCCATTCACTTGGGCATCCACACCCAGTTTTTGCAGCAAGGAAGCCACCGGCTGGCAAAACAGCTTAATATCCAAGTCACAGACTTCCTTGGCATCCATAATAAAAGTGAAATTCAAGTTTCCCAAATCGTGATACACTGCACCCCCGCCGGACAGCCTGCGGATCACCTGAATGCCCCGCGACTCAACCACCTTGGGATTCACTTCCCCGAACGTATTTTGATTTTTACCAACAATAACGGCATTATTATTTTGCCATAGCATAAAATACTCCTTACTGCGATCCATCCGATCAAAAACAAATTGTTCTAATGCCAGATTGAAGGCAGGGTCTGTACTGGGAGATTTTAAATAAACCATTGACATTGCATTTCCTCCTTTGGCCAAAGGCCCTTCTTTCGTGTGAATATTACATATATTTTATCATTTCCCCTCAAAGAAATCCATCCCTATTTACAACAAGAGGACGCAAAAAAATCCCCTTCCTACGCAGCAAGTAATCAGGGGATTTCTTATTCTCAATTTATGCCGAAATTTTCGTCATCCCAAGTGTCATCGGGAATCATATCATCATATCCGCCGTTATCTTCCGGCTCTGTACCATTGGTGTTTTCGGGCAGAGTTCCATTATTTCCGCCATTTCCCTCAGGCTCATCCCCACTGTCGGGTGTGTCCAAGGTATGGTCATGCTCACAAGTTTCGTGGATATTGATATCCATTTTTCCATCGGGTATGGTAGAAGGCTTACTCAAAATATTCCCATCCTCACCAATGGCAAGAACAACCTCCATACGGCTGGACTCCGGACAATTATCTCCCGCAAGCTTTCCAGACTCTTTGCAGATGGTAAACATCTTATAGGCCTTGCTTGCTTCTTTAAGGCCATTAAAATCTGCCGCCGCAAGATCGGAATGGTTGGTTAAACCATAATACTCCTGACCGGACAACTCCGTAGGGATTCCCCCGTCGGCAGAGGCATAAGTCTGGCTTACCAGCCCGCTGGGTCTTTCAAAATCTTTATTGGAAAGACCTTGATGCACCTGACTCATGACCGTTCTCCAAATATTTAAGTGGGCACTGCCGCCATTTTCAATGATTTTCGCAGTATCATACCCCATCCAGATTCCCGCTGTATAATATGGGGTATAGCCATAAAAGGTCAAGTCCTTGGTATCATTGGTGGTACCCGTTTTACCTGCAACGGTCATGCCGCTGATTGCCGCACGATGCCCTGTGGCGCTGCCGCCGCCGGTGATTACATCTTTCATCATATCCGTCAGCAAATACGCCGTTGTTTCTTTGATTACCCGGTGGGTCTCGATGGAAGAATTATCCAATAAAACATTGCCGTCATGGTCATAGATCACCGTATAATACTGGGGCTCATTATAAATACCGTCATTTGCAATAGAAGCATAAGCTGCCGTTCCTTCTAATACAGAAATACCTTGTGTTAAACCTCCGAGGGCCGTTGTTGCCGCTTTATCCTCTGGCACCAAGGTTGACAACCCAAAATCCTCCATGTATTTATAAGAGGATTCCGCCCCAACCATCATAAAGGTTTGGACGGCCAAAACATTCATGGAGTCCCGAATACCTTGTCTGACGGTGCAAGGGCCCAAAAATCTTCCGTTCCAGTTTCTAGGAGACCAGCTGCCATAGGTTACCGGCTCATCTATGATTACGGAACCCGGCATCAAAAGCCCCATATCAATGGCAGGTGCATAGGCTGCCAAAGGCTTCATGGCGGAACCCTGCTGCCGCAAGGCCTGTGTAGCCCTGTTAAATACCGAATCCCCGGGCTTCTGGCCTCTTCCACCAACCAAAGCTTTGATTTGACCATTATGATGATCCATAATAACCATAGCGGCCTGTAAGGCCTTAGAAACCGTAAGTTTATCTAGCACCAAAACATGGGTTTCATCCAGCAATTCCGCCTTCACAGATTCAACAAAAGCATCAGCCTGTGCTTGGTTTGTTACTGTTGTTTTCTTTTCATAATGGGATTGATTACTGTTTTTATCCGGATTTGTGGTATCCATCACAGAAATCAAATAAGTTACATCCAGAGTTCCATCAGATGCGGGGAACAGGCTGTCATCCTGAAATGCATTTTCCATGGCACCTTGCATTTGCGTATCCATCGTGGAATGAATTTGCAAGCCGCCGCTGTAAATCAAATCATAGGCCTGCGCCTTATTATAGCTTTTCTTTTCCACAAGATCATTTGCAATTTGGGCAATCATCGCTTCTACAAAGTAGTTATGATTTGCCGTGGCAGTTTCATCCTCGGTGTCACTGCACACTAAGTTAGCATAAATATCTTCCGCCGCCGCCTGATCATACTCGCCTTGGCTGATAAAGCCCAAATCCAGCATTTTTTGCAGTATCGTCATCTGCCGTTCTTTATTATTCTCAGGCTTTGTATCCGGTGCATACAGGCTGGGATTTTTGGTAATACCTGCGATACAAGCACTTTCCGCCAAACTAAGCTCGCTGGCATTCTTTCCGAAATAATATTGAGCCGCAGCTTCAACACCGTTCAATCCATGGCTTAACCCCATGGTATTTAAGTACAATTCCAAAATATAGTCCTTGGCTGCTTTTTTTGTTTCTAACTGCTTTGACAAAGATTTCTCCAGGGAAACAGCCAAATATTGCTCTTTTACTTTTCTTACAATCGTCTTATCTTTGGTCAGCACTTCATTTTTAATCAACTGCTGGGTAATTGTGCTGGCGCCTTGGGAAAAGCTCATGGTCTTCACATTTTGCACCGCCGCTCTCATAATGCCGCGGAAATCTATGCCATTATGTTCATAAAAGCGCTCGTCCTCTATGGCGACCACAGCATTCTGTAAGTCTATAGAAATTTGATTTAATTTCACATATTCTCTATTTTCATCCCCATGCAGCTTATCAAACTCACTGCCGTTGGCATCGTATATAATAGAAGTGTAGGATTCCGGCGTAACATCTGCTGTATTCAGCATATCCGTCCCCTTCAATATTCCAAATACCGTGCCTAAGCCTGCACCTACAACGGCAAACCCGATAATTATAACAATGGCCAGCAGTACCTTAAAAATCCCACTGACTCCCTTGCGTTTCCGTCTTTTCTTTTTTCTCGGATTAGACCGTGTTGTGCGAGAGGATGAACTGCTCCGCGGAGCGCCCTCCGAAGGACGTCTCCTTTGATGCGTATCACTCATGTACATAAACCCCCTTTAATTCATTATGATTATAGCAGAAATCACTAAATAGGAAAAGGAAAATTTCATTACAACAATCTTAATCCTTATTTTTCTTTCCCCTTGAAGTGGCTATGAAATGCAGTTCTCTTTGATATTTCAAGGCTTTCTCACATATTCTTGTGATGAGGAGATGAGAAAAATGAGAAGAAAAAATCGGAAAAAAAATAAAAATGACAGAATTTTTACATCATTTTTTATTTTTATCTCTATTTTTTTACTTACGATTATAGTGCTTTATCAATCAGAAAAAAAAATTATACCATCCTTGCAGGAAATATCCCATGCCCGCTCCACAGCCATTGCCAATGAGCTAATCAATGATTGTGTGCAGAGGGTTTTATCGGATTTACCCATTACCACCGAGGATTTTATTACCGTTACGGAGGATAATACTACATACACGGCAAATACCCAGCAAATTAATCTTTTCTCCACCCGCTTAAACAACGAGGTCAATACAGCCATGCAATCCCTGCCAAACGAAAAAATACAGATTCCTCTGGGCGCAGCCTTTCGCTCAACTTTTTTTGCGAACCACGGGCCTAAAATCCCCTTTACCCTCATGCCTGCCGGTGCCATTACATCGGATTACGAAACCTCTTTTACCTCAGCGGGAATCAACCAGACAAACTATAAAATCTGGATCAATTTATCTTTTGAAATTCAAATTGTAAATCCGCTGTATCATGAAAAAATAGTATTTACCAGAAAAATTATGCTGATTGATACAATTATTCGGGGAAAAGTGCCTGATTATTTCATCGGCATGGGACAAAACCAGAATATCTATTGACAGATTGCGCAAAATATTATTAAATGTAGATGGATTAGGAGTTACTATTTTTTGGAGGTACTGGAAATGGTTAAAACACTAAATGATTTTTTTTATGAACTGGGCGGCCTTTCTTATGATAATGGAGATTATGTCATTACGAAGGATAAGGTAAAGGAAAAGGAAGTAAAAGCCTTTGTAGATTGCTTTCTTCCGGGAACAGAAATATTAAGCAATGGAAAAGGCGGGACACCTTTAACCTTGAAAGGCGCAGCAAATACAGATAAAGGGGCAACCGGCAGTGAAGAAATAGAATTCACTGGGTTCCAATTATATGATTATTCTGATTCAGATGGCAACTGGTATCTGGTTACCATGCCTTCTCTGGAAAAATTAGAAGAATATCTACTCAGTGAAGCCGGATATTTAAATTTTTACAGCACGCAAATGTTCGTGTTTGAAAACGGCATTGTAAAGCCCTTTGAAATTATGTTTAATGGGGACAATGATACCGTTGTTGGCATTGATAAAGACTCTATGGATGCCCCCCTAGACATCCCTGCCCTTCAAGGCAAAATTTGGGTTCGATGGAGAGATCCTGAGGAATTGAAGCCTTTAACCGATGCTGATGTTGAGGCCTATAAAAAATCCATCGGCAAATAATCTCTTCGGCTGATTAGGCGGCAAATTCCTTGCCTGTCAGGCTGCTTTTGAGGCATTTATAGCATAATGCCTCACCCTAATTGTCTCCTCTTTCCTTAATATTAAGCATGGAAAAAGGCACATTAGGAGGAATTGAGATTTTCTTTCGATTCTTGTAACCAATTACACCCCCAAAGGGAAACGGTTTGTACACCGGCTTAGCTTTGGGGGTGTTTTATTGGAGAGAAAGCAACAAAAAAGACGGAAAGGAAACCCTATGGAATCGTTTTCCGTCTTTTACCCAAGGATAGGATAAGCTTACTTTTCTTCCTCTGCTGTAATTTTCATGACAAGACCGTTGTCCTCCTCGTCATCAAAATCAAACTCTTCTTCTTTGGAACAAAAGGGACATTCCACCTGAAACAGTCCACAAAATAAAACAATGATAGCAACAACAAACACAGCGCCGCTGGCTGCTAAAATTGATTTTTTATTTCGTTTGGGAAGACAAATGCCAATCATAATGCCGAATGCCGTCATACCAACCTTAAAAATAGTAATATCCTTCCAGTCAAATTCCACAATAAAGGTGTTCAAAAAATCGCTTATTTTTTTCATATTACCCTCCTATCTCGTCACTGTTTCATATTCAAAAGTATTGTCTCTGCCCTCAAAGGTGAATATGGACGCAGCACCCTCAGTAGCAACAACACGCCCATCCTCTGTTATAAAAATCGCCTCAAAATCACTGCTGTTTTTCCATAATGCCAAGGCATTCTCCAAGCCCATTACAAACAACGCCGTGGAGAGTCCATCGGCCTTTGTCCCGTCTGCGCTTATAATTGTAACAGATAACAAACCATTATCTGCAGGATACCCAGTTTTTGAATCAATTATGTGGTGATACCGTTTTCCATTTTCCTCAAAATATCTCTGGTATCCGCCAGAGGTTATCACAAAGCAATCCTGTATTTCCAGAAGCCCCACATAATCATCGGCATTCAAAGGGTTCTCTATCGCGATCCTCCATTTTTTCCCCTCGGGTTTCGTTCCGATGGTCCCAATGTTTCCGCCTAAGGAAAACAATCCGCTTGTTACCCCCTGCTCTTTTAAAAGTGCAACAATGGCATCCGAAGCATATCCCTTTGCAATACCGCCTAAATCAACCGCCATGTCCTCCTTCAAAAGCTGGGCCGAAGAGGCAGTTTCATCTATTTCCAAGTCCTCCAAATTTGTTAAAGGCAACAATTTTTCCAGAGTCGCCTCCTCTGGAATATGCTTTTCCCCATCTGTGGTGAACCCCCAAGCCTTTACAATTGGCGCTACGGCAATGTCAAATGCCTGCTCTGTTAATGCACCAATTTCCTTTCCACGCATAATTACTTTTAAGGTGTCCTCTGAAAGGGATACCTTGCCTTTCCCTGCCTGAGCGTTTAATTGTGAAATTTCGCTGTTTTCTAGGGTTACAGAAAATAGTCTCTCCAATTTGCGTATTTCCTGCTCTGCTTCCGTTAAAATTTCTTCGCCATTTTCATGATAAATGGTAAACTGCATCACCGTATCCATTGCAAATGTGGTCATCTCATGCTTGTTTTTCTCTGTATTATTTGCCTGTACGCATCCTCCTAAAAAGCTTAGTATAAGGCACAATCCAACCATGATAGGTATTTTTTTCAACATATTTTTTCTCCTGACCCTATAGAATATCTGTTTTTATTTTACCTATTTTGGGTTCTTATGTCAAATAATAAAAGATCATATCCTTTGCAGATATGACCTTTTTTATCAAAATAAAATATAAAGCATTGCAACGGCAAGGCCGATACCAATCATCAAGAGGCTTTTCGCAAAGCCTTCCCCGTATACGACCTTGTCACTTTCTTCGTCCGTATATGCGGAAAAATACCGATCCTCCGGCGGAACCACTCTGCCGCTGTCATCATTGAAAATCAGCATACGCAACGCGGCGACAAAACCATCTGTTAGGGAGCCGGCCATTCTTGCGAAAAAGCCTCCAATAAAGGGAAGCACCTTTAACAAAACCGGGCGGTAAAGTTTGTCTTCCAAGCTCAGCCACTTTGGCATACGGTCAACATAAACCAAAATTCCGCCGGGGTCTTTTTCCATGAGCACCTTGCGAATAAAAAGGAAATACACCAAACCGCCAATGATAACGGAAATTACCGCACCCTTAAGATTGATCCAAGCAAAATAATGCACCGCATGGTCCGGCCCATGGGCACCCATAAAATGATAGCTTACCTCTGCAATCTGATCCGCCGTTACATGGGGAAAAATACCCATTACAGGCAAAATCAGCGCACCGGCAGTCAACACTACTGCAGACAGTTTGCTCATATAAGGGCCTTTTTTTTGCCCATGACAACCATCGGCATGGGGATTGGATTCCACAAAGACAGCCACAAAAATTTTTGTCATATAGGCGATGGTTAAACCGCCGGAAACCAAAAAAATCACCTCTATGGCCTGCATATATCCGATTGCCAATCCTTCCGCCTGCAAGAGCACAATGTACTCCACAATGCTTTCATGAATTAAAGTTTTGCTGATGTATCCATTCCACAAGGGAATTCCGGTAATACCTAACACACCCATCAAAAAAATAAATTTCAGCAGGGGCTTATCCTTTCCCCAGCCTCGCAGGTCATTTAAATTCAACTTATGTAAATTCATATAAATCACACCGGCTGACATAAATAAAACCAGTTTTAATAAAGAATGGTTCACCACATGGAGGATGGTTCCTCCCGCCGCCAGAGCGTTGTGGGAACCTAATAAGCCCTGCATACCAACAGCAACGGTAACAAAACCAATCTGCGATAAGGAGGAGCATGCTAATATTCTTTTGATATCGATGGAAAAAACCGCCAAAACTGCACCAAGGGCCATGGTAATTGTGCCGAGGATTAATATAAAATCTCCCCAGTTTGCATCGTACAAAAATATTTTACAGCTTAAAACCAATATTCCGTAGATGCCTGCCTTTGTTAAAATACAGGATAACAGCGCACTAGCAGGGGCAGGCGCAACAGGATGTGCCTCCGGCAGCCAAATGTGCAGGGGAAAAAGACCCGCTTTTGCACCAAAACCAAACAGGATCAACACACCGATGCCATAGAATGCTTTCTTATCCTCAGTTGCGGCCGCAAATTCAGCCAGTGCATCAATATTCAGTGTTCCTGCTAAATGATACATCATAAACAGCCCCATCAGCGTCACCAAACCGCCGATAACCGCAATGCCCAAATAGGTTTGGGCCGCATGGATTGCCACTTTGCTTTCATCGTGAATGACCAATACAAAGGAGGTAAAGGACATGATTTCAAAGAAAATAAACGTAGTGTATAAATCCGCCGATAGGAAAACACCTAGGGTTGCTCCCAGTGTAGTTAGCATAAAGAAATAATATCGATTTCGATTGTTATAAAGTGCAAAATACTCCTTAGAGAACACTGTTGTCATAAACCAGATAAAGGAAGTTAATATTGCCAAAACCATCCGTAATCCGTCACCATAAAAATGCAGCCCTAATCCGCAAAAATCAGGAATTGTGTATCTGGCCTCTTTGCCAAATAAGGAAACGGCCCCTGCAAAAACTAAAAAGGTTACGGCACACGCCCAGACATTTCTGGCCTCCTTGTTTTTGCGGCCAATGAGATACCCAATGATTGCCGCCGCCATCGGGAAGAAAACCAATAACGGTAAAAGTATAGTTTGTTCCATATTCGTTTTCTCCTTTCCTACATGATCCCCGTTGCAACCTTTTCCAAAACAACGAGAAGCTCTGACGGGAACAATCCAATTAATATCGTAATCACAGTTAACATAATGAGAGGAACTGTCATATAGCAGTTGGGATCGGAAACATGGTCATAATATCCTGCGGCATATTCCCGTTTCCTTGGGAAATACGCACGGACGACAATATAAAAAATATACAGCGCCGTCAGCACCGCCGATATAATCAATGCAACAATCCCCAAATATGCCACTTGGTTTGAGGATTGCACCGCCGCCGTTGCCAAGGCCCATTTACTGTGAAACCCAGCAAAAGGGGGTACCCCCGCCAAGCTTGCACCGGTCAAAGCCATACTGATAAAGGTGATCGGCATAAGCCTGCCAAAGCCTTCCACCTCATATAAATATTCCCTATGGGTTTTATATAAAATAGCTCCGGCTGTAAAAAAGAGTGTAATTTTAATCAAAGCATGATAAATCATATGTAACAACCCGGCAGTCAGCCCCGCCGGCGTCATCAATGCCGCACCAAAAATAATGTAAGATAAATTAGATATGGTTGAGTACGCAAATCTTCTTTTAATATGGGGCGTTCTCAGTGCAAGGGTAGACCCAAACACAATGGTGATGGCCGCCGCAATCAAAATAACATTCTGCACCCAAGTTCCCATAAGATACTCTGTTCCGAAACTAAAATAAATCAATCGGATGATGGCAAAAACACCGGCCTTTACAACCGCAACGGCATGAAGCAGTGCCGTAACCGGTGTGGGGGCAACAGAGGCCTTTGGCAGCCAGCGGTAAAAGGGCAGTATTGCGGCTTTTACACCAAAGCCGAAGAATGCCACTAAAAAAACCACCTGCAATGTCCTTTCATGGCCTTTAATCAGCTCCGGTATTAATACCCCGCCGTAAATGAATTCAATGCTATCCCCATAGCAGTATATAAATATGAAACCAATGAATGCCAAGGCCGCACCAAACATCATATAAAGGATATACGTTTTTCCGGCGTGTCTGGCCTTATTATCCATGGCGTGCATCACCAAGGGCAAGGTGGCCAAGGTTAAAAATTCATAGAAAAGATACATGGTTAAGAAGTTGCCGGAAAAAGCAACCCCCAAAACTACACCATAGGTCATGGTGAAAAAGGCAAAAAATTGATCCTCTCTTCCTTCATGGGTCATATATTCAAAGGCATACACCGTTGTAATCACCCATAAAACAGAAACCATGGTTGCAAAAACCTTAGACAACCCATCAATATGAAATGTTAAAGACAGTTTTTCACTGAAGTGAAAAATCGTTACTACTCCCGCATCAGCAAAATAAACTGCATACAGTGCAAATATGGTATTTAAAATAGTAATTGTCAGAACCCAAAATTCCCTTTGCTTTCTGTTTCTAAACTTTACCGGCAGCAGCGCAGCCCCTGCTATGATCGGAAAGATCACCGGTAAGATCGTTGCAAATTCATTCATAACGCTCCCACCCTTCCCTAAAAGATTACGCCACTGATGGTATCAATAAAATTTCCTAGATACTTAGGAAAAACCCCAAAAAAGACCACTGCGACTGCCAAAATTGTCAAAGGCACTGTCATAAAATAATTAGGCTCCCTCTTTTCCATGGCAGCATAGTCATAGCTATTTCCCGGGAAAAACGCATCCGTAACGATGGCAAGCAAATACCCTGCAGTCAGCAAGGCACTAAGCATCAAGATACTGATTCCCACCACAGCAAGCACACCAAACTGAGAGGATAATGCTCCCTGGGCCAAAACCCATTTGCTTACAAAGCCGCCGGCAGGTGGAATGCCAATCAATGATAAGGAAGCGATGGTAAAGCACCACATTACAACAGGCATTTCCTTCCCAATGCCCCGCAGCTCCGTCACCAAGGTACACCCTTTTTTGTAGATGATTGCACCGGCACTCAAAAACAGAATATTTTTTGCCGCCGCATGAAACGCTACTTGCAGTAACGCTCCCGCAAACCCAACGGGGTGTAGCAGCAGCAAGCCAAACAAAACATAGGAAACCTGACTCACCGTTGAATACGCCAATCTTTTTTTCAAAAGCTTTTCTTTATAGGCCAGCATTGACCCCATAAATATTGTGCTTAAGCTTAAAACCAAAAGTGCCGTCTGTGCCCATGAGCCTCGGATAAAATCAGCACCAAACAGATAGAAGGTTACACGAATGATGCAAATAACACCGCCCTTTGTGATAATACCCGAAAGCACTGCCGATGCAGGGGAAGGTGCAACGGGATGGGCCGTTGGCAGCCACGCATGAAGGGGAAACATACCCGCCTTACAGCCAAAGCCCACTGCCATAAAGAAAAATACAAACAGTAAAAGAGGTTCATTTCCCTCTGTCAAAGCCATATTCAACGTACCGCCGGGAGCAAACTCCGTGGTAACACAATAGGTATTTAGGAAGAAAAACCCTAAAAGACCAAGGCCTGCGCCAAAAATAGAATATCCTAAATATTTCATACCGGCCCTTACCGCCTGAGGCTCTTGGGTATGGATCACCAAAGGAAAGGTCAATAATGTCATCAGCTCATATGAAAAATACATTGTCATCATATTGGCAGAAAAGCATAGGCTGATCAGGGCACTTAGAGACATCACATAGAACATGAAAAACCGTCTCGGTTTATGCTCATGCTTCATGTATTCCATTGAAAATATTGCGGCCAAAAGCCAAATCAAACCAATGATAACCGCAAAATATTTTGCAATCCCATCAATATGATAGGCAAAAGAAAGCCTGCTTGTTACGTGCCATACCGTTAACGTACCACCCTTCGCAGATACATAAAAAATCAAGGCAAGCTCAACGGCAATCGTGATAAAAACTATGAAATTACGTTGTTTTTCCTCTTTTAAAAACCAAATTCCGATTCCTGCAAAAAGCGGCAGGAGCACCGGAAGCAACAGTATACTATCACCAGTCATTTTTTCACCTCATCCTCTCACCTTTTCCATTTACTGTGCCAACAAGTCCAAGCTGATCTGGATAATATGGGTAATCGGCCGATAGTAAATGCCCAGAATTAAATTTAATGCAATAAACCCAATCACAGAAACGGCAAAAGCAGGAGAAACTGAAGGAGACGGGCTGTTCAAAGCCTCTTTCGCAGGGGTCCAAATTGCAATGACAGATGGCAGAAAATACAATGCATTTAATACCATGCTGACGCCCAAAACGATGAGTACCGCAGCCATTTTCCCCGGGGAATATACCGATGCAGTGGCAAAATATACCTTTGAAATAAAACCGGCTAACAGTGGAATGCCTATCATAGACAATGCCCCAAGGGTATAGCCGATGCCCGCCAAGGGATTGCGAAGGGCCGCACCTCTCATATGATAAATTTTTTCTTTACCACCGCTATCCTCAACAAAGCTTCCGCAGCATAAGAACAGTAAGGTTTTCGTTACGGCATGGGCCAGAATATGGAAGCAGGCCGCCGTCACACCTACGCGGGTACCCATGCCAATGCCCATATAAATATACCCGATTTGAGCCACCGAGGAATACGCAAGCATACGCTTCATTGTACGCTCTTTCATGGCATAAACCGAACCCATCACCATGCCCGACAAGCCAAAAGCGAATAAAATATCGGTGATTCTCAGGGATTCCATAACCTGTGCAGAAAACACGCAATAAATCAGCTTAATGCCCAAAATGATATAGCTTTTTAAAACCAGCCCTGACAAAATTCCACTGGAAGTAGGTGTTGCCGATCCGTAGGCTCCCGGCAGCATGGAATGAAACGGAAACAATGCACTTTTGATTGCGATTCCGATAAATATAAAGCCAGTCACCACCAATAAGGGCATATGATATTGCTCCGTTTTGATCAGCTCCACAATGGCTTCCTTCATTTGCGGAAAGAGAAGATGCCCTGTGATTCCATACAGAATGCTGACGCCTAAAAGAAATAAGCCTGAGCCCAGCAAGCTGATAATTAGATAATGTGTTGTGCCGACCATAGACTGGGGGGTTCCCTTTGCCATGATTAATGCGCAGGATGCAATGGTATTAATTTCAATAAATACATATGCCGTAAAAATATCATTTGTATAAATCAGTGCCAGCATTGCGCCGAACAAAGCATTCAGCATAATAAAATATAAATGCTGCTTTTCCGGCACCACATCTTTAAAAACAAAATTCGCACCGCCGCCCACAGTCAACAGCATAACAACACTAAAGGTAACCGCCATCAGGGCTTCCAAGGGGCCGGCCCTTAGTTCATTCCCCCAAGGTGCCGGAAAATGCCCCATCATAAACGTAAATATTTCGTTTTTGGCGGCAACATCCACCAACAAAATGCCAGACATAATACAGATCAGAAAAATAATTGCCATATGTATTTTGTATGCAATTTTTCCGTTGTTGATCAACGCTGTGATGATACCGCCAAGCATCGCCAGAAAAATACTGAAAAAGGGTATATTATGTATCCAATTGATATGCTCCATTATTCCCCTTCCTCCTCTCTGGACAGCCGCATAATTTCATCCATATTCAGCGAGCCATAGTGTTTATAAAGCCGCTGAACCAATGCCAGAGAAAAAGCCGTGATGCTTACGGAAACCACAATACCTGTTAAAACTAAGCCCGCAGGAACGGGATTAATATAATAGGAAGCATCGATCACACCATCTGTCAGTATAGGCGCAACTCTTCCAAAGATATATCCCTGCGCCGCCAAAAACAAATAAATAGCGGTATCCATGATATTCAGCCCAATGAATTTCTTGATCAAGTTATTTTGCAGCAGCAGGTTCATAAAGCCGATCCCAAAGAGGATGACCGAAACCGCCTCGTAAAAATTGGTTTCCAGATGATTCATAGTTAAATATCTCCTTTTGTAAACAAAGCATAAAAACCATACATGGTGCAAGCGACAATTAACCCTACACAAATATTTAAAGGTAAAATAAAGCCGGCGCTAATAATATCTCCGGGAACACCTTTTGAAATTTCATAACCAACATGGTTGGAACCGGTAAAAAAGGAATAGCTTTTGCAAGCAAAATATGTTAGCAGTCCCGCCGCACAAATAAGTGTGAATGTACGAAAGGTGAAAAACCTCTGCATCCGTTTTTTGCCATATGCGGAGGCATAGAGAATGAAGCCTGCACCAATGATAGAACCTCCGGAAAACCCTCCTCCGGGGGAGAGATGCCCGTTTAACACAACATAAATTCCATATAGGATAACCAAGGGGGTTAATATTTTTGCCCCAATCTGCAGTATCGGCCGCTCTTCCGTTGTATCAAAGTAGTCATCCTCTGCATTTTCCTGCTCTTCTTGCCGGGAAAAATTTTTTCCGTCTTTTTTTAATAAAAGAACCACACACATGACAGCCAGAAATAATACGTTTGCTTCTCCGAAGGTATCAAATGCACGGTAATCCAAAATCATTCCCGCTACAAAATTAATGGCTCCCGTTTCTTCAATCCCCTTTTCAAGATAACGCACCATCACTTCATTATTAGAAGGATTGTAGGGACTGCCAAATTCGGGCAAAGCATTTACAACAGAAAGCATAATGGCAATGAAAAGTACCGAAATCCCCACACTCAAAATTGCGTAGAGCTTTCTATTTTCTTTTACATAAGTTACACTAAATCTATCTTTCCAGCTCTTATGCTCTTTTGGTGTTCTGGTGGCAATATATTTATCGGCATTTAAGAGGATTTCCTCACCATCCACCCATGCTTTTAA
>DCDZ01000001.1:42150-43792 GCA_002316675.1 Tyzzerella sp. UBA1042
ATCCACCCATGCTTTTAATTTTTGCCAAAAAGTTTTTTTATCTTCTATATTAGACATTATCCTTCACGCGTTCCTTTCAAGAAATGTACTTTTTTCAGTGTAAGGAAGAATAGAACACTGTCAACACCGGCACCTACCGCAGCCTCCGTAATGGCAAGATCGGGAGATTCCAGAAACAACCAAATTACAGCCATAATAGAGCTGTAGCCCATGAAAATAATGACTGCAATAAATAAATTTGGGGTAAAGGAAACGCCTAAGGCACAAGCAACCAAAAAGGCCAGTAAAATAATTTGGATTCCTGTACTCATTTTTCATGCACCCTTTCTTCGTAGTTTTTGTTCGTAAGCATTTCAACCTTAGCAATGCTATGGGTTGCAATAGGGCTGGACAGCCAAAAAAAGAAGATGATTAAAAGGAGTTTTGCACTAGTGAAAAAATTGACACTCAGAATGATTAATCCTACCACAATCAGCCCCAAACCAAGGGTATCACCCAAAGCTGCTGCGTGCATACGATTTAATACGTATTTGAAACGAAAAACACCAATGAGGGAAAGTATAAATACCAAAAGCCCCCCAATAATAAAAACTGCCGCAATGATTTCTCTCACTTTTCTTCCGCCTCCGTCCCTCTTCTTTTTAAGAACAATTCTCTGCCCTTATGGTGCAGTGAAACAACATGACATATAATGACCACCGCCAGAAAACTCAGCAGTGTATAAACCAAAGAGACATCAATCAGTGAAACTGTGTTTAAATATGTAGCAAGAAGGCAAATTATGGCCGTCGTCATGGTTCCGATCATATTGATTGCAACAATGCGGTCTGTAAATCTAGGGCCTTTAATAGCGCGAACAAAAATAATACATATACCAACAGCCAGGATGCCTATGGATATTTCCAATACTGTTTTCATAAATACGCTCATAGCTTAGCCTCCAGCTTTTTTAATTCTTTTGCACATACGGATTGATTTAAATTCTCCCCAAAGGATTCATCCAACGCATGGATCAAATATTCATCCGCTTGTATGCCAATGGTATAGGTGCCCGGGGTTAACGTAATGGAATTTGCGAAAATTACCTTAGCAAGGTCTGATTTTAAGTCTGTTTTAAAGGTTATAAAGGCCGGTTCAAATGCTTTATCTGAAGATAAGATGAGACGGATAACAGCAAAATTAGATTTTATGATTTCCAAAATCAATATGAAAAAATACTTGATATAAAGATGTAGATTTTTCAATATTTTTATTTCTCTGTCTGCCCGATAATCCAGATGCCTGCACATAAACCAGTACAGCCAGGAACAAATCACAATGCCAAATATCAAAATTTCAAATGTAACCCTTCCGTTAAATATAAACCATAAAAACAGCAACAGCAAAAACATAGCCTCATCCCTTCCCCACTTTATACGATTCCCTGTTCTAATGCAGCGTTAAAAGATTTTATTTTACAGCATTTATTGTTAAGAAGATTTCACATCTCCAAAACTTTACGAAATCTTAACATCTTATGTAGTACTTCCCTTGCATTTTTGATGATACATTATATATTATTATCGTCTAACATGAAGCTGTTGTCAAGAGGCCCATAATAAGTGCCAATCACTTAAGTAATAAATATTTAACAATCCTGAAA
>DCDZ01000001.1:43920-44199 GCA_002316675.1 Tyzzerella sp. UBA1042
ATAAATATTTAACAATCCTGAAACAATGTGCACCTTGCATTCTTAATTCCGCTAAAATATAGTTATTTTATCTATTTTTAATAGTTTATTCACATTCAGAAATATCTTTTTCATTTTAGTGCCCACAATCCCTTGTAAAATCAAGCCATAAAAAGAGGCGCATTTTTGCAGCTTATCTGACAAGAAACTATAAAATAAACGAAACCAATGTCTTTTCACGACATTTTTTCCCCATTTGAAGACTGGTTCTCTCCTATTTTTTATAAATAAAATTTTTTT
>DCDZ01000001.1:44409-60479 GCA_002316675.1 Tyzzerella sp. UBA1042
CCAACCCCCTTCTTCCCCCCCTGGAAAATAAAAAACCCTTCCTTTTCTGGTTTTATATGTTAAATCCATGATTGATGATACCGAGGGCAGCCATCAGAATACTTACAAAATAAAAAGACATATGGGTGGGGACCATATGCCTTAATTGGGAAAATGGAAAGCAATACGAAATTATTATTTATTTGCTTTCGTTCTTGTTGTTAAGCTGTAAACAGGCAAACCGATTAAGGTTACTATAATACTTCCAATTGACAAAATTCTTGATGTTGAACCGGACATAAGCAACTGATTTAAAATAACATAAACACCACTGATGATTGCAATGGCAGGAATGACCGGATATAATGGCACCTTATAGGTCCGTTCAGTATCGGGTCTCGTTTTTCTTAAACGGATGACTGCCAAAAAGGTTAATGTATAGAAAATCCAACAGGAAAATACTGCTAAATCTGTCAATCTGTTGAACTGCCCGCTAATTGCAAAGAGTCCGCCCAAAACACCAACCAAAATAATGGAATTTGTAGGAACCAAAGCTTTATTCAGCCGTGCAAGGCTCTTGCTGAAAGGCAAAGTCCCCTCTTCCGCCAAAGAATATGCAACACGAGAGCCGGAAAGAACAAATCCATTGGCCGCACCCAATACAGAAATCATGATACCCACAGAGATAATTTTTCCTCCCGCACCTCCAAAAATCGCAATGGCTACTGCCGAGGCAGGAGCAGCTAAATTCATTAATTCATTGGCAGGCAAAACCCATAAATACGCCAGATTTATTACAAAATATACTGCCATGATGCCGGATACACCGCCAACAATGGCAATTGGCAAATCCTTTCCGGGATTTTTCATTTCTCCGGCAATTGCACCAACATTTGTCCAACCCTCAAAGGCAAACAAAACTGCTATCATAAGCTGCCCCAGTATCACGACCGGGTTTAATCCTTCTCCAATCATTGGCGTAAAAATCGGATTGGCACCGGAGCCGCGCACAAAGCCAAAAATCATAAGTAAAATCAAAGGTATGAGCTTACAAATGGTAAATAAAACCTGAACACCTCCGCCAACAGCGGATCCCATATTATTTAAAATAATCAGTAAAATGATGGCCGCTATGGCAATGGGTAAGCGAAGGCTATCCCCTACAAACAACGTTGCCTGCTCTGCAAAAATAACCGCCAATGCAGCAACCATGGCAGGGTAGAACAAAATACTTTGCATCCAGCCGGCCAAAAACCCTGCCTTTTTTCCAAAGGCCTCCTCTAAATATACAACCATACCACCCGTTTTGGGAATCATAATGGCAACCTCGGCAAAGGTCATTGCTGCCGCAATACAGACCAGTCCGGTAATAAGCCAAGCAAGCATACCCAGACCGGGTGCACCGCCTGTGGCTGTATAGATGGCTTGGGGCTTAAAAAATACGCCCGAGCCGATGACGCAGCCTACAACTGTTGCCATTGCCGTGGAGATACCCAGATTTTTTTTCAGCTCTTGTTTTTTTTCCATGTTATACCCTCCAATAATGAGAATGATAGAATAAAATTGCACTGTTGCCCGTTTTTTTGCAAAGAAAAAAGGACATATAAACAAAACTTTGCCTATATATCCTCTGTATCTTCACCTGAAAGCATTACTTCGACGGCGGCCTAACAATGAGGCTCTTTCCAGAGTTCCATCCACACAAGGTCCATTGCACCTGAAAGTTTCTTCAAAAGCGGCACTTTTGAATTGCTCCATCGGTTCTTACTTAAAGTTATAAGATCTTCCTTGCATATCAACTGGCTTTATGTAATTGTAAGGTTAGTATACATTTCCACCCTTTATTTGTCAATACCTATGGAATATTTTTTTTGGTTTTCACAAAAAATTTTCTTTTTATTGCATTTGCAAAAAAGTGTTTCTTTTTTGCCAAAATTCTTCATAATATGTAACAATATCCGTACATAAGGTGATGAAATGAGCAAAAAAACAATTATTACAGGCACGCTGATTTTAACTGCGGCCAACTTAATTACAAAGTTCATGGGGTTTTTCTACCGTGTATTTATGTCCAATGCCATAGGCGCTGAGGGAATCGGCTTATATCAGCTGATCCTTCCCATCTATATTTTAACATGGAGCATCACCTCCGCCGGCTTCACAACCACCATTTCCCGCCTGTCTGCCCAGGAAAATGTTTTAGGGCATACCGGGAATATCGGCCGCATTGTAAAGCAATCCATTTTACTGTCTTTATTCGTCAGCTGCATCGTATCCATCTGCCTATTTTTGCTGGCAGATGAAATTGCACTTGTCATTTTGAAAGATGGCCGTGCAGCCTTGTCCTTACGCCTACTTGCCTTTGCAATTCCCTTTATGGCAGCGGGCTCGTGCTTCAGAGGCTTTTTTCTGGGGCTGCAAAATGCCCTTGTCCCTGCCCTTTCACAGGTTTTGGAGCAAATCGTGCGCATTTTAACAATTTATTTATTGGCCGGTATTTTTGTGCCCATGGGCTTAACCTACGCTTGCTGTGCGGCTGTAGCCGGTGTGGTTTTAGGTGAATTTCTTTCCTTTGCCTTTGTTTTTATCAGCTACAAACGCTTTAAACGAAAGAAAAAGATGACCAAAAAGCCCACCCTTTCCTCCTTCGCCGCCTGCAATATGATTTTAGCCATGGCCCTGCCCCTTTCTGCAACAAGGATTGCAGGTTCCCTCTTGGCAACAACGGAGAATATATTGATCCCCCGCCAATTACAGCTTTACGGGCAAAATGCAAAAGAGGCCTTGGTGTCTTATGGTGAATTGACAGGGATGGCCCTGCCCTTAATTCTGCTGCCTTCCGCCTGCCTGATGGCCGCTTCTGTTTCCTTGGTGCCGGAAGTCTCCGAGGCCTGCACCGTGAAGCAAAACCGACGCCTGAATCAAACAATTTCCGTAACCTTTCTTTTTACCTTTATTGTGGGGATTGGTGCGGCGGCTTTGTTTGCAGTATTCCCCCGGGAAATTTGCTATATTGTGTACAGCCGTCAAGGCTTGGGTGAATTGCTGTTTCCCTTAGCCTTTCTCTGTCCCTTTCTATACGCCCAAACCACCCTCCATGGCCTGTTAAACGGCATGGGAGAGCAGATGTTTTTATTCCGCAACAACCTGATAAGCTCCGCAATCACCATTACGGGCATCTGGTTTTTTATGCCCCAGTACGGAATCCCTGCTTTTTTGGTTTCCTGGGCCTTAGGGATGGTTTATGCCGTAACCTCCTGCCTACATAAGCTTTATTTGCGTACCAGTGTCTTCCCCGACCTTGCAAATTGCTTTATTAAGCCTCTATTGGCTGGGGCGGCCTCCGGCTTGCTGATCCGTTATATGGTACGCATTTCCACCCCCTCAAAGCTGCTGTTCTTTCTCTCTTTAACGGCAATGGGGCTGCTTTATCTGGTTTTCCTTTTTCTGCTGGGGTGCTTTTCGGAAGAAAATATGTCTACTTTTTTCGGGAAGAAAAAGGCTTAATGGAGAATATCTTTACATAAAAAGGAACCTCCCCGTCGGAGATGCCCAAATTGTTTTGAAAACATGATTTGTGGCGTTGCCATAGCTCGGCCTTATTTCTTGTGAAGGTGGATTAAATCCTTCTCATACAGCCTTTGCAGTGACATCATGATACCAAATTTTGCATGGTACCAAGTCAATCCCCCTTGAAAAAATACAGAATAAGGGGGACGTATGGGTCCATCTGCGCTCAATTCAATGGATGAGCCTTGTATAAAAGCCCCCGCCGCCATAATGACATCGCAGTTATAGCCGGGCATTGCATACGGAATGGGCATGACATAGCTGTCTACCGGCGCCGCAGCTTGAATCCCTTCACAAAAAGCAATGACACCCTCGGCAGTGCCTAGCTCCACAGCCTGAATGATGTCGTGGCGGGATTCTGTACTGTTTGGAATAACCCGAAACCCAAGGCTTTCGTAAACATTGGCGGCAAAGATTGCACCCTTTAATGCCCCCGCAACCACATTGGGGGAGAGAAAAAAACCTTGATACAAGGAACGCATCACATCCAAGCTGGCACCTACCTCCTGCCCCAACCCCGGCGCACTCAAGCGATATGCACAACGGTCAATACAAGCCTGCGTGCCGCAAATATATCCGCCCACAGGGGCCAAGCCGCCGCCGGGATTTTTAATCAAAGACCCCACAATCATATCCGCTCCCACATTTGATGGCTCTATTTTTTCCACAAACTCTCCATAACAGTTATCCACCATGCAAATTACATCGGGCTTGATTTCTTTTACAAAGGAAATCAGCTGACCGATTCTTTCTACGGAAAAGGTGGGCCGCATTTGATAGCCCTTGGAGCGCTGAATGGTAACCACCTTAGTTTTTTCGTTGATGGCTTTGCGAATACTTTCAAAATCAAAGGCACCGTCCTCCAGCAAATCCACCTGTCTGTAGCTGACGCCATATTCCTGAAGGGAGCATAGCGAGGGACGAATACCGATGACCTCCTCCAATGTATCATAAGGCTTGCCCGCAGGAGAAAGCAACTCCTCCCCCGGCAGTAGGTTTGCCGAAAGTGCAATGGCAAGGGCATGGGTGCCGCACGTGATTTGCGGACGCACCAATGCAGCTTCCGTTTGAAAGCATACCGCATATACCCGCTCCAAGGTATCCCGTCCGGCGTCATTGTAGCCATAGCCTGTACTGCCTGCGAAGCAGGAAGCGTCTACCCGTTCCTTCTGCATTGCGGCAATGACCTTGCATTGGTTGTATTCCGCAACGGAATCAATCCCTTGAAACCGCTGCTGCAAGCCCGCCAAAATTTTTTCACAAAATGCCTCAACCTCCGGGGCAATGCCTAATTTCTGATACATACTGCTCATTTAGTTCTCTCCTTCATGTTCTGTTGAGATTTCGTTTTCCGGGGCTTCTCTTGTAAAATCCATCAATTCAATGCGTCCCGTGCCGTCGGCAGAAAAAATCATTGTGGCTTTTCCCTTTTCACCGGTTTGGGGCAAGGCAGTACTCACATTGGGAATTTTGCCGTCCTTTAATAATTGCTGTATTAAGCTTCCTGTCAGCTCTATGCCATACGGTGTAAGGCTGTTCTTCCAAACGGTAAATTTGCAGCCCGTTTTCCATTTTCCGCAAAAAAAAGCCTTGCTGTTTTCCAGCACATCTCCGTCCTTGCAAACAGGACAGGTGCCAAAGGATTTTCCGCCCTTTCTTACACCTTTTTTTGCCTCTTGAGGAAAAACCACTTCCGTTTTTCTGTGGCTTGCATCCTCCACCAGAAAAGCAACATAGCGTTTAATGCTTTCCATAAACCTTTGTTCCCCCATTTTGCCTTTTGCAATGGAAGAAAGCCCTTTTTCCCATTTACCTGTTGTTTGGGGAGAACGCAAGGCCTCTGGCACAATCTGTATCAGCTGCATTCCCTTTTCTGTGGGTATCAAGTTTTTTCCTTTTCTTGTGATGTAACCCACGGCAAGCAACCGCTCTATGATGGCGGCTCTGGTGGCCGGGGTGCCTAAGCCGCTGTCCTTCATCTGCTCCTTCAAGCTCTCATCCTCTACAAAACGTCCTGCATTTTCCATGGCAGACAGCAGGGTGCTCTCCGTATAGGGCTTGGGGGCCGCAGTTTTTTTCTTTAACACCTTGGCTTCTTGAATCTTATAAAAATCTCCCTCTTGCAAAGGCGGAAGCTTTTGTTCCTCATTATTTTTCTCTTTTTTTGCCCTTTGGGGAACGATATTTTTTTCTACCCTCTGCCAACCGTCCTCCAGCGTTACAGTCCCCTTGGATAAAATCCGTTCTTCTTCGCAAAGCAGGTATGCCTTTGTAATCTCATACCGAAAATAGGGATAAAACACGCAGATAAATCTGGCGGCAACCAACAAAAATACATTTTTTTCCTCTTCTGTCAAGCTCTCCAAACGTGGCCGCACATCCGTAGGAATGATTGCATGGTGATCCGTCACTTTTCCATTGTCAATGATTCGTTTCGTAAAGGGAAGCCTTTCTCCGGCGTTCCAGGGGGCGGCAAATTCCTGGAACGGCTCTGTTTCTGCCAGCCTTTTCATGGTCCCCTGCACCTTGGGCTTCATATCTTCGCTTAAATAGCGGCTATCCGTTCTTGGATAAGTAATCATCTTTCTTTTTTCATATAACCCTTGGGCAATGTCCAAGGTTTTCTTCGCCGAATATCCAAACTTTCTATTGCACTCTCTCTGCAGCTCCGTCAAATCATATAGAAGGGGCGGAGGAATGCGTTTTTCCTCCTTCTCCATCTTGGCTATACGGGCATCCTTTCCCTCCACTTTTGCCGCAATTTCTTTTGCTGTGGCTTCTTGCTCAATTTTGGTCTGTTCCTCTTCATCTATGCGAAACCCATGAAACCCGTCAAAATCCGTCTGCACTTCAAAATAATCCTTGGAAACAAAGGCGTTAATTTCCTTCTGCTTCTCAACAATCAAAGCCAAGGTAGGTGTTTGCACCCGCCCTATGCTTAACAGCACATGATAGCGCAGGGTATAAGCCCTTGTGGCATTCATACCCACCAGCCAATCTGCCTCGGAACGGCATTTTGCCGAATGATACAATAAATCGTAGGCCTTGCCGTCCTTCAAATTTGCAAAGCCTTCTTTGATTGCCTGCTCTGTCATGCTGGAAATCCAAAGGCGCTGAAAGGGCTTTTGGCACTTTGTAATTTCATAAATATACCGAAAGATCAGCTCGCCTTCCCGCCCGCTATCAGTGGCGCAAATAATGGAAGTAATCTCTGCATCATGCATCCATTTATGCAGTATTTTTAACTGAGAGCGCGTAGTTTGAATGGCCTTTAGCTCCATTTTTTCCGGCAGGATGGGCAATGTGGCATAGTTCCATTTTTTAAATTTTTCGTCATAATCCTCCGGCTCCGCCAATGTCACCAAGTGCCCAATGGCCCATGAAACCACATACGCATCCCCTAGCATACATCCGTCGCCTTTTTGCCTTGCACCCAAGGTTTTGGCAATGTCTCTGGCCACGGAGGGCTTCTCCGCCACCACTAAAATTTTGCCCATTTTCCCACCCCCTTTTTTCCTTTCAAAGTATACCATTCTTCCCCAAGAAAGGCAAACTCTCCTTTCGTTTATTGACAGCCATATAAAATTGATTTAGAATAAGATATCTTAAAGAAGATGAGTATATATTCGGAGGTACCCTATGCGACCATATCAAATTATTTCCGACAGCTCTTGTGACATTGCGCCGGAATACATAAATAAAGCCGACCTGGGGATTGTTCCCTTTTTTGTTTCCTTTGACGGAGAGACATATTATAAAGAAATTTATGAGCTCACACCAAATACGTTTTATGACAGAATCAATCAAAGTTCTATTTTTCCGAAAACATCACAGCCAACCATTCAGGACTATACGGATGTTTTTGAGCCGTATCTCAAAGCGGAAAAGGACATTCTTTGCCTGTGCTTAACCTCTAATTTCAGCGGTTCTTATCAAAGTGCAGTCAATGCCAAGCACATTCTGGATGAAAGCTATCCGGAAGCCAGAATTGAGGTCATAGATTCCAGAAATGTCACGGGAATTCAAGGCCTACTGGTTTGGGAAGCCCTCCGTATGCGGGATAAAGGCTACACATTAGACCAGCAATTAGAAAAAATTGAAGCCTTGAAAGGCACCACCAAAATCAACTTTACCGTGGATTCTCTGGAGCATCTGCAAAAAGGCGGCAGGATCGGCAAAGCCGCTGCATTGGCAGGCACGATTTTAAACATTAAACCCATCATTGTTGCCCAACACGGCGAGCTGTTCCCCGAAAGTAAGGTCAGAGGGCACAAAAAAGCCCTTCGCACCATTATGGAGATGACAAGACAGGAAATTGGGGATAAAAAAGACCAATACCGTTTGCTTTTACTTTATGCAGAAAAAGAACGCAAAGAAATGACGGCGGCCTTGGCCGCAGAGCTTTCGGCCGAGGGCTATGAATTGATTGATCCCCCGCTGGCGCAGGTGGGTATTACCATCGGCACCCATGCAGGCCCCACCGCCATTGGAATTTGCTATATTAAAAAACATGAGGTTGTTTAACGGCTTTGTAATTGAAGGAAAAGAGGACTTCCTCCCATAAAAATCGAGGGCAGTCCTTTTTCTTTTTGTCATTTCATCTTTTTTCTGAAAGAAACTCTTTTTTTCTGAAAAATCATCAGAATCTTCTTCTTCTGCCTCTGCCTCTGCGGGAAAGAGGCTTACGGAAGGAATAGCCTCTGGATCTCCTTCTGCGCCTTCCTAAAATACGGAAAAGAATGAAAAGCACAACCCCTGCAACCACCAGAGCGCCTAAGCCAATCAGTCCCTTCACCGAGAATACAATTGAGCCAAAGTTTTTAAAGAAATACTTGATATTGCTCCAAATAGTTCCTTTGGAAACCTCTCGCCCTGTGTAAACCTCCGCAGTCAAAATGGTTTTTCCATCAATCTGGAAATCCACCGTCCCGATTTTGGTATCCTTTGCAAGGGGCGCCTTGAGCTTTAACACCTCATCCTTGCCCATGGATACCAACGCTTCATCATAAACGGCGGCCTTTGTCACCTGTGCCGCCATGCCCGTAGGCAGATATGCTATTTCGTCACGGTCAAACACCGCATCAAGGGTATCTCCCTCCAAGCGGTTATGCTTTACCAAAGGTACCGTTTCCAACACTTCCCCTGCCTTGCCCAACTCCACCTTCTCATAGGCATCAAAGCCAAACTCAAACAGATTTTTTCCATCCACCCAACGCCCGGGGTCAGAGGAATTGAAAATAATGGCAATCAGCGTAGTTCCGTCTTTTTTGGCCGATGCCGCAACACAATCGCCGGCCTCATTGGTGAAGCCTGTCTTGATTCCCGAAGCATAGCCATAGCTATACTCATTGTTTGTGATGAGAAGATTATGGCTTTTCCATGCATAATCCAGGGTTTTCATGCCATCATCCTCAGTAAATAAATTGTCTGCACCGTTTCCGGAAAAGCTCTTTTCATTGGCAATTTCCGCTAAAGTGCTATTTTCAAGATATTCTTTGGCAAACAAGGCCATATCATAGGCACAGCTGTAATGGCTATCGTCATGGTATCCATGGGCATTGGTAAAATGGGTATTCACCGCCCCAAGGGCCTTGGCCTTTTCATTCATCAGCCCCGCAAAAGCATCCTGACATTCCGCAAAGGACAAATTTTCATTTTTTTGAACCTTTTTTGCAACGGCGGCGGCTAACACATTGGCAGAATCGTTTCCGGAAGGAATGATTAAGCCACGGATCAAATTTTTCACCGTTATGGTTTCTCCAACCAAATGCCCGGCCTTGCTGGAATCCAAAGAGACCTCATTGATTTCCGTTCCCACCGTAATCAATTCGTCCGGCTTGAAATAATCCATCACCACAAGGGCGGTAATCATCTTTGTCATGCTGGCAGGATACATTTTATCTTTAGCATTTTTATCATACAAAATTGTCCCGGTGGATTGTTCCACCAAAATGGCTGTCCCTGCGGTGATTTCCGGCGGGTTTTCAGCCTGGGCAAAGGCAGTTTGCAGTGCGGGCATTTCCGCAGGCGTTTCTGCCTCTGCCGCATTTTGGGCAGCCTCTTCCCCTTGTGGGGGGGCTTCCTTCTTCCCACATCCGGCAAGGCCTAGGCTTACTGTCATTGCCAACAAGAAGGCCGTCTTTTTCCAAATTTGCTTTTTCATTACGCATATCCTTTCTTTCTTTTATTTTTCTATCTTGAAAAATTCCTCTTTAAATGCTTTGAAAGCTTCGTTATATTTTTCAAAGTGCAAGCGTGGAAAGGCTTTGTATAAACGGCGCTCGGTAAGGGTACTCTTTTTTAGAATTCTTTGTCGTCTTTCTAACCGCTCCTTTATTTCTGATAAAAAATATTCAAAGCGCAGACGCTCTTCAGCTTTTAATTGCCGCATTTGTCCGGTGTGTTCCTCAATTTTTTCCCTCAAATTGGCCATAGCCTCGGAAATGGGCAAGCCCTCCAAGTATTCCAAAAGCTCTTTCCTTGCTTCAAATATTTTTACGCTTTCCATTCTTTCACGCAGGCCAAGCCTTGCTTCCTCCAGCTTTTCAATTTTTTCCTTCAACTGCAGGATATTCATTACCGTTACGCTGGTATCTGCAATCAAATAAATTAAGATGGCTGTCCCCGCAAATTCTGCGATTGTACGGGGAATCCAACGAACAAAATCGGCAATGGGCGGCTGAATAACCGTCAGCATGACAACGGAAAGGGCGCCCCACTCCAAGGAACGGCGCAAGCAAATCCTCCCCTGCAAATTCAAAGGCATTTCGCTGTAATCCCACCATGTAGCATGAAAAAGCTTCTCCAGAAACAGGGAAATAAAATACTCAACAACGGTGGCAATCAAAACACCGCCCAAAAAGACCCATGCCAAATTGCCCATGGCTGGGGTTAGGGCAAGAATCACCAAAACTGCCCCCGTTCCATAAATGGGGCAGAACGGCCCTCGAATAAACCCACGGTTCACCCATTCTTTATTTGTGGCTGATACAAATAAAGATTCTAATGCCCATCCCAGAAAACTGTAAATGAGAAAATAAAAATATAGTTCATAAAAAGGAAACTCAAAAAGCTCGGTCGTCCACATTCGTCATCACTTCTTTGCCAGAATACTTTTTTCTTCCAAATACGCCGTAATCTCCTTGATAGCCATTTTCAAATCCGCCTTTGACATATCCACCCATAGCCCGTCTAGCTGACGGCGAAACCAGGTCAGCTGGCGCTTTGCAAAATGGCGGGTGCTCTTTTTCAGCTGTTCCACAGCCGCCTCCAAAGGGCATTCCCCTCTGAAATAAGGCATAAATTCTTTATAGCCTAAGCCCTGCATAGAAACCAGCTCCGGGGAATAGTCTTTTTCCAAAAGACCCTTGACCTCTTCCGGCAGGCCCTGCTCCATCATGCTATCAACCCGATGATTGATCCGTTCATACAGCTTTTCCCGCTCCATGGTTAAAATAATGACAGCGGCTTGATAGGGGCTTTCCTTCTCCTTCTGCAAGGCATTATGCTTTGAGAATTTCTCTCCCGTTAAAAAATGATATTCTAAAGCCCGGGTGGTACGCTTCACATTATTTGCGTGAATGGTTGCGGCATATTCCGGGTCAATCTCCACCAGTCTTTGGAATAATGCCTGAGGGCCTTCTTTTTGTGCTTGGTCATAACAGGCCGCACGAAAGGCAGGGGCATTCTCCGTTTCGGTAAACTCATTATCAAAAAGCAATGCATTCATATAAAAGCCTGTCCCCCCAACAATAATGGGAATTTTTCCTTTTTCCCAAATTTTATGCATATATTCCTTGGCCTTTTGCTGAAAAAGCATCACGTTATATTCTTCATCAGGATATAGCTCATCCACCAGATAATGGGGAACGCCCCGCTTCTCTTCCTCCGTCACCTTGGCCGTACCGATGTCCATATATCGATACACCTGCATAGAATCACCGGAAATGATCTCTCCGTTGATGCGCTTTGCCAAAGCAATGGATAATGCAGTTTTTCCGCAGGCAGTGGGCCCGCCAATCATTACCAAAGGTTTTTTCATTCAATCATCCTTTAATTCTGGATTCGTTTAAACTTCTTTTCCAGCTCATATTTTGTCATTTCAATAATTGTGGGTCTTCCATGGGGGCAGGTAAAGGGGTGCTCCAACCGCAGCAGCCGCCCGATCAGTGCCTCTGCCTCTTGAAAGCTTAGGCGGTCATGGCCTTTGACTGCCGCTTTACAAGCCATGGTGGCCACAGCCAAAAGCTTTGCATCGTATACGGAGCGTATTTTTTGCTCGGAAAGGCCGTCTAAAATTTCTGTAAAAAATCCCGTTCCGCTAGGCTCCTTCAACAAATAAGGCACCGCTTTTAAAGCATATTGATTTTCAGCAAAAGCTTCCAAGGCAAAGCCGAAGCCCTCCAAAAGAGCCTTGTTTTCTTTCAGTGTTTCCACCTCGGCAGGGGTCAAATGCAGCATTTGGGGCACCAAAAGCCTTTGGGATACAATGCTTTCCGCTTGAAATCGGCTCATAAATTCTTCAAACAAAATGCGCTCATGGGCGGCGTGCTGATCGATCAAATAAAAGGAATCTCCCTGCTCAATCAGCCAATAGGTTTGAAAAAGCTGTCCAATAACACGGTATTGCTTAAAAAACGGCTCCGCCTTGGGCGCTTCTTCCGGGCTCTCGATCTCGATGTTTTGCGGAACCGCTCCATTGGCTTCTGGAACGATTTCTGGGGGGGCGCTATTCTCTCCCTTCCCATCCATGAAAAAAGCCTCCGCCCTTTGGCGCACCTGATTTCGCACACCGCTTTGACGGTGAAGCAGCTGATCCACTGTTTTCCCTGTGCCGGAGGGCACGCCTTCCCGGGCAAAGGCAGGCTGTTCTTTTTTATAGGCAGGAATATCTTCAATTTTTTGCTGCTCCCCAGGCTTTTCCGCCGCTTTTACGGAAGGGGCTTTATCCCAGCTGACTTGGGGAATCAAAACCGACTGGTCTAGTGTTTTTGAAACTGCATCATAAAAAAAGTCATAGACTTCATCGTCATTTTTAAACCGTACCTCCAGCTTTGCAGGATGCACATTCACATCAACCTGACTGGGCGGCACCTCTAGGTTTAAAACAAAAACAGGAAATTTCCCAATTAACAATCGAGTTTTATAGGCATCCTCCACCGCCGTTGCAACCACCTTATTTTTAATGAAGCGTCCATTGATAAACAGATTTTCGTAATTTCTGTTTCCCCGGGAAAGCTCCGGTTTCCCTATTAACCCCGAAAGGGCATAGTCCCCCTTTTGATAGGTCAAAGAAACCATGCTATTGGCGGCTTCCTTTCCATACACATAAAAAACAGAGGCCTTTAAATCAGCATTGCCCGCAGTATGCAACATAGTTGTATCGTTATTGATAAACCGGAAGGATACCTCCGGATGTCCCAATGCCAGCTTATTCATCAGGTCAGACACAAAACCGCTTTCTGCTGCCGGTTTTTTTAAAAATTTACGCCGTGCAGGCACATTATAAAATAAATTTTTTACCGTTATGGCCGTGCCCTCGGTGCAAGAGGTATCCTGAATGGTTTTGATTTCTCCTCCATGAATTTCAACAAGGGTGCCTGTTTCTTCACTCTTTGTTTTGGTCAGCATTTCAACCTGAGAAACGGCGGCAATGCTGGCTAAGGCCTCACCGCGAAAGCCCAATGTAAAAATATGCTCTAAGTCTTCAATTTCATTCATCTTACTGGTGGCATGGCGCAAAAAAGCGGTTTTCACCTGCTCTTTGGGTATGCCGCTGCCGTTATCTAAAATACGAATATAGGAAATGCCGCCTTCCTTAATTTCCACCGTGACGGCCGTAGCCCCCGCATCAATGGCATTTTCCACAAGCTCCTTTACCACGGATTTGGGCGATTCCACCACTTCACCCGCAGCAATTTTATTAATTGTTTTCGCATCTAACAGTTGAATGGATTGCAAGGATATCCTCCTTTCTTTTACATTCCCTTTGCTTTCTTTTGCAGCTCAAAAAGGATTTGTAATGCTTCAATAGGCGTCATCGACATAACATCCAGTTTTAAAATTTCGTCTATCATGAGGTTTTCTTTGATAGAAAACATATCAATCTGTTTTGCCTCTTCCTCCGCCTGCGCTTGGGCCTCAACGGCAATTTTTTTCGCTTTTTTCGTAATATCGGCGGCATTTAACTGCTTTAAAATCTGTCCGCTGCGGCGAATGACCTTTGTTGGCAAGCCTGCCAGCCTAGCCACCTGAACACCATAGCTATGGTCGGCGCCGCCTCTTTTGATTTTGCGCAGAAAAATGATGTCCTCCCCTTGCTCCTGCACGGCAATACAGTAGTTTTTCACACCGGGAAGCTTCCCTTCCAATTCTGAAAGTTCATGATAGTGGGTGGCGAATACTGTTTTTGCACCAAGCTGCTTGACATCAGCTATGTATTCCAGCACCGCCCAAGCGATGCTTAACCCATCAAAGGTACTGGTTCCTCGTCCGATTTCATCTAAAATCAAAAGGCTCTTTGCCGTGGCATTATTTAAGATATTTGCCACCTCCGTCATCTCCACCATAAAGGTGCTTTGTCCCGCACTTAAGTCATCGGAAGCGCCTACTCTGGTGAAAATACGATCCACAATACCAATATGCGCCGCCTCCGCAGGCACAAAGCTGCCGATCTGCGCCATTAAAACAATCAACGCCGTCTGACGCATATAGGTCGATTTTCCAGCCATATTCGGCCCCGTAATAATGGCCAATCTGGTTTCGTCTTGATCCAAATAAATATCATTGGGAATAAATTGCCCTTGGGTCATTTTCTCTACCACAGGATGACGCCCCCCCGTAACGGAGATTACGTCCCCATCGTCCACAACAGGCTTCACATACTGCATACCTTGGGCAACCTCAGCAAAGGATTGCAGAGAATCCACAACGGATACCATATATGCGCAATATTGAATGCGCTCCACCTCGGCGGCAACAGCATTTCTGATTTCCGTAAAAATCTGATATTCCAAGGCGACGATTTTTTCTTCCGCCCCCAAAATCAGCTCGGCCAATTCGTTTAACTCCGGCGTAATATATCGTTCACAGTTTGCAAGGGTTTGCTTGCGAATATAATGCTCGGGCACTTCCTTCATATTTGACCGGGTAACCTCTATATAATAACCAAAAACCTTATTAAAACGAATTTTCAAGTTTTTAATACCGGTTTTTTCTTTTTCTTCTTCTTCCATCTGATGAATCCAAAGGGTACCTTTTTCCTTGGCTTGCATAAAGGTATCCAATTCTTGATTAAACCCTAAGCGAATCATACCGCCCTCTCTTACAGAAAAAGGAGGATCCTCAACAATCGATTGAGCAATCAAGGTATGAATATTTTCTAAGGGATCCAGCTTCTCACAGATTTCTGCCAAGTATGGACTTTTTCCTCTGGATAAAATATTTTTTAACAGCGGGAGATTTTCAATGGAATTTTTTAACGCAGACAAGTCTCTGGCGTTGGCATTTTGATAAATGACGCGGCTCATAATCCGTTCAAAATCATACATGGAATGCAAAATATCTTTGATTTCTTCCCGCAAAAATAAATCTTCATAAAGCGCCTCCACACCATCCAGCCTTTTTTGAATTTCTTCGGCAGAAAGGAGGGGCTGTTCTATCCATTTGCGTAAAAGCCTTGCCCCCATTGCAGTCTGTGTTTTATCCAAAACCCACAGCAAGGAGCCTTTTCGGCTTTTTTCCCGCATGGTTTCTGTTAATTCTAAATTTCTGCGGCTGGAAACATCCAAGAGCATAAAATCGCCCGTAGCATAATATTTCACTGTTGAAATATGGCTTAAATCATTCTTTTGTGTTTCCAGTAAATACCATATCAATGCCCCCGCTGCCGCTACAGCCGCGGTTTTTTTCCCCAAGCCGTAGCCCTCCAGAGATTTCACTTGAAAATGCTTCAAGATAACCTCCTTCGCCGTAGAAAAATCAAACATACGATTGTCAATATCGTTTAAATAATAATAAAAGCGGTTTTTGATTTCGTCGGACAAGGGGTTATTCAAAAAAGCTTCATTACAGATGACCTCTGCCGGGGAAAATCTGACGATCTCGTCCAAAATTTTATTTGCGGCCTGAATGCTGGTAAACTCTGTGGTCTGAAATTCACCGGTACTGACATCACAAGCAGCAATGCCGTACCCTGCCGCACTGCCATATAAAGCAAGAATATAATTATTTTTTCTCTCATCTAAAGCAGCATTGTCCAAAACGGTTCCCGGGGTCACCACCCGCACCACATTCCGCTTTACAATGCCCTTTGCCAGCTTGGGATCCTCCACCTGCTCACAGATTGCAACCTTATACCCCTTTTCCACCAGCCTTGCTATGTAACCGTCTGCAGAATGAAAGGGAACACCGCACATAGGCGCCCGTTCCTCCTGCCCCCAGTCCTTTCCCGTCAGGGTAATTTCCAATTCTTTCGAGGCGATCACTGCGTCTTCAAAAAACATTTCATAAAAATCACCTAA
>DCDZ01000001.1:60652-73968 GCA_002316675.1 Tyzzerella sp. UBA1042
TCTTCAAAAAACATTTCATAAAAATCACCTAAACGAAAAAAAAGCAGACAATGCTTGTAATTTTCTTTTATTTCAAAGTATTGCTGCATCATAGGCGTGATTTTTGCCATGATCCACCCTCCCTATTCATACTACGAATGTAACTATATTTTAATTTTAGGCAATGACGTTTCCAAACGCATCCCTCAATCGATAAAAACCTTTTCAAATTTCAAACAATTTTTTCCGGCAGGAGCCTGCAATGCTTCAGAACTATGGAAAAACCCGAACCCCGCAAGGGAGCTCGGGCATCTATACAGCGCTTTATCCGTTTCGCTGATCAGTGGCATCCGCCGCCGCAGGAGGCGCAAGCGCTAGGGCTGCAGCCGCTTTGTGCCGGTTCCTCACCAGTCAAGGTTGAGGTCACAATAGTAAAAATAGAATTCATAAAATGATTGAAATTTGTTTCCGCCGCAAATAAATCTGTGGCAATCTTATTGTTTCTAATTGCGTCGGCTCTTTTTGACATATCCTCGGAAAATGCTTTTTGTTCCTCCGCAGAAATTCCGCCGGTCTTCATCTTTGCTTCAAACTCTTGATGCAGCTTTGTGTATTCTTCCACTGCGGCAGCAATTTCCGGATTTTCTTCATAAGCCTTTTTTGCCTCAAGCAATGTTTCTACCTGAGGTGTGTTCTTTAATTCTTCCCCTAAGCTTCTTGCCAATTCGTATACCGATGTCATAGTATCACCTTAAACCCTTTCTGCAATAAAGTAAAATGTTTTATTTTCCGTGATCCGAACGGGCACCAACTGCCCGATAAAATCTTTACTGCCTTCAAAATGCACCAGAGCATAATTATCCGCTCTGCCGGTTAAAACATTCTTGTTATTTTTACTTGGTTCTTCTACAAGCACTGTAACAATTTTTCCCACCATTTTTTCATTTAATTCATGGATCATGGGATTTAGCACGTTCAGCATACGATCGAAGCGGTCTTTAATCGCCTCTTCGCTTACCTGGTGATCCATGGTCGCCGCAGGCGTACCTGTACGCTTGGAATAAATAAAGGTATATGCCGTAGAATAACCCACCTCACGAATTACATCCAATGTTTCTTGAAAATCTTCCTCCGTCTCCCCGGGAAACCCCACAATAATATCGGTGCTTAAAGTAATTTCAGGCATAGCCGCCTTAATTTTACGCACTGTTTCCAAGTAAGACTCCTTGGTATAATGACGGTTCATGCGGCGCAAAATTTCACTGCTGCCCGCTTGCACAGGCAAATGAAGGTTTTTACAAACCTTAGCGCAGTCCCGCATTGCTTCAATCAGCTCATCGGATAAATCCTTCGGGTGGGAGGTCATAAAGCGAATGCGTTCAATGCCCTCAACCTCATTCACCCTACGCAAAAGCTGGGCAAAACTCACAGGATTTTCCAAGTTTTTTCCATAAGAGTTTACATTCTGTCCTAAAAGCATGATTTCCTTTACCCCGTCTGCCGCCAGTTTTTCCACCTCAGCCAAAATATCCTCCGGCATACGGCTGCGCTCTCTGCCGCGTACATAGGGCACAATGCAATAGGTGCAAAAATTGTTGCAGCCAAACATAATATTTACCGAGGCCTTATAGGGATAATGCCGAATACTTGGCAAATCCTCCACAATCTCTTCCTGCTCCTGCCAAATGTCATATATGGTATCCCCGCTTTCCATGCGGGTGTGCATTAACTCGGGCAATTTGTAAAGATTATAGGTGCCAAACACAATATCCACATGGCGATGCTTCTGCCTTATGGTATCAATCACCGTATCCTGCTGCATCATGCAGCCGCATAACGCAATCACAGTATCCGGCTTGTCCTTCTTATAATGCTTCAGCCATCCCAGCTTGCCATAGACCTTTTGCTCCGCATTCTCACGCACACAGCAGGTATTATAAATAACAAAGTCCGCCTGGGTTTCTTCCTCGGTTCTTTCATAGCCCATCTGATCCAACATACCCTCCAGTTTTTCGGAGTCATGGGCGTTCATCTGGCATCCCATGGCCAAACTGAAGAATTTCTTTTTCTTCCCTATTTCTTTTTCATACGCATCATTTTTTTCACGAATGACCCGCATATATTCCAGCTGTCTGAACAATTCTGGTTCGTCTACAGCTATCTCTTTTCTTGTATCCCTCATAGCTCTTCCCTTTCAATGCTGTTTTTGGCAACGCACTATATTGTAGTATAGCATAGATGTTAAATTGCCTCAACGAATTTTTTTTGAAAGAATAAAAAATTCTCATAGCACAAGCCCTGTCAAAAAAGGAACTGCTTCCCTAGCTTTCTGCCAAAAAACAAGAAAAACTGTGCATTATACGGGGATTTCAACCACATTCAATTCATGCCCATTTTGTACGATAATATCAATCAAAGCATTTACGGACAAAAAAACGGAAGCCGTATTATCATTGGGATGGACACCGATTCTGTGCATACCGATAAAATCTCTGTCGAAATAAATTTGAACCTGCTTTTCTGCATCATTTAAAACACCAAAAGGCGTTACCGCTCCCTTTTTCAGCCCCAAATATTTTTGTAATCTTTCCTCCGATGCAAAGGAAAGCTTCGGCAAACCAACGGCTTCGGCAAATTTTTTTAAATCAACCCGCTTATCCGCCCGTACCACAATCAGATAATGATTTTTTCCTTTTGCATCCCGCAAAAAAAGGTTTTTTGCAACCTCCAAATTCTGATCCAGCCCCATGCGAACCATATCATCAATGGTGAATGCCGCTTCATGGTCCATCCACTCATAAGAAATGGATTTTTTATCCAAAAGTTCCCTTATTTCTTCTTTTTGATACATAGCCCGCTTCCCTCCTTAAAATTCTTCCGAAAATATTATAGCATAAAATATTTTTTGCGTCATACAAAAATACAGTTTAAAGGAAAATAATCATTACACAAAAACTCCCTTCGTTATTTCATTTGCAGTTCACTACAAATTTATATAACAAAGGGAGTTTTTTGCCTAATTGCCGCATTCAATGCTGATAGAAGTAAATACATCTAATATATCCTGCACCTTTAAAGCTGATTTTTCTTCCTCGGACAGGTCCATCACAACGCCACCTTTATCCATCATAATTAAACGGTTTCCATATTCTACGGCGTACCTTAAATTATGAGTAACCATCATTGCCGTTAGGTTCTTCTCCTTGACGACCCGTTCCGTTAAGTCCATGATGATTTCTGCCGTTTTTGGATCAAGGGCAGCAGTATGCTCATCTAAAATTAAAAATTCAACAGGTGTCAGGGTTGACATAATCAAAGATGCTGCCTGCCTCTGACCGCCGGATAAGGCCCCCAGCTTTACATCCATTTTGTTCTCCAAGCCAAGACCCAGAATGGAAAGTTGCTCCTTATAAAAATTTTCTCTGGCCCGATTGATGCCAAAGGAAAGGCCGAAGGTTTTACCCTTATTATCCGCCAAGGACATATTTTCCAGCATGGTTAGGTTGGGGCACGTACCCACGGAAGGATTTTGATAGACCCGGCCAATGGAGCGATACCGCTGAAAATCCTTCATTTTTCCAATGTCCTTGCTGCCCACCAGAACCTCGCCCCCCTCAATGGGGATACTGCCGCAGATAATATTCAACAAAGAGGTTTTTCCGCTGCCGTTGCTCCCCACGATAGAGACAAACTGCCCTTCGTCTACGGTTAAGTTGAATTTATCAAATAAGCACATTTCCGTAACCTGACCGGGATTATAAATTTTCGTAATATTTTTAAGCTCAAGCATTTTCCGCACCATCCTTTCTTCTGTCACCCAAAATCAGAATAAAGAGGAACAGTACCGCCATGGCCAATTTCAAGAGGTTTGCGGGCAAGCCCAAGCTGATCGCAATTTGTATGCAGATTTTATAAAAAACACTGCCCGTCAATACGGCCGTTGTCCCCTTTACAAAACCAAAACGGCGGAACAAGGTGGTTCCAATAATTACCGTTGCCAAACCAAATACAACCTGCCCCGTTCCCATGGTACTGGAAAAGGCTCTTTGTTCTTGGCAAACCACGCTGCCGCAGAGGGCAACCAAGGCATTGGCAATGACCAAGCCTAAAATCTTTGTGGTTCCCTTATCCTTTGCCAATGTTGTAACCAACGTGCTGTTATCCCCCACAGCCCGCAGGAGTAATCCGCTTTTTGTTTTCAGATACAAATCCAATAATAACTTTACCAGTAAGGCCAATACCAAGGAAACAATAAATTTACGCATCATCAAGGGCATGGAACCCAAAAGGGCCATGGTGGAGGCCGCTGTAAAAATCGTATCTGCATCTCGGCCAATCGCAAGGTTTGAGCCGGCAATCTGCAGATTAATTGAAAATAATGCAGTCATGGTGATGATGCCTGCCAGCAAATCCCGCACCCCCAGCCTTACATGAATAAAGCCCGTCATCCAGCCTGCCAAAGCACCGAACGCCGCAGATATGAGCAAAACCAAAAAGGGATTTACCCCTTTTAACAAAAATACTCCGGTAATGGCAGCCCCCAAAGGGAAGCTGCCGTCCACAGTCAAATCCGGAAAATCCAATATTTTATAAGTGATAAAAACCCCGTAGGATAACAAGGCATAAAGGAAACCCTGTGTTAATGTGCTAATGAATAAATCCGCCAAAACCATACTCAAAACCTCTTTCTATCCCCTTTTCTTCCTATACAAAAGGGTTAGTTGGCCGCCTCAATCGCCTTTTCTGCAATTTCAGCAGGTACTGTGATTCCCATATCCTCTAAAGATTGAGAATTGATGTAGGTATCAAAGCTTGAAATTGTTTCATAAGGCATTTCCTTTGCGGTTGCTTCCCCCTTCAAAATCTTCGCCGCCATGGCTCCGGTCTGTTTTCCCAATGAAATATAGTCAATGCCTGCGGAAGCCACACAGCCTAATTTTACCTGCTCAATTTCGCTGCCGTAAACAGGGATTTGCGCCTCATTTGTTTTTTCCAAAATAGAGGGTAATACGCCCACCACATTATTATCTGTCAAATTGGAAATGGCATCCACACCCTTTGCTATCATGCTATCTGCCGCCTGCAAAACCTCAGCCTGCTGGGTAATGCCGATTGTTTCAATGGTAAAACCAAAGTCCGGGCCCTTTTCCTCATATTCTGCGATGGCAGAAACAGAGTTGGGTTCACTTGTGGTATAAAGAATGCCAATTGTTTTTGCCTCCGGCTGTAATGCACGGATCAGTTCAAGCTGTTCCTCTACGGGTAGCTTATCGCTTGTGCCCGTAACATTGCCTGTGTCCAGCTTTGCCTCTACAGGATCCGTGATTGCGGTGAAAATGACAGGAATGTCTTTATCCTCCGCCGCCGCATAGCACGCAGTTGCAGATGGTGTTGCAACGGCACACATAAGTGCAACATTATTTGCGGAAAAATTTTGTGCAATTTGTATTGTAATATTATCATCAAAGCCGGCATTTTGGTAATCCACCGTAAAATCCTCGCCTTCTACCAAGCCGCTTTCTGCAAGGCCCTGCAAAAACCCTTCCCGGCAATTATCCAAAGAAGCGTGCTGTCCGTATTGAGAAATCCCGATCACAGGAATTGCCTCTTCCTTGCCTTTAGATGCACTGCCCGCTGCACTGCCACAGCCTACAAGCGTTGCAAGCCCCATTACCATAGCCATTGAAATACTAATAAATTTTTTCATACCCATACACTCCCTCGTCTCATTTACGTTCTGTCTCATCTCGTCTCATCTAAAAAATGTAGCTTTGGCATCCTTCCGTTCACAAAAAAAAGCCCTCTCCCACACATATGGGACAAGACATAAAATCCTGCGATACCACCCAAATTGACGTAAAACGTCCACTCGCTCACTGTACGATTATACAGTCCGTCAGGATAACGGGTACGGTTCCCGTCGGGTACTACTTGCCGAAGCTTTCGCCCGCCCTCATAAGTCCATTCGCCTAATATCCCACTGCTGCAATCCCACCATCTGCAGCTCTCTGAAAGCGGATAAGAAGGTTACTCCTCTTACTCTACGGTTTCATTTTAGATATTAAGATTATAGCACACCAACTGAAAAAGTCAACAGCTTTCTATCTGAAATTCAAATTCTTACGGCAGGACTCTTTTCCATGGAAAAAGCCGTAAACCTACTTTTCAGGCTGCAAAAATTATGTACAGTGATAACACCCCAATCAAAAGCATTTTCCCCATGTTCTTTGACCTCTTTTAAAAAATGCTGAAAAATATCTTACCCGATTATTTTTCAGCATTTTTCATGGGCTTACCTCAACCCCTTTTTACTGAAGCAGGGGCTGAATCTGCACGCCTTCAAATGCCATCTCTAATGTAGGCACGATAAGTTCTGTTCTGGCAATCATTGATTTTGGTTTCCCTTCATAATTATCCTGCTGAAAGGGTACGAAATAAATCTCCTTGGTATTCATAAGACAAGCAATGTTTGATAAATTTAAGCCCAGGGCATCGTTGGTAGAAATGGAAATCACTAAGGGCTTATTGTTGCGCATATGAGCCTTAGCAGCCATAAGCACAGAAGTATCCGTGATGCCGTTGCTCAATTTCGCAATGGTATTGCCTGTGCAAGGTGCAATAATCAAAATATCCAGCTTACCTTCCGGGCCAAGGGGCTCCGCATCCACGATGGTTAATACCGGCCCATTGCCCGTAATTTCTTCCACCTCTTTCAAAAATGCCGATGCCGTGCCAAATCTCGTATCCATGGTTGCGGCATTGGTTGAAAGAATGGGAATGACGTTTGCCCCCTCCAGCTTTAACCGCTTTAGTTCTATAATAATTTTATCAAACGTACAAAAAGAACCTGTAATTGCAAAACCTACATTCTTCCCTTCTAATTTCATCATAAATTCCTCCTACTCCCCTTGCAATGAGGACACAATGCTGCCCAATAAAATTTCCGCACTGGTCTTTGGTGAAAATCTTCCGGGAATCCCAAGGGATAATTTCCCTAAAATCCCCTTTTCTGCGCAAGCTTTAAAGTCTGTGCCTCCCGGTGCAGAGGCAATATCAATAATCACGGCATGGGGGCTGACCAGTTGAATCATTTTTTCATCCAACACCATGGAGGGGATGGTATTAAAAATAAACTGGACCCTCGGAATTGCGGAATGCAATTCTTCCAAAGGAATGCCCAAATAGCCTTCTTCTGTTGCTTCCCTACAGGCAGCTTTCTTTCTTGCCCCAATCATCACCTTGGCATCGAGCCCTTGCAGCCGCTTGGCAATGGCTTTTGCGCATCTGCCATAGCCCAAAACAAGGCAAGGCTCCCGATTTATATTTTGCGTGCTTAGGGTAATGGCTTCCGCAATGGCGCCCTCTGCGGTGGTAATGGCATTTTCAAGGGCAACTTCCTCCATCTGCATAAAATCAAAGCACATTACATTTTTCTCCTCCGCGCCTTCCATGACAGAAGAAGCAATGTTTCCCCCAAACAAAATTGTATTTTTCTTTAGATGCCCGATCAAGTCTGATAATAAAATCTCCGTTCCCTCTTTTGTCAGCAAATGGGTTCCGTCCTTCGTAAAGGGTACCGGCGTCACAATAATATCCGCTCCGTCCACTGCCTCTTCCAAGGAACGGGGGAGTTCTATTCCCTTTAGGCGTTCTGCACCGTCTAAGGCATAGGCCCTTACCTGAAAAAAGATGGCCTTTAACATATCCGCCAAATAAAGGAGTCTTTGATCTCCGCCAAGCACCAAAATTGTTTTTTCAGAATATTCCATTTTTCCGCCCCCTATCCATATTAAAATATGCATATCAAAAAATCCTGTGTTTGTCCTCTTACAGGCTAGGCTTATCCGCCGGTTTTTGCATAAAAAAACAGCAGGTCTTCTTGTAAACACCTGCCGTTTTTCTTTCATTTTGCCTTATGCAAACACTTCCACAGTGCTGCCCATAGGACTGTGCCCAACCACGATTTTCTTTTCTATATTTTCCTTGAGCTCTGTAATATGAGAAATGATGCCTACCAATCTGCTGCCATAAGAGAGTTTCTGCAAAACTCTGACGGCCTGCTCTCTGGAATGCTCATCCAATGCGCCGAAGCCTTCGTCAATAAACATGGCATCAATCTGCACACCGCCCGCATAGCTTTGGATAACATCAGAAAGACCCAAAGCCAAGGATAGGGAAGCCTGAAAGGCCTCGCCCCCGGAAAGGGATTTTACAGAACGGCTTTTTCCTGTATAATAATCTAGGACTTCCATTTCCAAACCGCTCTGACTGCGTTTATCGGATGCATTTTCCGCCCGCAGCAGACGATATCTGCCCTCAGTCATTTCGCTCAGGCGCATATTTGCGGCACGCAAAACACGGTCGAAATAAAATCCCTGCACAAAGGATTCAAAAGTGATTTTATCCCTTCCGGAAAGCTCTCCGTTTGCTGTTTTGGAAAGCTCCAGAATGGGCAAATACTCCTGCTCCAGCCGCTGCCGTTGTTTCAGCTCTTCCTTCCCTTGCTGCAAAGCACGCTCCTTCATGGCCAAAGTGCCGCTTAAAGTCCCCAGTCTGTCATCCAGCCCATTGATCTGCACCGCAGCAGCATTTTTTTCCGCCGTAAGCTTTTCAATGTCTGTTTTGACCAGCGTTTCTTTCTCTTCCTGAAAGTGTTGCACAAAGTTTTCCAATTGGCTCATTTTGCGAAAAAACAGTTGTATCTCTTCTTCTTCCCTCTCCAAAGCCTCTCTGGATTGGGGCAGAAGCAAACGGTATTCCTCCTCCGATGCAAAGCCCTTTTCTTTCAAAACGGACTGCACTGCCTCCAAAGCTGTTGTCACACGCTTTTTCCCTTGCCTTGCAAGATTCTGTCCTTCCTCCAAACGAGTTTTCAGCCTTTCCACCTCTTCTTTTTTCTCATTGTAAGCTGTAACCACGCGTTTATATTCCTTTTCCGCCCCATCAATATAGCGTTGCAGGGTATCTATTGCTTTTTTTGCATCCTCTGCCGTTATATTTTTTTCCAGCCGCTCCTCCAGTGCCGAGAGCTCCCCCTGAAATAGGCTATTTTTCTCTGCACTTTTCTTGAGGCGCTCTTTTACCGACTCCAGCTCTGCTTTTTTCTTTTCCAGCTGCTTTCTTTTTGTTTCCGCCTGTTCCTCAAGCCTTGCAAGGGCCGCCATTTTTTCTTGATTTTCTTTCTCTGCCTGCCCCAAGGCCATGCCTTCTTTTTTGATTTCGTTCAAAACGGTGGGAACGGTTTCTTCCGTGGCAAATTCCTCAGTGCAAGCTTTGAGAATAGCTTCTTTTTGCATACCGCATCTGCCAGAAAGCTCCTTCCCCTTAGCGGCAAGCTTTTGCAAAGCGGTATATGCTGTCTCCTCTTGGTTTTTTGATGCCTTCCAGTCTTTCTCCGTGGGTGCCGTGAGGGATAACATAGCTTTGTGAGGATGCTCCGTAGCACCGCAAACAGGGCACGCTTCCCCCTCCTGCAAGCTTTGCGCTAAAATACCTGCTTGCTCCGCCAAATAAGCCCCTTCCACCTCTTCACGGTGGTGCCTTGCTTTTCTCCATGCAAGCTCCCCTTTTTTATATTCCTTGCGCAGCAATTCCAAGGTATGCTCATCCTGCTTTAAGGCAGCCTGCATTGCCGTTATTTTCATTATGCGCCCTGTGCGCTCTGCTAAGGCCTGTTTTGTCTGCGCCATAACCAGCTGCGCTTTCTCCAAGGCAGACCTTTCTTCAAGATGTACCAGCAATTCGGCTATGGATTGCTCTAGGGCGGCTATTTCCTTTTGTATAGTATCAATTACAATCTCCAAGTGCTTTTTTTCATCTAAAAGGCGCAGACGTTGGCTCACGATTTCTTCTTTTCTGGCATATGCCGCAAAATCTTTTTCCAATTGGCGCAGGCGAATCCTTTCCTCATTCAATTTTGGCTGTTCCGCTTCCTGCTTTTTCTGCTCCTCTTCCAGTGCCTGCAAAACAGGCTGCAGTATGTGCAGCCGCTTTGTAAAAGCCTCATTTTGTGTTTCGGTTTCTTCCAAGCCCTCTTGTTCCCGCTGCAATGCGTTCGCCAAGGGCGCCACATAATCCAAAGCGGTTCTTTGCTTCAGCAGAAAGCTTTGCTTCTCTGTTTTTGCTTCTTTTTGCTCTAGCAGCAAGCTGAATTCCTTTTTTGCTTCTTCTAATTCGGCAATGCGTTTATTATTCCATTCTCCCCTGCTGATATGGCTCGTCAGTTCCTGCATATGATTGGAAAGGCCTGCTCTTTCTTCCTTGATGCGGATAAACTCCTTTTGCTCTGCTGTAAACAGAGCCTCTTCCTTCTCCAAAACATCCGCCGCTTGATAAATACCTTGCTTCCCTTCAAGGGCTTCCCCAGAGGAAAGCTGTTTTAAAGCATACAGCAAGCGCTTTTCTCTATCTTCCAAATGCGCTCGGGCTTCTTTTTCCGCCTCCTTCAGCCTTTGCTGAAATGCGGCAAAAAGATCCGTATGAAACACCTTCCGGAATATGGTGCCTCGTTCACTGCTTTCTGCATACAAAAGCTTTAAGAATTCTCCTTGGGCAATCATGGCAATTTGCTTAAACTGCTTTGCATCCACCGACAACAGCGCTTCCACGGCTTTTTTCACCTGAACAAACCCTGTGGCAAGGGTTTCGTCGCCGCAAAACAGGGCTGCTTCGGCATTTTCTGTGGTCATTCCCTCACCGCTTTTTTTCGGTCTGCGGTAGGCAGGATTTCGCAGAATACGATATACCTCTCCTTTGTGCAAAAACTCCAAGGCAACATAGGTTTTTGTGCCTGGGGCGGCAAAATCGCTGCGCACACTATCAATACTGCGGTTGGATCCGCTGGCCTCGCCAAACAATGCAAAGCAAATTGCATCGAATATGGTAGTCTTTCCCGCACCGGTATCGCCGCTGACAAGGAACAGACCCCCTTCCCCCAATTTTGCAAAGGGGATATCCACCTTTTCGGCAAAAGGCCCAAAGGCGGAAATGGTTAAATGTGTTGGCTTCATTCTCCTTCACCCCCCATTTCTCCCCATATCTTTTTCACTGCCTTTTCTTGCAAATCATCTATTTCTCTATCATTTTGACGCCGAAAAAATAAGCTGAACAACTCCTGGGGAGAGGTCTCCTCCGCTGAAAATAACCGTTCCTTTTCCTGCCGTGCTTGCCCCTCCAGCTCCATGGTCATTAAATTGGGGTATACAAAGCGCAGCTGCCCTAAGGGGTCATTCAAAGCGGCTTGATCTGTAAGAATTGCCCGAATATAATCCTCTGAGCCCCCTTGAGTGCGGGCGGCTTCCAATAAGCCTTGTAAAGGCCCTTTGATCTCCCGGAGGGGACGCTTTGGAATCAACGGCAGAAACCCAATTTTTATATTGCCTTTCTCCTTAAATTCCACTAGCGTAATTCTTTTTTCCCGGCGAATTTCGGAAAAAGAATAGGCCAAAGGCGATCCGGCGTAGCGTATTTCTTCCCTGCCGATTTTTTGCGGGCTATGCAAATGCCCCAAAGCAACATAGTCGAATTCAAAAAAAACACTGGCATCCACCGCATCCACACCGCCCAGAGAATCGGTTTCGGAATCACTGCGTTCCGCCTCGCCCCGCCATGTTACAAATTGATGGGCCAACAGAATATTTCTTCGCTTCTTATCTTGTGGTGCCGACGCCAAAACCAACGCCACCGCTTTTTCATAAGAAGGGATGTCCTCTTCAAAATAGGGGCTCACCAAAGCGGGCTTTACAAACGGCAAGAGGAATATCTCCAGTTCGCCAAAATCATCTTCCATGACAATAGAGTTTAAAGCACCGTCGTAGCATCCGCAAATATGAATATGATTTTCTTGAAATAAATTCCTTCCAAAATCCAACCTCTGGGGTGAATCGTGGTTTCCGGCAATCATAAAAACGGCAATTTTTTGCTTGGACAGCTCCGTCAAAAACCCATCCAACAGGCGCACTGCTTCCACCGGAGGAATGCCTTTATCATAGACATCTCCGGAAATAAAAATGCCGTCTATCTTCTCTTGCTCCGCCTTTTCTAAAATTTGAGCAAGAATATATTTTTGATCCTCTATCATGGAAAAGTCATATATTTTCTTTCCCAGATGAAGGTCTCCCAAATGAAAAAACTTCATCCACTTTCCCCTCCTTTCTCCGCTCTTTTATAAAAACGTAGTATTTTAGATGCTGAAAAGCAGACACCTTATACGATGTCTGCTTCCTTCCCTAATGGGGACTTCCCGCAGGAAAACATCATTTCTATCTGAAAGAATTTAGTGCTCAAAAGGGGTAATCACCCATTTGATACAGCCCTCCAGTTTATTTTCAAAAATATCATACCCTTTTATTACATCATTTAAAGGCGCCCGATGGGTAATCAAACAGCTTGTATCAATTTTCTTTGCCTGCACCATTTTCATAATATCCTCACAACGGTTGGCATCCACACCGCCGGTTTTAAATACAAGATTTTTTCCATACATTTGGTGTAAAGGCAGTGTCTGCTCTTTTTCATACAATGCCACCACAACCACAACCGCATTCGGCCTTGTGAGCTTCCATGCCAGCTGGAAGGTGTTTTCTCCCCCTGCCACTTCAAATACCCGGTCTGCACCACGGCCATCCGTCAACATGAAAATCTCTTCCTCCACATTCACTTCCGAAGGATTGAAGCAGAAATCAGCCAAGCCCTGTTGCTTCGCCAATGCAAGCCTTTCGTTACTGGTATCGATCACAATCACCCTAGCGGGGCTGTAGAGCCGAATACTCATCAGCGTACACAAGCCCGTAGGCCCTGCGCCGATCACCGCAATGGTATCGGCAGGCTTTAGTTCTCCAATGGCGGCGGCCCAATACCCTGTTGCCAAAATATCTCCATTAAACAGTGCTTCTTCATCGGAAACCCCTTGGGGAATTTGGGTCAAGCCTTGATCCGCCATGGGAATGCGGGCATACTCTGCCTGTCCGCCGTCAATACAGCAGCCTAATTTCCATCCGCCATGGATACAATTATTGACAAAACCCTGTTTACAGAAAAAACATTCTCCGCAAAACGTCTCCACATTCACAGAAACCCGGTCGCCCACATAAAAATGCTTTACTCTGCTGCCCACTTCCGCAATCTCTCCCACAAATTCGTGGCCTAAAATTATATTTTCCCTTGCTCTGGGCACAGCGCCATGCTTAATATGTAAATCACTGGAACAAATACTTGCCCTGGTAACACGCACAATGGCATCCGTTTCCTCTAAAATAACAGGAATCGGCCGATCCTCCAAGCTGACAATGCCATTCCCCTTATATACAACAGCCTTCATCATTTCCCCCATCTTCGCC
>DCDZ01000001.1:74145-85523 GCA_002316675.1 Tyzzerella sp. UBA1042
ACGGCTTCTCCCTTTTTCATTGCTTCCTCTAAAATAACCTCCACGGGCCGCAGGCCCATATCCAAGCCCTCGGCAAAAATACAATCATAGTTTTCTATGCCAAAAAATACGCTCATTGCCTCCATGTATTTTGAGCCCATTTCCATAGGCGTGCCTTCATAAAATCCGCCTCTGGTAGTAATGTATACCATATGGTCTGCTTTGCAAAGGCCAACGCAACCTTCCTCGTTATACCCAAAGGTAATCCCTTCCACACACAGGTTTTCAATATAGGTTTTCAGCAATGCCGGAAAGCTCAAGTCCCAAAAAGGGGCGGCAATGATAATTTTGTCCGCTTGGGCAAAGGCATGGGCATACCGAAAACGAGGATGGGACAGCTCTTTTTTGGCAAGCAATACATCCCTTTGATGAAAAAAGCCCTCAGTCATATTGTTTAGTCCTTCATCCATCAAGCATAGTTCCGTAATTTCATAGGTCGCCTGACGGGCAAGCCCATCAATAAAATGATCTGCCAGCTTTTTGCTGCGGGATTCCTCCCGCCGTATACAACAGTTTACAAATAATACCTTTTTCAAAACACGCCCTCCCTAACTTATTTTTTCTGCGGCCAATGGGCCGAATCTATTCTCCTGCAAAGCCTTTTCAACCTGCGGCATAAAAGGCACGGCATCGGCAGCGCCTTTTTTCCCGATGGCCAAGGTACTGGCCGTTGTGGCCAGCAGCAAGGACTGGGGAATTGACATTCCATGGAGTACGCCATATAAAAAATAACCGGTAAAGGTATCTCCCGCGCCGGTGGTATCTACAACCTCCACATCATAACAACCGATTTTATAGGTTTTGCCTTTGGCATAACAAAGGGCACCCTTGCTGCCAAGGGTCAGCAAAATATTGATTTTGGGATACTTGGAGCGCAGTGCAGGCAGAATCTCCTCATCGTGGGCACATCCGGCAATTTGCCTTCCCTCCACCTCATTGACAATGAGCCAGTCCAACAACTCCAACGGATATTCCAAAACCTCTGGGTGCATAGGCGCCGCATTGAACGCAATCTGAAGTCCTCTTTTATGGGCTTCCCCAATCATATATTTCACCAGGTTTGTCTCATTTTGGAGCAAAACCAATCCTTCCCTGCCAAATTGATCCAAAGCGCGGTTAATATATTCTTTTGTAAAGCACCGATTTGTGCCTCCGTAAAGCAGGATGCAATTCTGACCCCTTTGATCCACTTGAATTATGGCGTGTCCGCAATTTTCCTCTGCAGTTTTCAGCAGCGTGACATCAACCCCATTTTCTGCAAGCTTCTCTGCCAAGGCTTCCCCGCCTTTGCCCACAAAAGCCCCATGATACACCATATTTCCGGCCTTTGCCGCCGCAATGGACTGGTTTAAGCCCTTGCCGCCGCAGTTTACAAACAAGGCCTTGGAGGATAAAGTTTCCCCCGGGGAAACAAAATGCTCCACCTCATAAACATAATCTATATTTAAAGAACCAAAATTTAATAGCTTCATTCCCCGGCCTCCTCATTTTTCTGCAAAACCGCTTTTCTAAGCTCTGCACTTCTCAGCTTTTCTTTCCACGCAATGCCCATTAAAATCATAAAAATGCCTACCATTTGAATGGGGCGGAAGGTGCCGAAAAACGCATAATCCAAGGCGATGGAGGTGCCCAACTGCCCAAAAAGTATCAAAACCGTGGAAACGAGCGCCCCTGTATTCTTTGTTCCGATAATCAAAAAAATCATGGCCATCAGCCCTGCAACACTGCCCAGATAAAACACCGGCGGAACTTCCTTTATAAAATCCGGACGGAACTCGCCGCCTTTTCCCGTAACATATACAAGGCAAAAGGAAATTACAGAGGCTTCTATATAGTTAATGAGTGCACCGCGGGTAGTGCCCAAGCATTCCCCCGCCTTCACATTGATCATTTTATTAATGACTGACAAAAAACCATTTGCAATGGCAACTGCATAATAAATCATTTCGTTTCCCCCTTAAGCATACACAACAATAAGAACTCCCGCCAAAACCATCAGATAGCAGGGAATTTGCTTCCAGTGAAACGGCTTTTTCACCACATTAAACCAACCGAAATGATCTACAATTGCAGAAGAAATCATCTGCCCGATGACGGAAAGGCTCAGCATGGCAGTTGCTCCGATTCTCAAGGTGCACCAGCTTGTGCTGGCAACCATAGCCACCCCCATGAAGCCAACGGCATACACATACTTGGGAACGCCAAGAAAGGTAACCGACTTTTTCTCTTTTAATATGATATATAAATAAAGAAGTATGGCAGCGATTATATGCACAAAAAAGCAAACACCCATCAGGCTATAGTAATTCCCCAACTGCCCATTCAACGACACCATAAGCCCTTGAAAAATACCCGCCAATATCAAAAAAACCAAATATACCATTTGACCTCACCGAAAAGCCAAAGCTTTTCCCTTCCTTCTCTTTCCAATGATTTTATCATATTATGCTTTGAGATTCAATTTTTAAAAGCCAAACATTGCAATTTATTTGAATTTAGTATAAATTTAATCATACATAAAACCACAAAGGAGAAAAGGAAATGTCAAATTTACAGCCCCATATTCAATTGGATGCATCCCTTTCAGTAAAATATGCCCTATTACCCGGAGACCCTGCCAGATTGGATCGTATTGCCCCGTTTTTGGAAAACGTGACGGAGCTTAGCTATAACCGGGAGTACAGAAGCCTCATTGGCACCTATCAAGGCATCAAGGTTTTGGCCCTTTCCACAGGCATCGGTGGGGCTTCCGCCGGAATTGCCGTGGAGGAACTCCATCGTATCGGCGTGGAGGCCATGATCCGTATCGGAAGCTGTGGCAGTCTCCAGCCTAAAGTAAAAATGGGCGATATTATTTTGGTGAGCGGTGCAGTGCGAGATGACGGCGCCTCAAAAACCTATATTGACCGTATATTTCCCGCCGTGCCGGATACAGAGCTGCTTTTTGCCTGTGCTTCTGCGGCAAAAGAAAAAAATATCCCCTATCACACGGGAATCGCCAGAAGCCACGATAGCTTTTATACGGATGCAGAGGAGGCTATTGATGGGTTTTGGTCGAAAAAAGGCGTTCTGGGCTGCGACATGGAAACTGCCGCACTCTTTACCATTGGCCATCTGCGGGGTGTAAAAGCTGCGTCTATTTTAAATACTGTTGTTGCATATCAGGAAGACACCTTCAACAGCATTGTAAAGTATGTGGACGGAGAGGCCCTGTCCATGCAGGGAGAAAGAAATGAAATTCTGGTGGCATTAGAAGCTTTTGTGAGGCTTGCAAAGGGGCAATGAGAAGGATATTTCCTCTTGCTGATACCACTGCAAAGAAAGTCTGAGATTTCTGAAACTTTTCCCCTTTTTTATCGTCTATTACAAAAAATGACGAAAAAAGGAGGGAAACCCATGCGAATCTTTCTCCATATAGGTATGGTAATTGTCTGTTTATATTTTATGGATGGATGTGCCTATGAAACCACAGGAGCCTCTGCCCCCACAGGTGTTGTTTCAGATGCTGAAGACACAAACGACCCAAAAACCGAAGCAACCATGACCGGAAAAATTATGCACATTCAAGAGGATATGATTTTAGTGGCCGAAGCAGGAAACGGCCTATATCAAGTACCCATAAAAACCCTTACAGAGAATATGCAATATCTCCAAGGGGGAGACACCGTTGCAATTGGATTTGACGGGCCAATTTTAGAAATGCACCCCGCCATCATCGGCAATCCCATATATATTAAGCTCCTTGAAAATGGCGAGGATTTTGTGGGTTTTTATGCAGAAGTGCTAACACATTTATTTGAAACAGACCCCGGTCTGAATGATCAAATCAGCTTTATCGCCGTAGATTTCACAAAAGAAGAAAACCTCACTTCCGGTGAGAAACAAGCATTGCTCTATTTGCTTTGTAATAAAACGCAAGTGGAAGCCAGAATGGCAACTTATGAGGAGCTGCTGGCGGAAAATTTAGTCACCATCCACAAAGACACTGGGTTTGCAATGCTGGATAACGGACTTTTGTTTCATTTAGATGCCGAAAAAATGGCGGAAAACAAATTTAAATTTTCTGCGGACAAATGGCGCTCCTCTTTGGGGTCCTATTCTTTTTCTGATTGTACGGCAAAAAAAGAAAATGGGAAATGGGTTTACACCATTGGCGCAGAGATGATCTCCTAACGGCGAAAGAAAAGACGTCCCCTTGCTTTCTAAATCATAGCAATGGGGCGTCTTTTCTTTTTCACTTTACAGCAATTTCATTTCTCATGGTCCTAAGCCTCCGAAAGCTTTCGCCTCCGCGAAAATTCAACTTTTACCATCCATTTCTAAATTTTAATACCTCATCGGAAATTTTTCCGTCCAAATATTCCTCTATTGACTCTTGGATGATTTCAAACCCTCTTTTTAAGTTTTCAGGCTGAATATTCAAAGGCGGCTGAATGCGCAACACATTCTTCCCCAGAGAAATGACCACCAAGCCCTTTTCATATGCGCGATATACGATTTTAAACGTTCCAATATCATCAGGAATATCTTTTCCGCTTACTTCCTCCTGTTTTGTCAAAGCCAAGCCCCTGGACATCCCTTTCCCACTTTTCTGGGTCACAAACTCAGGGAATTTTTCCGTAAGTTCATTCAAATACTGCTCCATGGCTCTCTCATTTTCCGCCAAAATATTTTGAAACTCGTCACGTAGCATATAATCAAAGGCGGCACATCCGGCGGCACAAGCCAAAGCATGGCCTCCCAGAGTAAATAAGTGTGCCGGTGCCGACAAAGAATCCATAATTTCTGCTCTGGCCATGAAAGCACCTAAGGGAAGCCCTGCACCTAGGGATTTTCCCAGTGCAATGCCATCGGGCACAATACCGTAATGCTCAATAGAAAACCATTTTCCGGTTCTGAAAAAGGCCTGCTGTACCTCCTCGGAGATAAATAAAATTCCATTTTCTTTGCAAAGAGTATAAAGCTTCCTCATAAAAATCTCATGGGCTGCAATCAACCCTGCGTCTCCCTGAATGGGCTCGATGATAACCGCGGCAACCTCTTCCGCCGGCAAATATGTCTCAAAGGCCCGCACAATCTCTTTGATGCATTCCTCCTCGCAGACTGCATCCTCCACATTATCACCGAAAAAAGGAAAGCTATAAATATCCGGCAGAAAAGGCCCCATTTTGGAACGCATTCTTGTTGTGACAGTACTCAGGGACATGGAGCCGTAGGTATTCCCATGATACCCGTTAATAAATGTAATGATTTTGCTACGCCCTGTATAGGCCCTTGCAAATTTGACTGCGGCATCGTTGGCATCAGATCCGCAGTTGCCAAAACACACCTTTGCGGGAACACCGCCGGGATACACAGATGTCAGCCTTTCTGCATATGCAATGTTTGGTGTATTGTAGATATAGGCAGGTGTATACTGGGTATATAATTCTAATTGCTGATGTATTGCCTCCTGTACAAGAGGAAAACCACTCCCCAGATTTAGGGATGAGGCGCTACTTAAAAAATCTATGAATTGATTCCCGTCCTGATCATAAATGATGTCTCCAACAACCTTTTGTATTGTCAACGGAAAATACGATAAATGCTGGCAGGATGCAATCACCTTTTTATCCCGTTTTATCCAAGCATCACTTTTTGCTGTTATGAAACCCATACTTTTCATCTCCTTGTATTTCCCTTACCGTCCTTTTTTGCAATCTTATAAATACCCAAAGTCATAATTGGAATCACATATACAAAAAAGAACAGCCACGCCAAGGCACCATAGCCCTTTGCGATCAAATTAATTAACCCATAGGAGGAAATAAACGTTGTTACTACCAGAAGCACGACAGACACAACCGGTGTCATCCATTTTGGTGTTTCCATCCTTTTTACCTTGTATCCCTCAGCGATACGGTCTGTAATGGAATAAATGAGGCCCGAACCAGTTTCGATCAATGTACCAAACAAAACAATCTGAAACATATAGCGCAGCCATGGCATATTCATCTGGGTCAAAATATAATCTACCGGCAGCTCCTGATCAATGATTGTAGGATAAAAACCTGCCATTGCAACAAACAAAATAATGCCCGGTAAAATGCCGATGACACCGGCTATCAAACCGGAAGAAAAGGCCTCCTTCGGTGTATCAGAATGCTTAATGGTATAAAGCACCGCAATAATAATGGCTAAATTATAAAATGCATATTGGAAACCGCCCAGAGCCCAATTACCCGTAATGGGCACAGAAGCAAAGTTTTGCCCGATATCCCCGCTATATCTTGAAATCACCAATACAAGGAAAAGAAAGTAAACACCATATAGTACAAAGGACCAGATGGATAAAACCTTCTCTATGACTTCCGAACCGTTGATTACCAGTAAAAAAACCGCCGCAGACATACCAATGATTCCAAACCATTTGTTCACACCAAAAAGCTCATGTACTATGGACCCGGCTGAGGCTGAAACCACGGCCAAAACAATTAATATGAAAATGATATATGCAATTTCAAAAACGACCCAGCCCGGTCCCATCAGTTGTTTCATAAAATTTTTATAATCGTATTTTTTAAACTTTTGGGCAAACGCAAAAGATACGCCACAAACAATAGACCAGGTAAGCAAGGACACAATGACCATGCCCAATAGGCCCCCCAGGGGCCCGTAGCCCATAAAATATTCAACCAGCTCCCGGCCGGTGCCATATCCTCCGGCAATAACACAGGATTGAAAAACAATCCCCGGCACAAGGTACTTTTGAAAACTCTTAGATGATAAAATACTCATATAATTCCTCCTTAAGTATTGGATGGTGCATAGTTTGTCAAGCTTTGTTAGGTATACTAAATTCAGTTTAGTAGATTATATATTTAATCATTTTAAATGTCAATACTATATTAAATATTATTTAGTATTTGTAAACTTTATGTTTTTAAGCCAAAATATATTTATTATTATAGCTATTTCTATAGTTAATCAAAAAATATCACAAAAAAAGAGCCTTTAATTGTGTATTTCACACAAAATAATAGGTTCTTTTTCAAAAATAAATCGACACATTTTTAAATTCAAAAATGTATCCCATTAAATACGAAATCGTTTATGATAATAATTTCTATCTTTATCCAAAGACGGATCTATTTTCAAACTCTTGTCCGAAGCATTTTACCTGCCACACTATTTTAATACAGCGCAGGAGAAATCACTGCCACTGCCTCAACATCCTCATCCTCCGGGTTATACAGCTGATGATACGTTTGGGGAGGTACATAAATACTGTCTCCCTCATGCAAAACGTATACATTATCCCCAATATGATATTCTAGTGTGCCCTTTAATACCAAAGTGCATTCCGCAGCTTCTTCATGATACTGTATCATGGTACTGCCCCAGCTTTTTGCTCCCAGCTTAAAGCACAGCATTTCCATTTTCGTGCAGGCATTTTTGCTGCGGCTATACGGTGTTACAAACTGATATTCCATGTTAATATCGGCAAACTGAATCTTTGTCCGATTATCTCTGGTTATGACCGTAACCTGTTCTTGCTCCTCATAGGAAAAAAGGGAGACCAATGGAATATCAATTGCCTCTGCAATACGCATTAATACGGACAACGATGGGCTGATCAAGTTACGCTCAATTTGTGAAATATAACCGGGCGTCACTTCTGCTTTCTCTGCCAAATCTTTTGCGGTAATGCCTTTTTCCACTCGAACAGCCTTTATTTTTTCTCCAATCATGAAAGCCACCCTTTCCTTATCCAACGCTTTTATAGATTCAAAAGCAAGTATTGGTGTGTTTGCCAATACTGCTTCAAACGGAATATTTTTTTGCTTAATGTATGGCAATTATACCATACTCACCGGAAGGTTTCAAAGGGAATAGTATGTACCGTTATTTTCAGCAAGCTGCTTTAGTAGAGCTTCAGAACAATTAATAATATGGTCATCAAAACCAAGCTAAAGGGCAGCATCAGAGAGTTTAAAACAGCCGCTGCCGACCGGTCATACCCGCAGCGTTCCGTATAAATGGGTGCAATGCTTAAAATGGGCGAAAAAACCACAATGGAAAGAATCTGCCTGTGCAGCTCCGGCCCGGGGAAATAATGATAAATGATGTAGGAAAATAAGCAGGCAAGTATCATTCTAAAAGCAAAAACACCGCCCATATCCTTCAAAACACTCTTTTTCATTTTGGGTTCAAACATAATCCCAATCAAAAGCATTGCTAAAAACGTGTTTGCTTGGCCCATCATGCCCGCCCAGTCAAACACAATCGAAGGCAGCGGAATCTTCAACGAACACAGCGTAATCATAACCAAATAAGCCACAAAAGGCATGGAAGAAAACAGTGTTTTTATAACTCCCTTGGCCTCCAAATTGCTCTTTCCTTTGGCAACCAGGGTTGCAATGGTACAGGTAAAACCAAAGACCATGACTGCATTCCCCACATCAAACATACAAACAATGGCAACTGCCTCTGCCTCAAAAAAGCTTTGCATAAAGGGCAGTGTGCAAAGGCCAATATTGTAACCCGTACCGTTGATTAGAAAAAATGCCTTGGCGGAAGGCTCTTTTCTTCTCGTCAATAACAGCACAAGGCCAATTGCCATAAGGTTTGTAAAAAGACCTAAGCCAATATCCATTAAAAAAGAAGTGTTTAAATTCAGCGCCCGAAAATTACTGATCACTGCCATGGGAAGGGTAATTTTCATGACCAATTTAGACAAAAGCTCCGTATCCTTTTGAGAAAACAACCCACCAAGCTTTAATACAAACCCCAATGCTATTATGAATAAAAAGCCAAATGCCTTTGTCAATACCACTTCCATAAATCAAACACCTCATTTTTTCTTTATGGCAACACCCTATATGAAAATGAAAAAAGACCTTTTGCATGAAACAAAAGGTCGGTTTTTTTCGTGAAATTACAGCTTTGCTTTTGCTGTAGCCACCAAAGTGGTAAATGCAGCAGGATCGGAAACAGCCAAGTCAGCCAACATCTTTCTGTTGATGTTCACCTCTGCCAATTTTAAACCGTGAATCAGCTTGCTGTAAGAAATTTCGTTCAATCTTGCTGCAGCATTGATTCTTGTGATCCAAAGGCTTCTGTATTCTCTTTTTGTCTGTTTTCTGCCGGCAAATGCAAATGCCATTGCTTTCATTACAGACTGCTTTGCAACTCTGTACTGCTTGCTTCTGGCACCACGATATCCTCTCGCCAGCTTCAATACTTTTTTATGTCTTTTTCTCGCGTTTAACGCGCCTTTCACTCTTGCCATGGTAAAGTCCTCCTAAAAAATATACTCGAAATTATGCGTATGGTAACAGTCTCTTTTTAATGCTGTTCAATACAGTTTTGTCAACAGTCGTAGCGTGTCTCAAGTTTCTTTTTCTCTTTCTGGACTTTTTGCCAAGAATATGCTGTGTATTGGATTTTTGTCTTTTCAGCTGGCCTGTACCAGTAATTTTAAATCTTTTTGCTGCTGCTTTTTTTGTTTTCAACTTAGGCATAATGTTAAAACCTCCTAAAATAATCTTAGCAGATACCTCTGCTGCTTCTGTCTTATTGCTTTCTTCCGTTCTGCGGATCAGCTCTTCGGTGCAAGGAACATAACTAAGCTTCTGCCTTCCATCTTGGGTTCTTTTTCAATCACGCCAAACTCTGCTGTTTCCTTTGCAAAGTTCTCCAAAATGACCATACCCGCTTTGGAATGACCAATTTCACGTCCTCTAAAACGAATGCTTACCTTTACCTTATCTCCATCCTTCAGGAATTCATTCGCCTTTTTCACCTTTACCTGAACGTCATGAGTATCGATACCGGGAGACAAACGGAGCTCTTTCACATCTACGGTTTTTTGTTTCTTTCTGGCTTCTTTTTCTTTCTTCGCCTGATCGAATTTATATTTTCCGTAATCCATGATACGACAAACCGGAGGTTTCGCAGTCGGCGCGATCTTAACAAGATCCAACCGTTTTTCATCTGCCAGTTTCTGTGCGTCTCGGGAAGAAACGATTCCCAACTGTTCTCCATCTTCACCAATCAATCTAATTTCCTTGTCTCTGATTTGCTCATTGATCATTAATTCTGTAATAGCAAAGCACCTCCCAAATTATTGTACCGTCGTCCGCAAGTGCGCAAAAAAATGCGCCGGAAGAAATCCGCCGCACACAAAAACAGAGTAAATGCTCTGTTTTAACTATCGTGTATTAACCTTATAAAGCCCATGCCATAAGGTGAGAAGCGGAACTTCTTCTTTATTTCTATAGAAGTATACCATCTCCGCCGTAATACGTCAATACCTTTTTGGGCGAAAGTGAAAAAATGGAGGCGGGCATAAGGCCCGCACCCCCAATTTTTTAATCCATGCTTCTTGTTTTCATTTCTTCCTTCAATCTGGCAATCACATCGGCCAAATCAACCTGTCCCTCTTCGCCATTCTTTCTGGAACGCAGAGAAACCTTATTTGCTTCCACATCTTTTTCCCCTACTACAATAATATAAGGCACTCTTTCGTTTCTTGCCTCTCTGATTTTATAGCCGATTTTTTCCGCACGGTTATCAGCCTCCACACGAATGCCCTCTTTATCCAAAGCCTCTGCCACCTGCTTTGCGTAATCCGCAAATTTCTCAGAAATAGGCAGCACCTTTGCCTGTACAGGAGAAAGCCATGTAGGGAACTGTCCCGCAAAATGCTCAATCAAAATACCGATGAAGCGTTCAATGGAACCAAAGGCCACACGGTGAATCATGACGGGGCGCTTTTTGGTGCCGTCTGCCGCCATGTATTCCAGCTCAAAACGTTCGGGCATCTGCATATCTAGCTGGATTGTGCCGCACTGCCATGTTCTGCCGATGGAATCCTCCAAATGAAAGTCGATTTTTGGGCCATAGAAGGCGCCGTCGCCTTCATTTACAATATACTTTATTCCGTTTTCATCCAAGGCATTTCTCAAGCCCTCTGTTGCCAATTCCCAAGCTTCATCCGAACCCATACTGTCCTCGGGTCTTGTGGAAAGCTCAATGTGATAATTAAATCCAAACTGACGGTATACCCCGTCAATCAGACGAATCACACCGCTGATTTCATCCTTAATCTGATCTTCCGTCATGAAGATATGGGCATCATCCTGATGAAAGCAGCGAACACGCATCAAGCCATGAAGTGCGCCGGATTTTTCGTGTCTGTGTACCAAACCGATTTCAGCTACACGCAGCGGCAAATCTCTATAGGAATGCATCTCCTGCTTATAAACCAACATACCGCCGGGGCAGTTCATGGGTTTAATGCAATAATTCATATCATCAATCATTGTGGTATACATATTGTCCTTATAATGATCCCA
>DCDZ01000001.1:85684-85971 GCA_002316675.1 Tyzzerella sp. UBA1042
ATATTGTCCTTATAATGATCCCAATGTCCGCTGTTTTCCCATAAATGCTGGTTCATAATAATGGGGGTTGAAACCTCAACATAGCCGGCTTCTTTATGAATTTCTCTCCAATAGTCCAACAGGGTGTTTTTAATAATCATACCCTTTGGCAGGAAAAAGGGAAAGCCGGGGCCTTCGTCCAACAGTGCAAACAGCTTTAGCTCCTTGCCCAGCTTTCTATGGTCACGTTTTTTTGCTTCTTCCATCATTGTCAAGTATGCTTCCAATTCGGATGCCTTTGGATAAGA
>DCDZ01000046.1 GCA_002316675.1 Tyzzerella sp. UBA1042
GGGAGTATCCCCAATCCCCATTGAACACACAATAAATTGTGTGGCTACGCCTCCTACGGAGGCTTGAAAAAGAACAGGGTAGCTTATCGCTGATCCTGTTCTTTTTCCTTTTCTTTTCTGGTCGTGTCACTCCCCAAAAGTTTATCGACATTCGCCTTTGCATTGAGGATTTCCCGCATTTCTTTTTTAGCAGTGCTATACCCTATATAGTCTTTTTTCTTCTCGGAAAGCAGTTCGGCATATTCATCTTGCAAGACTTTTATTGTTGGTAGCTTTTTCATCTGCAATTCATCAAATGCAGCCTTTGCCGCCTTATGCAAAAGCAAGTCGGCAGTATGCTCATCGTAGAATTTTTTTGAGTATCCTGCCTTGCGGTACTCGGTGTAAACATCACGGGTTTTTGCGTAATTGATGATGTGGGTTTTAAGAACTGTAATTTCACTCATACGCTTTTCGGCAGTCTTAATTTGAGCAGATAACTGATTGAAAGTATCAGTAGCAGCCTGTGCCTTTTTCTCTAAATCTGCATAGTCAAGTAGATTGTTTTCTGTCAGATAATTTATAGTCTGAGCCATTTGCTTGAGATTAAAAATCTTCGCCCAACGTTCATAACCTGCACCTTTTCCTGTCCGTAATTTTTCCTTAATATCCACCAAAAGATTGACATGAGATTTTTGTTTTTCGATGGTTTTCTTTTTAATTTCCAAAGTCTTTTTGCCAGTAATAACAGCCTCAATTTCATCTTTGAAATATCCCACACCAAGAGAACGCAGACGAATAAATTTCTTTTGTTCCTTACCTTTGAAAGCTAGGTACTTTCCACTTTTACTTTCATATCCTGCCTGTTCCATCTGTGATAAAAACGTTTTAAAATCAGCAGGTTTTTTTGCAAGAGTTTCATCAATGGTTTGCCGTAACTTTTCAGAGTATGAGGCAGGCTTTTTATCTCCAAGCCATTTACCATAATGATTTTTTCCACGCTTCGGATTTTCAATAATCGACAGTCCATTTTCAAGACAAAGGCGGTCAGATATTTTTCTCACAGCTTTACCAGAACCTAAAAAATCTCTGAACTTTTTTGTGTAGTCCAGAGAAGTGGAATTATAAATAATGTGGTTATGGATATGTGCTTTATCAACATGAGTTGCTACAATAAAAGCGTGCCTTCCTTTTGTAAACCTCATGCCTAATTCATAACCCATTTTATTGGCAAGCTCTGGCGTAACTTCGCCCGGCTTAAAGGACTGCCGTATCTGATAAGCAATCACATCTTTTGATTGTTCTCTGCCTGTAATATCTGTATACTGCCGTTTGGATAACAGAAATTCTCCTTGCACCGTTTTTGGGTCGCACTCATAAGAACTGATGTATTCACCCTCATTTGTTTTATTTGGATTTTGGGCATAATCGGTGCGATCTGCAAGGCAATCAGCGATAGATTTACCTTTGTTTTGGTGCATGGAAATTAAACGTGTGGTTGCCATATATTCCTCCCATCCTGTCTTAATTTTAAAAAAAGAAGGACAGGAAGTCCTTCTTTTGCTACTATAGTGCCCAGAAATGAAGCTTAAATCAACTTGCAACATGTAAGATTATTTCGAGTACAAATATTTGTTTTAGTCAAATACGTTGTAGAACTTGTCGATAGGCTTCAGGCAAAGAATCTTTTAATAGCTTATCTGAAACGGAAATGCTTGATACAGGAATACGATTATCATTGGCATTCCACATAGAAGGGTAAACATAAAGTTCTCTTTCTTTTCCACCTAAAAGCTTTATTTTTCCGTTTGCTATTTTTACCTTGTATGTAGGGTCTAACAGTTTTGCCATTGGTTTTAGCATCTCATATTGTTTTTCTATGTTGATTTCTTTGTCCATTTGTCCTGAACATAGCCATTCGAGCAATGAGAGTCCTAATTTGCGATTAAGGTTTGAGTGAGTTCTTTGATTCCAAAAGTGCTTTAAGCATTCTTGGCAGGCCGAATCACAATCATTTTTACATGTTCGAAGAGTTTCTCTCGTTTCCTCAAACAACTCATATGCTCTATCTGCAATAGCTGAGCTATAACCTGCTCCACTGGAAAGGTTATCAAACAAAAAGATATCCACATATGCAATGTTGTCAGTATAACGAATACGGTATCCGTTTTTTATATCTGTAAATTCAATATCTAATAACCGACCTGCTGATAATACCATAGCTTCAGATAAAGACTGTGCCGCCGAAGACAACCAAACATTATCAACCGTTGTATCAAGTTTTTCTCTGTCTAAAGCTATTTCAAACACCACCATATCCGTTAGGAATTGATGCCCTAAAAATACGTTTTCGCAACTGTTCTCTGGATGAAAACATTTTCTATCACTCCGAGGGTGTTTGTAAGGTTTGCCAACTGCTCGTAATTCGCTATACTCATCTCCCGGAACAATAGCCCCACAAAGTTTACAAATCATAAATCCAGATTCTTTAATTCCACTGTTTATAATCGTAAGTGGTTGGTCTGGTAACTTTACATAACGAACATTTTTGAGATCAATAATAGTTTTCAAATCTTCCTCATTAAGAGGTACTGCGTAGCATGGGTCTGTTGCATAGCTGTTTTCGCTTTCAGCCTCGGCTTCTCTGATAGCCGTACCATTTTGCGGAGAAAATCCCCATGGCTTTACCATTCTTTGAACCCCAGAAATCGGTTCTTTACAGAATGGGCATATTCCATCTTGCGGCATCGATAAATCCTTCCATGTGCAGTTGTTGTTTTTGCAATAATACAAAGTCTTATAATAATCTTTGGAATCAAAAAATCTCTCTGCTGCACGTTCAAATTTTCCAGCTACAAATTTCGAGTGAAAATTATATATTCCACCGGACTTATAGGACTTTTTGTTTACCACTACAATTCGCCCTGGTGCATATTCGCTGAGTGCAATGTCAATGGATCTATCTGGTTTTTCAATAATTTTGCCACCATTTCCATCTTCAATATGAAATCCAACAACATTTCGTGGAAAGGAGTATGTCGGAAAAATACCTTCTTCGAGAAAGAAATCCAAAAGTGGTTTGTCATTTCCTTCGTCATCTTTAAAGTTTTCAGGCATATTTTGAACTTGATTTTTTAAACCCTTAAGCTCAGTTATCAGTTCTTCAATACGATAATCAGTAAATAAAATGTTAGGTGGCAATAATCTTTTAAGTTCTTTTTTATCAAATTGATTATTTCTTATTGAGATAACAAAATTATCGTATGTATTTTCAAAGAAGTCAACCGTACCTTTAACATCTATTGATTCGCCAATGTTCTTAAAATATTCGCAGATAATGACAGAACTTAGGTGCCTAAACACTAATTTTTTATTTTCCACATCTATCCATGGTTTTCTTGGCTCACCTGAAATGATTTTTTCGGGATGATGGAAATAATAGCTATCATAAGGTCCATTATCGGTATATGTTACTATAGTTGAAATAGATGAGCTACGGCGTCCGGCACGACCTGCTCGTTGTTGATAATTTTCACGCATAGGTGGAATATTTCTAAGACCAACAGCAGTTAGCGATCCAATGTCAATACCAACTTCCATCGTAGTGGTACAACTAAGCACATCAACCGGCTTATCGTTATTAGCGTAAACATTTTGGAATCTCATTTCAAAATCTTCAGTCGTAGACCAAGTTTTTTGCTTTCCATCTTTATGTGATAGCTGCGCCGTATGTTCCTCTACATTTATACGCGTCATTAATGCCTTTTTATCCCCATTTAATGAAGCTATGACAGGACCACGCCAAAAGTGTATTCTTGCATAGTCTCCAGGTGTCATTGGTAAAGGGAAACCTTTTCCGCAACGAGCACATGAACCCCACAAAGTAAATGGGAAGATACTGCTACAACGTGGACATTTATACCATGACTGTTTTTCGTCAAACTTCAAAGAAATCCTTTGAAGATTAAGATATTTATTTTCGCTGTCTGATCCTTTGGTGAGAAATTTTTTCAATTCACCAAATATAATATCAATATCCTTCTGAGTATAGCCCTTGTTTTCTAAAATTTTGGAGAATTTGGTTGGAAGCTTATCGGTTTCTTTTACTCCAAAGCGTTCATCATATGCAGTAACATCACCTCGGATGCTATCGCTAATATCGCTTCCCAAAGAATATGAGTCTGTCATTATTTCTGTTGCCCATGCAGAAAAAAGCATTGAAAATTCTTCCATGCCGAGTTCAATGTTTGCATCTTCAAAAATTTCTTCTATTTCTTCAAGTGTATACGGATCATTAGGAATAATCCAACATAAAGCAGCATCCGTTAATGAGCGGAAGTTGCTGCACATTTGCTTTATTAATTGTTCATAATAGAGTTTTGGAACAGGTTCAAACCTTGATTTTCTCCCTGCAAAATCCAAGTTTCCTCTACTTCTTTTAATTACCCGTTGCATATCTATCAATGCATCTTTGAGTGTTTTTTCGTCATCACCATAGAAAAAACGCAAATTATTTTCTGCAGCAACCTTTAAAAATGCAATGTAAAGTAAATCCATTGTTGCTTTTCCACTATTTTTCTCTGCCCATGTTTGCAGCTCAACAGCAGCTAAAGTCAACGCTTTTTTCATTGCATCTTCGTCAGCAGCCCGAGTAAGATCTTTTGCCAAAATAGCAGCTCGTTGTCTGCTATCAGAAAACAAAAGAACTTTTCTTCCAGCATTTGGAGCCTTTTCAATTTCCTCTGCTTCAAATATCGTAGGAGGTTGAACGTAGAATTGTTCAGATACCAAGTTGAAGAACGGTTCATTTCCTTTAGTTATAAAGTCTGTTAAGTTTAACCTTCTTTTTCCACATTTTGGGCAAGAGGCAAACGTCCAAACTCCCGGTTTTCCACTAACCTCTTTACTGGAGTATGCGAGACGAATAAACCCTTGCTCTCCTGAATGGCTGTCATCCGTAAATAATTTACCTGTTACGCTATCAAGCCATACTATCTTGTCATCTTTCTTTTTCTTATAATCGTTATTGGGAGCAAGAATATAGAAGTGCACCTCTCTAAAACTTTTACCAAATTTTTCTCCAATTTTCTGCCATATAAAAGGATTATCCAAACTTGAAGTATCAATATACCCCTTTAGGAAAATAGCTCCACAAGTCCTATCGTTAATAAGTTCATATATTTTACTACCACATTTACATTTATCTTTATAGTTTCCTAAGTAGATTTTCCCAAGCCCCATAGCTTTTGAGTAAACGTCAGCTTCTGTACAATGTGGATTTGCGCAGGCAGAAATGCCTTTTAAGCCTCTAAACATTAAATGAAGTCTGGTGGGGAAGAATACTGTACCATCAGGTGTTTTTGCTAAATGCGCTAAAGATAGAAGTATGTTTGTAGCTTTGTGTGAAATTATATATGGTATATCGGGAAATGCTTCGTGGCAAAGAATATCATACTTAGTTGCGTTGCCTCTGCACTTTTTAATAATTCTTAACATAGGTGCACAATTCTTCACCTGATTGTACAACCACAAACCTAATGTTTCATCATTTGATAAATCTTCTGAGCTAGCTGTCCAGCCAAGCATATGACAAATTTTTTTGATGCATACTAACTTGTCATCAAAATCACTTTGCAAATCATCTGCGACGATATCTTGTAGTAAATAAGGATCTATTTCATAACCATTATCTAAATCAACTTCCTCTTTGTCACCAGTTAAAATCACAAAGTTATGGTTTTTTTCATCTGCAGCAGTTAGATCGCAAGCAAACTTTTCAATAGCAGGCATTTCATCTTTAGGAATACTGGCACTTGTTAGAATGAATTGAATTTTATTTCTATCTATGCCAAGTTTATGCATGAACCGTCTTATCAACAACGCTACTTCTCCACCAGATGAGCCTCGATACATATGAGCCTCATCAATTATGAAAAGCATTTTATTTTTAGGCGAAGCATTAAGCCAATTTCGTGTATCTTTCCATAGGCATTCCTCTATTGGGCGAATAAGCATATATTGCAACATTGAATAGTTAGTTATCAATATATCAGGGCAATTTTTGCGTATTTCCTGTCTGGTGATTAGCTCAGCATCGTTGTCGTCAGTAAAATGGTCACCTGTTGCTAATCTGTTCACAAAATTATCCAAATTGATTTTTGCAGGGTATTTTCCAAGTTTGACAAGCTCATTTATACTTTTTTCTTTTCGGATGTATTCTTCTGATCCTGGTATAAAAGTGTTTAACAAATCTTGCTTAATTGTTTTAGAAAGTTCTTTATCTTTATCTATGTTTGTTTCACCGGCATAAGCCGTTCTGCCAGTATACATTCCAAATTGAGGCACACGGGTATCTGATGCAAGCCTATGTAAAACATCTCTGAATTTTCCATCACGATCTCCAATCAAGCGTCTTAGCCTGCCCAATTGATCAGATACTAAAGCATTCATAGGATAAAGCATCATTGCACGAACACCACGTTGACCCCATGTCTCGGGTTGTGTTACCGCTTCGTCAATAAGTTTACTTACCATGGGCCACATAAAACACTCTGTTTTACCTGAGCCTGTACCAGTAGCAACAAACACGTCGTTTCCTTTAGAAAATGCTTCAACTGCCTTAGTTTGGTGGAGGTAGGGATTTTGGAATACCCCAAGTTCACACTTTGAAAGTTCTGCAAGAGCCTGTTTCATTGCGACTTTATCATTAGGTAGATCGAGATTAGCAATGCCGTTCTTGTTCACTTTATAAGCTTGGTTTGCTTCGATGTATGGATCTTGATACAATACCTCGAGTTTCTCGAGCTCTGCATCGCAAGCAAGTCTTAATTCATCATTTTTGCCCAAATACACAGTTCTAATATAATCCAGCATTTTTTGTTTTAATGCTGCGTGGGTTGATTGTATACTATATTGATCACTCATATTGCACCTCGTTTACTTTAATTAATAAAATTTCAAATGTTTTAATTATTTCTTCGTACAAATAATTATGAAACACCCAATTAAGAGAATCATGAAATCTTTCAACCGGCCAACCATAACTTTGTATAACACATTCCTCTGGAAAAGGAAATTCCTTTACATATCTTTTTAATATAAAATGATCTTTGTATCTTTCAACAGTTACTGAGAGAGGATTATTATACTTGTGCCGTAGAGCAAGCAAAAATCGGCGGTAATTTCCTGATTGAACAATAAAATCATCAATTTGGTGTGACATTAATTGTCCATTCAACTTTTTTTCAACGAAAAAACGCTGATTACCCCGATTGCTTGCAATTCTTGAAATATAAATATCGCAATTAGGCGCACGATCGATCCACGCATAATGAAAAGTATCAGTTCTAACCTTGGGATCAAAATATTCTTTTTCAGTGTTCCATTCATCGGGAGTAAACTTGATTTGTTTAAAATAGCTTTCTGTGAAGTTTAAGCAATCCAAAATTAGAGAATGGTTATGTCCATTTTCTAACAAGCATTCAGATAGTGCAGAAATTCCATTGTATTGAATTCCCATACCTGAACTAATGCCTAAATGCTTAACCAGCCTATGGCTTACTCGAATTTGTTTTTCCGCAGATAGAGCAATAGAGTTTGAAAAATCCAACTCAATAATTTCCTCGGATCTTAAAAGACGATCTCGAATTATGTGTACCGGGTGCTCCCCGTCACCAGATTCATATTTTGCAAAAAACCATCCCTACTTTCGGGAAAGAAATCCAACATATGTTTAAGGATTTCTTCAGAGCGTTTGTAATGGTGATGTTTAGATACACTATGGTAGCTATCAGCAAAAAGTTCAAAGTTATCAAGCGTAATTGCTTTCATCCACAAGACCATTCCCGAATAGATAACCCTTGCGCAAAAGTGCTGCTTATTTTCATTTTCAAATGGAAATATCAATAAATCTTGAGACATTTTTGTAAGTAGGTTATCATTCATAACTAACCTCTCTAAGTACAATTTGTTTCATATCATCGCTGATATCAAGCACATCTAAACACTCTGCAAAATCACTTCTACGTTTTAATGTCAATAGATAAAGATTATTAAGTATTGCAAGTTTCATATTTCCACACTGATTATAAATTGACTGACTGGCAATAAGTATTTCAGATATTGAATGTGATTGTATCGCATTTAATACTTTTTTTGTTGAAAATAGTTTTATGATTTTCAAAATTCCATTGGATTTATCTTCCTTAAGTTCATATTTAAACAGTCCAAAGTCGAACCTTCCAGTGAGCAATTCATCAGACTTTGGTGTGTTCCATGTCAGTTCAGGCGCTAAATAAATGACATACTGCCCCCAATGTGATGGCAAATTGAAATATGTAGTTTCATCTTCACAGCTAAATACTATGATTTTCCCTTTACACATTTTAACAATCGCCATAAATACACTTTCACTGTATGTTTCCAACGCATTGTGAATTAATATAACATGCCCATCCATTGAATTTATTTTATTGATGAGCGAAGAAATATCTGTAAATCCTGAAGGCAAAAATATTTGATCTGCATATTTGCTTTGTAACAATAATGCTAAAGAGTTTGCAACATCTTCGCTTTTACCACCACAAACTACAAAGTGTTTACGACAAGTGATTGAACTAATAATTAATTGTGAAAACCCATAAGCATAATCTTTGTTCATTCCGCAAATCATTAGATTTACCTGCAAATCATCGGTAAAATCCATTAGATTTTCAGCGATAGTGGGTTCATCATTTTGAATTTTATTGCCCAATACATATATAGGTTGCGGTAAACCAATGTTAGAAACTGATGCAGAATTAGCCCCTGATAAAGCAGATAGCTCAGCAAGGTGGACAACATCGCTTTGAAAATGCTTCAGTTTCTCTTCTATATCTTTTTTTATCTGGGCATTGTTAACTTCGATATTTTTACAATCCTGCTCTAATGCATTCTTTTTGGATTCAAGCATTGATATAGTCTCTTTATTGATTAATATGTTAGATAAAGTAAGTTCGCAATCCTTTTGAATTTGAGCAAGTTCCTCTTTGCTCTCTACTAAATATTTCTCTACTTGTTGACGCTGCTCGTCACTTTCTAATAACCATATTTTTTTTGCTTCTTCAATGCATTTTTCTCTGACAAATGGATCATTCAACAAACTTCTTTCCACAATTTGTGAAAATATATCATTCTGCATATAAATTTCTTGCACTTCATCTGAAAGATTTGTTAATGCATATTCTACATCAGAAAATTTGAAACCCGTATCTTGGAAGAAGGCTTCAAATTCTTCTTTGTTTTTTAAAGCATCTTCAATTATAGTAACCATTTTTTTTGCTTCAGATTTCGTGATTTTCAATATATCACGTTTGTTCTTAAGATATTTTGAAACATAAGCTTGAGCATAGTTTTCTGGACTTCTAAGAAAAACTTTACGCTCTGGACACTTAAGTTCAAAATTGCAATAAAAATACCGAACAGGGACTTTTTCATTTTGACTAAAGTAAATATTAATATAAGCTGTATCAATAATATCGTTTTGAGCAATACTATAAAGCTCAAAACCGTGTGTAGTCTTTAGTATATCTTGACAGTTTTTTTCTATTTTATATGTACCTGATATAGTAGAAAACTCTTTTTTTGAACATAGCAAAGCTTCGTAATGTGCTGATGTTTTATTTACAATCAGTAAAAAATAGTCTCCAGTGTATTCCAACAAATGGATTCCATTATAGAGTATTGACCGAATGTCAGAATCACTATTATGTTTTTCTATATTGATCCCCTCATAAAAAACTATTTCATAAGGAGTTCCATTAACTCGTTCAGATTCCGTAAATATTCCAGTTTCACTTTGAAAAGCTTGCCACTGTCTAAATTCAATTCTATATGGTTGTAAGCCATATGGCATTGCTCTTATTTTTCTAGGAAGATAGTCTTCAATAGGCAAAATCTCTTCTCTGTCGCTATATATAGCTTTGACAAGCTTATTATTTATTGAATCAAAATCAGCAATTCTCCATAAATGCTTATCAACTTTGCCATCAACATAATTAATATAAGGCATACATAATGAATATCTTTCACTATTCATCAAAGAATCCTCCAATTTCTAATATTTTTAAAATAGTTGGTTGAATCTGACCAACAGCAATAACTGGTTTTAATACTTTATAAAGTAGTGGTCTGTTTTTAACCTTAAAAAGCAATGATGAATATTTTCTTGGAATAAAAATTGTTTTTTCTTTAAAGAACGGTTTAATTTGTTCAAATATGTTGTCATCAGAAAGATTGTGAAATGCTATTTGCTTAGTATTGTTCTGTCTACACAATCTTCCCACAATTTGCTTCTTGCTTTCAGAATAAAACCATATCTCTAAAACGTTTTTTGAAAATTCAATTGTTTTTTCATTTGTGTCTGCTATAAACTCTTTATTTAGTTCTCTGTTTTTGTTGACCATTATAATGGTTAGCTTTGAATTACTTGTAATCCTTATTGAATCCAATTTATCTATATAATATAACTTTTGATTATGCAAATCAGTATTAAAAGATAATCCATCTACTGTAACATTGACATTGGTTAAATTAGGATTAGGCTTTTGGTTTGAAAGCATAACAGCATTAGCTAAATATTTTCGGTCAATTGTAAAAGGTTGCAATAATTCACTTATCGTAAGATTCACAAAACTGATATTATTTTGTGATCTGTATGCCCTTGCTTCCATATAGGAATTTCCGGCATAGCTATAAATTGCAGGATTATCATTATCGGAAGTAACTTTGCAAAAAACGCTGTTGTTTTTTGAATTAAGTTTTAAGACATGATTTACTCCATTACATTGTACAGATGGTGGCCAAAGTGGTGTAATGGTGGGTTTATTATACAACAGTTTTAATCTGTAACTTTCCCAAAAAAAGTTTTCTAAATATCGAAATTCATTTTCATCCTTTGGTTCAAGCATCATTTTTCGTATTTCATATTTTTTACCATTTAAATCTAAGCAATTACAGTACTCTGACGCTACACCGTTTTGGGGCATGACCCTACCATCTGAAATCATCAAATAATAGTCTGTACGAGTAGTAATTGTATCATTTCTTCTGATTTTCTTGCCACCCGATTCAGAATATGTAAACAGAGCGCCATAACTTGTAAATCCATCAGCATAATCAGACCATATTTTATAAATATGACGCGATAATTCCAAGGACGGTAATGAGATTTTATAATTTTTTCCGTTAGCAGGAACAAAAGTAAGAGGTTTAACTGTAATCTCATCTTCAAAAAATGTGAAATCTACAAGATGTTCCTGTTTTATTTGAGAATAAGGGTTATCTGGTTCAATAGTAACCTTGAGATTTTGTAATTGAGACTGCTGCAATAATTCTTTCCTTAATGCATAAAATCCAATATTTAATGTAAAGCAATCGTTTTCTCGTTTTAGATATATAGGCAAGCCCACTTTCTCATAAAAGGAACATGATTTACCTATTTTTGATCTTTTTTCACATTCAATACTTGTTTCATTTTTTTCATAATGACTAAAATGATGTACATTTTTCTTCCCTGTTCGTGGAAAAACATATTCTCCACAATTAGGACAAATAAATCTATGGTACCCCTTGTATCCATCAAAGTCATTAATGTGAATTTCCTTTTCTTTACCCACAAATGAACGGTCAATTGCAGTTTCCACAGTTTCTCACCACCCTCAAACTACAAAAAAAACTATTTCACAAACCCTTTATAAGTTCCAAACCCAAGCATATAAACCGCCATAGCAATTGCAAGTTCTTCGGAGGTTGCTTCTTGCTTCGCTGCAATTTCCTTTATCTCTTCCAATACTGTATCATTCGGAATAGATGAATTCTCTAAGGTGTCCACCGCTTTTTTTATTACTCCCGGAAGAACCATACATAACTGATGGAAAGCCTCATCTTGTCCGGTAACCAGTGCATAAAACTGATCAATACTCACTCTGCGAATAAGCTTATGTCCCACTTTTTGTTTATCCACTGTAGTTTCCCACTTGACATTTTGGGAATGCTGTGCGATTGCTTCAACCAAAAAACAGGCACAGTCATCGTCTTTTAAGAGCTGATTTTGCATTTTAATAAAGGTTTTTCCAGCAGAAGCTGAATTCATGGTATTGTGCTTATTTTTCATTTCAACAAAAACTGTATGAACTATACTACCATCAGGCAGAACAATGCCGTCTTCATTCTCGTAGATAACATCCCAACCGCCTTCTTGTCCGTTTTCAGGAACACGGCACTTATCAATATATTGGAAAATTCGTTGATGAAAATACCCAATATCGTTGTTGTTTGATTTATCTCTCTGTCGAAAAATTTCATTACTCACTATTTCATCCCAAGAAGCATGATAAACGGTCTTATCAAAAATAAGTTTGATTGGATCAATCAAGTTTTTATTGAATCTCTTTAAATCAAACGAATCCAGTTTTTCTCCATACTTTTCAATGGTAGCTTGTACATGCTGTAAAAAATCCTGCTCACTGATATATGATAATTGCCACATTATAAATTCTCCAATCCTTCTTTTATTTTCACACCTATTTCATAGGCAAGATTAACCGGGACGGCATTGCCAACCTGTTTGTATTGCTGCCCAACGCTCCCGCAGAACTGCCAGTCATCGGGGAAACTTTGGCATCGTGCATTTTCCCTCACTGTGAAAGGACGAGGTTCAAGCGGGTGACAACGATCCGTTTGCTTTTGGCTGGGTGAAGTCAACACCGTAAGAGATGGTTCATCCAAACTCAAACGTCTTAAAATTCCTGTTCTTCCGCCTTCCATAAACCAACACGACTTCATATATTCCTTAGCGATATCTTCAGGAACATGTCTCCAATAGCCACCGGGAGGTACAATCTCAAAAATCTTGCGTTTATATTCGGAGTAAGGCGTTCCGGCACTTTTAGGGCAATCTAATAAAATATCTTTCAGCACAGGTTTGTATTTATGTGGAACAGGAAACTCAAAGTGTATTTTATTTACTAAGTCGTTGCGGATACCAATTGTAATCAAACGCTCTCGCTTTTGAGCTACACCGTAGTTCCAAGCATTCAATATTCTTTTCTGAATTGTATACCCTTCCTGCTCAAAAATCTCTAGTATAGTTTTATAGGTTTGTCCCTTGTTGTGGTTCAACAATCCCCTAACATTTTCAAAAAGAAACATCTTAGGCTGAAGTTTCTCTAAGAAAATTGCATAGTGATAAAACAATGTTCCTCGTGCATCTTCCAAACCAAGGCGCTTTCCGGCATAAGAAAAAGCCTGACAAGGAGCTCCTCCAGAAAGCAAATCCAATTCGCCCTTTTTAACCGAAAAGTATTCTTCCAAATCCAAACATGAGATATTAGCAATATCATCGTGAACAACCTTCCAATTTGGTCGATTGCATTTTAGTGTATCGGCAGCATCTTTATCAAATTCTATGAGCCCTATCGTATCAAATCCTGCTTGCTCAATCCCTAAGGCTAATCCACCAGCACCGGCAAAAAGCTCAATAGATTTAAATTGTTTTTCTTTTGTTTTTTCTTCCAACTTGGGAATCTCCATTACATCTCCAATATTACATGTCAGCGTGCGACAAATTTTCTCCAAACTTTCTATAGACACAGGCTCGTTTTTTCCCATTCGTGCCAAAACGTTAAAACTAATTCCTGCTGCCTCCTTTAATTCTGTGCGGTTCATTTTTTTATCTATTAATAATTTCCATAGTCGATCATAACTAATTGGCATTTTTACACCTACCTTAAATTTTACACAAAAATGGGTTGTTAATATTATCGCACAAAACACCCCAAAAATCAACAATTCTCACTATATCGTTAGATAATCTTTTAGAGCATGAAACTGCAAGCAGAAATGTACGCAACAAAAACGAACGGTATATCCGATGTTGAGTCGGGTATGCCGTTCCGTTCATTATGTTAATAGAGATTATAAAAAACAAAACTCAGTTAATTTGTAATTATCTTCACTTCACCATCTCCTCGCCACTAATCTTCCCCGTACATTACTCCCACCTTACTGTGAAACTACTTGACTGAATCAACACTGAAGACCTTGAAAAGAAACTTGACGTTGTGTAAAACAGCAAAAGGCAGACCGTTTCCGAAAAACCGTCTAGCAAAAGATAGGCTAAATACTAAATTAAAAATGGTTCCTTATGACACAGTCGTTAAAATGCTCGCACTCCTTAAAATATTAGATAGCTTTTAAATACTGGTTTACCCGTCCTATCTTCCCTATCAGCCAAGCGGCAAGCATTGGTACTCCATAAGGGCTGATTAAATAGGCAAGAACAAGAGCCTTTATACCGTCCTGTGTTTCACCTAAGAACATAATAATAGCAAGTGCCAACACAAACATCACAAAAGCCAAGATAGAAAGCACTGCTGTTCCAAACAGGCAGATAAACTCACAAATCAACAAAATAACGGTAAGTAGCAGGGTAATTGGAAACAAAAATATCTTAAGCAATATTCTCATGAAACAGTCCTCCTTTTCGTTGTAGCTCTCTTATATAAAACGAGCATATCATAATCTGGAAAAGAAATCCATGATGCCAATTGTCATATTGCAGCAAGGCGGGAGAGAATTTCTCCCGCCATATCCCATAGTTTATCATAGCTTTTTTGCAAATCATCTAAATCCTCGCTATAGATATTTCCTGTTTCATGTACCCGTTTGGTGAGCTGATTGAGGTTGTTACTGGTACGTCGCAGGAGGGAAACAAGCTCCCGGATATCAGATAAATCAAGCTGTATCACATAGCCGTCAACTGCCATTTTGCGAAGATATGCACCGAGGTTTTTTGTGCCGAGCTGCATCATTTTTTCATCAATCAAACTGCGTTCATGCTGCGATACCATAAAATGGAGCTGTACGTTTCTTTTGCGGTCTGCCATCAGTGTTCCACCTCTATATTCCTATCGTGCTTTTTGGCCATAACATCTCCGTATTTAGACGGTGTTTTTAGGCTGTCAAGTACCGATGGGCGTTCCCGTTTACCAATGCTCTCGGATCGTTCCTGATGCTGGTCACTCTCCACAGGTGCGCCCGTATCCATATTTAGCTCCGTATCAAGAATGGCAAGACGGGAGGATTTCTCTTTCAATTCATGCTCCTGTGGGAATGGCTTTCCAAGCTCAGCCTTTGCTGCCTTTGTTTGCTGATAAAGGTTATCAAGCTGTGCCTGTACCGCCTGCAACCGCTGAGGCATAGCAGCAAGGGCGTTATCAATTCGGGTAATGTTTCCTCGTGCGTCAGTACCAAGTTCCGCTGTATGGCTCATAGCCCCCTTTGCGGTCATTTTATACTGACTGCCAAAGCTCTCAAAGGAAAGAGAAAGGGTAAAGCCCTCGTATTTCCCAACCTCTACAGGCTCGCTGTCCTTCACCGCCTTGCAAGCCTCCAAGATGGCAGATCCTGCCTTTTCTTTGTCGAGATACTTTACGCCGAGAATTTCCATCGGTGCAAAAATGTCCTCTTTTGGTGGCATATTGCCGGCAAGAGTCGCCATATCCTTCTCAAAACCTCTGATATAGCCTTTGTTTTTCTCAATGTTTTCAGGGAAGTATTTGAGTAAATTATCCTCCAAACGGTACTGATTGCTTTGGTGGCTTGACTTTAGGAGTTTGAGCCTTGCAACATCGATTTCCAAGTCCATTTTTTCCTTAATTTTCGGGTTTCCTGCACATAATGCCTTGATTTCTGCATAGGATAATGCCGCCTCATCCACATCCTCACAGGAGCGAACAGGACTTTTTGAGGTCATAATCTGCGAGATGAATTTCTGCTTGTTTTCTACCGTCTGCCAAAGGTATGCGTCAAAGGTTGCCGCCGTAACATAACGGTAGATACCCACTTCGGAATTTTGATTTCCCTGACGTATGCCACGTCCTCCACGCTGAGTTAAATCCCCTGGCCGCCACGGACAATCCAAATCATGAAGTGCCACTAAGCGGTCTTGTACGTTTGTGCCGGCTCCCATTTTAGCGGTGCTGCCCATCAGGACACGCACATCGCCATTACGTACCTTTGCAAATAATTCTTTTTTTCGTACCTCGGTGTTTGCTTCGTGTATAAACGCCACTTGCTCGGCAGGAATACCCTTTGCGATAAGTTTTTTCCGAATATCGTCATAGACATTAAAGGTCATAATCATATCGGCTGTATCATCATCGGTGGCGGTGTCTTCCAGATCGTGCAGTTCCACGCCGTTAATGGTCTGCTCTCCGGCTTTTGCAACTCTGTCCAGCTGTGTTGCGGCTCTGCCTTTCGGCGTAGAAATATCACAGAACACAAGCTGTGTCAGCTTTTGATCCGTTCCTCCTTCCCAAATACCAAAGATGTTGTTTACACAGGCATTTACCTTGCTCTGCGGGTCATCAGGCAGGAGTGGGTTAATGATACGTTGGTCAAGCCCAAGTTTGCGCCCATCGCTTGTGATTTTCAGCATGTTATCCACCGATGGGTCAACCTTGTTAGCGTGTACGGCAGCGGCACGATTGGAAAGCTCTTTTACCATCTCCTTTTGGTGTTCCGTAGGCTCAACCACAATGGTTTCATAGTTGGCTTTTGGCGTAGGCAGGTTTAATTGGTCGGCTGTCTTGATGTCGGCAACCTCTTTGAATAGGGTCATCAGTTCGGGCAGATTAAAGAATTTCGCAAAGCGTGTCCTTGCTCGGTATCCCGTTCCCTCCGGCGCAAGCTCGATAGCGGTCACGGTTTCCCCAAAGGTAGAAGCCCAACAGTCGAAGTGCGCAAGCCCATTACGCTGAAGCGTGAAGTACTGGAGATAACGCATCATCGTGTAAAGCTCAGTCATGGAGTTAGAAACAGGCGTGCCCGTTGCAAATACAATTCCTTTACCATCGGTTAATTCATCGATGTAACGGCACTTTAGAAACATATCACTTGATTTTTGTGCGTCAGTGGTAGAAAGTCCTGCTACATTGCGCATTTTTGTGTAAAGGAACAAATTTTTGAACGAATGTGCCTCATCAACATACAGACGGTCAACGCCCAACTGCTCAAAGGTGACAACATCGTCTTTTCGATTTTGGGCAAGGAGTTTTTCAAGCCTTGCTTCCAACCCCTTTTTTGTCCGTTCAAGCTGCTTGACGGTAAAACGCTCACCGCCACTTGACTTGACTTCCTCGATACCCTCCGTAATTTCGTCGATCTGCTCTTGTAACAGACGTTCCTGCCGTTCTACGGAAATGGGAATACGTTCAAATTGGCTGTGTCCAATGATAACGGCATCATAATCGCCTGTGGCTATCCTTGCACAGAATTTCTTGCGGTTTTTCGTTTCAAAGTCTTTTTTTGTGGCCACCAAAATATTGGCAGCTGGATACAGCCTTAAAAATTCACTTGCCCATTGTTCCGTCAGATGATTTGGCACGGCAAACAGGCTCTTTTGACAAAGCCCAAGCCGCTTGCTTTCCATAGCAGCGGCTACCATTTCAAAGGTCTTCCCTGCACCTACTTCGTGTGCAAGGAGGGTATTGCCACCATAGAGAATGTGGGCAATCGCATTCGTCTGGTGTGTCCGCAAGCTTATTTCGGGGTTAATACCGGAAAAAGTAATGTGCTGTCCGTCATACTCACGGGGGCGAGTGGCGTTAAACTGCTCATTATAGCGTTTTACAAGGGTCTGCCTTCTGTCTGCATCATTCCATATCCAATCACGAAACTCATCCTTAATCGCCTGCTGTTTTTGCTGTGCAAGGGTGGTAGCATCCTTGTTGAGTACACGCCGTTCTTTTCCGTCTGGGTCGGTTACAGTATCATAGATACGCATATCCCGGAGATTTAGGGTATCCTCTAAAATCTTATAGGCGTTTGCTCGGTCTGTACCGTAGGTCACATATGCCGCCACATTGTTGTAGCTAATGGCGTTCTTATTGGTAATGCTCCATTCAGCGGCATAGGGCGCATATTTTACTTCAATATTCCCCTGCAAGCGGTAAGGCGTATCAAACACCTCATACATAAACTGTTCGATGTAGCTCTTGTCAATCCAAGTAGAGCCGAGGCGCACTTCAATTTCGGAGGCTTCAAGGTCTTTGGGCTGTGCCGCTTCCAACGCTTTTACATTTGCCGCAAACCGCCCATGAGTTACTTCATTGGCAGCAATGGCGATAGCCAGCTTTTGGCGAACATTTCCCGACAGATATTCGTCTGCCGTTTCCCAACCTGATTTTTCATCGGCATTTCCGTTGGGGTTTCTAAAGATAACACCTTGCAGGTCTGAAATAAGCTGTTCAAAGGTAAGCCCCGTCAGCTCCGACATATAGGTCATATCTACCGCTGCTTTTTCTGCGATGGAAAGTGCAAGCGCCTCACTTGCCGTATCAATGGCGGTTACGACACGCTTTTGCTTTATGGTGCGTTTTGTGAACATATCAGCTTTGGCTTTTAGGTTGCCGTTTTCATCCACATCTTCAAGGGAACAAAGCAGGTAGTAAGAGCTGTCCTCGGAAAAAGCAAGACTGTTGCCCCTGCTGTTAATCAATCCGTATTTTGCGGTAAAACTGTCATAAAGGGTATTTAGCTTTATCTGTTGATTTCTAATTGCCTCATCGCCGTATTCTTCAAGCTGATAAGTAATGAGGGTACGGACACATTCCCGAAGCTCAATAAGCACTGTAATACGCTCTGTTGCGGTTTGATTTAGTTCAGGACGTACCATTCGGGAATTTTCACGGTAGTAAACCTCGCCATTCACAAGAGTATAGGAGAAGTTTTTTACATTGGGGTCGGCAGGAATAGAGGTTTCCACACTTGTTTCCATATCGGGCAGATCTGCTTCTTGGATTTCACACTCAATGGTGGAAAGTGCAGTCTTTAGTTGTTCGGTAAGGTCAGCTCCCTCTAAGGGGACACAGGTGCTTTCCATTCCGAATTGACCACTTTGCATTTCCATTTTGCCGAGTATCATTTCGGGGTGGTCTACAAAATAGCTGTTGACAGGAATACCGTCCTCGGTCGTTCCAAGGTGTATCCAATCCTTATCCACATCAATCGGTCTGTCACACTTTTGCAGAAACAGAATATCGCTTGTAACCTCTGTACCCGCATTTTTGGCAAAGGTATTGCTAGGTAGGCGTACAGCACCTAACAGCTCGGCCCGCTGAGCAAGGTAGCGGCGAACATCGGGGCTTTGCTTATCCATTGTTCCCTTTGAGGTAATAAAGGCAACTACACCTCCTGGACGAACTTTGTCCAGTGCCTTTGCAAAGAAGTGGTCATGAATGAGGAAATTGTTGCTATCATAACGCTTTTCATTTATTTTATAGTTTCCAAAGGGTACATTACCAATAGCAAGGTCAAAAAAACTATCAGGTAGTTCTGTCTTTTCAAATCCTGTAATAGAAATGTTGGCATTAGGATAAAGCTGCTTTGCAATTCTACCAGTAAGGCCATCTAGTTCAACACCATATAGATTGGAGTTTTCCATACTATCAGGGAGCATACCAAAAAAATGTCCAATTCCACAGGCAGGCTCTAAGATATTTCCTGTGGTAAATCCCATATTTTCTACTGCATCATAAATGGCTTTAATAACTGTAGGACTTGTGTAGTGGGCATTGAGGGTAGAGGCTCTTGCCATGCTGTACTCATCTTCAGATAACAGGGATTTTAATTGTGAATATTCACTGCTAAAACTACTATTATCCTTATCAAAGACTTCGGATAAACCTCCCCAGCCAACAAAGTGGGATAGGATTTCTTGTTCCTCTTTTGTAGCAGGACGGCGCTCTCTTTCTATGGTCTGTAAAGTGGTAATTGCAGCTAAATTTCGTGAAAATTTCTCACGCCTATTTCCTTCACCTAAATGCTCATCAGTAATGCGAAAGTTTTCAGCTTTTTCTTGAGATATTTCTAATTGAGGATAAAGTACTAAAAGTTGTAAGAAACTTTCCCTGCTTTCTGCCCTTAATATGGGATATAGCAAAGATGGATCACGCAGAGTAACATGATAATCCGTGATTTCTTCAATTAAAAAAGGCGTACCGTTTTCAAGATATACGGTATCGCCTTTGCTATAAGGAATAGGAATAGTTTCTTCTATAATCTCCTGTGTTATTTCTTGGGTTGTTTCTTCTTGTTTTAATTCTTCCTCTGGATTTACTATAGGGATGGGAGCGGATTCAATAGGTTGTTCTATAGCCTCTCTTGCATCAGATACAGGTGGTGTTTCTATAATTCCAGCCTTTTCACGCTGTCGTTCTTCAAACCTTTCTTTTTCTTCAGAAGTCATATAGCGGTCAATGGAAATAAGGTAGTCAATTCGTTTAGCAACTTTACTCCAATTTAGAAGTAACTTATCGTCATTTTCCCTACGGCTATATACAATGCCTTTTCCATCGTGCATTTGATTACTGTTGTCCGCTCCAGAAAGGGCATGACTTCTGCCTCCTGTACCATATTCCTGCTTTAAAAAATCTGCTTTTTCTTTAGGGGTATGGGATTGTGTGAAAAAGTCATAAATACGATATTTTCCATCTTGAACACCACTTCCACTTGTAAGTTCCTTATCAACCTCGTCCCGTGTAATGAACATGGTAAAATCATCAATATTAGTAAGGGTAGAGGAAAACTCTCGTCTTGGTAAATCTAAATCCATCAAATAAGAGAGTAGCCTTTGTGGTTTATGAAAGTGAAAACGCAGAATTGTAGTGTCTTGTTCATAAGCAGAGTTAAACTCTTGTAATGATTTAATGATCATTTCTCTTTCCTTGGGGTCATCTAATAGCTGTGCTATATGATTGGTGGAATCAGGAAAGCCACCTTTAAATATTTCCTCATTAAAAAATTGTTCTTTCACCTTATCCGAAAAATCCCGATGTAGATACCAAAATCTTCCTGCTATCTGCTGTATTTCAAATCCAGCTGCATTATCTAATATATCCTGTGTTACAAATTGTCCATCCTTTAGAAGTTCCTCAATTCTTTCTGCNNTTATCCATTGTTCCCTTTGAGGTCACAAAAGCCACCACACCGCCCGGACGCACTTGGTCAAGTGCTTTGGCAAAAAAGTAATCGTGAATGAGAAAATTATGCTTGTCGTATTGCCTGTCAGTCAGCTTGTAATTACCAAAAGGCACATTGCCGATGGCAAGGTCAAAAAAACTGTCGGGCAGATGGGTCTTTTCAAAACCTGTTACGGCGATATTGGCATTTGGATAAAGCTGTTTTGCAATCCTGCCTGTGATACTGTCAAGCTCCACGCCGTAGAGCTTGCTGTTTTGCATACTATCGGGGAGCATGCCAAAAAAGTTGCCCACGCCGCAGGCAGACTCTAAAATGTTGCCTGTGGTAAAGCCCATGCGTTCCACAGTGTCATAAATTGCTTTAATAACGGTAGGGCTTGTATAATGGGCGTTAAGGGTGGAGGCTCTTGCGGAGGAATATTCGTCCTCAGACAAAATCGCTTTGAGCTGTGCATATTCGCCGCTCCAACTGCTGTTGTCCCAATCAAAAGCCTCGGATAATCCGCCCCAACCAACGTATTTTGATAGAATTTCCTGTTCCTCTGCCGTGGCGTATCGTTTCTCCTGTTCAATGGTCTGTAAGGTACGAATAGCCGCTGTATTTCGACCAAATTTCTCCCTCTTGCCGCCTTCGCCTAAATGTTCATCGGTAATACGGAAGTTGTCGGGCTTTGGCTGTGCCTGTCCTTGCGGCTGCGGATAACGCTCAAGGAGCTGTAAAAGACTCTCCCTGCTCTCAGCTCTTAGAATGGGATAGAACAAGGACGGATCACGAAGGCGAATATTGTAATCGCCTATTTCCTCAATAATAAAGGGCGTACCGTTTTCAAGATAGACGGTATCACCAATGGCGTAAGGGAATGGAACAGGCTCTTGCTCCTGAGCGATACGCTCTGCATCGGCAATGACTTGGCTGACAAATTCGCTTTCCTCGTCACTTTCTACACGCTCACGGATAGCATGAAAATCAATATCTGCAAAATTGTCATAATCGGTATAGAATTGTTCCTCTGCTACAAGCTGACCAATATGCCGCTGCACCTTTGCCCACGGCAGTTCAAGAGATAATTCGCCTTTCGTTATTGTAAAAGCAGGGAGGTTGCCTCCATACTCTGCTCTTAAAAAGTCTGCCGTTCCACGCTCCCTGGCATGAGTCTCCATGTGATTTGCAACACGGCGTTTGCTGTCTATATCGCTGTTCCAATTTTGAAGGGCAGTATCAATATCCTCTTGGGTAATTTCCTGCGGTGCTAAAGGCTGTATCGTTTCCGGCTGTGGCTGTTCGGTAATGGCAGGGGCAGGCTCTGCAATCATTGGCGGTGAAGATACCGTTTCGGACAGCCCCGCCTTTTCACGCTGCATTTTTTCAAACCGTGCCTTTTCCTCGGTGGTTAAATAGCGATCATTGGCAATGAGGTGGTCTATGCGTTTAGCAACGGTGTTCCACTTTAGCTGGAGGTTATCATCGGCATCTCTGCGATTATACTCAATCCCTTTTGCACTGTGGTCTTCATAACTATGGTCAGCGCCGGAAAGGGCGTGCGTCCTGCCGCCTGTACCGTATTCTTTCTTTAGGAAATCCTCTTTTTCCTTTGGACTGTGGGATTGTGTAAAATACTCATAAATACGGTATTTCCCATGCTCAAAGCTACTGCCGCCTGCAAGTGCCTTATCAACCTCATCCTGCGTAATAAACATTTTAAGGTCGGGAACATCGGTAATCTCAGCAGTAAATTCACGCCTCGGCAGACTCAAATCCTCCAATGCGGTAAGCAGCTTCTGTGGTTTGTGAAAGTGGAAACGAAGCAGCTCACGGTCTTGCTCGTAGGCAGCGGTAAAACGCTGCAAATCCTCAATGAGTTTATTACGCTCTTGCGGTTCGTTCAAAAGCTCTGTGATATGAGCCGTTGAGCTTGGGAAACCACCCTTAAACAGTTCTTCTTCGAAAAACCTTCCGTCCGCACCATCTGCAAAATCCTGATGCAGATACCAGAGGATTTCTGCCAGTTGTGTTCTTTCTAACAGCTCCGCTGCACCAAAAGCTCCCTGCGGTACAAATTGACCCTCTGCTAAAAGCTCGGAAATCCGCTGTCCGGCTTCTTCCCACGGGATGAGTTGCTTGGAACGGGCATGAAGCGCCGTTTCGCCCTTGGCAAGATGGATACCGTCCGTATTAAACCATACGGACACCTTTTCACCGCCAATCGTAAAGCCTTTGCCGCCCTCCCCGTATTCCTGCCATAAAAAAGCAGCATTTTCTTCAGGAGATTTATCCTTTTGATAGTGCGCCACAATATTCAGATGGCTGTTATTACGGTTGCCGCCTGTGCGTAAAATGCTGTCAATATCACTTTGGGGTATAGAAAAAGCGGAGGGCTTTTGGCTCTCCGCTATCGTCTGTATTTGCTCTGCCTCTGTGGGGAAAAGGCTTAACTGTAAATAAGCTCCGTCAGTATCAATTCCTCTGCCTGGGCTTTGAGATTGTTCATGTAGCCCACCCATTCCATCTGTTGTGTCATCTTGTCGGGGGCTTTCTGTGTCTGCTGAAGCTCGGTCATTATCTGTGTGAGCCGCCTGTTCGCTGTCTTGTCTATCTCCAACAGGTGCGGATATAGTTTCTCGCTCAGTAACAGGGAATTGAATAATGGTGTTCTGTGTTCCTGGAGATAATTTTTCCTCAGTCTGCCGTATTTCCCTATCGGCTGTGCCTGCTCCGTCAGAGTAAGGTCGGGTATCAGATAATCCCCGTTCCTCCTGTAAGTCATTTCGTTCATATTCGTTGCTCCTTTCACGCTCTGTTTTAGCGATGGTAATTGCGATTTGCCGAAATACCTGTTCCGATTGCTCACTGACCGCTGTTCCCAAAAGGGTAACGGTATCGGGCGTATTAAAATCGAAAACGCTTAAAAAGTCCTCATGCTCAAAATATTCATCAGGATTTAGTCCGCACCGTTTCATAAGGGTATATGCAATACTGACAGTAGCGGCACTTTCAAAGGCAACCCGTACATTATCATCGTCATAGTCCTCTAAAAAGCTGTCTGGGATAAGATATGGGAAATCACCGTTGTGATAATCATAATACTCACTTGCCAAATTTTCTGCAATGTTGTAAAGGTCATCGGCAAGATTGCCTCTGCTTTCACCATATAGTTCGGCAAGCCGTTCCATAACAGGCGCTTCATGTTCGGCTTTCATTTCCCAAAGGTATGGGCGGCGGGAATTTTCCCTGCCGCCCGTGTCTGAAACATCAAAAACATATCGTAAATTTGCTGTATCGCCTGTGGGATCAATGAGGGCAATGCCCTTTGAGCCACAGCGTACATAGCGGTTCATTTTGTTATTCCAGAGGTCATATTCCGCACAAGCCGTTGCATCGGGTCTTTGTGCGTAAATCATAAGCTGCTCATAATATGGGTATTTATAGAGCCGCCCAACGGTAGTCAAAAATCCAGTCCAGCTTGTGCGGCTGCCGGTAATTTGCGTGGCGGTATGTTCTGCAATCTGTGCTAACGCTTGTGTTTTCGCAGGCATATTAGTCCTCCCTTATGCGAAAAATACCCAATGCAAAACAGATATTTTGTATTGGGTATCTTTCTTGTTATTTAATTTTGTTTACTGCATACCTTATAAATTCATCTGGCGTAGGTATTTCGCCTCTTGAGGGTACTTGCTTTTGGTAAGCTTCTGTAATTCCGTCATTGGGTGTTTTGGTGTAGGCATGGTTCAAAGCCATCTGCATTTCCTCTCTCACTTCACTTACAGAAACACCATATTGTTTTGCTATCTTACGATAAATACTTCTCATACTCATTTATTGCTCCCCTTCCCCTCAACTGGACTAATATTAGTCCCATTTTATCATAGATAAATAATAAAATAAAGAATAACAGGACTGAAAATAGTCCAAAATTTAAAAAGGGGGGGCGGTTTTGTATGAATGAGCAGAAAGTCAAGTCAGACACCGAAATTTTAATCGGTAAAAATATACGAGAAATCCGAAAATCCAAACAAATCGGACAAACCGAACTTGTACGATTGTTACAATTACATGGAGTTTCCATCACTCGTGAAACTCTTGTAAAAATAGAGCGTGGAATACAGCATATCTATGCCTCTCAGTTAAGAGCCATTAAAGAGGCATTAGATACCACTTATGACGAATTACTGAAATAGAGCCTGTTCCTCAAAATCAGCAACAAGTTCTGCCGTAATGCTGTTAAATTCTTCGTCCGTTATTGCTGTGAGTTTACCTATGACTGTGTGGGTAAGCTCCAGAAGCTCAGTTTCGTCTTTTCCTAAATGGGTCTGCATTTCCGATAACTCCAAAAGCAAGCCCATCCGTGTGCCCGTGTTATAAATGCACATCAAATTTGTTTCTTCAACTGTAAAATTGCTCATATTAATTGCTCCATTTCCGCACCTACATGGGGTGCTGTTTTTTGTTTTTCCTTATTTGCGGACGGTTGATTTTTAAGCTGTTCCACCACAGAAGCCCGTTTTTCTTTTTGCTCTGCATTGACTGCATGGGCAAGGTCTAATAGACATATATGCCCGCCTACCTTTACGGTCTGTTCCAATTCTGCCACAGTAGGCTGATTGTTCAGTATACCGTCAATTTGATTGTAGTTTTGCTCAGTGGATTTTTCAGCGGTTTCTAAATAGTTTTGTACAGGGACAAATTGCGGTTGTTCAGTAAAACCAAAGCTGTCCACATAATGAGAAGATACCGCACCATTTACTTTTAGGGCAACAATGTCACTGACTGACAGGCTGTGTCCATGAAAATCAGCGGGGTGGTCTATGTTGAATTTCTCATAAAGCGAATTAAGAGTTGCGGTTGTATTCCCGTTATATCCATACAGGGGCGCTGTGTAGATCATCTCATAGTTATCGTGTTCTACTGAAAGTCCTACACTTTGTAATCTTTCTAATCCTTCAAAGCGGTAATCCCTGAATTCTTCGCCTCTTTTAAGCTGATAAATTGCATAGGCGTTTTCGGGAGTCTGCAAAAATTGTTGTTCAAGATCCGATACCGAAAAATTTTCTTTGCCTTTTATCGCTTCGTAGTCCTGTAAAGCTACCCAATCGGAACGCTCAATACCGAATATACCGCCGTGTCTGTTAATCTCATCACGCTCAAATGCCATTGCCTCGGTGTTATCCTCATACAGCAGATAAACCGTCAAGTCCTGCTCAAACAGCTCTGCTGCACGTTCCTGTGATAACGGCAGCATATCATCATCTAAGTACCCGTATGAATTGCGCTCTGCAATACTAATATCGGGGTCGGGCAAGGGATAAGTGTGTTCTATGGTCGGCGGCTCAGACAACGGCTCTGTACTTTTTGCCATCATACTTTCCTGCCAAACCCTATCCGCTTTTTCTGTCAGCTCCTCATAGTCAATTTGTTTAGCATTGGTACGGTCTTTCAAGGCTAAAATACCTGTAACGGGATCATCTTCCACGATAAAGTCTATCGCTTTATAAATGGAGATGTCGGGGTCATCGTAAACACCACCGTCAAGAAGGTTATAGTCTTTATCATAGATGGAATAATCATAGCCTCCCTCGATTTCCTGTATCGCAAAATAAAGGTTTCCCACTTGATACGCTAAGTCTTGCGGTATAAGGTCAATCCCTTTTTCCTTAACAATTTCAGCAAAATTGCGGTCAATATCTTCGATAAGAGAGGAAGATGTTTTGTTGATGGTTTCAAGGGAGGCCCGTAGTTCAGGTAACTCCTTATCTTTGCTCCATGTGGCAATATAACCAAAGCTATTTTCTCCAGTTTGAATTCCGTAGTAAGCACAAACGGCATAGGAAATGCTTTCTGCCTCCACTTCCTCAGTACGACGATTTTTAAGCTTCGGCGGCTCTGCACTTTCGTCTGCCTTTGCATTCTCCAGTTTTTGTTTTTCATAGTCATGCAGTTTGGAATGGGCGATTTCGTGAATGGCAGCAGAAACGGTCTGTACCTCACTCATCCCCTCACGGAGTGCAATTCGCTGTTCCTTGGGGCTGAAATATCCGTCCGTATTTGCTGCCATCTGTTCAAAGGCAAGAGGAACAGGAGCAGAACGGCGTAGAGCCTCCATAAAGATTTCATACTGCTGCACATCGCCTGTTAAGCTGTTCGCAAGGGCAGGAATGGGCTTTCCTTCGGTCTGCGATACGTCGAAAACCGATACCACCCTGTAAAGCGGTATTTTTACCTCTACTTCCTCAGTAATAACCTTGCCATTTGTATCAAGCATAGGGGCTTTGGTTACGGGATCAACTTTTTCCTGCTCCTTTTTTACCTTGTAGGGTGTGGGAGCAATAATTTTAATGCCTTTCTCGCCCTTTTTAACATTTCGGGAGAATTGGTCACGCCATTTATTAAAGCCTGCCACAAGGGTGGCATCAGGATTTTGCATAGCAATAAGCAGGGTGTTGTTGAGAGAATAGCTGTGAAAGCGTGACATAGTGCGAAGATACTGCGTATACTTGTCGCTTTGGAATAACTCCTTGATACCTTGCTCTATGTTGCCTGTTATTTCTTTGAGCCGTTCTTTGGTTTTACTGTTATCAGTCATACTCATTTTGTGTTACCTCCTTTTGGGGATGCAAATTCCAACTTAAAATTCACATATTTGCCGCCTGTGTCATCGAGGATAATGGTGGCATCATAGGTTTTTCCTGTCTTTTCGGAATAGCAGCCTGTGAGTTTTACTCTGCCGTTTTTAAGCAGCTCTGTTGCAACGGCTTTGGTAAGGCTCTTTTTCTTTGCGGTAAAAAATTTGTTCTCTTTCCAAAGGGCAAAGCCGCAAGCCCTGTTATCACAGGTAAAGCCTTTTTTATTTTCCGTCACATGACCACTGCAGCGAGGGCATTTACCAATTACTTCACGATCAGAGGGAAAGAGAATGTCAGCACCCTTGATTACCTCATAGGTTTTTGTAAGGCTCTCAGTCATTTCACTAATGCCTTGCATAAATTCATTGGGAGAAAGCTCCCCACGCTCAACGTGTTTCAAGCGCTCCTCCCATTCTGCGGTAAGCTGCGGAGATTGTATCGCCTCCGGCAAAACTGTGATAAGGGATACACCCTTTTGGGTCGGAATAAGATATTTTGTCTTTTTATCGCCTTTACGTTCCGCAAGCTCAGTCTTGATGAGCTTTTCCAAAATGCCCGCACGGGTGGCGGGAGTGCCTAATCCTTTGCGTTCTGCATCTTCGGGCATATCCTCAGCCCCTGCCGTTTCCATTGCTGAAAGTAACGTGTCCTCGGTAAAGTGCTTGGGCGGAGTGGTCTTGCCCTCTTTTAGAACGGCCTTTGCAGAAAATACTTCACCCTGGTCAATACTCGGCAAGGCTTTGTTCTTATCTTCCTGTGTATTTTCTTTGTGGGAAGAAAAGTACAGCTTCTCGGCAGCTTTGAAACCGTCCTCTAACACCGTCCTGCCCTTTGTGGTAAAAATAGCTCCGTTGCAGTGTGCAGTAATGGTGGTTTCAGCATATCTGTTACTATCCCCTACGGCACAAATAAGCCTAAGCGCAATGAGCTGGAGAACTTCTCGTTCTCCAAAGGGTAGGGCTGAAATATCACAAGTTTGTACGCTCACGGTTGGAATAATGGCGTGATGGTCGGATACTTTGCTGTTATCCGTTACCTGTGCCGTGTGAACAGACAGGGGAAAGCTATCTCCCCATGAAAAAATCCCTGCGGCGGCTTTTGCCACGGCAGGGGTGCTGCTCTGCATATCTTGGGTTAAATATCTACTGTCTGTTCGAGGATAGGTAATAAGCTTTTTTTCATACAGACTTTGGGCGTAATCAAGGGTCTGCTGTGCTGTAAAACCAAGCTGCCTGTTCGCCTCTCGTTGCAGAGTAGTAAGGTCATAGAGCTTGGGCGGTTTTTCGGTCTTTTCCTTGCTGTCTACCTTTTCTATGGTAATGCTTTGCCCATCACAAGCTTTACACAAGGTTTCCGCTTCGGTTTTGTTCTTCAGCTTTTCACCGGAAAGGATCAATCTACCGCAGTCAAGCTGAACGGTATAAAACGGCTCCGGTTTAAATGCGGAAATATTGGCTTCACGTTCCACAAGCATAGCAAGGGTCGGGGACATCACTCTGCCCACATTGAGGGTCTGCCCATATAGAACGGAAAACAAACGGGTGGCATTGATACCCACAATCCAGTCCGCCTGCGATCTGCACAGTGCCGATTGATAGAGCAGCTCATAGTCGCTTCCGCTTTTGAGCTTTTGAAAACCCTCGGCAATGGCACTTTCCTCCATGGAAGAAATCCAAAGACGTTTGATGGGCTTTTTGCACTTGGAATGTTCATAAACAAGGCGAAATATCAGCTCGCCCTCACGCCCGGCATCCGTGGCGCATACAACGGTAGCCACATCACTGCGGTACATAAGGTCACGGAGAATTTTGAGCTGTTTTTCCTTACCTTTGGAAACGGCATACTGCCAACGGGTCGGAAGGATAGGTAGGTCATTGTAGCTCCATTTAGTATATTTTTCATCATACACATCGGCGGCGGCAAGCTCTATTAGATGTCCCACACACCACGATACGAAGTAGCCTCCTCCCTCCATATATCCGTCTTTTTTGCTGGTTGCACCAATGACGGCGGCGATATTCATCGCAACTGACGGTTTTTCTGCAATTACTAAATTCATTTTTCCACACTCCTCTTCTTTGGGATAATGATAAGTTCACGGTGTTTTTTATCTTTGTCGTCTAACTTTTGTTTTTGAATTTGTGGGGTAGAAGTCTGTTTCTCCTGCCTATACTTTGGTTTTTGCATCATCATTTTTTCATAAATGCTGTCGGTAAAATAAGTCACTTTGCATCAGCCTCCTGTTCGTTGATCGATACTTCTTCCTCTGTTTCATATTCTTCATCGTTGTCCTCGTCCTCATCATCGTCAAAATCGTATTCATCGAGGTCGGAATGCCCTTTAACTTGTGGCTTGTTTTTCATAAATCTAAAGTAGTAAAAAGCTCCGCCGCCCAAAGCACCGACAATCAACAAGACAATAAGAATACCGCCAGTGTTATTTTTCTGTTCGGGCTGTGGCTCAGGTTCGGAGGTTGGTTCTGGAGTAGGCTCAGTGACAGTCTCTACTTCTTGCTTCTGAGGTGTTTCTTCCTCAATAAGCGCAAGTAAATCCGCTTCGTCCACAAGATTTAGGAAATACACATTTTCCTTATCTCCAGCACGGTCAATGACCAGATAAAAGTAGTTGCCATTTTTTGATACAAGGGTAACAAACTGCTTATCCTCTGCCTGCTCACCCTTTACATCATCCACAAGGGTCAAATTGCCATCTGGAGTAAGGGCAACGGGATCGGGCGTGGGTGTTTCGGTAACTGTTGTAGTCGGCTCCGTATAGTTTTCACCGCCGCCGGCAAACGCTGTGGTAGAAAAAGCGGTAAAACAAATCATTACGGCAATCATGGTAATAAAGATGCGAATTTTACTTTTCTTCATGTTTGGTTTCCTCCTGTTTTGACATTAAAAATGGCGCTTCGCCTTTTTCACGAAACGCCTCCAAAAATGTGGCAAGCTCACTTGTATTCATTTTGGTACTGCGAATAAGCTCCACTATTTCCGTATTCTCAAGTTCTGTTTTTTGTCGCTCCAGCTCTCGCAGGCGCATTTGATACTCCGATAATTTCCCTTTGGTTTTGTCGATTTCCAAAAGGAGCTTTTTCATTTTACTGCTCATTAAACATACCTCCTGTTCGCTAATTCATAAGACCATAACCGTAAATAACGTTGCTGTTTAGTGGGTAATCACGGATATGGCAAGCATCGCCGCTATTTCCCTCAACAGTGTAAACCCGTGTGCCGTCTGTTCCTATGACGATGCCCACATGATCGGCACTGCCATCACCCTCCCAATCAAAGAAAATGACATCACCTGGGGCTAAATCCGTGTAGTTACCTTTTGCCCATTGACCATGAGATTGAAACCACGGAACGCCCTGTGAAGCACATCCGGCAAACTTTGGCTCACTGTAGCCGGCTTGATTTAAGCACCACGATACAAAGCAGGCACACCATTCTACTCGACTGTTAAAGCCATACCATGACCAATAAGGCTGTCCGCCCACATTACCCACCTGTGTTTTTGCAAGGACTACCAACGCCTCGTTGCCGGGGCGTGTGCCATTTTCAAAATGTACGCCGCTTAAATCCGTAGATGGGTTTACATTACCGGAACCACCACCAAAGATAAGGGGCTTGTTGCCGCTGGTTTCAAGGTATACTCGAAACATTTCAAGCTGCTCCGCTGAAAGCAGATTTTCTGCAACGAATTTTACCGATTTGCTTTGCAGCTTCACATTCAAAATATAGTAGTTGTAAGGTACTTTCACGGTGTAGGTGTCTGTATGGGTTTTTCCATTGGAATCCGTCCATGTACTTGTACGGGTTTCCGTGCGGTAACGAACCTCCACCACCTTTGTGGTAGTCAGCTTATACTGCCTGTCAAAGACACGCTGCAACTCACCCTGCACTTCACTGCGCTGATAGGTTTGCAGCAAGGCGGTCAGATAGGCAGCAAGCTCATGGGGGTTATGCCCGACTTCCGCAAGGTCATAGCGGTATTCATCATAGCCGGGGTATTCACGCTCAATGTTTTTAATCCGCTCTGATATGGCGGCTTCCAAGGCGGTATAATCACCTTCAACAGCAATCAAATCAGCATCCTCTGAGGTGTAAGAGGTAGCCACTATGCCATGCAGGCCTCCCTCAAACATCACGGAACAGGAGGATACTGCCGCCATTATCATAAACAACAGTACGGCAAACGCTAGAATAATCAAAAGCACTTTACGGTGACGGATCACAAATTGTCCTGTTTTTTCTGTAAGCTCTGCCGTTTTTGCAATGGTTTTTTTGGTGTTCTCGGCAGTTTTTTGTACACTCTTGATGTCCTTGCCAGAACGGGCAGCGGCATATTTCTTTTTGATTACCTGTTTTTGCTGCCATCGGGAAAGAGGGTTTGAGGAAAGCTGTGGATTCTCCCGCAAGCTCTTTTGATAAAGGTAATTGACCTCGGTTTTGATGGTGTTTTTTTCTGCCTTGGCAAGCTGGCGGTAAGGCTTTAATTTGTGGCTGTGATAGGCGCTTTCCATACACCTTATCCCAAACTCAGCACCCTGCTCTGTTTTGTGCGCCGCCTCCACGCCAACATTATCACTCTCACCTTCTCGAATTTCCTTGTGGATCTGTAACAAAAGTTCCCGCCCCGGCAGCGTTTTCAAATTATGGGATAGCTTGCCGGAGGGTTTCGGTTTATCCGTTTCTTCAAAAAACAAACGCACCTTTGTTCTGCCTGTTTCGGCATCAATGGTACGTTCTTTCGCAAGTCTTTTCTGTTTTGGGATTTTCGCCTGTGCCGTTTCCAATTTATCAGCAGCTTTTTCTGCTTTTATCAGGGATTTTTTCAGTACGGGGTCGGCACGTTCCTCATCGGTAAACTGGAGGCGGGATACCTTACCCGAAGGGCGAAAAGGCTTTTTTTCTTTGCCGCTCATGGAACACCTCCTATGCCCCTGCCGTTTCATTCGGCTTGGTGGTCATAATGTGATAAAGCTCTGTGTCCTTCGGAAATTTATCGGCAAAGGGCAGGATAACATTTCCGTAAAACAAAAGCCCCTCGCCCTCACCCGAATGGGTCACATAAGAGAGCTGATGGGGCGAAATGTTGAGCTGTTTCGCAAGAATTTGCCTGTCGCCGGACGCTTGGTTGAGCATATAGATGAAGTCGGAGTTTTCAAAGATATTTTCCACCTCACGAGAAGATAACAGGTCTTTTACATTTTGTGTAATGCCCGTGGGAATACCTCCCCATTTTCTGAAACGCTTCCATATCTCCACTGAATAAGCGGCGGTTTGTTCCTCTTTTAAAAGCAAATGGAACTCATCCATATAATAGCGTGTAGCTCGTTTTTCAGAACGATTTACCGTTACCCTATTCCAAACTTGGTCTTGCACCACAAGCATACCTAGCTTTTTGAGCTGTTTGCCCAACTCCTTAATGTCAAAGCAGACAAGGCGGTTTGTAATGTCCACATTGGTACGGTGATTGAACACATTGAGAGAACCTGTTACATAGATTTCAAGCGCCGCCCTAATATGCTGTGCCTCCTTTTCCTCCTGCTTTTCAAGTGCGGCATAGAGATCTCCCAAAATCGGCATATTTTCAGGTGCAGGGTCAGCAAGATAATCTTGATAGATAAGGCGTACACAACGATCAATAATGCTTTTCTCCACAGGCTGTAAGCCGTCCTTCCCGCCCACAATCAGTTCACAAAGGGAGAGGATAAAGTCACTTTTCAGTGACAAAGGGCTTTCATCCTCAGAATAATTAAGATTAATATCCATCGGATTTACATAGTCATGGCTTGTTGGTGAGATTTTTACCACCTGCCCATTTAAGCGTTGGACAAGGGAAAAATACTCACTTTCCGGATCGCAGATAATGATGTCGTCGGTGGTAATGAGAAAGATATTCGTAATCTCACGCTTTGCGGAAAAACTCTTGCCGCTGCCCGGTGTACCCAGTATCAGCCCATTCGGATTTTTAAGTTTCTTGCGATCAACCATGATGAGATTGTTGGAAAGAGCATTCAGCCCGTAATATAGAGCTTCGCCGCCTGACTGAAACAGCTCCTGCGTGGTAAAGGGAACGAAAATCGCCGTTGCAGAGGTAGTCAGACTTCGCTTTATCTCAATTTGATTCAGCCCCAATGGAAGGGAGGACATAATCCCTTTTTCTTGCTGAAAATCCAAACGCACCAAAGCGCAGTTGTGCTTTTGGGCAATTCCCGATGCTTGAAACACCGTGTTTTCAAGTTGCTGCTTTGTATCTGCCGTATTCATTACCAAAAAAGTAAGCAAGAACATTCTTTCATTCCGGCTCTGTAAATCCTGCAACAGTTTTTTTGCCTCGCCTCCATAGGTGGCAAGATCGGATGGGATAATATCCATATCGTAGCCGCTTCGCACTGCTTTTTTCTGTTCCTCAATTTTCATTTTATCGAGGTCGGTTATTTTTCTCTTGATGGTCTTAATCGCCTTGGTTTGATCAACAGACTGAATGTGCATGGTGACAAGAAGATTGCTTTCCATATCGAGAAAATCCGCAAGCATACGGTCGTTGATCTCGGGAGCGAGTATCTGTAAAAAGGATACCGCCCCGAACTTTTTGCCTGTTCTGAAAACTCTGCCCTCACGAAACTCAAAGGAAGACGGTGCGATAAAATCCTTGGTGGAAAGCCCTGACGGAGCAAGCCATTTCCAGTCGAAACGGAACGGCTCGTTTCCTTCCATGCGAAGCATATTGTGGCAAAGCCGTAAGCGCTCCTTTCCATCGACCGCCTCCACGCTCACGCCCAAACGTTTAAAGCTGTTCCAGAGGTCGTTTTCAATACGTTCCAATCGTGGTTTTGCGATTTTAATATTGTCTGCCTCAATACCAAAGGTAAGGTATTTTGTTTTCACAAGCCCGTTGTTTCCCTTTGCAAGCTGATCATGAAGCATTTCGGTATATTCGGTACGGATACTGTCAAAATCGTCCTCTTGTGGATTGATGTAGACACTGCTTTCATAATCCTTTTCATTGGCAGTCATATTGAGGAAAGAAAGCTGAAACCGAATGGAACTGTCAAAGTAGTTGAGAAAATCACACCAGCTTTCAAATATGGCGGTCTTATCTTCGTTTTGAGCAAGCTGATAATTGATGTCGTGAAAGCGCAGGCTCTTGGTGTAAAAAGTATCGTTCATACGGCAAATACCGTCCGCATACATACGCTGATAGGGGATACTGTCCTGTGCAGATTTTTCTTTTTTATCCTTATGCTTTGCTCGTTCTATGGCGGCGGCGATTTCCTTTTTCTCGGCTCTGGTGAGCTTTTGACTGCTTGATTTTTGATTTTTGGACAATGTTTTTTACCTCCTTGTCTAATTGGTACAGCCGTTCTACCGCAGCATAAAAATTATCTGTCTTGTATGGTCTGTTCTTTGGGTTGATGAACCTCACCTCAATGTAATTCTTTAAGATGACCTCAAGGGGCTGCCCGTGCTTTTCATACATGGCAAACATAAAAAATGGCAGCATGACAAAAATCATTACAAGAGAGGCGGCGCTCGTTCCTGTTTGGTCTTTCAGAAGAAAAAAAAGAGGCAATCCAACGGCAAGAGCGGCAGAAAAACATACAATCTGCCTTTTTGTGAGGTTAAACACAACCTTTGTTTTTACGGTGCTTAAATCCTTTGGTACGGGTACATACGCCATTATCTCGCCCCCTTATCTTTTATAGGGTCTTTGATGGTTTTGCTGTCTTTCGGCACAGCTTCAAGTTGTTTCTGAACAGAAGGTTTCAACTGGGCAAAGGCTCTGCGTGTCTGATTGATAAACCCATCCAAAACGGCAGGATGGCTGTCTACCACAAAATCATTCCTGCGATCACGGTCAAACACCATATCTTCGGAAATAGGAAAAGTCTTTGCCCAAGCCTTATTGTCATGGGAAAAACGCCCGTCATAATCTTTGCGATGCACGGTATTAGCAAGTACAAGGTTTACTCTGTCATAGCCAAAATCGGCAATAACCTGTTCGCCACTATTTTTTCCAAGCCGCAGACCGTCAAAGCTTTCTCGTATTGCTTGCTCAATGGCATTTTTGCAAGCAATATTTTGCTTATGAGAAAGTTTATACTGCTCCACATCCTGTGGACTGCTTTGTTTTGCGTACTCCAGTGAATACGGGTAAATCGCTTTTTCATCCATATAAAAATGCTCCTTTC
>DCDZ01000065.1 GCA_002316675.1 Tyzzerella sp. UBA1042
ACATTTCGGACCAATAGATTACAGGAAGAATTAATAAAAAATAAATGCAAGTACTGATAAAATGGTACTTGACTTAAAGAGGAGGTTTTTTAAATGAAAACAAGAAGTGTTGGTATTATCGGTGTCGGCCATGTGGGCGCCCACTGCGCCTATAGCTTGGCGGTGCAAGGCATTGTGGATGAATTGGTTTTGGTGGATACAAATGAACAAAAGGCCATCAGCGAATGTCAGGATTTAAGAGACAGCGTTGCCTATCTCCCCCACAGGGTAGAGGTGCGTATCGGCGGTTATGCCGATTTGAAGGACTGCGACGTGGTGGTGATCAGCGTTGGTGTGATTACAAAGAGCGGCAGCCGTTTGGATGAATTGAATGTATCCATCGGCATGGTAAACAGCTTTATCAAACAGGTAGTGGAGGCAGGATTTCAGGGCATTTTCGTGAACATTACAAACCCCTGCGATATTGTGGCAAGACAGGTGCATAAGCTTTCCGGCTTTGATAAATCCCGGGTATTCGGCACAGGTACAGGCTTGGACAGCTCTCGTTTTAAAGCGGTGTTATCCGAAAAAATAGGCATTGACCATAAGTCCTTGGTGGCTTACACCTTGGGAGAGCACGGAGATTCCCAGATGGCGCCTTGGTCCCATATATCCGTAAACGGAAAGCCTCTGGAGGAGCTTGCGGAAAAGAATGATAAATATAAGGTAAACCATGCGGCGGCATTGGAAGCGGCTGTCAAGGGAGGCTGGGTGACCTTTGCGGGCAAGGGCTGTACCGAGTACGGCATTGCGTCCACACTGGCACGTTTGGTATTTGCCATTTTCCATGACGAAAAGGTTGTTTTGCCTTGCAGCGCGCAGTTAAACGGAGAATACGGTCAAGAGGATATTTTTATCAGCACACCTTGTGTCATTGGGAAAAACGGTGTGGAGGAAGTGCTTGAGCTAAACTTGACCGAAGAAGAATTGAAAGCATTCCATCATTCCTGCGACGTTATCCGTACCAATATCGGCTACATCACTGAGGAAGCATAAAAATAAGGAAGGCTTTTCAGAAAAGGAAGCTTTCCTCAAAAAAAGGGTGCCCACAGGAAGCGGGCACCCTTTTGTAAAAGGCTGTTATCTGGAAACCATCAGTTTTTTGAGTGCAGTGTTCAAATCCTCCAGAGTTAGGCGGTACATATCAAAATCCTTATGAATAATATCATAGGTTTTTGCCCACCAGCCTCCCCATGTAGGACGCTCTGAGGGGTTCAGCCAAACCATACGGGGGTACTTTTCTTTAAAGCGCAGCAGCCATTCGTGGCCGGTAATGTCGTTTCTCACACCGAAGGAATAGTAGCTGGGATTTAGCAGCTCGGAAGGCTCCATCTGGGCATCCCCTACAATGATTACCTTATACTCACTGCTGAGGTTATTCAAAATCCAATCTGTGGAAATGGTATCACGAGGGCTTAAATCCGCCTCGGTATACACCCGGGAATAGATGCAGTTATGGAAATAATACACCTTTAAATCCTTAAAATGATTGGATTTGCTTACGGCTTGGAATAAAGAGCTGCAAAGTCTGCTGTAATATTCCATAGAGCCGCCGCTGTCCATAAGCAGCAGAAGCTTTACCATATTTTTACGGGGTTTTTCATAAACAACCTGCAAATTTCCTGCATTTTCGCAGGTTTCATGAATGGTTTCGTCAATATCAAACTCGGTTCTTGCTTCCGCTGTGCGGGCGGAGAACTGGCGCAGTTTACGAAAAGCCATTTGGAACTGGCGGGTATCCAGGGTATTATCCTGTCTGAAATCCCGGTATTTTCGTTCTCCCGCCACTTGGAAGGCACGCCGCTGGCCGCCGTTGCCCCCCACGCGGATTCCTCTGGGGCTGAAGCCGCTATTGCCGAACACGGAAACTCCGCCGGTGCCCACCCAATAGCTGCCGCCGTTATGCTCATCCTTTTGTTCCTCCAAGCGTTCAAGGAACATTTTTTGTATTTCACTCTGAGACAGCCGTTCGTTTTCCATGGCACGTTCCATATCAAACTCGGTGCCGGGGGCATCCGCAGGATTTTCCAGCCAATCTAACAGCTCTTTTGGTAATTCATCGGTGGCAAATTCCATATCCTTAAAAAATTCCAGAAAAGCACCGTCAAATTTATCAAAATCCGTTTCGCTTTTTACAAGCACACTGCGGCAGAGATAGTAAAAGCCCGTAAAATTGGAGCCGTGAAGGCCCTTTTCCAACGCTTCAACCAAGGACATCCATTCGTTTAGGGAAACATGGAGCCCTCTGGCACGAAGCAAATAAAAAAATGAAGTAAACATATAGGCTCACCTGCTTTTACTTTAAATATCTTCTCATGGTATCAATATCCTCGTTCTTTTTTAATAGTACGCCGACAAAGGGCACCTTTTCTTTGATTCTATCGGGGTCAATGCCGCCCAAAACAAGGGCCTGCAGCCAATCGATCACCTCTGAGGTGCTTGGTTTTTTCTGGATGTTATATAAGTCTCTGATCCAGTAGAAGGTATCCAAAACCTGCTCCAACAGATGCTCCTCCACATCGGGATAATGCACCTGAATGATCTCCCGCATCTGCTGTTCATCGGGGAATTCGATATAATGGAAGATACAGCGGCGCAGGAAGGCATCGGGCAGCTCTTTTTCCGCATTGGAAGTAATGATTACAATGGGACGCTGCTTTGCTTTGATGGTTTCCTTTGTTTCCGGGATATAAAACTCCATTTTATCCAGCTCCCAAAGAAGGTCGTTGGGGAATTCCAAATCCGCCTTATCAATTTCATCGATCAAAAGAATCACCTGTTCATCGGAAGAGAAGGCTTCCCCCAATTTTCCGGGCTTTACATATTTTTTAATGTCATCCACGCCTTCGTTGCCGAACTGGCTGTCATACAAACGCTGCACCACATCATACACATAAAGGCCGTCTTGGGCTTTTGTGGTAGATTTGATATTCCATATAATGAGATCCTTCTCCAATGCGGTGGAGATTGCTTCTGCCAGCATTGTTTTACCGGTACCGGGCTCACCTTTAATGAGCAAAGGCTTTTGAAGGGCAATGGCAATGTTGACGGAACGCATAAGCTCGTCACTTGCTACATAATCCTTACTGCCTTGAAATGTTGTATTCATACTATATCCACCCTTCGTTTGTCAAAATTTAATCATAATAAGGTTATTTTATGAGATACAATGTGCTCTTGTCAACAAAAATACCGCTTTTCCTAAAAGAAAAGCGGTATTTCAGCGTTTTTTCATGGTTACTTTAACGTAAGGCCTGCTAGTTTTGCCATTTCTATGATAGAAGCCTTAGAAACTTTTTTACCTTTATATTCGATAAGTTCCTCCATGCTGCCGGAAAAAATATCTGCCGGTTCATATTTCTTAAGTACAATGGAATCTTCCTCAACAAAAATTTCCAAAGAATCTTTAATTTCAATTCCCATATTTCTGCGTAGTTCGATTGGCAATACTACTCGGCCTAGCTCGTCAACTTTACGAACAATTCCCGTAGATTTCATTTAGTTCACCTCTGAATGTAGTTTTCTATGTTGTCATTTTCCGTGGAATACCTTGAAAATCCAGTACCTTAAAAATGAGTTTAGCATGAAATTCGACAAATTACAACAAAAAGTAAATGGAAAGAAAAGGAAAAAATTACTAGAAAATCATAGTAAAAATATGCATTTCAGACAAAATATAGAATTTACTGTAAAAATTTTATAAATAATATATTAAATACATGAGGATTCTTTTAAAATGGCACTGTTTTTATACAATATGCATATACAATTACCCATGCAACAGAGATGAATTTTGGAAGTGTTTAAGCATGAATGGGAGGGGTACAAGCATAAACTGAATCAATAAGGCATGGAGGAGGAGACAAGTATGCTGGATGCAATATGGGGATTTTTTTTGATCGGCGGGATTTTAACGGCGGCGTTTTTGGGCCGTATGGATATGGTAACGGCGGCGGTGATCGGCGGCGGGCGCAGTGCCGTGGAGCTGGCCATTACCATGGCGGGGGTAATTGCCATGTGGTCAGGTATATTAAAAATAGCAGAAAAGGGCGGTATGATTGACAGCCTATCGGAAAAAATGACGCCTGCCATGGATTTTTTATTTCCCTCCGTCCCCAGACACCATAAAGCAAGACAATACATAGCGGCCAATTTTGCCGCCAATTTTTTGGGGCTGGGATGGGCGGCCACGCCGGCAGGGCTGATGGCCATGAAGGAGCTGCAAAAGCTGAACAAGGAAAAGGAGCGGGCAACGGGGGCCATGTGTATGTTTCTGACGGTGAATATGTCCTCTTTGCAGCTGGTAACGGTAAATATTTTGGCATACCGCACGGAGTTTGGCTCTGCGGCACCGGCGGAAATTGTGGGGGTAGGCATTGCCGCCACGTTTTTGACCACCCTTGTGGGCATCATTGCCGCAAAAATCATGGATAGGGAGGGATGAAGGGGTGCGTCTGCTATTAGTTATTTCTGATTTTATTATTCCGGCTACGGTTTTATTGATCCTGTGTTTCGGCTGTCTGAAGCGGGTCAAGCTGTATGAGGCTTTTTTAGAGGGGGCCCAAGAGGGGCTGAAAACCGTTGCAGAGATTCTGCCCACATTAATTGGGCTGATTGTTGCCGTAGAGGTGTTTCGTGCAGGGGGACTTTTGGATTTGATGACAGATTTTATCCGTCCGTTGGCGGAGGGGCTGGGCTTTCCGGCGGAGCTAGCGCCCTTAAGCATCATCCGCCTTGTTTCCTCATCGGCGGCAACAGGGCTTTTATTGGATATTTTTCAAAATTTTGGGCCGGATTCCTTTTTGGGCCGGGTTTCCTCGGTGATGATGAGCTGTACGGAAACGGTATTTTACACTATGAGCCTATATTTTTTATCCGTAGGCATCCGCAAAACACGCTATACCTTAGGCTGTGCTTTGCTTGCCAATTTTGTTGGGGTGGCGGCGGCGGTTATTTTGGTTGAAATGGTATTTGGAAAATGAATTTGAAAAATCAAAGGGCTTATTATATAATAAAGAAATAGTATTTCTTAGAAATCGTAGGGAACGAAACTGTTTCAAGGTCTTTCACAATTTTTATGGGAGAAAGGCCATGCCCTTTGAGAGGAATGAGCATATGAAAAAAGCAATTATGCTGCTGCTTGGCGTGTGTATTTTTTGCATGGCAGGCTGCGACAAAGAGGAAGAGGACCAAGGCATCAGCCTTTCGGCGGCGGAGCAGGAGGCATATATCGCCCAGATTGACGGTGTGATGGATACCTTCTATTGGAGTTATGATAAGGATAGCCTTGTATTCCACAGCAGAACGGTTTCTGAGGATACGGCGGAGAATGCCCGTTTATTTGCGGCTTCGGAGGACGGGGGCTATCCCTTAAAGAGTGCGGCAGGCAGCCAAAGCGTTGTGGCTACGGCGGAGCTTTTGCACTATAACGGGGATATGGCCGGCGAGGTCAACTGTATTTTTGTGGCGAATGAGCTTGCGGGGGTATACTATATGGGCGGGTATGATAATGGGGCATACAGCCTACGGGAAAGGAATCCTTTTTTGGCCAACGGCGGGGTTCGGACTTATGAAAATTGGGGAGGAATGAATACGGTATACAAAGAATACGGCGGCAGCCTGCCTGTGGACGGCTTTGTTGCAAAAAACAGAGAGGGTGTGGTTACTTCCCTGCAGGACGGCAGGGTTGAGCTGTATCATATTTCAGGAAAGGTGATCAGCAGGATGCGGACCCTAAGATTTTCCGGCGGATTCGAGGCCATTTCCGCGGCTTTTGTTACAGAGGAGGCCGAGGAGTATTTGGTGGTGCTTTTGGCGGATATGGCCGGTGAGGAAACAGAGGAGGCCGCCCGGGCGGCAAAGGTGGTTTTTTATGATTCTAATTTTCAAATAAAAGAAGAGCTGTCTTTGGAAAATGGCGGGAGTACAGCCTTAGCTTCCGAAGAGGGCAAGGTTTTTCTGTTTACGGGGCAAGCCATGGAAACCCTGGAAAGGGGCGACGAGGGTTGGACTGCAACAAGGAGGGAGACCCTGCGCCACAAGGTATCCCAGTGCCATATTACGGATTTGGACGGTGACGGCACGGCGGAGTATTTGATGACCGACGGTATGGATTTATATATGTATCATCATTCCGAAATGGGGCTTTTAAAGCTGTGGAGCACACATTTGGGTGTAGAAAGCTTATATGGTGCCCTATACAGCGGGGATTTGAACGGCGACGGGGTGAAGGAGGTTTATATCTGCGATGCCACAGGGACGGCTATACGCTATATTTTGACGGAGCGGGGCCTGCGTTCCTCAAACGAGGATATTCAATACGGACAGGCGATTTATCCCTGCGATTGGAACGGCGATGGTATTGATGATTATTGGAATATAACAGAGGATATAGACAGGACGGGCAGTTTATTTCTTTCCCAGCCTGCATCCCAGAGAGGGTAAAGAGCTATGACGGAAGCGGAAGGCTATATGAAAGAGGCCCTGGCCGAGGCACAAAAGGCATTTGACGCCGGGGAAGTGCCCATTGGTGCGGTCATGGTGAGGAACGGGGAAATTATCGCCCGTGGTTATAATTTGCGGAATACGGCGAAAAATCCTTTATGTCATGCTGAAATGGAAATTATCCATAAGGCGGCAGGGATTGTTGGGGATTGGCGTTTGGAGGACTGCGTGCTTTATGTGACCGTAGAGCCGTGCCCTATGTGTGCGGGGGCCATTGTGCAGGCGCGTATTCCTAAGGTGGTTTTTGGTACCAGAAACAACAAGGCGGGGTGTGCCGGATCTATTTTAAATATTTTGAACGAGCCGCGGTTTAACCATCAAGTACTTGTGGAAGAAGGCGTTTTACAGGAGGAATGCAGCCGGCTGATGCGGTTATTTTTCAGGAGGTTTCGGAAAAACAATGCTCCCGAGTTGACAGAGGAATAAAAAGCGGTTATACTAATAAGGCTATTATGCAGGAAACAGTATTTTTGGAGGGCGGGAAAAAAAGCGGAGGCATTGTTTCTCCCAACAAGCCCATTGAATGAAGAACGGTAAAATTTCCGTGCTAGCCGGGGAGGTAGCGGCGCCCTATACCCACAATCCGCTATAGTGGGGGTGATGTCTGTTCTCGGTGCGGCGGCTGACAGCCTGCCCGTGGGAAATGGCGTTGATGTTCGGGTCTTATGCAACAGGAGCCTGTGAATCGTGTCAGGGTCGGAAGGCAGCAGCACTAAGCAGTCTACTTCTGTGTGTTGTAAGGGTGCCAGAGCGGAGTCATGGAACACGGTAACGTGTTGGACGGCGCAACAAAAACAGATGCACGGATTCCTATATATTTTTAGCAATAGACAAAGAAAAAAGCCCCATTGCGGCATACAAGAAGTTCTTGTAAATGCTTACAATGCGGGCTTTTATTTTATTTAAGGGCAAGAGCTTAAGACATTAAGACCTTGGGGTTTTACCCCAAAGCCCACTTGCTTTTTGAAAAAAGCAAGAGCAAAAACTTTTGTTAAAACCCCATATACATGGGGTTTTAAAGTGGGTACACGGGATAGCAAAGAAGTGTTTATTTGCCCACAGGTAGGGTGTGAAGTTATAGGGCCTTGGGTTTCGCCCTCTCGCTGCTCAAGAAACGGAAGCTGGCGAAGCCAGCTTTGCGCAGCAAAAGTGATTGGCCAAAGCCCCACTTGCTTTTTGAAAAAAGCAAGAGCAAAAACTTTTGTTAAAACCCCATATACATGGGGATTTAAAGGGAGTACACGGGATGGGATGGCAAAGAGAAATCATCTGCCTATAGAATGCCTGAGGCAAGAGCAAAATCTTTACCGAAACCCCATGTATATGGGGTTTCATAATGGGTCAAGGGACAAGTCCCTTGTGGGGGTTTGCGGGCAAAGCCCGCAAGGTCTTGTCTTTTTATTTTTTGCCGGTGGATCCGATGCCGCCCCGGTCTTCATTCTCCAAATCCTCTGTCTCTACAAAGGAAATCTTAGGCTGATGCTCAAAAATACGGAATTGACAAATCCGGTCATTTACGTCAATGACGGTGTCCCGCATGGCTAAGGCCGGGAAAAACCATTGGTCGTTGTTCCCGCAATAGCTTTCATCCACAATGCCGCAGTGGTTTGTTTGTAGGATACCAAAGTTTTTAAAGGTGGAGCTTCGGGGTACAATATGGGCCTCAAAGCCCTTTGGTAACTCCATGGCAATGCCTAAAGGGATCAGACGAAATTCTCCCTTCTTTAATTCCACCTTTTCCGCCGTCCGTAGGTCGATCCAATCGGATTTTCCGTCGATATACCGCAGTTTCTCTATTTTGTCGCTGAGATATTTCACTTTAATGGTTTTCATTTTGGGCTAATTCCTTTCTGTTACTCCGCTTGATAGAGATAAAGAGAGCCGTTTTTCATGGATTTCTGTACATCAATGATTCGTTGATTAAAGCTGCCCCGCCAATGTAGCTTGGGGTCTTTTAAATCCAACATGAACCGCCCGTCTACTAAGACATCAATGAATTGCATGACTGGCAAGGCGCTGATTTCCTCCCAGCGATACCCGGTGTAAAGCCATGCGGTTTTCTGGGGGAAACGCTCTTTGATGGCTTCGGCCAAGCGGGTGATCTCCTCCCGGTTCCCGGGATAAAGGGGATCGCCGCCGCTAAAGGTAATGCCCGAAGTATAATCGTTATCTAAGGCATCAAATAATTCCTTTTGCACCGCTGCATCAAAGGGGAGGCCGCCCTTGGGATCCCATGTGATGGGATTATGGCAGCCCTTGCACCCATGGTCGCAGCCGGAAACCCATAGCACAACACGCAGCCCTTCACCGTTTAACATATCATCCTTTGTAATATTATGATAACGCATGGACTACATACTCTTCCTTTCCGCAATCTCCGCCATTTTTGCCGCGTTTAGGCGGGTGTCTCCCTTTACTCTGGAATAAGAAAGATACCCATTCATACGGTCGATCTTAGTCAGGTTATGGCTTCCGCATTTTGGGCATACATCCATTTCCAACGCCTGATGTCCGCAATCGTCACAATAAGCAAGAGAAAGATTCACCCCTTCATAAAACCCCATTTTCATCGCCCGGCGGATGAGGGTACGAATGGCATCCAAATTATAATCAACGGGATATTTTACATACTGTATTTTACCGCCGTTGAACAAGTCCCAAAACCGGTTTTCTAAATTTTGCTTTTCAATGGGCGTGATTTCCTCCGTCACATGGCAGTGGAAGCTGTTGCTTACATATGCCCGGTCGGAAACATACTCGATCACCCCATATTTCTTGCGAAACTGCGTTACCTGTAAGCCGCAGAGGCTTTCCGCAGGAGTGCCGTAAATGGCATATAAATTGCCATCCTCTTCCTTGTATTGGGCGATTTTTTGGTTGATGTGTGCCAGCGTATCTATGGCAAACTGGCCATCCTCTACCAAGGACTTTCCGTTATGCAGCTCTTGCAGCTCGTTTAACGCAGTAATGCCAAAGGAGGCGGTGGCAGATTTTAAAAGGGGCTTGATTTTATCATGCAGGCCTAAATGACCGCCGTAAAAACCGCCCTCGCAATAAGCCAAGGGATTAGTGGAAGCCCGCATCTCCCCCAGATACGCATAGGTGCGTTTATGAAGATTGCGGATCAGCTCCAAATAATACTCCAAAACCTCGTAAAAGGGCTTGCTTTCCTGCTTTGCCTTGGCATAAATCATAGGCAAATGCAGGCTGACAGCACCGATATTGAACCGACCCACATAAATGGGCTTGTCTTCTTCATCGGCAGGCTGCATTCCGCCTTTCTCAAACCAAGGGGACAGAAAGGCCCGACAACCCATAGGGCTGATGATTCTGCCGTATTTTTTATAAATATCCGCCACATAGCCGTCTCCTGTGAGGCTCAGCCAATCGGGATACATACTTTTTGAGGAGCAAAGAATGCCTGCCTCAAAAACCTCCTCCAATGCCTTGCCCTTGCCATGGAGGTTTTCATCATAAAGGAAAACCAGCTTGGGGAAAAGAACGGGCTTTTTACAGTTTTTCTTGCCCTGTCCTTTTCTGCGTACATTCAGCATGGTGATAGAAGCCAGCTTTGCGAATTTGCCTGTGCCTGTGCCGAAGCTCATGGTGATAAAGGGATAATCTCCCCGGCTGGAGGCAACGGTGTTGAATTTATATTCCCAGCCCTGAAAGCCCTGTTCAAAATCGTTCAAAATATCCGCCATGGCTTCCCGATCCGCCACCTTTGGCGTCAGGCCCATTTCGATATAACGGCGGTAAAATTTTTCATAGCTTTTTTCCGCATAAGGCTCCAGAAGAAGGTCGACGGAGGGTACGGTAAAGCCGCCATACTGCTGGCTGGCAGCAGAAAGGACAATATCCCCGATGACATCAAAGGCCACATTTAATGTTTTGGGCTCATTATACCAAAGGTTCCCCATTTCAAAGCCGCCCTCAAGCACTGTTTTTACATCAAAGAGGCAGCAGTTCATGGTGTCTCTGCGGGCAGACATATCATGAACATAGATATAGCCGTCACGGCAGGCTTGCAGCTCCTCTGTGGTCATAAAGAATTTTTGGTATAACTCTTTGTTTAACTGGTTAAAGACAAGGCTGCGCTTTGTGGAAACCAATGCGCTGTCGGTGTTGCTGTTTTCCTTATCCCCGATATACATGATGGATTGGCTTTTTTTATACACCTCATCCAGCATTTTCACAAAATCCTGCTTATAATTGCGATAGTCACGATAGCTTTTCGCAACCTCAGGCTTCACCTGCTCTAAGGCGGACTCGACAATATTATGCATCTCCCCGATGGGAATGCCTTCCTTGCCCAGTGAAAGAGCCTTTTTCTCCACATAATCGCAGATAAAGTTCAGCTCCTCCGGGGTAAATTTAATTAAGGCGCGATAAGCGGATTTATTGACGGCAACCACGACCTTTTGCACATTCCAAGGTTCATGGGTGTTATCTTTTTTGATTACATACATAAGCTGTTTCCTCCTTTTATAGTCAAAGTGATGTATGATGAGGGCGGAAGGCCCGTTCTTTTCATTGACTATAAATGTACCATATATTGTGGTTTTTTTCAATACAAAATGGTAATTGCACAATATATGGTTTTGCTAATTTTTGCCCAAGGCTTGATTTACCGCCCTTTTCCAGCCGTTATTTTTTTCTTCCGCCAATTCCTTGGAAAGCTTTGGTGAGAAAGCACAGGAGACCTGCCAGTTCCGTCTGATTTCTGTAAGGCTCTTCCAATAGCCAACGGCAAGGCCTGCCAAATATGCGGCACCCAAGGCGGTGGTTTCCAAGGTGGAGGGGCGCAAAACAGGGACTCCAGTAATGTCTGACTGGAATTGCAGCAAAAAGGTATTAGCGGCGGCACCGCCATCCACCCGCAACTCCGCCAAGGGAATGCCCGCATCCTGCTCCATGGCATGGAGAACATCATAGGTTTGGTATGCCATGGATTCCACAGCCGCCCGCACAATATGGGCACGGTTTGCCCCTCGGGTCAGGCCTGTTAATATGCCTCTGGCGTAGGGGTCCCAATAGGGGGCGCCCAAGCCTGTGAAGGCGGGAACCAGATAAACACCGCAGGTATCCTCTACCGCATGACACAGCCCCTCGGTTTCCGCCGCTGTGGAAATCAGCTTTAGCTCATCCCGCAGCCACTGAATGGCAGCACCGGCGACAAAAACGGAGCCCTCCAAGGCATAGTTGACCTTGCCCTCCAAGCCCCAAGCGATGGTGGTGAGCAGGCCGTTTTTGGAATGCACCGGTTTTTCTCCCGTATTCATCAGCAGAAAACAGCCGGTGCCATAGGTGTTTTTCGCCGCCCCGGGAGAATAGCAGGCTTGGCCAAACAACGCCGCCTGCTGATCCCCGGCGACCCCTGCAATGGGAATGGGGGTGCCGAAAAGAGCGGGGAGGGTTTGGCCGAAAACACCGGAGGAAGGAAGCACCTCTGGCAGTATATTTTCGGGGATGCCCAATAAATCAAGGAGCTCTTGATCCCAAGCAAGGGTATGGATATTAAAAAGCATGGTTCTGGAGGCATTGGAGTAGTCCGTGGCGTGTACCTGCCCGCCGGTTAAGTTCCAAATGAGCCATGTATCCACGGTGCCGAAGAGAAGATTGCCTTTTGCCGCCAATTCCTTTGCACCGGCCACGTTTTCCAGCACCCATTTGATTTTTGTAGCGGAGAAATAGGCATCAATGGGCAGGCCTGTTTTACTGCGGAACAATTCCGTATAGCCCTGGGTCTGTAATAATGCATCGCAGATAGCCGCGGTGCGCCTGCACTGCCACACAATGGCGTTGCAAAGGGGGCGGCCGTTGCGTTTATCCCACAGGATGGTTGTTTCCCGTTGGTTTGTAATGCCAATGGCACCAATCTCCTCTGCGGAAACCCCTATTTTTTCCAAGACCTCTTGGGCGGTTTCCAGCTGTGTCTGCCAGAGTGTCATAGGGTCATGCTCAACCCAGCCGGGCTTCGGGTACACTTGTGTAAATTCTTTTTGGGCGGTGGCAACGGCTAAGCCCTGCCGGTTAAACAAAATGGAGCGGGAGCTGGTGGTGCCTTGATCCAGAGCAAGGATATATTTCATTTGAAAACCCTCCTTTTTGACAGAAAAACCCCGTCCGCCTAAAAAAAGGGCACAGGGTTATTGTGAAAGCCTGTATTCACGAGACGTACCATGGAAAACAGGTTTTTTACATAAAGGGATTGGAGCTTCTTTCGATGCCCAAGGTGGTAGAGGGGCCATGGCCGGGGAATACGGTATAGTCTCCCGGAAGGTCTTTCAGCATTTTTAAGGAGCGTAAAATTGCGGACCAATCGCCGGTAGGCAGGTCTGTTCTGCCGCAGGAGCCTTGGAACAGTGTGTCGCCGGAAAAAATGTTATCCTCGATAAAATAGCACAGGCTGCCTTCTGTATGCCCGGGGGTAAAGAGGATTTGAAACTCCATATTTCCTACGGTTACGGTGTCTCCATCGGAAACAAGGACATCGGGAAGGACAGTGATGGGTATGCCGGAGTAAATGGAGCAATTTACGGCGGGGTCGGTCAAAACGCGGATTTCGTCTTTTCCCGCAACAACGGTACAGTCGTATTGTTCTTTTACTTTTTCTACTGCGCCGATATGATCATAATGGCCATGGGTGAGCAGAATATGTGTCGGGTTTAAATTATTTTCTGAGATATAAAAGAATAATGGCATAGGGTCGCCGTCACAGTCTATGATTGCGGCGTTGCCAATGTCATCGGAAACAACATAACAGTTTGTCCCGATAGAGCCCATGGCAAGGGTTTTAATCTTCATAGGAAAGCCTCCTTTATCGATAATAGGGATGCGTTTGCGCATCTGTATTGATTATAGCAGAACGAGGGGTATTCGCCAAGAGAAAAAAAGCGGCGTTTCATCGATGGGAGATATTGGGAGAACCTTGGGAGACCTTGGGCTTCGCCCAAACCCACTTGCTTTTTGAAAAAAGCAAGACCAAAAACTTTTGTTGCAACCCCATATACATGGGGCTGCAAGGGGACATAGGGACGCAATGGCAAAGAAATGCTATCTGCCCCATATAGGGTCAAGGGACTGCGTCCCTTGTGGGAGTTTGAGGGT
>DCDZ01000052.1:0-11517 GCA_002316675.1 Tyzzerella sp. UBA1042
TGCGCAAATTGGTTTGCAGTCTCTGAGTGTAGTGAAGTTAACCGGCAGCGGAGGCATCCTCGCAGATGGCCTCCAGATGCTTCATATTCATGTACTTTTTGTTGCCCCACTGGGTGCCGGCAACATGGCGCAGCCGAGCGCAAACCAGCATGAGGGCCGAGTTTCCGTCGGGAAAGCAGCCCACCACGCGGGTGCGTCGGCGAATCTCTCGGTTGAGCCGCTCAATGACATTGTTAGTACGGATCCGCGTCCAGTGCTCAAAGGGAAAATCCGCGTAGGTCAGCGTCTCCTCCACGCCGTCCTCAATCTTTTTGGCAGCCTCCTTCAGCTTCATGGCTCGCAGTTCCTCAACAACTGCCGCGGCCTTCTCGCGAGCCGCTTTCCTGCTTTCCTGGGCATGGATGGCCTTGAGCATTTTGGCTACCAGCTTCACCTTGGACTTTGGTACCACAGAAAACACATTGCGGTAAAAATGTACCACGCAGCGCTGGTATTTGGCCTCTGGAAACACCTCTCCCACGGCCTCCAACATGCCCATGCACTTGTCGCCCACGATGAGCTTGACTCCGTCTAAGCCACGTCCTCTGAGCCATTGAAAGAAGCTGACCCAACTGGCCTTGTCTTCCTTCATTCCTTCGGCAGCACCCAGAACTTTCCGGTAATCATCTTCATTCACTGCGATTGCCACCAGGATGGCCACATTTTCATATTCACCGCCCCAGTTGCGGCGCAGATAGATACCATCTACGTAGCCGTACGGATAATGTCCGCCCTGCAAGGGGCGGTTCCGCCAGTCTTCACAATATGAACATATGCTTTCTTGTTTAGCTCGCTAATGGTAGAAGGTGAAACTTTGCTGCCCAAGAGGGCTTCGGTGATGTCTTCAATCCGACGAACAGAGACATCGGCTAGATACATCTCGATGAGCGCTTCCTCTACACTGCTTTCTCGACGGCGATACCGCTCAACGATGGCCGTCTCAAACGAGATGCCCTTAAGCCCCCGGTATATTTAGCGTAACATCACCGGATGTTGTGGTAAGATTTCGGCTGTAATGACCGCTACGATACCCCTGGCGTTCCTCGTTGCGCTCGTAGCGTGCAGCTTGCGTCAGGTTCTTTGCTTCGGCCTCCAGTAGCCCGTTGAGTGTTTCTTCGACGCTCCCACGAACTAATTCTCTAATTTGCCCCTTGATTACTTCTTCGTTTAACTGTAAATTTTCTCAGACATGGTTTATTATCTCATCTCAGAATGGTCGTGTGATTACTTTCATTCTAACAGAGATTTGCAAACCATGTTTTTTTTATCTCTTTTTCAATTTGCGCAACTTATTCTACCTTATCGTCTATATTGCTTTTATGAAAACAACACCACGCTAAAACTTTTTCAATATGCGTTGAAAAAACAAAAAAATAATATCATTCAAAATAAATTTTCTTCCAAAGGCGGAGGTAGAGGATATCAGCAGCTTATATTTTAGGGGTAAGAGAATGGTCGGGTGCAACTGTAGAAGACGGGCAAATACATAGCGTTATTATAGGATGCATCCAGAGGGATTTTTGGCCTTTTATTGCAGCTGGCCGCAAAAGATAATTGGTTAGACAAGAAGCTGCCCCACCAAGCCAAAATATGACTCCATGGGGCAGTTCCTTTCTGTGCAACAATTTCTTTCTCAGTGTTCCCTTTTTATCTGAACGGTAAGAGGAAGTGCATCTAAGGTATTAAAATTGCTTTACAGCATTCGCCACTTTTCATTAAGCGCAAGCCTTCTTCAAATTCTTCCAGAGGAAGGGTGTGGGTAATAATGGGGGAAAGGTCTAGGCCGCCTGCAAGAAGGCCTTTGGCATCCTCCCAAGTTTTATACATCAATCGCCCGGCAATGCCTTTGATTACCTTGCCGCTGTAAACAAATTCTGAAAAATTAAAATCAACGGAACCGTCGGGGAGGCCCGCCGCCGCCATTTTTCCTTCGGGGGCCATACATTCGATGGCGGTTTTGATTGCTCTGACATTGCCTGTAAATTCGATCACAACGTCTACGCCGTAGCCTGTTTTTTCTTTCACGGTTTTTACGACATCAAGCTCCATGGGGTTTAACACTTCATCGGCACCCATTTTTAATGCCAATGCGCCACGCTGTTTGTTGATTTCAACGGCAAACACTTTTGTGGCACCACATTTTTTCGCGACGGCAACTGCCATGACGCCGATGGGCCCGCATCCGTTTACCAAAACTGTTTTTCCGGCAACGGGGAATTCCAGTGCGGCATGAACGGCTACACCAAAGGGCTCCATAATGGATACGATTTCCACCGGGGTGGAAGGATCATAAACAATGGCATTTTCAGCAGGAATTGCAATATATTCAGCAAAACAGCCGTCCCTTGCTACACCGATGGTTCTTGTGTTGGCACAAACATGGGCATAGCCGTTATGACAGAGAGAACAGGAGTTGCAAACAATATGGGTTTCGGCGGAAATCAAATCACCGACTTTGATCGTTGTCACACAGTCGCCAACGGCAATGACCTCTCCGGCAAATTCATGGCCGATAATGGTAGGAGGGGTGATACGCTTTTGGGACCATTCATTCCATTCCATGATATGAACATCGGTTCCGCAAACCGCCGCCGCCTTCACTTTCACAAGAATATCGTTTGCACCATAAGTGGGAATGGGCCTTTCCGTAAAAGTCAATGCGCCAACTTCTGGTCTTTCTTTCACTACACATTTCATCATTTGCGACATAATGTTTCCTCCTTTGTTGAAAAAAATCAGTAAAATTATCAGATTTATTTTATTTTATTGTAAAATAAGTATGTAGTTTTGTACAATACATTATTTTTGTTATAAGATAAATTCCTTTTATCATTAAGCCCAATCATAAAAGGAATTCATGGAAAACCATCCCTGTTTTTGGGATACAAGGGCAGATAGTTTCAGCAAGAAGAGGCAGCGTGATTTAGAAAAATAGTTTATTTTCCGGATTCTGGTGCCCTTCAAGTTTTGCCGAGGCCGCAATAAAGTTCAAAATTTTTTGTGTCAGAGGCTGAGGATGTTTTTCCCTGCTGTATAATATGCCGATTTCAAGATACATAGGCTCCAGAAAGGGCCTGGTCACCAAGGCCTTATGGGCGTATAATGCCCGAGACATATTGTTGCTGTCTACATTGATAATGCCGGAGCTGCCGCCCAATAGAATTTCTTCAATATAACTGGTTTGATGCAGATGTTTTGAAGCTACCTTTAAACGTATATTTCGTTTTGCGGCTTCCATTTCAAGACGCTTTGGCAGGTAAGAGGAGGCACCGAGGCTGGTAATGGGGGTGGAGTTGAGCAGCTGGATGGGAATTTTATCGTATTGGGCCAACACACTGTCCTCTCTGATTAAAAGGCAAATTTCCTGCTGATATAGGGGGATAGAAGAAACGGCAAAATTAGAAATATCCTCCGGAAGGACGTTGATTGCCACATCGATCTCACCGGCGGCAATTTTTGCAAGGTGGTAGTAGGCGCCGCCCTCGTCAAAAAAAACCTCTTCGTTTTCTGACAGGGAGGGCAAAAATACTTGATAAATTTTATGAACAATATCCGCTGGCGCAGTGGGAGAAAGGCCAAGGCGCAGTATCTGCTTTTTATTACTGCCCTTTGCAAGCATATCCTTTTCCAGTGTGCGCAGCTCCTCTAAAATAGGAATAATTTTTGTTGCAAACCCTTCCCCCTCCGGCGTAAAAAGCACCTTTTTGGGCGTGCGGGTGATCAGCTTAACATTAAATTCCTCTTCAAGCTTGCGGATTGCCGCAGAAATTGCAGGCTGAGAAACAAAGAGCGCTTCGGCGGCTTTTGTAAAATTTTTATAATGATAGACGGCTTCCAAGTATTCCAATGCTTTAAATTGCATACTGAATCCCCTTTTTCTTATATATTTACTATGCCCTATTATAGCATAAAGTATTTGGAAAAGCAGTATGGAAGGGTTGGATTTCCCCCGAAAGAAGGAAGAAAAGCCCCGTTTTCTCTGTGTTTAAGAAATATTACTGTTAATTTCTTATTATGTAAAGTATATCCCACCGGCGGGCGGGAAAGATAAATTTGATAGAGAAAAAATAAAAACAAGACGTACTTTGAGTTCATTCATAAAAAGATATGTGCAAAAATGGATCGAAAATGATGTAAATTGTGCCATAGAATTTGGCTTTTCCCAAAATTACAAGGGCAAAAAATAAAAGTATGAATCAATTTGAAAAAACCTATTGACAAAACCAGAGGATATGCATTAAAATGAACCTGTTTTCGATCGCATATAGCGGGAATACTTTTGACCAGTTTCTACCATTTGGAAGCTCAAGGCCATACGGACAGCCGGGTCAACTGCCGATTGTGAAGATTTCCCTTCACATTATTGATTGCGTTAAGAGCGCAACTTTTATAAGTTGGCAACTCAATTGCCAGTTGGTTACTTCATAACCAAGTGTACTAGGGTACACACTTGTGAAACGGTCAATAGCAGGAGTAGTAAAAGTAGTTCTTACTATATAAACTCTGAAAACATTATGGTAGCGGGAAAAATACCTCTATTTCGGCGGTAGAGTTTTGCGCAGAACCTTAATTCCATTGAACGATTTATAAGATGTGCCATAGGTATGCTGTGGCGCATCTTTTTTAATTTGGGGGATTTCAAAATGAAAAATAAAATGAAACTGTACGGCTTTAATAATCTCACAAAATCGCTGAGTTTTAATATTTACGATATTTGCTATGCCAAAACGGCAAGGGAGCAGCAGGATTATATTAAATATATCAATGAGCAGTATAATTCAGAACGCTTGACTGCCATATTAAAAAAACTTACGGAAATGATTGGTGCAACGGTGCTGCATATTTCCAAGCAGGATTATGAACCCCAAGGGGCCAGTGTTACCTTTTTAATTGCAGAGGAAAGTATGGCGAAAGCCCGCAGCGGCGAAACCGTTGTGGCCCATTTGGATAAAAGCCATGTCACCGTGCATACCTATCCCGAATATCACCCGGAGACGTCCATTGCGACCTTTCGGGTGGATATTGATGTGGCAACCTGCGGAGAAATTACCCCTTTATCCACTTTGGATTTTTTGATTGGGAGCTTTGATTCCGATATTATCACCATGGACTATCGGGTGCGGGGGTTTACCCGAGACATGGAGGGGCAAAAGCTGTTTATGGATCATGGGATTACCTCCATTCAGGATTATATCGACAAGGATATTCTGCAAAAGTATGATGCCATTGATGTAAATATATACCAATCCAACCTTTTTCACACAAAAATGCTGATAAAGGATTTGGTGCTTCAAAATTATCTGTTTAATTCTGATGTTTACGAAATCCCGCCCAAAATACGGTTGGATGTGACCCATGCACTGCGTTGTGAAATGATAGAAATATTCAGCGGCTCCAACATTTATCGGGGGGTGAAGGGTTGAAGGATCAAAGCAGAATGCCTCTGATGGAGGCGTTGGAAAAAATGCGCCATGGGCGCTTGGTGCCCTTTGATGTGCCCGGGCATAAGCATGGGAAGGGCAATCCCCAGTTGACGGAATTTCTGGGGGAGCGGTGCCTTTCTGTGGACGTAAATTCTATGAAGCCCTTGGATAATCTTTGTCATCCCACAAGTGTCATCAAGGAAGCGGAGGAGCTTGCTGCAGAAGCCTTTGGCGCAGCCTATGCCTTTTTTATGGTGGGAGGGACAACCTCGGCGGTGCAGGCAATGATTCTTGCCAGTGTGCAACGGGGGGAGGAAATTATTCTGCCCCGCAATGTGCATCAAAGCGTTATCAATGCCTTGGTGCTTTGCGGCGCCACCCCTGTATACATTAACCCCCAAATGGATAAAAAGCTGGGCATAGCCTTAGGGATGTCTGTGGATGAGGTAAAAACAACCATGGAAGCCCACCCCCGGGCGAAGGCAATTTTGGTCAATAATCCCACCTACTATGGCATTTGCTCTGACATCAAGCAAATCACCCGCATTGCCCACGAAAAGGGCTTGCGCGTTCTTGCGGATGAAGCCCATGGCACACATTTTTATTTCGGAAAGGATATGCCCCTTTCCGCCATGGCAGCAGGGGCGGATTTGGCGGCGGTCAGTATGCATAAGTCGGGAGGCTCTCTCACACAAAGCGCTCTCTTGCTTTGCGGAGGAGGAGTGAATCCCAATGATGTAAGAAAAATCATAAATCTTACCCAAACCACCAGCGGCTCGTATCTGCTGCTTTCCAGCTTGGATATTTCCAGACGAAACCTTGCATTATGGGGTATGGAAACCTTTGAAAAGGTGAAGAAATTTGCTGGCTACGCAAGGGAGGAGATAAACGCCATCGGCGATTATTATGCCTATGCCAACGATCTGATCAACGGGAACAGCGTGTTTGATTTTGACACCACAAAGCTGTCAGTCAATACACTGGGCTTAGGGCTTGCGGGCATTGAGGTTTACGATTTGCTGCGGGATGAATATGATATTCAAATTGAATTCGGAGATTTGGGAAACATTCTGGCCTATATTTCCGTAGGAGATAAAAACAAAAATATAGAGCGGTTAATCAGTGCACTGGGAGAAATTCGGCGCATTTATAAAAAAGAAAGTAAGGCGGCGCTGGATTTAGCCTATATTACCCCCACGGTGGTGATTTCCCCTCAAGAAGCATTTTATGGGGAGAAGGTCAGCCTGCCGTTGGCAGAGTGCGAGGGCAGGGTGTGTGCGGAGTTTGTTATGTGTTATCCGCCGGGGATTCCCCTGCTTGCACCGGGAGAGCGAATGAACACCCAGAATATTGCATATATCCAATATGCCAAGGAAAAGGGCTGTGTGCTTACAGGGCCGGAAAGTATGGATATCAGCCGGCTGAATGTATGGAAAGGAGAAGAAAATGGATGATTTGTGGTACAGCGAATATCATACGCCAAATGTAAAGTTTTCTCTGAAGGTTTCAACCCAGCTGCATCATGAGGTTAGTGAGTATCAAAAAATTTCGGTGTTTGATTCCCCCGAGTTCGGCAGGTTTTTGACACTGGATGGCATTATGATGCTGACCCAGCGGGATGAATTTATTTATCATGAGATGATGACCCATCCCGCCATGGCGGTAAATCCGGAGGCCAAAAAGGTGTTGGTCATCGGCGCCGGAGACGGCGGCGTTTTGCGGGAGCTGGGCAAGTACAGCGGTATAGAGAAAATTGACGTGGTAGAAATTGATGAACGAGTGGTTGGGGTTTGCAAGGAATTTTTACCCCAAACGGCCTGCGGCTTTGACGATCCACGGGTAGCCTTGCATTTTCAAGACGGGCTGAAATTTGTGCGCCACACAGAGCAGACATATGACTTGATTATTGTGGATTCTACGGACCCCTTTGGCCCCGGAGAGGTGCTGTTTACCAAGGAATTTTATGGAAACTGTTACCGCGCCCTTTCGGAGAAAGGGATTCTGATCAATCAGCATGAAAGCCCCTTTTACCAAGAGGATGCCAAGGCAATGAAATCTGCCCACAAACGCATTTCCCATGTATTTCCGATCAGCTTTGTTTATCAGGCACATATCCCCACCTATCCTTCGGGGCATTGGCTGTTTGGGCTTGCTTCAAAAACCCTGTATCCACTGGAGGATACAGGGGCGGAAAAATGGAATGCGTTGGGTATAAAAACAAAGTATTATAACACGGAGCTGCACCATGGTGCATTTGCCCTGCCCACTTATGTAAAGGAGCTTTTGTCGGATGAATAAAAATATACAGACTTTTTTGGCCTGCGATGCCGCTTATGAGGAGGCGGAGCTTGTGCTGTTTGGCGTCCCCTTTGACGGTACGGCCTCCTTTCGCCCCGGCACTCGCTTTGGCCCCGGAGCAATCCGCAATGAATCCTTCGGTATAGAGACTTACTCCCCCTATTGCGGTGGAGATTTAACCGAGCATAAAATTTTTGACGGCGGCGATTTGGAGCTGCCCTTCGGGAATGTGCCAAAAGTTTTAGAAAGCATTAAGGGCTATACGGAGAAAATTCTTGCCGATGGAAAGCGGTTTGTCATGCTTGGCGGAGAGCATTTGATTACCTTGGGTGCTCTGCGGGCGGTGGCCCGAAAATACCCCGATGTACACGTCGTTCATTTGGATGCCCATACCGACCTTAGAACGGAGTATTTGGGGGAACCCCTTTCCCACGCAACGGTGCTTCGGCAGGTATGGAACATTGTAGGAGATGGGAGAATCCATCAGTTTGGTATACGCAGTGGAGAAAAATATGAATTTGAGTTTGCCAAGGAGCATACCTTTTTGCATAAATTTGACCTTAGGGGGTTTTCGGAAACCGTAGAAAAGCTAAAAGGAAAACCTATTTATTTTACGCTGGATTTGGATGTTTTAGACCCGTCCATATTCTGCGGAACGGGCACCCCGGAAGCGGGAGGCATTTCCTTTCACGAATTATTGAAAGCCGTATTGCAGTTGCATCAGTTAAACATTGTAGGCTGCGATATCAACGAGCTTTCTCCCCATTATGACCAAAGCGGAAGTTCAACGGCGGCGGCTTGTAAAATAACACGAGAGATTCTATTGCAAATTACAAAGTAAAGGAGAAAACAACATGGGAAAATGTATGATTATCGGCTGCGGAGGCGTTGCCGGCGTTGCAGTGCACAAATGCTGCCAAAACAGCGAAGTTTTTGAGGAAATTATGATTGCCAGCCGCACAAAATCCAAATGTGATGCGTTGAAGGCAAAGCTTGAGGGTGCCACAAAAACAAAAATTCAAACTGCCCAGGTGGATGCGGATAACGTGGCGGATTTGGTTGCCTTGATTCAGGAATATCAGCCCAATGTAGTATTAAATCTTGCTTTGCCCTATCAGGACTTGACCATTATGGAGGCTTGTCTGGCAACAAAAACGCATTATGTGGATACTGCCAATTATGAACCCTTGGATACCGCTAAGTTTGAGTATAAATGGCAGTGGGAATACCGTGAAAAATTTAAAGAGGCAGGCATCTGCGCCCTGTTGGGAAGCGGCTTTGACCCCGGCGTAACCGGTGTTTTCTCGGCATATGCCCAAAAGCATCATTTTGATGAAATCAACTATATTGATATTTTGGATTGTAACGGCGGAGACCATGGCTACCCCTTTGCAACAAACTTTAACCCCGAAATCAATATCAGAGAAGTAACTGCCAACGGCAGCTATTGGGAAAACGGCAAGTGGGTAGAAACAGAGCCTATGGAAATCAAGCGCACCTATGATTTTGCAGAGGTGGGGCAAAAGGATATGTATCTTCTGCATCATGAGGAGCTGGAAAGCTTAGGCTTAAATATAAAGGGCATTCGCCGCATTCGTTTCTTCATGACCTTTGGACAAAGCTATTTGACTCATTTGAAGTGCTTGAAAAATGTAGGGATGACCTCTATTGAGCCCATCGAATTTGAAGGGAAGCAGATTGTGCCCCTGCAGTTTTTGAAGGCTGTATTGCCCGATCCTGCAAGCCTCGGCCCCCGTACCGTAGGGAAAACAAATATCGGATGCATTTTCCAAGGCATGAAGGATGGCAAGGAAAAAACATATTATTTGTATAATATTTGTGACCATCAGGAGTGTTATAAAGAGGTAGGCAGTCAGGCGGTTTCCTATACCACCGGCGTGCCGGCCATGATTGGAGCCATGCTTGTGATGAACGGAACATGGAACAAGCCCGGTGTTTGGAATATGGAGGAAATTGATCCTGATCCATTTATGGAAGCATTAAACAAATGGGGATTGCCTTGGAATGAGGATTTTAATCCAACCTTGGTGGACTAATGGATGGGAGAGTATATGGGGTGGAAACACCATGTTATGTGGTGGACGAGCTGCGCCTTATAAAAAATTTGGAGATTTTGCGGGCGGTTTCTGTAAGGGCCGGCTGTAAAATACTGCTGGCGCAAAAGGCGTTTTCCATGTTTGCCGTATATCCCCTCATCGGGGAATATCTTGACGGAACAACGGCCAGCGGTCTGTTTGAGGTCAAACTTGGGTATGAAGAAATGGGGAAGGAAACCCATGTTTTTTCATCGGCATATATTGAACAGGAATTTGATGAGATTGTAAAAATTTGCGATCATATTACCTTTAATTCCTTTTCCCAATGGAAGAGATATAAGGAAAAGGCGCTGAAGGCTGGAACAAGCTGCGGCATCCGCATCAATCCCCAGCACTCAACCCAAGAACACGGCATTTATGATCCTTGCGCTGTGGGCTCTCGCCTCGGTGTAACAAAAGCAAATTTTAGGCCGGAGCTTTTGGAAGGCATTGAAGGCCTGCATTTTCACACATTATGTGAACAAAACAGCGATGCCTTACTGGAAACAGTGGAAGCGGTGGAGGAGAAGTTTGGTGAATTTCTTCCTCATATGAAGTGGGTTAATTTTGGCGGCGGGCATCATATCACCCGAGAGGATTATGATAAAGAAGCCCTCATACAGTGCATCCGAAAATTCAGAGAAAAATATAATGCTGCCGTTTACTTGGAGCCGGGGGAAGCGGTAGCCCTCAATGCAGGCTATTTGGTGGCCTCGGTGTTGGATATTGTGGAAAACGGTATAGAGATTGCCCTTTTGGATGCCTCCGCTGCCTGCCATATGCCGGATGTCATTGAAATGCCCTATCGTCCGCCGTTGTGGCAAAGCGGCACCTCTGAGGAAAAGCCGTATGTCTATCGTTTGGCGGGGGCAACCTGTCTGGCGGGGGATGTGATCGGGGAGTATTCCTTTGACCAACCCCTTGCCGTTGGAGATAAACTGATTTTTCATGATATGGCAATTTATTCCATGGTAAAAAACAATACCTTTAATGGAATGCGCCTTCCGGACATTGCATTGCTTCCCAGAGAGGGAAACATAAAAAAAATCCGTTCCTTTGGCTATGAGGATTTTAAAGGCAGATTGTCCTAAAATAAACCAAGGGTTTACAATCAAAATTTTTCTGAGGGATTGATTTTTCATATAGCCAGATTTAAAAAAAACATTGAAAATTCCGTGTATAACAAGTAAAATGATAAAAAACTTTATTGATAGACAAAGGGGCTTTACAGTTTCGTTGTAAAAGGGCGGCCAAGTGTCCTTCTGCGTATGCTGGGCAGAAGAAGGGTGCTCTGCCGCTTTGTAAGGGGGAAATTCAAAATGATAGCAGCAAAATTTGGCGGCAGCTCGCTTGCGGATGCAGCACAGTTTCAAAAGGTACGGGATATTGTTTTTGCAGACAGCCGCAGAACCCTTGTGGTGCCCAGTGCGCCGGGGCGCCGTTTCGATCTGGATGAAAAGGTAACGGATCTTTTGTATCGCTGTCATGCCCAACGGAAAACGGGGAAATCCTTTCTTGAAACCTTTGAGGAGGTGCGTAAGCGGTATGATGGAATTGCAAATGCCCTTTCCCTCACCATAGATCTTGGGCCGTATTTTGAAGAAATTCAGCAAAAAATAGAGGCGGGTGCTTCGTCGGATTATTGCGCAAGCCGAGGAGAG
>DCDZ01000052.1:11624-33178 GCA_002316675.1 Tyzzerella sp. UBA1042
AAAATAGAGGCGGGGGCTTCGTCGGGTTATTGCGCAAGCCGAGGAGAGGTTTTGAACGGTCTATTATTGGCCAATTACTTGGACTATACATTTCTGGATGCTGCGGAGGTGATTTTTTTTGATGCCCGAGGGGAATTCGACAGTGAAAAAACCAATTGCGTACTGGGGAAAAGGCTGGAGGAAATGGAAAGGGTTGTGATACCCGGATTTTACGGAAGCGGCCCCGACGGGAGCATTCGTGTTTTCTCAAGGGGCGGCAGTGACATTACCGGTGCCATTGTTGCCCGGGGAGCAAGGGCGGAGCTATATGAAAACTGGACGGATGTTTCCGGGTTTTTCATGGCCGATCCCCGTATTGTGGCAAACCCTCGCCCCATCCGCCATATTACATACCAAGAAATGCATGAGCTTTGCAGTGCCGGAGCCACGGTGCTTCATGAGGATTGCGTATTTCCCGTCAGCTGTGCGGGCATTCCCACAAATATTTGCAATACCAATTTTCCGGAGCATGAGGGAACCATGATTACCGGCACTGCATTGCATCGGGCGGATTTTGCCATTTTTGCGGGGCTTTCGGGGAAAAAAGGCTTTACCCTTTTGGTTTTGGAGGAGCATGGCGGGGAAAAGGCCCCCAAATTTGTTCAGGAAGTGCTGCAGGCGGCGGAAGCTTGCGGCTTTAAATTTCAATACCTGCCCTCAGCTATGAAGACGGTTTGTTTGCTTGTGGATACCTTCGGGTTTGCGGCGGCGGAAAAATCATTTACGGGGGAACTGCAAAAGGCGGGACTTTCCTTTACCATATCATTACAGCCGGGGATTGCCGGTATTGTTCTTGTGGGCTATGGCATTGTGCATAATAAATCGGCGGTCAACCGGATTTACCAAGCATTGCACTGCCAAGGCATTGAGGTAGTAATGATCAACCAAGGCTGCAGTGAATTAAGTACCTGGGTAGGGGTGGCGGAACAGGATATGGAAGAGGCCATTCGTACCATTTATAAAGCCTTTGCCGCCTTCTGAAGAATAGAACCAGCCAGGGAGTTTCCTAGTGAAATCCAAACAAAAAAAGCCCAGTTGGGCTTTTTTGTTTATACCAGCACTACGTTGTCTTCATTTATATTTTTATTATACCGATGTTCATTTAAAACAACCTGTGAAATATTCATTGCATGGTCAGATACACGCTCCAGATTTGCAAGGACTTCCAGGTAATGAATCCCTGCATTTACGTTGCACTCTGCATTAGATAATCTGTCGATATGGCCGGCACGCAGACGTTTTTCCAATGCATCCACTTGTTCCTCAAAAACCGCTGTTTTTGCCGCTGAAGCAATGTCGTCGTTTTCCAGAGCTTTTAGGGCATTGTCATAGCTGGAAAGAGCGGCATAAATCATCTCATTTAAATCCTCCATGGCAGTATTGCTGAAGGTTAAATCCTCGTGCTTCATTTCTGCGGCCAATTCTATAATATTTTCCGCATGATCGCCAACACGCTCCATATCGCTGATGGTATTCAGCAGAGAAGTTACCATTTGGTTTTCTTTGTCGCTGATTTGCAAGGTACAAAGCTTAATCAGATATTCGGAAATGCCGTCACAGACCCTATCAATCATGCTTTCCCGCTGTTTTATCTCTTCAATCCTTTCGGCGGAACAGTCACGAAGGGCCTCTAAGGAGCAGCCTAAATTTTTCCGTGCCATTTTCCCCAAACGAATGGTTTCCTGCTTGGCACCCTCCACCGCAAGGCTTGGCGTTTGCAGCATACGCTTATCCAAATGAAGAAGCTGCCCCTGATCCCTGTCCGTATTTTCGGTAACACCATTTAGTTTCATTGCAACACGGATAATCCAACCGGAGAAAGGGAAAATTAGGAGGGTTGTGCCAATATTAAACGCAGTGTGAATTGCGCTGATTCGTGTTTGTGTAATCATGCCCAAGCCTGCCTCGGGATGTATCGAAAAGAAATAAATCATTGCAATAATACTGAATATAATGGTACCAATAATATTAAACATAAGGTGCATATACCCTACACATTTTGCATTTTTTCCGGCGCCGATACCGCTGATCAAAGCAGTAACACAGGTACCGATATTTTGACCCATGATAATAAAAACCGCCGCATTCATGGGCACTAACCCTGTTGCCGCCAAAGAGAGCAAAATCCCCTGAGAAGCAGAGGAGCTTTGAATGATTGCGGTAACACCGGCACCTACTAAAATACCCAGCATGGGGTTTTGTCCTAATGTAATAAAAGCATCTTTAAAAACTTGAGATTTACTAAGGGGGGATACACTATCAGACATTGTTTGCATCCCGATGAATAGAATACCAAAGCCAATAATAATGGAAGCAATTTCTCTATGCTTCATTTTTTTACCGGTAATCTGAAGGATCACACCGATCATGACAGCCAGAGGAGCCATGGTGGAGGGGCTGAACATTTTCGCCCATTCAGAGCTGGAAACTAACCAGCCTGTTACGGTGGTACCGATGTTGGCACCCATAATAACGCTCATTGCCTGTGTAAGGTTCATCAAGCCTGCATTTACAAAGCCGACTACCATAACGGTTGTTGCGGATGAGCTCTGTACAATGGCCGTCACTAAGGAGCCTAGGGCAATTCCCATCAGCTTGTTTTGTGTCAATGCTTCAAGGATTGATTTCATTTTTGTTCCGGCGGCGTTTTGTAAACCTTGAGCCATGTAATTCATGCCAAAGATAAACATGGCCAGCCCACCAATAAATGGGATGATTATAGTAGCGTAATCCATTTTTTCCTCCGTTTAAAAATAGCTTGTATTAGCTGTGTCGAAATTTGCCACAGTAATCATAACATAACACCTGTATGGCTGCAATTAACTTTTCACTGCTTTTAACATTTTGTGCAACTTTATGAATTTTAAGCTAGTTTTTTGTGAACTTTAGATGATATATGCAGCAGGGACGGGGAAAAGGGTGCTGCCTCTATATATTTTGCCATCCTATAAATCTGGAGGCTGTGGGGATGCCCAAAGATGCTTTCGTATCAGCCCATTTTTAGGAAACAAACTGCCGTATGGAATTCTCACCCGCAGACGGGTATTCTCAAATTGTTCAAAATATATGTAGTTCACTGCCTGCATACAGCTTTTTTGCAGGTAGCTTGTTTTTATAAAAAGTCCTTTATACTCAGTATCTATGGGTTTTCCCGATTCCCTTCTTCTGTGAGAAAAAACCACCACGCCCCTGCATAGAAAGCAATGTTTACGCCATCCTTTTTTATGCCAATTGTCTGGGTAAAGTGTCTTTTTCTCTCTGTTCTGTGCGTCAATGGAGTGTTGCCTTTATACCTTCCTCCCGCTAAGATACCTTTTGATCCATGCCTTCAGAGCGCACTTTCTTTCGTATTTCAGATATCTTTTTACATATGCCAAGGTAGCTCCTTCCCCCTGTTCCGCCAGCATTTTCAAAAAATGCTCCAACAGCTTTAAGGAATCCTTATGCATAATTTCATGCACAAGTCTGCTTTTTGAGTGATATTCCCAGGGGCTGGCATCGGTGTATGCGCCTTTTTGATATGTTTTGCAAGCGGCGATGCGGTCTATAAACATTTCCGCCACAAAACGAACGGGCATTTTCATGCCTGCCAACAGGGTATCCTTATCCTTATTATAGTCAATCCAATATTCAAAGTGGTGTTTGTTTCTGCCTTTATGGTGCAGCCATGAGCTGGAATATCCCTTTTTCTCCCGCTCTGCGTTGTTTGGGCTACGGTCCCCTTGAAAATATTTCGCCCCCACAAGAAATTCCGTAGGCGAATATTTAGATAAATCATGGGTGATCCCCTGCCAATAAAGCCCAACTCGAAAACAGTACTGTCTAACCAGACTTCTATGGTGTGTAATTGTTTTCAAGTGTTCCACTGCCTTCATGTTATACCTCCGTTAATTGAGCCTGTATAGAGCATACAGGGCTAACCTTATTTGAAATTTAAAATAAATTTAATTTAGATTTATCATATTTTTGACAAAAAAAGATACCTCCGCCCATGGAACGGAAGAAATAATTTTACAATATATAAAACCGGTGAGGAAAGTAGGGGATTATTTCCGGCATACCCTCTTGCAGCTTTTTATTTATCGCCAACAAAAAAGGGTACATTCGTTTCAAAGAAAAATAACACAGATAAGCCTGTAAAAAAAGCGGCCAAGGCCCTTGCCCGGCCGCCTTTTGTTTTGTGCCATAGCTTTTTATTTTACTAATTTAGAAATTGCCTTAAAGTGAGGTGATTTTGCACCCCCTGTCAATTCAAACAAGGCTGCCTCACAGGTTGTGAGGAGGGCGCCTTCCGCCTTCATGCGCTCCAAGCCGATTTGTTTATCAAAAGGAACTCTGGAACCCACGCAGTCAGCAACAACAAATACACGGTAGCCTTCTTCTAAAAGATCAACCACTGTTTGCAAAACACAAATATGTGCTTCAACACCGCAAACCAGAATATTTTTTTTGCCTTGCTCTTTCACCCAAGCTGCAATTTCATCACACTGAAGGCAGCTAAAGGTGGTTTTCTCTAAATAGCGAAAAGAATCAATTGCGCTTGCAAGCTCGGGAACGGTTTCTCCCAAGCCCTTTGTGTATTGCTGAGAAACGGTAAAGGGTACTGCAAGCTCCTTCAGCCCCTGGGCCAATATTGCTGCTTTTTTCAAAATTTGCGCATTTCCGTCGATCACAGGTACCAATTTTTCTTGAAAATCAATGAAAACTGCCGCCGTATCTTCCACATAAATTTTCATATGCTATTCCTCCTAAAATCCATGTCATAGAAAAGCCGGTTTTTATGCTTTCTATATAATATACGATGCAATGTATAGCATAAAATCAATGGGCTTGTGCCGACTCCATAGAAACCGAAAACCCAGACTGCTATCGCTTTACATTTTACATGATTTTGGCGGCAATGTCCATGGAATTATACATATTTTTGCATATGCTTTAATGCGCTTTTTTCCAAGCGGCTTACCTGCGCCTGACTAATGCCGATTTCGGTGCTGACCTCTGTTTGTGTCTTGCCCTCAAAAAAACGCAGGGTTACAATTTTCTTTTCCCGCTCCGACAGATGATGCATTGCTTCGCTGAGGGATAAATTTTCCAGCCACAGCTTGTCGCCGTTTTTTTCATCACTCACTTGGTCCATTACAAAAAGAGTGTCTCCCCCATCGTGATAAACCGGTTCGTAAAGAGACACGGGGTCTTGTATGGCATCCATGGCCGTCACAACGCTTTCTCTGGAAACCCCCATTTCCTTGGCAATTTCGTCAATGGTAGGCTCCTTTTCCCGCTCTGCCATCAAGCGCTCTTTCGCCTGCAGGGCTTTATATGCCATATCCCGCAAGGAACGGCTGACGCGGATGGAATTATTATCCCGCAGGTACCGTCTGATTTCACCAATAATCATGGGGCAGCAATAGGTGGAGGGCATTACCTGCATGGTAATATCGAAATTGTCGATGGCCTTGATCAAACCCACCACGCCAACTTGAAATAAATCATCCATATTTTCGTTTCTATTTTCAAATCTTTTAATAATGCTTAAAACAAGCCTTAAATTTCCTTCAATCAGTTTTTCCCGGGCGGACTCGTCCCCCCCTTTAAATTTCACAAAAAGCTCTCTTGCCTCAGCCCCGCTTAAGGTGGGTAAATTTGAGGTGTTAATACCGCTGATTTCTACTTTTCCATAATAACCCATTATGCCAACTCCTATCAAGCAATTTGGCAACAGAAATGGCAATCCATTTCAGTTGAAGCTATTAAAAATCTCCCCTTGAATGGGTCAAAATATACCTTGCAAATATCGTCATTTTCTGTTCGGTTTTGATGGAGAGAGGATATTTTAGAAAAATTTTCCTGCGGGCTTGCTTTGAAAAATTAAAAAAATTTATGGAAATGATAAATTTTTTGACTGGATTTATTTTTAGTGCGGTGCCATGAAAGCAGAGGAGAGGGAATGGAGGGTCTATCAAATTTATGTATAATGTATACATTTCCTCACTGTTTTTTTGACAAATTGAAAAGACAAAAGTACGCAGCACAAAGAATCCTATTCATATTTATAATTTTTTCTATGCAAAATATGAATTATACTATTCAAAAATTACAATTTATAAAAAAACTAAAATTCTCATATTGCAATAAAATTTAGTTCATTGTGCACAAAAAATACGAATGAAAACTATTAAAACAAACCAAAAAATATTAAAAATAGTATTGACAATCGTTTTTTCTGGTGTTAAACTGCCTTAAGTAAAGCGAAGGCGCTGGGAGATGTTCTCCTGGTGCCTTTTTGTTCATTAAGAAGGAGGTAGTGTGTATGGGGGCAGTAGAATTATTTGAACAGGCATCATCCGATTTATTTGGCATTTGGTTTCTGATAGGAGCCGTATTGGTATTTTTCATGCAGGCAGGATTTGCTATGGTAGAAACAGGATTCACCAGAGCAAAGAATGCCGGAAATATCATCATGAAAAATCTAATGGATTTTTGTATTGGTACTGTGGTATTTTTGTTGATCGGATTTAATCTGATGATGGCCGAGGATACGTTATTTGGACTAATTGGTATTCCTAATTTAAATCTTTTTACAGATTTTGCAAATTTTCCTTGGTCGTCCTTCGTTTTTAACCTGGTTTTCTGTGCCACGGCTGCCACAATTGTTTCCGGGGCCATGGCTGAAAGAACGAAGTTCAGCACTTACTTGATTTATAGTGCTGTTATCAGCTGTCTGATTTATCCCATTGAGGCAGGCTGGGTTTGGAATGGAAGCGGTTGGCTGTATCAAATGGGCTATGTGGATTTTGCAGGCTCTTCCGCCATTCACATGGTTGGTGGGATTACTTCTTTGATCGGCGCAAAAATGCTTGGTGCAAGAATTGGTAAGTATACAAAAGGGAAGGATGGCAAGGTTGAAGTAAATGCCATTCCCGGCCATTCCCTTACATTAGGTGCGTTGGGTGTATTCATTTTGTGGTTTGGCTGGTATGGCTTTAACGGTGCGGCAGCAACAGAGGTTGGTCAGCTTGCTCAGATTTTTGCAACCACAACCGTAGCCACCGGTTTTGCAACTGTAACCACTATGCTTTTCACTTGGATGAAAAGCGGAAAGCCCGATGTTTCCATGACATTAAACGGTTCCTTAGCAGGCTTGGTAGGGATCACCGCAGGGTGTGCCAATGTGGATGTTTTCGGTGCCATCGTCATTGGTATTGTTGCCGGCTTCTTGGTGGTTATTGCCGTTGAAGTGTTAGATATGAAATTACATATTGATGATCCCGTTGGTGCAATTGCAGTGCATGGCGTAAACGGTGTTTGGGGCACATTGGCAGTGGGTTTATTTAATATTTATGAAGGCGACGGCATCGGCAAAGGCTTATTCTATGGCGGCGGCATCAGCCAGTTCATGACCCAGCTAGTGGGGGTTGTGGCCATTGCGGTATGGACTGTCGTAACCATGTATCTTGTATTTGCAATCATTAAAAAGACAAACGGACTTCGTGTATCTCCCGCAGAAGAAATTGAAGGGCTTGACATCAGCGAGCATGGTCTGGCAAGCAGCTATGCAGACTTTATGCCAGTGACAAATGCTTACGGTGGCTTGGCCGGCAGTGCCCCTTCCGGTGATCTGGTGGAAGAAAAGCTTTCCGTACCTATGGATGCGGCTGTTCCGGTACAATATAGTGTTACAGAAAGTGGTTCCGGGAAACCTAAAATTACCAAGGTTACAATTATTACCCGCCAGAGTAAGTTTGATGAATTAAAGCGTGCCATGAATGCCATTGAGGTAACCGGCATGACGGTAATTCAGGTGGTTGGCTGTGGCTTGCAGAAGGGCAGCAGTCATTACTATCGTGGGGTACCTGTGGAAATCAACCTTTTGCCGAAAATTCAGGTTGAAATCGTTGTATCCAAGGTTCCTGTAGAGCTGGTTGTGGAAGCGGCGAAAAATGCCCTTTATACCGGCAATATCGGCGATGGAAAAATCTTTATCTACAACGTAGAGGATGTTATTAAAATCAGAACCGGCGAAACCGGCTATGATGCAATGCAAGGCGAAGAATAAAAGAATTCAAAGGCCTATGGCCGTTGAAGATAAAATTCCCTAAATGTATAATTTCGTTTGAGAGATACCGTCAGAGCTTCTGGCGGTATTTCTCTGTGTAAAAGGCGATTTATTGTGGTTTATTCCCCTTTTTTTGCAGAAGAATTTTATCCGCAATGGACGCGATGAATTCCTCCGTTGTGGGAATTTGGCCTTGATAGGGAATACTTTTTTGAAAATGGGATACCCCTTCTGCTTTGTTTGATTTTAGATAGGCATCGTCGATGGCGGCTTGCATCTGACGTTTTACTTCTTCCACAGTGATACCTTGTTCTTTGGCAATTTTACGATAAATGCTTCTCATGTTCATGATAATTACACCTCTCTAGTATAATATAATTTGATTACACATGATTCATATTTTATATAATATAATTCCCTGTGTCAATAGATATGAATAGTATATTTCCCTAAAAAAGATAATCTATAGAGTACAATTACTCTTATAGGTGGTGAAAAAGATGTATGAGGAAATGTTTAGCAGGCGAATTACCCAGCTTAGAACCGCACGAGGAGTATCTGCTAGAGATATGAGTTTGTCCTTGGGACAAAGCGAAAGCTATATTAATAAAATAGAAAATGGCAAATCCTTTCCATCTATGCAAGTATTTTTCTATATCTGTGAATATTTTGGAATAACACCAAAGGATTTCTTTGAGGATGGAACCACTAATCCAAGCATGATTAATGCATTGATTAGGGATTTGAAGTTTTTGGATGAAAAACAAATTATGAACATTCATGAAATTGTAAAAGGCTTAAAAAAATAAAGTAGATGGGTGCCATTTTGGCGATACCCATCTACTATTTTTTTAGTTGTTGCTGTTTCTACTATGTATAAATGCCCTTAGTTTTTCAGTGTAACTGTTTTTGTTTCAGCATCCCATGAAACTTGTGTGTCGGGGATTTCCATAATCTTCATCCAATCTCTTAAAGAAACAAAAAGCCGCTCCTCTTGAATTTCTGCTGCTGTAGCAAGGGAAATGCTTTCATTCCCTTTTGTCATGGTTTCTTGGTTTGCAACAATAGTAAAGGTTTTTCCGTTATACGTAATTTCTGCTGTTTTTGCAGGGGAATCCCACTTTATATCCACGTTGGGGTCGGAAAGCACCAACAAAGCCCTTAAAGGCAGCATGGTGTAACCGTCGTTTATATAAGGGGTTACATCTGCGGTATAAGCAGCTTCGCCGTTCTTTTTTATTTCCTTGCTTCCAATGGAAATGAGATAGGTATTTTCGGGGGTTTCTTCCGGCTGCTCTTCCGGCTGTTCTTCGGGTTGTTCTTCGGGCTGTTCCTCAGGCTGTTCGGGTTTTGCAGATGCCTTTGAAAGGACAATCACATCGTCAAATTCATCATAGCCTTCTTCATAATCAAAGGCAATGCTGTCGGGGTCAACGCCGCTTTTGGTGATCACAAAAACAGCATCTTCACCTAAGTCGGTAGGGAAGGTCAGCTTCGCTTTATCCTTTATGGATACGGCAGTCTGCTTGGACTTTAAGTCGTAAATATAAATTGCAAACCTGGGAACGTCCACATTAATTTCTGCTTCGTCATCAATGGTTAAAACACCATTGTTTACATAAATACTGCTGGCGCTGGAGCTTTCAATGTTAATTTCCAGCTTACCGTCACCGCTGATGATTAAGTCTCCATCGCTGTAAATACCATTGCATTGGTAAGCGTTTGTGGTGATTTTGTTTTCTTTGCCTTCCAATAAAAGCATACTGTCTTTGGGCAGAAGAATGGCGGAGCTTTTTTCCCGCACCCCCATATTGACTACGCCTTGAAAATTGTTCAGCGTCAATATTTTGTCGTCTGCATCCCAATCCCAGGTATCCCCCTGCTGATCTGTTGTAACTTCACGAAAATCCATCATCATCAGATCAATCTCCGTATCTGCGGCAAAGGCGGCAACGGGAGAAAATCCCATCACCATGACACAGGCAAGCAGCATAGAAATTAATTTTTTCTTCATTTTAAAACCTCCTTTTTGATATAGTGTATCATTTTTTGCAGAAATGTGAAGAGAAAATATTCATTTTGTTTGACGGAGTGTTTCTGGAAAAGGTTCCCGCTTCTTGAAAAAAAGATGGTTTCTTATGGCATCGGGTTTTTATATGGTGTATAATAGAAACCAATTAGAATCGTAGTTTAGAAGTGGAGGATATTCATGAAATTTATCAATGAATTAAGGGAAGGCGAAAGCGTGATGGGGCATTATCTGTGTAAAAACAGACAAAGCCTGAAATCGAGGAATGGAAAAACATATCTATCCCTTAAATTGCAGGATAAAACAGGTATGGTGGATGCAAAGGTTTGGGATATGAATAAGGATATTCAAAGCTTTGCCGAGAATGATTTTATTAAAGTGGACGGTTCGGTGACTGTTTTTAATAATGATTTGCAGTTAAATATCAAGCGGATTCGGCGCAGTATGGAAGGGGAGTATGACCCGGCGGATTATATTCCTTCAACGGATAAAAATATTGATGAAATGTTTCAGCAGCTGCTGGATTTTATTAAAACCATTGAAAGCCCTTATATTAAGGCGTTGCTGGAGGAAATATTTTTGCACCATCCGTTGATCAGCAAGGAGTTTAAGTTTCATTCGGCGGCGAAAAGTATGCATCATAGCTTTCGCGGCGGCTTGGTAGAGCATACCCTGTCTGTGACGCAGATTTGCGATTTTATGGCGGATCGGTATCAGTTTGTGGATCGGGATATTTTAATTGCTTCTGCTATGCTGCATGATGCGGGAAAAATCATAGAGCTTTCGGATTTCCCGGAAAATGATTATACCGATGACGGTCAGCTTTTGGGGCATATTTTTATCGGTGCGGAATTGATTAAAGATACTGCGGCAAAAATCAGCGGATTCCCAAAGCAGTTGGAATCCCTGCTGAAACACTGTATACTTTCTCACCATGGGGAGCTTGAATATGGCTCGCCGAAGGTGCCTGAAACCATAGAGGCATTTATTTTGCATTGCGCTGACAATATGGATGCAAAGACGAAGATGATAGAAGAGATGTTGGCGGCGGATAATACCCAAGGCAATTGGGCAGGCTTCAACCGGATGCTGCAAAGAAATATTCGTCGTTCGGATTATAAATAAGAGGGAACAGCTATGGAAAGAAAAACAATTTCAGCCCATGAGATCAATAAGTATACCTATTGCCCCTACCAGTGGTATTATGAAAAGCTGTATGGCAGGAAGGAATTGCGCAGGCTGCATCAGGAGCGGAATGAAGCCCTTGGCTTGGAAAGCAGTGCCATGTCCAACTTTGCAAGAGGTTTGGAATACCACAAGGGGGACTATGCAAAGCGTCGTTTGATAGGCTTGGCCTGGAAAATTTGCTTGCTGCTTTTGATTCTTGCCTTGGCGGCTGTGTATTTCTGGCTGAAAAGTGGTATGAATGGATAAAATAATAGAAAATTTTTCGTGGACAGATGCATCGTTGTTGCTGCTGTTGTTGCTTTTGCTTCTTCTGATTTTACTGCGTGGATGCCGGGGTACAATGAAAAAATTGCCTGCCTCTGCTCGTATGTTTGGGTATTCCTTGCTTTATGCGGATCAGAAGCAAAGCGGAGCAAAACAAGAGGGCTTCGGGAAGCTGCTGCATTCGGAGGCATATGCATTGCAGGGGAAACCGGATTATATTTATAAAAAAAGATTCGGCAAGGCCATTGTACCTGTGGAGTTAAAAAGCGGTAGCATTGGTGAGGAGGCACTGCCCCATAGAGGAGATTTGCTGCAATTGGCGGCCTATTTTTTACTTCTAGAGGATGTTTATCAGGTGCGGCCTAAATTTGGTAAGCTGGTGTATCGGGACTATATGTTTGTTGTGAAAAATACCAGGGGCCTGCGTAAGGAAGTGGGGCAGACCATGAAGGCAATGCGGGAAATGCTTCTTTACGGTGTGGGGAAAGCAAATGCAAGCTTTGTGACTTGTAGGCATTGCATCTGTAATGGTACGGTTTGCACCCATTCCGGAACAAAAATTATTGGAGGAAAAGCAGATGAGTCTTCCTGTGGAGAAGAATAATACGTATGAAATGACCATAGATGCATTGGGCAGCAATGGCGAAGGCATAGGCAGAATAGATGGATTTACAGTTTTTGTAGAGGGCGCATTACCCGAGGAAGTTGTAAAGGTTTTGATACTTAAAGTGAAAAAAAGTTATGGGTATGGGAAGCTTTTGGAGATTGTGAAGGAATCCCCCTATCGGGTGGTTCCCCCCTGTCCGGTGGCGAAAACCTGCGGTGGCTGTCAGCTCCAGCACCTGTCCTATGCGGGACAGCTTGCATATAAGGCAAGAAAAGTGAAGGATGACTTGGAACGCATCGGCGGTTTGCAGGAGGTGGGGGAAGTACCCATTTATGGCATGGAGAACCCTTGGCGGTATCGGAATAAGGCCCAGTTTCCTGTGGGAATGGGAAGGGATGGATTGGCTGAAATCGGTTTTTACGCAAAACGCAGCCATAGAATTGTGGATACACCGGTGTGCTTTTTGCAAAATCCTGTAAATGACGAAATTGTTGCCGTCGTAAGAGCATTTCTCGATGGGTTTAAAATTTCTGCCTATGATGAAGAAAAACATCAGGGATTGGTGCGGCATATTTTGACCAGAGTTGGGAGAAATAGCGGTGAGATCATGGTCTGCATTGTAATCAACGGTAAGAAGCTTCCCCATAGCGAGGTGCTTGTTGAACGGCTACAGACAATTGATGGAGTCGCCTCCATTGTTTTAAATGTAAATAAAGGGAAAACCAATGTTATTTTAGGGGAAAAGGTGATTCCGTTATGGGGGAAGGACACCATAGAGGATTCCCTCGACGGTATATCCTTTGCAATTTCTCCGCGGTCCTTCTACCAGATAAATCCTGCGCAGACAGAGGTTTTATATCAAAAGGCTGTGGAAATGGCAGGATTGCAGTGGGATGAAACCGTGTTGGATTTGTATTGTGGAATCGGGACCATCTCCTTATTTTTCGCAAGGAAAGCAAAGAAGGTTTTCGGTGTGGAAATCGTGCCGGAAGCCATTGAGGATGCAAGGCAGAATGCTGCACGAAATGCAATTGCAAATGCAACCTTTGAGGTGGGAGCGGCAGAAGAGGTGATCCCGCGATTATTCCGGGAGCAGGGGATTACTGCCGATGTGATCGTTGTTGACCCGCCGAGGAAAGGGTGTGACGAAACACTTTTGCATACCATTGCGGAAATTGCCCCAAAACGGCTTGTGTATGTTTCCTGTAATTCGGCTACGCTGGCAAGAGATGTAAAATTTTTGGAAAGCAGAGGGTTTCAGGTAAGGGATGTGGCGGCGGTGGATCAGTTTCCGATGACGGTGCATGTTGAAACGGTTGTACTTCTTTCCCACAAAAATGCAGACACACATATCAACGTAAATGTGGAGTTTGGTGATGGTGACGGGAAAATCCCTGTTGGTAAGATTGCTGAAAAGGCTGAGGAATATACACCAAGAAAGAATAACCTATAAATAATAAAAGAGTATGTAGAGAGTATGTAGAAAGTAAATATGGGTTTGAAGTGCAAACACCTTATATTGCAGAAGTAAAAAGGGACTTGGGGTTGCCAATGTACGAAGCTCCTAATGCAGTAGAGGGATTGAAACAGCTTCGGAAGTATCAGATGCCTGAAAAGGTGCAAGCGATTAAAGATGCTTTAAAACATTTTGATAAGCATTAATTAATTTCACTCAGATATATTTGTTGTAGTTTTATTTTTTAATATATAGAGCAATAAGAGACTAAGTTTTGGGAAATGTTCCATAAAACTCAGTCTCTTTCTTTATGACAATTATGGAAAAATTTTGACCAAAGACGTATAATAAACAATAATTATATTGAAACAAGACACTAGAAACGAATGCGGAAAGAAAAAGATCTTAGAATAAAGAAATTGGAGAACTGTTTATGGCATATGAAAAGAAAAATATTAGAGCTGTAATTGAAGATATAAATAGCCGCAAGATTTACCTTCCGGCTATACAAAGAAAATATGTTTGGGATGATGATCAGATAACACGACTGATGGATTCAATCATGCTTGGATACCCTGTAGGAACATTCCTTTTCTGGAGGGTGAGAAAGTCAATTGTAAACAACAAAGAGTACTCTATGTACGAGTCTATAAAAGACTTCCATGAAAGGGATATGTATAAGAATCCTGCAGCGCCACAGCCTTTTCCTGTCGGAAATGATGAGGAAAGCATATGGGCGGTCCTCGATGGCCAGCAGCGTTTAACATCGCTCTATATAGCATTACAAGGAAGCATGGGTCGTAAGATGCCTATGAAGCGTTGGAAGAATGATGATGCTTTTCCGAAGAAGGAGCTGTATTTTAACCTTCACAGCAAGAAAACTGTTGATGAGGATCTTTCGTATGAGTTCATATTTCTTACTGCTATTGAAGCTCAGAATCCAAAAGATGATAAACTGTGGTATTTAGTCAAAAACATTCTAAAATATACGCAGTCAGAGCTCGTAAAGGAAGTCATCATTAAAAATGGATGGGTGGATGATGACCTGGCGATGGATAATATATCATTGCTGCATTCAAAACTTACCGGCGATGAGATAATAAACTATTTTGAAGTCAGCGCTGATTCGATTGACAGCGTGCTGGACATCTTTGTGCGTGTTAATTCCGGCGGAACAGTTTTATCTAAGAGCGACCTTTTGTTTTCAACTATTGTTTCTCACTGGGATAAGGCCAGAGACGAAATTGATAAGCTACTAGCTGAAATAAATAAGATTGGAGAAGGATATAAATTCACAAATGATTTTGTAATGCGTGCTTGCCTGTATCTTTTAGATATGTCTGTAACTTTAAAAGTAGAGACCTTCAAAAAGGATAGCGTATTAAAAATAAAAGATAATTGGGTAGCAATCCGTACCGCAGTAAAAGATACTGTAGATTTGTTAAATGGATTTGGATTTAACTCTGAGAACATAATTTCGTATGTTGCAGTAACACCTATTGTTTACTACAGATTTAAAGGCGGTGCATTTGACGCAGACAGTAAATCAGAATTAAGAAAATACATTGTAATGGCACAAGTTAAACAGATCTTTGGTGCAGCAACTAATTCTGCTCTTACCAATATTAGAGAAGCACTTAAGATTTCGCCATATATTTCGTTCAAAATGGACTATTTATCAAATGTGCGCTTTACAGGCGATAGAAGCTTACGCTATACATCTGATGAGATTGATGTGTTATTTGATACGTACGGGATTGGTGCATATACATTTATGCTATTGTCACTCCTGTATCCAAATTTGAAGTACAGCCAGAAAGGGTTTCATCAAGATCATATGCATCCTCATTCAGGCTTTGAAGGAAAAAAACTTAATGATATTGTGTTGCCAGATAATACGGTAATTGATGACGAGAAAAAAGAAGAATGGCGACGTAGAAGAAATACACTCGCAAATCTTCAATTGCTTGAGGGTCGAGAAAATGAAAGCAAAAATGCTATTCCTTTAGAAGACTGGCTTAAGGTACCTGAGAACAGTGATAATGTTAAGTATCTGCCTACTGATGTAGCTTATGATTTGGCGCACTTTGAAGAGTTTATGGAAAAGAGACAGAAGCTGATGAGCGATGCGCTTAAGGCAATTTTATTATAAACCGTAGTTTTGCAGAAAGGAAATAGATGACAATGAGCAAAACAATAACAGAACAGAAAGTACTTAATAAGTTAGATATACCAGATTTTAGGCACATGACAAAAGATAAGGTGATGAGCTTTGCGTCAATGCTACCGGATATGGATCCTGAAGTAGCTAAAAAAGCATTGGAACAGTTTCCGGAGTTTGCAAAAACAATATTGGAAATAACAAAAAACTATAAAGAAACTCTTGAAAAAGGATTAGAGGAAAACGCAGCAAGCACAAAAGTTTGCTATAATGCCTGCAATGCAATAATTGAATCTTTACAAAAACTTCTTGAAAAAGAGGACTTATCTTATGAGGAACGTAAAGATATTACAGATAAAATGATTGAAGTTTCTAAAATGATGAGCGATAAAGATTCAGAAAACAAGAACTTTACTTTAAAAGTGTTAGCAATTGCTGGTTTAGCGACAGCGGTTGTTTCTGGTGGAGTGGTTGCTGTTCTCGGGGGAAAAACAAATATTAATCTTCCGAAAAAAATATAACACTGAATAAGAACTCGGGGTTTACAATTATCAAGCGGAGTGAGGGATATGAATGTGAGGGCAGATATGTTAATGTTTCAGAATATGTCATTTTGGGATGGAATGAGAATACCACGTAGCAAATTAAAAAGCAGATTTGAATTCTTTTTTGGGAAAAAACATTGTAGAGTTGAAGATAGACAAGAAGCAATAAAGATTCTTATGAATATTACTTCGACAATACAAAAAGAAATGGTTGCTCGTTTAAATGCGGAGAGTACATATGGACTACTTTTGAAATTGTATTTTATGTTTGATGAAGTACATTCTCTTTATTTAACAGAAAAAGAAATTAGAGCAGAATTGGTTGAACAGAATATTAATGACGAAGCCGTGGTTGAAGCATTTACTGTTAATAGGAATATCGAAAGAGATATAATAGATGCTTGTAATATTTGGATTGAAAATTGTGTGTTGTATCAACATGATTTAGATATTAGAAAATTAAATGTCAAAAAAGAATTTGTAATTGATTACCCTTTAATCATAGATATGTATTTATACGGTTTTGCGTCTCGTTCAATTTCACTTCTTATGTTATCTAAAGAAGTTGGAGATGAAAATACATTCTATGGATTGGAGATAGCTCAAGGAGAAGATATACCAGCAGAAGTTCTGAAATATCATCCGTATATTTATTTTAACACTGCTATTGTGGGTAATCAAAACGTACTGGTTGATAGACCATTGACTCCAGAGGCAAACGATACAGAGTTTGGGAAAGGTTTTTTTGATGAAACTAAAGTGCAGTTTTTATTGTTTCTGGCAACAATAAAAAGTTTTCACGAGGATCAACTGCGGAGAGATGATAAATCATTAACTGTAATTACTAAGGAAACATTCATTTCCTTAGTAGAAAATTATACTAATCCGAAAATAGAAGATGGTGAAGCCTTTTACAAAAGCTTTGTTTTGACAAAAGAAAAAATAAAACAGCATTTGAGAAAAAAGGAAGAAATAGTATGGATAGTAGGAGCCAACAAATATAGACATGAAATCAGACCGTTTATTGGTTTGGATGACGGAAATGTTCTTATTGCATATGGAGCATTAGAACAAGCAAAGCAGCTATGGGTATCCTATTTTAGTAATGGTGGAATGTGCTATACTAATCCCAAAAATCCAGATAGCTTGACCCAAGCGATGGAAAAGAGAAATAAGGAATTGTCAGATATTCTTGTGGTCAAAGCAAGAGAAATACTGAAGAAGCATTATACTCCTAAAGTTGATTATAAAGATGTTCAATACTATAGAATTTTTGGAGAACGTTCAATTAATTACGGAGATTTCGACATTGTCTACTTTGACGAAAGTAAGAAAGAACTTTTTTTAATTGAATCGAAGTATTTTTCTGATTCACTAAATTCAAGTGGAATGGTGACAGATTATAATAAAATGTTTGAAAAAGATGGCTATTATGATCACTGTAGGAGAAGATACGATTTAGTATTAGCAGAACCACAAAAAGTCAAAGAATTTTTGGAAACTAATGAGGAGATATCAGTTCATATGCTGTTTCTGTCTTCGAAACCAATTGAGATGGAATTTCAAGATAAAGACGGGGTTGTAACGTGTTTATCTTTGGGCCTTCTTGAAAAGTATATAACAGGAAATTTAATTGATGGAGAGACAGATGAGGTAATGCGTCCTGTGAAAAAGTTATGAAGCATGATATATTTTGGCAAACTTATAAAGACAAAAAAATCGCTAAAAATACAATAGATTGGTTTTGACATACGGTCGTAGGCACAAGACATACTTGCAATCAATTCATGCCATGTGGAAACAATTGCACTTCTTTCCCACAAAAAAGCAGACACCAATATCAACATAAATGTGGAATTGGCGAGGAGGCGGGTAAAATCCTGGATAAAATAGCCGAAAAAGCAGAGAATCATAGACCAGGCGCAGTATTAAAATAAACAAATGAGGGTTCTCTCCTCCGCTATCATAAAAATAAATAAAGTCAAGACTTATTAAAAAGAACATGATATAATAATAAATACTAAAATTGGAGGTGCTGTTGATATGACTACTGCTTTTAAATATGTCGCTAAAACTATGTTTAAAAATAAGGTTTTACAATATGTTGGTCAGCAGTACGAGGATTTTTTTGTATCTATAATGAGATGCTATAATCATAACTTTCAACCAGTTAAGGCGCATGGCAACATTGGTGATAGAAAAAATGATGGATTTGATAAAACAACGGGTACATATTATCAAGTATTTGCTCCTGAAGATGCTACGAAAAAATCAACCATTGATGATACTGTAGATAAATTAGAAAAAGATTTTAAAGGCTTGTATGCGTACTGGAATAGTATTTGTCCTATAGAGCAGTATAACTTTGTTTTGAATGACAGGTACAAAGGTTTAGCGGTACCTATGATTGAAAAAATAATATTTCTAGGTAAGCAAGACGAGTACAAGAGTGTTAAATTATCGTTTTTTACTGCTAAAGATTTGGAAAATATTTTTGACCAGTTAACTGAGACAGATATGCAAGATATTGTAGGGTTTATCCCGGATGTTGACTTGCCACTGATAGAATATGAAGCTTTATCAGAAACAGTTTCATACTTGATGAATATTGAAATTGATTTTCCAATAACAGGATCTTTGATTGCTCCTGATTTTGATGAAAAAATTGTTTTCAACCAACTAAGCGCTGTTGTTTCAAATCTTCTTATTAATGGAAGTTATCAAGATGGGGTTCTACTAGATTATTTCAATAATAGTCGTGGCATTAAAGAAATTCTTCAAGAGAAGTTTCATGCTTTATATGAAGAATCCAAAACACTAATCTCTGAATCGAACAGAAATTCTGCTGATCAGCGATTCTTTTATATTCTTGATAAATCTTGTGTAAAAAAGACACAAGCAATCAGAACAAGCGTACTGGTACTTATGGCATATTATTTTTCTGCCTGTGATATTTTTGAAGAACCCATGAAATAGAAATTAATCGAAAGGAGGAATGACATGATTTTACCGAAAAAGCAACTCTCACTAGAAGAATCTTATTTTGGTTTTGGAGGCTTTCTATTAAAAAAAGTGTCAAATCCTATGACGATAGATGACTTGTGGGTTCTCTATATAGCTACATTTGATGAAAAAAAATATTCTGTGAAATTTTCATTTGATCAATTTTTATTAGCGCTTGATTATTTGTTTTTGATTGGAGCAATAAAGCAAAATACAGAGGGGATGATATTAAATGAAATTAGTTAGTTTAACAGCGAATAAATCATCCTTTCACCCAGTTATTTTCAAGGATGGTCTTAACATAATCGTAGGTCAGCAAGCAGCATCATCTGCGGAAAATGATGGAAACACATATAATGGTGTTGGGAAATCACTAATTTTACATCTTATTCATTTCTGTTTAGGTTCAAATAAAATAGATACCTTTACAGAAAAGTTAGAGGGTTGGAAATTTACTCTAACTTTTTCTATTAACGGAGAGAACTATAGTTGTAGCAGAAGTACTCAAGAACAAGGGAAAATTTATTTTAATGGTGAAGAACTTAGCCCTAGAAAATTAAATGCTCAAATTATTGAACTTTGCTTTGATGAAAAGATTATGACAAAAAATATGACATTTAATACTTTGTTTTCTCGTTTTGTTAGAAGATTTCGCTCTTGCTATATTGAATACGATAAATATGTTCCTAAAGAAAGTGATTATAGTAAGCTTTTAAATAATGCTTATCTATTAGGACTTGATACAGAATTAATAATTAAGAAAAAAGAATTAAGAGATAAACAAACAACTGCGGATAAAACAGAAAATGCCATAAAAAAAGATGCTGTTTTTAAACAATATTATCTCGGAGAAAGTGATGCAGAGCTTGATAAGGATGATTTGGATTATAAAATCAAAGAGCTCAAAAAAGAAATTGCTTCATTTAAGATATCTAGTAATTATCACGACATAGAAAAAGAAGCAGACGAAAAAAGCTATAAGAAAAAAATACTTGAAAATCGTCGCGTAATAATTAATAGTAACATAAAAAATATCGAAAAATCACTAAATCATCCCCTGGGTGCTACAGATAACAATATATATAAAATTTACGAAGCAGCGAACATAGAAATTCCGAGTATGGTCAAGAAAAGTATTGATGAAGTATTAAATTTTCATAATTCCATGATAGTAAATAGAACTAAACGACTATCTAAAGAGCTACTAAATTTTCAAAAACAACTGAAAGATATTGATCGTGAAATTACAGTTCTCGGCACACAAATGGATGAGCTTTTAAGATTTCTTGACTCGCACGGTGCATTAGAAGAATATTCTTCATTAAACAGTCAATTATCGGCATTCCAAAGAGAAGCATCTAGAATTGAAGAATATCAGAAAATATTAAAATCTTATAAAGATCTTCAGTTAGAAATCAAGGAAGAGTACATTGAGCAAGACAAATCCATGAATTTGTATTTGTTGAGTGAACAAGATTATATTTCAAAACTTAAAGAAACCTTTCAGCATTATGCCAAAAGGTTTTATCCTAAAAAACGTAGTGGGCTTGTAGTAAGAAATAATTCAGGCGAAAATACCATTAGATGTGAAATTGAAGCTCGTATTGAAGATGATTCATCTGATGGCGTGAACGAGGTTAGATTGTTCTGTTTTGATTTATTAATATTACTGTGTAAGATTAGTAAGGTGAGATTTTTGATGCATGATAGTAGGCTATTTGCGAACATGGATCCACGGCAAAGAGAATCACTTTTTAGAATTATTAGCAATGTTTGTTCAGAGAATGAACTGCAATATATTTGCACTATCAATGAAGATGCTTTATTATCCTTTAAAAATCTTTTCGATGATGTAGAGTACAAAAAAATCATTTTGGATAATGTCAGATTGGAGCTAAAAGATGACTGCCCGGAGAGTAAATTATTGGGTATTCAAGTTGATATAGACTTAGAGGAAAATACTAAAACAAAAGAAATGAATTAATTCTTGTTGAACCAACTAGATAACAACGAGATTAAGTATAAGAAAGAGTTAGTTAAAAGACTAGCTCTTTTTTTTGTACCCAAAATCGAAAGGAGGAACAAAATTGAACGCAAATATCATAGCCATTGCCAACCAAAAAGGCGGCGTTGGCAAAACAACGACTTGTGCCAATTTAGGCATAGGTTTAGCACAGGAGGGCAAAAAGGTACTGCTGGTTGACAG
>DCDZ01000052.1:33204-37445 GCA_002316675.1 Tyzzerella sp. UBA1042
AAAGGCGGCGTTGGCAAAACAACGACTTGTGCCAATTTAGGCATAGGTTTAGCACAGGAGGGCAAAAAGGTACTGCTGGTTGACAGTGATCCGCAAGGCTCGTTATCCATCAGCTTGGGCTATCCGCAGCCGGATAAGTTGCCCTCCACCCTTGCTACTATGTTGGGAAAGGTCATAACGGATACTCCCATAGTCTCTGCGGAGGGAATTTTACATCACAATGAGGGCGTTGACCTTATGCCTGCCAATATTGAATTGTCGGGTATTGAGGTTTCCTTGGTGAATGCCATGAGCCGTGAAATGGTGCTAAAGCAGTATCTTGAAACGGTAAAGAAAGACTACCAATATATCATTTTAGATTGTATGCCCAGTTTAGGTATGCTGACTATCAATGCCCTTGCCGCCGCAGATAGCGTTTTAATTCCAGTACAGGCTCAGTATCTGCCTGCAAAGGGATTGGAACAGCTTTTACAAACCATTGGAAAGGTGCGCAGGCAGATAAATCCAAAGCTGAAAATTGACGGCATTTTGCTAACTATGGTAGATACCCGCACCAACTACGCCAAGGAGATCAGTGCACTACTCCGTGACACTTACGGAGATAAAATCAAGGTGTTTGGTACGGACATACCTCATTCTGTTAGAGCAGCAGAAATCAGTGCAGAGGGTAAAAGTATTTTCGCTCATGACCCTAAAGGCAAGGTCGCCGAGGCGTACAAGGATTTGACGAAGGAGGTGTTGAAAATTGAAAAGCTCCGCCAAAAACATAAATCTGACCTCAGTAGATGACCTCTTCACTACCGAAGAAAGCCGTATTGACGAGAACCGTGAAAAGGTTCAGGAAATTCCGTTATCACAACTTTACACTTTTAAAGACCACCCCTTTAAGGTCATCGATAACGAAGCAATGTTTGACACTGCTGAAAGTGTAAAGCAGTATGGTGTGCTTGTTCCTGCCATAGCCCGTCCCCGTGATGAGGGTGGTTATGAGCTTGTTGCGGGACACCGACGAAAAAGAGCTTGTGAGCTTGCAGAACTTACTACAATGCCTGTTATTGTCCGTAACCTTGACGATGATGCTGCCACAATCATTATGGTTGACAGCAATATTCAGAGAGAAAGTCTGCTACCGAGTGAACGTGCTTTTGCTTACAAATTAAAGCTGAATGCTATGAAAAGACAGGCAGGCAGACCATCAAAAGAAAATATGTCCCAAGTTGGGACACAAAAACGTTCTGACCAAATGTTAGCTGACCAAACGGGAGAAAGTCGTAATCAAATCCAGCGGTATATTCGCCTTACTGAGCTAATCTCTCCCTTACTTGATATGGTAGATGAAAAGAAAATTGCCTTTAACCCTGCTGTGGAACTATCCTACCTCAAGCCTGATGAACAGAATCTATTGCTGGATGCGATGGACAGCGAACAGGCTACCCCTTCTCTTTCTCAGGCGCAGCGGTTGAAAAAGTATTCACAGGAGGGGAAGCTCTCCCTTGATGTGATGACCGCCATTATGTCAGAGGAAAAGAAAGGTGAGTTGGATAAAGTAACGCTGACTGGCGATAAGCTGCGTAAATACTTCCCCAAGTCCTACACACCGCAAAAAATGGAGGAAACAATTCTCAAACTTTTAGAGGGATGGTATAAAAAGCGGCAGCAACAACAGGAGCGCTAAGGAAAGGAGGCGATCTGCATGGCAGTTTTTCGGGTAGAGAAAACGAGGGATTATACCGTTATGGCAAATCATCATTTGCGAAATACAGCATTATCTCTAAAAGCAAAAGGCTTGCTGTCCCTCATGCTATCCCTGCCGGAAAGCTGGGATTATACAACTAAGGGGCTTGCCTCCATCTGCAAAGACGGCGTTGACAGCATTTGTGCGGCAGTAAAGGAGCTGGAGGATAATGGCTACGTTCTGCGTCGCCGTATCCGCAACGAAAAAGGACAGCTTACCACTACTGAATACACGATTTTGGAGCAACCGAGGGAGGCAGCATCACCTAAACGGGAAAATCCAGTCTTGGGTAATCCAGTCTTGGAAAAGCCAACCTTGGGAAAACCAGAGCAGGCAAAACCTATCTTGGGAAATCCCGACCAATTAAATACTTATATATCAAAGACTAATTCAATAAATACTGATTTATTAAATATGGAGATATCAAATCCTTATCAATCAAATCCGTATTCATCAAGCACAAAACCGCAAAGGAAGATGAGATATGATGAGATTGGATGCGACAGCATAGAAGAAGTAAAAGAGATTGTTTTGGAAAATCTTGAATATGAGTTTATCAAGCAAAGCCACAATCGTGAGCGTTTGGACGAAATTGTGGAGATCATGGTTGAAACTCTCTGCTCAAGCAAGCCGATCATCAACATATCAGGTGATGAATATCCGGCACAGCTTGTGAAAGAAAAGCTCCTGCGGATAAACAGTATGCACATTTCCTATGTATTTGAATGTCTTGATAAAACAACTACCTACATCCGCAATATTAAGCGGTATCTGCTTGCTACCCTGTTTAACGCACCATCCACAATAGACAATTATTACACCTCTCTTGTCAATCACGATTTATACGGAGGAAAATAACCACTCCCAAACAGCGGCGTTTCGCACCTGCATAAGCAGGATGGTGAAGCGCTTTTTTCATACCCAAAAACAGAAAGGAGTTTTTTATTATGAAAAGACCAATGGCATACATCACGGCGGCTTGGAGCAGCAACGAGTTTGAAAACACCGAAACCGCCGCTAAATATTGCAGAAAAATCTATGAGGCAGGCTTTACCCCCGTGTGTCCTCTTTTGTTTCTTCCCCTCTATCTGGACGATGAAATCCCGCAGGAACACAAGGATGGCATTGATATGGCAAGGGATATGCTCCGGCGTTCCCATGTGCTTGTGGTTTGCGGAAGCGGTGTAGATGAAAGTGTAAAAAACGATATTGCCGTAGCGGAACGGCTGCGGATTACCGCCACCACCCTTGATGGTATTCTGACCGTGAAAGGACAGGGGCGGAAAAATGAGGAGCATTAAATATCTGCTTCATCGCTTGGTGGTTCCGCCTTAACAATACTACTCTAAAAACTGCGAAAGGAGGCATTTATCATGCAGGAAGAAGTAGAAAACAGGTCGGTTACGCTAGCAATCACCACCGCAAAGCTGACAGGACGGGTATTAAAATGCGCCATGTACAAATTTTTGTCGGCCCAGAAAAAGAGCCGTGACAGCCCGACCATTCCTCACGGTAAGCAAAGTGTCAAAGACCTTGCTAAACAAAATCAAGGATTGACTAATATCGAGGTGACGGATAAGAACATCAAAAGCTTTGAAAAGATTGCGAGGAAATATGGCGTAGATTTTGCTGTCAAGAAAGACAAAACCGTATTGCCGCCTAAATACCTTGTATTCTTTAAGGGCAGGGATGCCGATGCCATTACCTCCGCATTTACCGAGTTTACCGCAAAAACCATGCAGAAAGCGGAAAGACCTTCTGTATTGGCACAACTTAGAAAATTCACCGAGCTTGTGAAGAATACCATTTCCGATAAGGTGAAGCACAGAGATAAGGAGCAGAGCTTATGACACCAAAAACAAAAAAGCTCCTTATCCTAAATCTTCCGTATCTATTCATTGTCCTGTTTTTGACCAAAGCGGCACAAGGCTGGCGGCTTGCTGCGGGGTATGATTTTGCAGATAAGGTGCTGAACTTAATGGACGGCTTTGCTGCTGCCTTTGAAAATCCATTGCCCAGCTTTCATCCGCAGGATTTTCTTGTGGGATTACTGTTTGCCGTTGTCATTCGCCTAATGGTTTATGTGAAAGGCAAAAACGCAAAGAAATACCGCAAGGGCATTGAGTATGGCTCTGCCCGTTGGGGAACCGCCGAGGATATTCGCCCTTTTGCCGATCCCGTATTCCAGAACAATGTGGTACTCACCAAGACGGAAAGCTTAACTATGAACAGTCGCCCCAAAAACCCAAAACACGCACGAAATAAAAACGTGCTAATTGTGGGAGGTTCCGGTTCCGGTAAAACACGGTTTTGGCTCAAGCCGAATCTAATGCAGTGCCACAGCTCCTATGTGGTCACAGATCCCAAGGGCAGCATCGTGGTGGAGTGCGGAAAACTGTTGCAGCGCAAGGGCTACAAAATCAAAATTCTCAATACCATCAATTTCAAGAAGTCCATGCACTACAATCCTTTTGCCTATATCAAAAGCGAAAAGGATATTTTGAAG
>DCDZ01000029.1 GCA_002316675.1 Tyzzerella sp. UBA1042
ACATAGATATAGCCATAGCTCATGGCAAGGAGGCCCAAGTCTTTTTTCACTGTGGGCTTGCCCCCTGCGGCAAACTGGGCCACAGCACCAATGGGCGTTGCCTTGGAGGACTGACCGCCGGTATTGGAATATACCTCAGTATCAACCACCAGTACATTTACGTCTGCGCCGGAAGCCAAAACATGGTCTAAACCGCCGTAGCCAATATCATATGCCCAACCGTCGCCGCCATACATCCACATGGATTTTTTGGTCAAATGCTCCTTGTTGTCCAGAAGGAAGGTCTTATATTCCTCGCCTGCCAGGGAAACAACGGCTTTTTCCAAAGCGGCAATCAGGAGGCGGCTGTCTTCCTTGCTCCTATGTCCATCGTCGTAGTAGGTAAGCCAGGTTTCTGCGGCAGACTGTAAGTCTTTGTCGTCGGAGGAGGCCAAAAGCTCCTTCAGCTGCATTTTACACCGCTCCCTTTGCTGTTCTACGGCCAAAACCATACCCAAGGAAAACTCTGCGTTATTTTCAAAGAGGGAGTTGCTCCATGCAGGGCCCCAGCCGTCTTTGTTTGTTGTATAAGGCACACAAGGCGCCGCCGCACCCCAAGCCTGCGTACAGCCTGTTGCGTTGGCAAGATACATTCTGTCGCCGTAAAGCTGGGTCATAAGCTTTGCATAGGGTGTTTCTCCACAGCCGGCGCAGGCACCGGAGAACTCCAGTAAGGGCTGTTCAAACTGACTGCCCTTTACGGTGTATTTGTCCAAAGGATTCTCTTTGTAGGAGAGGGAAAGGGAATAGTCCCAATTTTCCATCTCGCCCAGCTGTGTCTCCAAGGGCATCATGGTCAGAGCCTTTTCCTTTGCGGGGCAGGCCACAACGCAGGCACCGCAGCCCTGACAATCCAATGGGTCAATCTGAACACGGTATTGATATCCTGCCAAAGCGGCACCGTTTGCCTTCTTTGCCGCATAGCCTTGGGGCGCATTTGCTGCTTCCTCCTCGGTCAGCAGGAAGGGACGGATACAAGCGTGGGGGCAAACATAGGAGCATTGGTTGCACTGAATACAATTGTTGATGTTCCACTGGGGCACATCAATGGCAACGCCGCGTTTTTCATAAGCGGAGGTACCTAAGGGTGCGGTGCCGTCCTCTCTGCCCAAGAATACGGAAACAGGCAGGGTATCGCCCTTTTGTGCGTTCATGGGAATCAATAGCTTTTCAACATATTCCGGTAAAATGCGCTTGAGTTCCTCTTTGTCTGCATCCTTTGCGTCCTTCCAGCTTTCCGGCACATCAATTTTCACCAAGCCGCTTAAGCCTGCATCAATGGCTGCAAAGTTCATGTTTACAATCTTTTCGCCCTTGTTCCCGTAGGATTTTTCAATCGCGGCCTTCATATAGCCAACGGCATCCTCCACGGGGATGATATTTGCCAGCTTGAAGAATGCCGACTGCAAAACGGAGTTTGTTCTGTTGCCCAAACCGATTTCCCGGCAAATTTCCACAGCGTCAATGGTATAGAAGGAAATATTGTTGTTGGCAATATATGTTTTCACCTCTGCGGGCAAATGGGTCTCCAGATCCTCTTTGCTCCAGGGGCAGTTTAAGAGGAAGGTGCCGCCGGGCTTAATTTCTGATACGATATCATATTTTCCTATGTAAGACTGCTGATGACAGGCAACAAAATCCGCCTGGAATACCAAATAGCTGGAACGGATGGGCACATTGCCAAAGCGCAGATGGCTTTTTGTAATACCGCCGGATTTTTTGGTGTCATATTCAAAGTATGCCTGCGCATATTTATCGGTATGATCCCCTATGATTTTAATGGAGTTTTTGTTGGCGCCAACGGTACCGTCGGAGCCAAGGCCCCAGAATTTGCACGCAATGGTAGACAAATCCGTAACGGGAGGCTCCTCGCCCACGGTGAGGGAGGTCATGCTCACATCGTCGTTGATGCCTACGGTAAAGTGGTTCTTTTGTGCCCCCTTCATGTTATCAAACACAGCAACAATCTGTGCGGGGGTAACATCCTTGGAGGAAAGACCGTATCTTCCCGCAAGAATCAAAGGCATTTTGCCTTTTTCCATCAAAGCGGAACAAACATCCTCGTAAAGAGGCTCGCCCAAGGCACCGGGCTCCTTTGTTCTGTCCATCACGGTGATAACCTTTGCGGTTTCGGGTAAGGCCTGCATAAAATGCTCCATAGAGAAGGGACGGTAGAGATGTACCTGCAAAAAGCCAACCTTTTCCCCTTTTGTGGAAAGGAATTCCACTACCTCTTGTATTGCGCCGGAAACGGAACCCATGGCAATTACCACGTGCTCTGCATCCTGTGCGCCGAAATAATTAAACAGCTTATAGTTTCTGCCTGTAATTTTGTTGATTTCGTTCATATAGTCTTCCACAATGGCGGGAAGGCGGGTATAAAAGGGAGAGCAGGCCTCTCTGTTTTGAAAGAAAACATCGGGGTTCTGCACCATGGAGCGCTGTACGGGGCGTTCGGGATTCAGTGCATTTTTGCGGAAATTGCGCAGGGCCTTTTGGTCCATGAGCTTGCCGATTTTTTCGTAATCCATAACCTCAATTTTCTGTAATTCATGGGAGGTGCGGAAGCCGTCAAAGAAATGGATAAAGGGAACGCTCCCTTTGATTGCCGCCAGATGGGCAGCACCGCCCAAATCCATAACCTCCTGCACAGAGGCGGAGGAAAGCATGGCACAGCCGATTTGACGACAGCTCATCACATCGGAATGGTCACCGAAAATGGAGAACGCATGGGTTCCCACGGTTCTTGAGCTTACGTGGAACACACCGGGCTTCAGCTGCCCCGCAATGCGGTACATGGGGGGAATCATTAATAAAAGCCCTTGAGAGGCAGTATAGGTTGTTGTTAATGTGCCTGCCTCCAGCGCACCGTGCATTGCACCTGCGGCCCCTGCTTCCGACTCCATTTCAACCAAACGCACCGTTTGACCGAAAAGATTCTTTTTGCCGTTGGCCGCCCAAGTGTCTACGTGCTCGGCCATGGGAGAAGAGGGGGTAATGGGATAGATGGTCGCTACCTCTGTGAAGGCATAGGAAATATAAGCGGCAGCCTCGTTGCCATCCATCGTTTTCATGATTTTAGCGTTCATGAGAAGGCTCCTTTCATATACAGTATACAAAATACGATTTAACGACATCCTGTACTCATAATAGAAATACAGGATTTAAAAACTTTGCTAATGTGATGATAATAAATCAAAATATCGTTGTCAATATTTCACTAATACTATTTTTGCGAAAGGTGCAGGAAACCTTAATAAAAGCAATTTTTTGTTACTTTTTACTATATAGTGATTGTATCTCATTTAAAACATATATCATTATATTAAAATAAAGAAAGAACATAAACTAAATAATATAAAAACAGGAAGAAAACGGAATAAAAATTGTATAAAAATACATACAATTTTATATTGAGGAAAAAATACAGAGCTTTTACATTGTAAATATTAAGAGAGAAGGAAGTCTTGCTGACAAAATTGTATGACAACAAGTACAAAATGTAGATAGAAAAAGGGGGAACTACTATGAAAATTGCTGAGGTTCGTTTTTTACAAAAAGAAGAAAGCTTATCGTTACCCTTCTGGACAAATGTATTATCTAAAAAGATGCGGGAAAAATATATTCTTTCCAAAAAACCCTTTGCCGTGGAAGAAAAAGACGGTGTGCTGCATGGGGTGCTGTCTTTTTCCCAAGGGGAGGGGCTGCCCTTGGCTTGGCGGAATAAGGCGGAGGACTTGGTCAAAGCCTTAGCGGCAGAGGGAGCGGGTATTTTGATTCCGCCCTATGAAGGAGAATTTCCGCAAAAAATTTTACCTGTGGCAAAGGGGCGGGTGCTGGCCGCCCTTTTCGCCTTTGATGGCGGGGCGGAGGCGCTGCGGCGGCAGGGGAAAAATCCCCAGGAAGCCCATTTTGTCATTTCCGGCACAGATCCCGAGGTGTTATCCATGGTTTTGGCAGGCATGGGGCCGTATGTGAATCATCTTTCCTTTTTTGCGGATACCGGCGGAGAATTGGAAGAGGTGCAGGAACGTTTTTTTGCGGAAAAGGGGCTGCGCACAGAGGTGTTTTCTTCTCCCAAAAACCCCTTGTTTTCCGAGGCGGATGTCGTGATTGTGTGCGGCATGGAGCAGACGGGTTATGAGCATATTTTAAAAAGATATGCCGTTTTTATGGATGCCGCAGGCAATCGCCCAGCTTTACGCAGATTGCTCCAGCGCCGGTGGGATGTGGCAGCGGCGGAGGGGTTTTATTTTCAGGTTGGAGAAGCGCAAAAAGAGGGAAGATGGGCGGAAGCCTTGGCCTTTACCCAGAGCATGGCGTTTCAAAACTTTTGGATGGAAAATTTTCCACCGAACAGGGCCGCCTCTGGGTATCTTGCCTTGGCGGAACAGGGATTTTCCGTTTGTGGGTTTTCGGCCTTCGGCAAACGGGTCAAAATTGCGAAAATCAAGGAAGATTTGGATATTTCGGGGGATTAACATTGACACTCTTGATTAAGTATTATATAATTTATCAATGAATTTGAGGGTCACGGCCCTCTTTTTTTCCTTGTATGTGCGTTTTGACAGGGAAAGCAAAAAAATACGGAAAATTTCGGAAAAGGGAGATGACAACGACCATGGCGGATAAAAAGGTTGTTTTAACTTATGATGGCTTGAAAAAGATGGAGGAAGAGCTTGAAAATTTAAAAACTGTCAGAAGAAAAGACGTGGCAGAAAAAATCAAAGAGGCAAGAGGGCAGGGTGACTTGTCTGAAAATGCGGAGTACGATGCGGCAAAGGAAGAGCAGGCGGAAATTGAAGCAAGAATTGTTGTTCTGGAAAAAATGCTGCGCAATGCGGAAGTCATTGACGATGAAGAGGTATCCAACGAGGTAGTCAGCCTTGGCTCTACCGTAGAAATTTACGATGTGGAGTTTAATGAAACAATGACCTATATTATTGTAGGTTCTGCGGAGGCAGACCCTATGAATGGGCGTATTTCAAACGAATCCCCTGTGGGCAAGGCTCTTTTGGGGCATTCCACAGGAGAGAAGATCACCATTGAAACACCCGATGGTGACGCTATTTTTGAAATAAAATCCATTAAAAGATAAATGAAGCTTGGCGAAATACAAAAGCCAAAAGGGAATGGAGGAAGAAACGTGGCAGAGCAGAATGAAAACGTACAGGAGAAGGAGTTAACCCAGCAGGAGCTGAGCGAGCAAATTCTGATCCGTCGTGACAAATTGGCGCAATTACAGGCAGAGGGGAAGAATCCCTTTGAAATTGTCAAATTTGATATGACCCATCATAGTGATGAAATCAAAAATAATTTTGATGCATTGGATGGGAAGGATGTGGCAATCGCAGGACGTTTGATGAGCAAACGTATTATGGGGAAGGCCTCCTTCTGCAATATTCAGGACCGTAACGGCTTGATCCAGTCTTATGTCAGCCGCAACGATATTGGGGATGAGGACTATGCCGATTTTAAAAAGTTTGATATTGGCGATATTGTGGGCATTCAGGGCTTTGTTTTCCGTACAAAAACAGGGGAAATTTCCGTCCATGCGAAGGAGGTTACCCTGCTTTCCAAGAGCCTGCAGGTGCTGCCGGAAAAATTCCATGGCCTGAAGGATCAGGAATTGCGGTATCGCCAGAGATATATGGATTTGATTGTAAATCCCGAGGTGAGAAATACCTTTATTAAGCGTTCTAAAATCATCAGCGAAATCAGAAGATTTTTGGATGGCAAGGGCTTTCTGGAGGTGGAAACCCCCGTTCTTCACCCCATTGCCGGCGGCGCTGCCGCACGGCCCTTTATCACCCACCACAACACCCTGGACATGGATATGTACCTGCGCATCGCCCTGGAGCTGCACCTGAAGCGCCTGATTGTGGGCGGCTTTGACAAGGTCTGCAAAATTGGGGGGGTCTTCCGCAACGAGGGCATGGACCCCCGGCACAACCCGGAGTTTACCATGTCGGTGTAGGCCTCGTACAGCTCCAGCATGGTAAACTCCGGGTTGTGCC
>DCDZ01000024.1:0-137 GCA_002316675.1 Tyzzerella sp. UBA1042
GTGCCAGTTGCTTCATTCAATGTCAGTTCTACAGCATAAGCACTTTCGCTGTATGTTACGACTGCTGTTGTTCCATTTTCAATCAACGCATCTACAGCACTTTGTACCCAAGCTGTTTTTGCTTCTTGAGTAGTTTG
>DCDZ01000024.1:405-39653 GCA_002316675.1 Tyzzerella sp. UBA1042
GCTACTTTTTCCACATCAGTCTTTTCTTCTACCGTTTTTACAGTCACAGTCACAGTATTAGAAGTTTTTCTTCCGCTCACCTTTGCAACTGCAGAAATTTTAACACCTGCTGTAAGTGCCTCATCAACTTCAACACTCCACTTACCATTGTCTTTATTCGCGGTGGCTGTTTTCGTAATGCTAGATTCACCCTCACCAATGGTAACTGTAACCGTTGCACCTGCGGTAGCAGTACCAGTGATTGTTTCAGCACCTGCTGTTGGTATATCTATGGTTGGTGAAGATGTTCTCTTTGTAGAGGATTCACTGCCGGAACCGCCGCCACCGTTGCTACCATTGGATTTTGTGGGTTCCTTCACGTCTTTTGCTGTTTCCGTATCGGAAATAGTAAGGTTGGAGGAATAAGTAATGCCATCCACATTCGCTTCCAATGTAGAAATCTTACCGCTGCCGCTCAAAGCCACCTTACCGTCTGCGGTCAGTGTTGTTACTTTTGCATCGCTGGCTACTTCAACCTTAGTTCCTTCCGCATCTTCATCAACAATTACATCGATAATATCGCTCTTAATCAGCACATTTGCTTTATTGTCCACATACAACTTGTCTGCAGGTGCGTCGATGGTAATCTTGTCTGTGATTTCCGCAGAAATACTAATTCTGCCAACCTCGCCCTCGAAATTCTTTGCGTTTAAGTTGGCTGCTTTTTTAATTTCAACGGTGGGAAGCTCTGTTTTTCCGGAAACCTGAACACGTACATTCTTCTTATCCAGAATTGTTTTTCCTGCAACGGTAGTATCACTTAAGTAAATGGAGTCATCGCCGCCGCCTTGAATAATCAGGTCGCCTTTGATCTCAACATTGCTTAAATAAACCTCGCCGTCTCCTACCTTTTCAGAAATTGTTACATTTCCTTCCACGGTCTGATCTTCAAGCTTAGTATCGTCTTTCTCAATTACAATATCTTTCTCGTTTACAACTTCCTCTTTCTCGGGCTCTTCTCCCATAATACGGTTCAAAGTAGAAACAGCCTCTGCTCTTGTCAAAACAGCATTTGGCTGAAAGGAACCGTCAGGGTAGCCGCTCATATAGCCATTGGCTACAACTGCGCCCACAGCGTCCTTTGCCCAAGCGGGAATATTGGAAGCATCTGTAAAGTCAGGTGTTGCGCCAACGGAAGCATTGATGGCATTTGCAATAAATACAGCGGCCTGTGCTCTGGTGATGGTTTCATTCGGTTTAAAGGTTCCATCAGGGTAGCCGGCAGTATATGCTTCACCTATAGCGATGGCCACGTCATTATAAAACCAATCCCTTGCGGAAACGTCAGAAAAAGAAACAGATCCCAAGGTGTTCAAGCCCAAGGCCTGATTCATCATACGAGCAAACTCTGCTCTTGTTGTAGACTTATTCGGCTGAAAAGTACCATCCTCATAACCACTGATCAGTCCCTTATCCTGCCACTCTGTAATTGTTTTTTCTGCCCAATGCCCACTAATATCGCTGGAAGCAGCTATGGCATTTACCGGTGCAACTGCCATAGAAGCAGCCAAAGCCATGGAAAGGACTTTTTTCTTGTTTTTTGCTATGTGATTCACGTTAAATATTCCCCCTTTGATTTAAGTTACTCTACACCTTTATTTTCACTATCTATTACAAAATGCTCCAAACACCTCCACTTCATTGGTTACGCAAGACAAATCTAAATGTTTGCTAATGTCAATATTATACCATTAATTTGTAAATATTACATAAAACTTACTGGTAAATAGTGTATAAAAATTTTAGTGAAATTTATGCAAATTGCATCGATTTTTTTTCAATAAGTCTTGAAAAAAAACGGATTTTTGTATGGAACTTATAATATTTTACAGCTTCTACCGCAAACGATATGTTTATAATTGATTGCAAATTACTTAAGGATTTTTTGAATTGTAATTTAGCCCCTTTTTTCCGTTTATTGCAAACGTAAGCAGAAGTAATAGTTTTTCCTTTTTATTCCTCTGGCAAGTATTTTGCCTCCGTTTGAAAACTGGGTATCGTATTCTGGGCATTGTCATATTTTTTAATGGGCAGTACAGAGAAAAACTTGACGATAAATTCCATGGGGCGAGAGTAAAGCCTTTTTCTTCCTTATTAAAGTAAAATTATATTAAACCATTTTCTCGGGCTGAAATACCTCATCAAATTTTTCTTCCGTTAAAAAGCCCAAAGAAATACAGGCCTCCTTTAATGAAATATTTTCAGCATATGCCTTCTTTGCAGTTTTGGCAGCATTTTCATAGCCAATATAAGGGTTTAGGCACGTGACCAGCATCAAGGACCTGTGAAGATTGTCATTCATTTTCGCTTCGTTTGCACGAATGCCTGCCACGCAATGTATGCGGAAGGAGACAAGCCCATCCGCCAGTAAGCGCACAGACTGCAAAAAATTATAAATGCACACCGGCATATAGACATTTAATTCAAAATTCCCTTGGGAGGCGCAAATTCCCACCGCCGTATCGTTTGCCATCACTTGCACCGCAGCCATGGTCACCGCTTCACACTGGGTCGGGTTCACTTTGCCCGGCATAATGGAGCTTCCCGGCTCGTTTTCGGGAATAAAAATTTCTCCCAAGCCGCAGCGGGGGCCGCTGGAAAGCCACCGCACATCGTTGGCAATTTTCATCAAATTTGCCGCCAATGCCTTTAATGCGCCATGGGCAAATACCAATTCATCCTTTGCAGTCAGCGCATGGAACTTATTTTCTGCGGTAACAAAGGGTAGGCCTGTGATTTCGGAAACGGCTTGCGCCGCCGCCTCTGCAAAGCCCTTTGGCGCATTTAGCCCCGTCCCTACTGCTGTTCCGCCAAGGGCCAATTCCTGCATACCGGGCAGGCTCATTTCAAGCATTGCCTTTGGCTTTTCCAGCATATTTCTCCAGCCGCTGATTTCTTGGGAAAAGGCAATGGGTGTTGCGTCCTGCAAATGGGTTCTGCCGGTTTTAATGATCCCCCGGTTTTCCTCCTCCAAGCGCAGCAATTCCTCAATCATCCCTTCCAATGCCGGAAAAAGCTTGTTTTTCATCTCCAAAACAGCGGCAATATGCATGGCCGTAGGAAAGGTATCGTTTGAGCTTTGGGACATATTCACATCATCATTGGGATGCAAAATCTTTTCACCCGCAATCTCGTTCCCCCGGTGGGCAATCACTTCGTTTACATTCATATTGGACTGGGTGCCGCTGCCTGTTTGCCACACAGCTAATGGAAACTGATCCGCCAGCTTGCCTGCCAGAATTTCATCGCAGACCTTGCCGATGGTGCTGCATTTTTTCTCGTCCAGTTTTCCCAAGCGAAAATTTGCCTGAGCCGCCGCTTTTTTCAAAATGGCAAAACCATGGATCACCTCTGTGGGGATTTTTTCAGTGCTAATTTTAAAGTTTTCATAGCTTCTTTGGGTTTGGGCACCCCAATATACCCCTACAGGCACCTTAACCTCACCCATTGAATCTTTTTCAATACGATATTCCATAACCACTGTCTCCTCTATGCATAGTTTCTGATTGTTTTACATTGATTATAACAAAAGATTTCCAAAAATCCTATGGCTCCATGGGAAAAAGAATTGCCTGTTTCTTGTTTTTTTGCGCGGAAGATGGTAAACTCTTAAAAAAGGAGAGATGAAAATGTATACAACAAGCATTGCAATTCAAGTTTTACCCGACATCATGGAAACAGACAAGCTTTGCGCCATCGTTGACAGCGTAATTTCATATATCGCTTCCACAGGCTGTAATTATATGGTCAGTCCTTTTGAAACGACAGTGGAAGGCGATTTCGACGTTCTGATACAGATTATCAAACGCTGCCAAGAGATTCCCATTGAGCTTGGCGCCCCCTCCACCAAGGCTTATGTGAAAATTTTCCACAATCCTAAGGGTGTTTTGACGATTGCAGAAAAAACAGATAAATACAGATAACAAAGGAGAACCTATGAAAAGTATTATTTTTGACCTTGACGGCACGCTGATTGATTCCATGCCTGTTTGGAAGGATACCGGCCGAAGCTTTTTACTAAAGCATGGCTTTGCTGTGCCGGAAAATTTACATAGCATTGTAAAATCACAGACCATCGGCCAAACTGCGGAATATTTTCGCAGCACCTTAGGTGTTACCCACAGTACGGAAGAAATTATAAACGAAATCATTCAATACGTGGAGGATGCATATAAAAATACAATCCCTCTCAAGTCTTATGCCCGGGAATTTTTGGAGAAAGAGCAGAAAAACGGTACAAAAATGTGTGTTTTAACTGCATCTGAGGCCAGCTATATCCGCCCCGCTTTGGAGCGTCTTGATTTGCTGAAATATTTTCAATTTATTTTAACCTGCTCCGAAACAGGCTGCTATAAAACAGAGCCAGATGTTTTTTGCATTGCAATGAAAAAACTAGGGGGAACTTTAGAAAATACTATTGTGTTTGAAGATGCCCTTTATGCGGTAGAGGGTGCAAAAAAAGGTGGCTTTACTGTTTATGCCGTTGCAGACCCTGCAACTGAGGCCGATAACCCTGCCATTCGTTCTATGGCGGACCGTTACATCAAAAGCTATGCAGAATTATTATAAATAAAAGGTATTTCCAGAAAGACAAAAAGGGCCTTATATCGCCCTTTTTTGATTTCTCCTTTTGTTGGGGAATTGGTATATTCCCCGATAAAGCTTCACTATTCTTAGATACCAAAAGCAGGAGGGGCACTAATTGTCTGTGCCTTTTGCATCGTCCTCCGAAGCTCCTTCATCGCCTTCTGTCCCCTTTAGGGTACTTACTTCTTTTTCCAGATTCTCAATTTTGTTCGCCAACTCCATATATGCATGAATGGCAATGGAAAATATCAGTGCGATAAATATAAGCAAGCCCCAAAAGCTTTCAAATAGCAGGCCTCCCAGAAAAAAGAAAAAGACTGCCACAGAAAGAAAGCAAATTATGAATGTGCTAAAAAAGCTTTTCAATGTCATCACCTCATTTGATTTTAAAATCGCTGTTAAAAGTATAGCACAGCATTGGGGCATTACCAAGGAAAGGAAAAACTATTTTTTTCCAAAACTTAAATTTCCTTTATGGTAGGCATTGAAGCGTACGCTCCCTGCCCTGGAAAAATTTTGTACACAGAAAAAAGCCCCCTTGCATTGATGCTCTTCAAGCAGCTCTCTGCAAAACGGACTTTTCTCTTTTCTATTGTATCACTATTTTAACGGCTCTCTTTCAAGAACAGGAATGGATGCATTCTTTTTTAAACGATTTTGTATTCCCCATTTTCCACATCCACCGTTATGGTGCTGCCCGGCGCAACTTCATCTGCAATCATCTTTTTTGCCAACAGTGTCTCAATATTTCTCTGCACCATTCGCTTCAACGGTCTGGCGCCAAAGGCAGGATCATAGCCTTCCTCTACAATAAAATCCCGTGCCTTTGCCGTTAATTCACAACGCAGCTGCTGCTCTGCCAAACGAGAATTCAAATCTTCCATAATTAAATCAAGAATGTGAGTAATATTCTCCTTGGTCAAAGGTTTATAGAATACAATTTCATCCAGACGGTTTAAAAATTCCGGTCTGAAGGATTGGCGAAGGAGTGCTTCCACAGCGGAGCGAGCTTCTTCGCTGATCTCCCCATTCTCTTTTAACCCTTCCAATAAATAGGAGGAGCCCAAGTTGGAGGTTAAAATGATAACTGTATTTTTAAAATCAACGGTTCGTCCTTGGGAATCGGTAATACGACCATCGTCCAGCACCTGCAGGAGGATATTAAATACATCGGGATGTGCCTTCTCAATTTCATCAAAAAGAATTACCGAATAAGGCTTTCTCCGCACAGCCTCGGTCAGCTGACCGCCCTCTTCATAGCCCACATATCCGGGAGGCGCACCAATCAAACGAGACACGCTGAATTTTTCCATGTATTCCGTCATATCAATACGCACCAAGTTTTTCTCATCATCAAACAGGCACTCCGCCAAGGTCTTCGCAAGCTCCGTTTTCCCCACGCCCGTAGGGCCAAGGAATAAGAAGGAACCAATGGGTCTGTTGGGGCTTTGAATGCCCGCACGGCTTCTTAAAATAGCCTCGGAAACCTTTGTTACCGCCTCATCCTGACCAACGACCCTTTCGTGCAAAATATCTTCAAGATGCAGAAGCTTTTCCCGTTCGCCCTCCATCAATTTGGAAACAGGGATGCCCGTCCAGCGTTCAATAATACGGGCGATTTCCTCCTCCGTCACTTTATCACGCAGCAAAGTATTTCTTCCGTTGCTTTCCTCGGCAATACGCTCCTTTTCCGCCAGCTCCTTTTGTAACTGGGGCAGCTTACCATATTTTAATTCTGCGGCTTTGTTTAAATCATATTTTCTTTCCGCCGCCTCAATTTCGGCATTTACAGTTTCCAGCTCTTCCCTCAAGCGCTGTATAACCTCGATGGATTTTTTCTCATTCTCCCACTTTGCTTTTAAAGCGGCAAATTCGTCTCGCATTTCCGCCAAATCTTTCTGGGTCTCGGCCAAACGCTCCATGGAAAGCTTATCCTTTTCCTTTTTTAAAGCTGCCTCTTCTATTTCGTGCTGAATGATTTTTCTCTGAATAATATCAAGCTCTGTAGGCATAGAATCAATTTCCGTACGAATCATGGCGCAGGCCTCATCCACCAAGTCGATGGCCTTATCTGGCAGAAACCGATCACTGATATAGCGGTTCGACAAGGTTGCCGCCGCAACAATGGCTTGATCCTGAATTTTTACGCCATGATAAACCTCATAACGCTCTTTTAGCCCACGCAAAATGGAAATGGTATCCTCCACTGTTGGCTCATTGACCAGAACGGGTTGGAATCTTCTTTCCAGCGCAGGGTCCTTCTCAACATATTGTTTGTACTCATTCAAGGTTGTGGCTCCGATACAATGCAGCTCGCCCCTTGCCAGCATTGGCTTCAGTAAATTGCCTGCATCCATGGCGCCGTCGGTTTTTCCCGCACCCACAATGGTATGAAGCTCATCAATAAAGAGAATGATTTTCCCTTCACTTTTACGTACCTCGTTCAAGACCGCCTTTAAACGCTCTTCAAATTCACCACGGAATTTTGCGCCGGCAATCAATGCCCCCATATCCAAGGAAAAAATGGTTTTATCCTTTAAGCTATTGGGCACATCCTCTTTCACAATTCTCTGTGCCAAGCCCTCGGCAATGGCAGTTTTTCCCACACCGGGTTCGCCGATCAGCACGGGGTTGTTTTTTGTTTTACGGGATAATATTCGGATTACGTTTCTGATTTCGTCATCCCGCCCGATCACAGGGTCAAGCTTTTTGCTTCTTGCCTTTTCTACCAAGTCAGTGCCGTATTTTTTCAAAGCATCATAGGTAGCCTCGGGAGAATCACTGGTTACTCTGGTGTTTCCTCTGATGGAAGCCAGAATTTTCATAAAAGTATCCTTGCCGATAGCATATTGCTTCAAAATAGGCTTCAAAACTTCGTTTGGCGCATTCAGTATGGCCATAAAAATATGCTCCAGAGACACATATTCATCCGTCATATTTTCCGCCAATTTTTCCGCTGCCACCAATGTTTTTTCAAAGGCAGTGCTTGCGTAGGTCTGCCCCCCGGATGCACGAGGAAGCTTTTTTACTGCCCCTTCCGTTGACTGTAAAAGGGCGTTCACATTCACGTTCATTCTTTGCAAAAGCTGAGGAATCAACCCTTCCTCTTGGGTCAACATGGCAGCCAGTAAATGCTGTTGTTCTATCTGCGGGTTTCCGTATTCCACAGCCATAGACTGGGCATTTTGAATGGCTTCCAAAGACTTCTGTGTAAATTTTTGCAAGTTCATAACCATTCCACCTTTCTATTCAAGACATTCTTTTGTCTCTTCAACTTTATTATGGATTTATTATACATTGTTAGCACTCACTTGTAAAGAGTGCTAACAATGTATTTTTAGACAAATTTATTTTCTGTTTTATGGGTTCCTTTATCATTATTTCAATTAAGTTTTCCAAAATTTCTGGCTAAAATTTATAAAAAATATAAATACTTCGGTAAATAGAGCTTTCCTTTGTGAATCAATTTGTTAGAAAATTCACTTTTATGTCCTGCTGTTTTTCTTCCTAAAAATTGCAATAGCACAGACACAAAATATGGATGCATCCTCAAAAATAGTAAGTTAAGAAGAGTAGATTTTCTCTACAAACCTTATCATTTCTTTTCATCCGTAATACCAAAGCTATGGCTTCAAAAAAATATGTTCTAGGGGATAGCCGATTTTTCTTTTTTTATTTCCATATTTATGTAAAGTAAAATAGATTGTAAAAAAAATCTAAAACAAGTATTTTTGTGAAATTAAATACAATTATTCTATCAGGGGACGAAGTGTTTTTACGTGCCGTTTCTGTCTTATTTTGTTAATTTTGTAAGGCTTGGATTGAAAATTCAGTGTCCAATCATACCAAACAAAGGGAAAAGATTTGTTAGAATTTTGCTTGTTTTTTTCCTTGTATGCGAATTATTCCTATGTTATAATAAAAAAGTCAAAGTGTTGCTGATTTGAGTTGGGGATTTCTTGCAGATGAAGAATTGGTTTCAAATTGGTTCGTGAGAAATGTTGGTATTTCGTTTTCCCTCTTGCTCTTGTCAACTCCATCGTGTTATGATTATGTAAATCTAAAAAAGGAAGTGATGCCAGTGCACAAGGCAATTGGTTCCAAGAAAGATTTCGCCAATTTGGATGAGGATGCATTGTTGGCCGAGTATAATGCTTGCGTACAGAATATCATTGATAACCCAATGGTTAGAAAAATGGACTCCTTCGTACAGCACTGCAATACAAGCAGGTTACAGCATAGTATTAACGTATCTTACTACAGCTTTTTGGTTTGCTACCGCATGGGGTGGGACTATCGTTCTGCTGCCAGAGCGGGACTTCTTCATGATTTATTCTTCTATGATTGGAGAACAAAAAAGGGGCTGCGCAGTAGCCATGCGTCTTGGCACCCAAGGGTAGCTTTGGATAATGCAAAAAAAATTACAGAGCTGAATAAGGTTGAAAAAGATGCTATTTTAAAGCATATGTGGCCATGCACAATCATTCCTCCCAGATACATCGAATCCTATGTGCTTACTTTTGTTGATAAGGTTTGTGCGGTCTGCGAGGTTGCAGAGCGCAAATATCAGAGGGTTCGTGTGGGAAAAGTTGCGGTATCTTAAAGGAGCCTAATTTCATAGCATCAAATTGTAGTCTACGGCGATATCCACTTTGGGTATCGCTGTTTTTTCATGGGCTTTTTCTCCGCAGCCATCGACTCTTTATTTTAAAAACTCATATTTTTCCGGTGATACAGAAATCATTTCCCTTCCCTACTCTTTTATATTCGTAATGAAAAAAACAGGTACTCCAAGTTTTTTACAAACTCATGAATACCTGCTTTTTCTCTTGTAAAGCACCCTCAAAGCTTCTATACTTGACGGCTTTTGATTACTCCTTTGCAAAGGAAATCAAAAGGTCTCCCTGGCTTACCTTTTCGCCCTCAACGGCATAAATCTTATCAATAATGCCATCTTCCTTCGCCACGATGGAGGTCTCCATCTTCATTGCTTCTACCGTAAGCAAAGGCTGATTTTTCTTCACTGCGTCCCCTTCTTTTACAAAGACCTTGCTGATGGTACCAGGGATAGAAGAACCTAAATGGAAGGGATTGTTTTTATCCGCCTTCAATTTGCGGTCGCTCTTTACTTCCAAGTTTTTATCTAATACCTTTACTTCACGCACCGCCCCATTGATTTCAAAGGTCAGGTTGCGGAAGCCTTCGGCATCCGGATCAGACATATCCAAATATTTAATGAGAATATTCTTGCCTTCACCAATTTCGATGGAGGTCTCTTCCCCTTTTGCCAGGCCGAAGAAATATACGTCACTGGTCAGCTTGGAAACATCAGTATAGTATTCCCAATGATAGCAATAATCATCGTAAACCTTGGGATACATTGCGTAGCTGATGATGTTTCTGGGGTTGATGCGCTTCATGGTATGGGTTTCAAGCAAATGTTTCTCGATTGCCTTCAAATCCGCAGGCGGCAATAATGCACCAGCTCTGCCCTCAATGGGCTTTTTGCCCTTTAACACAATCTTTTGCAGTTCCTCGGGGAAACCGCCCTCAGGACGGCCGATATTGCCCATGAAATAATCTACAACGGAGTCAGGATAAGATAAATCCTTGCCCTCCGTCAAAATATTCTCTTGGTTCAAGCCGTTTTTCGACATGAAAATCGCCATATCTCCAACTACCTTAGAGGAAGGTGTTACTTTAATAATGTTGCCCAAAAGGTCATTGGCTTGCTTATACAGCTGTTTGATTTCCTCAAAATTATCAGCGGAACCCATGGCCTTCACCTGGGCTAACAGGTTGGAATACTGGCCGCCGGGAATTTCATACTTGTAGATTTCTGTATTGGGTGTTTTCATTTCACTTTCAAAACCTGTGAAAATTTGACGAACCCCTTCATAGTAACGGCTCAATTCAACCAACTGATCGGTATCCAAGCCAGTGTCTCGTTCTGTTCCCTTTAATGCCTCAACAACAGAGTTCATGGAGGGCTGGCTAGTTAAGGAGCTCATGGACTGGATTGCCATATCGGCAATATTGACCCCGGCCTCGGCTGCCATTAACACAGTGCTCACACCATTGCCTGTGGTATCATGGGTATGCAGATGCAAAGGGATATTCAATTCAGCCTTTAATGCCGTAAACAATTTCTTTGCGGCATAAGGCTTCATCAAGCCTGCCATATCCTTGATGGCAAAAATGTGACAGCCCAAGGCTTCCAATTCCTTTGCCTTGCGCACATAATAGTCCAAAGTATATTTTGTTTCCTTGGGATTTAAAATATCGCCGGTATAGCAGATGGCACCCTCAACAATTTTTCCTGTCTTTAAGGATTCTTCAATGGGCATTTTCATATTTTCGATCCAGTTTAAGCTATCGAAAATACGGAACACATCCACGCCTCTTTCCGCAGAAATTTTAATAAATTCCCGCACCACGTTATCGGGGTAGTTTGCATAGCCCACCGCATTGGAGGCACGCAGAAGCATCTGAATGAGAGTGTTTGGCATTGCCTTGGACAACTGCTGTAGGCGAATCCAAGGGGATTCCTTTAAGAAACGGTAAGCAACATCAAAGGTTGCGCCACCCCATGCTTCCACAGAGAAGCCCTTTTCCATCGCCATATTGGTTGCCGGTGCGGCAACGATTAAATCGTTGGTACGCAAACGTGTGGCCATCAAGGACTGATGGGCATCACGCATTGTTGTATCCGTCACAAACAGGCGTTTTTCCTTCATTAAGTTCTGGGTAAAGTCTTTCGCACCCATCTTTAAGAAAGCATTCTTCGCACCGTTTACTTCAATGGTGGAGCCATCCTCATTTTGTCCAAAGGAAGGAGGGGCAATTTTATCAAATTCCGGTTTTTTTCCCTTTGATTCATTGACAATTTTATTGCCGATAAATTCGGCAATTTTTGTTGCCCTGTCTTTTCCAGGAATAATATGGAATAGTTCGGGTGTATTTTCGATAAAGGTTGTTGTACATTTTCCGTCATTCCAAATCTGGCTTTGCAGCACATTGATTAGGAAAGGAATATTGGTCTTCACACCACGGATTCTTGTCTCCTTCATGGCACGAATGGCCTTCCTTGTGGCATTTGCAAAGCGTCTGTCGTGGGCAATGACTTTTACAAGCAAGCTGTCATAGTAAGGGGTAATTTCCCCGCCTGTGTATGCAGTGCCGCCATCCAAACGAATGCCGTTGCCCGCAGGAGAGCGGTAAACATTAATTTTCCCCGTATCCGGCAAGAAATTGTTTGCAGGGTCCTCTGTTGTAATACGCAGCTGAATGGCAAAACCATTGCAGGTAATGTCATTTTGAGAAGCAATGCCGATTTCAGGAGAATCCAGGGCATATCCTTCTTCCACCAAAATCTGTGTCTGCACAATATCAATCCCCGTTACCTCTTCCGTTACGGTATGCTCCACCTGAATTCTGGGGTTCATTTCGATAAAATAGTAATTCTCATCGGCATCCACCAAAAATTCCAAGGTACCGGCATTTTTATATCGAACGTGCTTTGACAACCGAACGGCATCCGCAAAAATCTTCTCTCTGACACCGTCACTGATGGTGAAGGCTGGGGCAAATTCCACTACCTTCTGGTGGCGTCTTTGTACGGAACAGTCACGGTCAAACAGATGGACTACGTTGCCGTATTTATCTCCCAAAATCTGTACCTCAATATGCTTGGGGTTGCGCAGATATTTCTCAACAAAAATTTTATCATCGCCAAATGCTTTTTTGGCTTCATTTCTTGCCTCTTCAAATTCCTTTGGCATTTGATCTGCGCTGTTTACAATACGCATACCACGGCCGCCGCCGCCGTTGCTTGCCTTCAGCATAACGGGATAGCCAACCTGATCCGCCACGGCTAACACTTCGTTCAAATCACGGATTGCATGGTCAACACCGGGGATGATTGGTACATGACATTCAATAGCTATTTGCTTTGAGGAGATTTTATCTCCCATGGCATACATAACCTCAACCTCAGGGCCAATAAAAGCAATGCCCGCTTTTTTACAAGCAGAAACAAAGTCTGGATTTTCGGAGAGGAAGCCGTATCCGGGGTGAATTGCATCCGCCCCCTTCGCCTTCGCAATCTTAATAATATTATCAATATCCAAATATGCGTCAATAGGCCCTTTTTCGGGATTTAGCATATATGCCTCGTCTGTTTTTGTACGGAAAAGAGAGTATTTATCTTCTTTGGAAAAGATACCTATAGTCTGAATGCCCAGCTCGTTCAGGGCACGATACACGCGAATGGCAATTTCGCCACGGTTCGCTACAAGCACCTTTTTAAACTTCTTAATTTGTACTTCCTGCATTTTTATACCTCCTTAATCATTATGCTTTTAAATGAAAACCCAAAGTTCACAATAAAAACCTTGTTTTCTATTATAATATACGTTAGCTTATTCGTAAACTAAAAATCTGTAGAGAATTGTATAAGTAAAACTTATATGCTTCGTCATTTTTTTGCTTTGGGGAAAACCACTCCTAATAAATGTAGCAGGTTTTTACATTCAATGACCTCTAAATTATCCAATTTTACTTTTCTTGCCGCCTCGGCGGCTACAAACACCTTGGTAAAGCCCATTCTATCCAGCTCTCGAATGCGCCCTTCCATAGCCGGTATTTTTTTCAACTCGCCTGTCAAACCAACATCGGCAATAAAAGCCCAGTCGGAGGGCAAAGGAACATCCTTTACGCCGGATACAATGCTCATCAGCACCGCAAGGCTTGCCGCTTGCTCTTTTAAATACAGGCCGCCTGTTGTTTTCACAACCACATTCTTATCATATAGTTTTAACCCGCCCCGCTGTTCCAATACGGATAAAAGGGTGTTCAGGGTATCTTTTTTCATATTTTCGCTGATTCTTAAGGGATACGGCGTAAAGGAATTGGAAACAAGGCTCTCAATTTCCGCCACAACTGCTCTGGAGCCTTCCCGCAAAACTGTGAGGGCACTTCCGGAAACAGCATCCTCTTTGTGCCTTTTTGTCATAAAATATTCCGAAGGATTATCAATGGAAGACAAGCCCTTTTCTGTCATAGAAAAAAATCCCATTTCCCCCGTACTCCCAAAGCGGTTTTTGGTAGCGATCAAGCTTCGCAGCTCCTCCGCCCCTTCTCCCTCTAAAACAAGGACTGTATCAACCAAATGTTCCAATGCCCGCAGTCCGGCAATTTCGTCGTTTTTGTTCATCTGTCCAATCATAAAAACCGCCCGAGGTCTGGCTTTATTTTTTGCACTTTGCACCAATGCCGAGGCGCACTCCATAGTTTGTGTGGGGTTTCCCGCTCTGGAGGGGTAAAATTCCGCCAAAGCAAAGGTTTGGATGCTATCCAAAATAATAAAATCCGCATCCACCTCTAAAATTGCCTCCAAGGTGCGGTCCATAGAGGTATCCGCCAATATCCAAATATTTTCCTCTACTTTTTCCAAAATGCGGTCTGCTCTGCTTTTGATTTGGCTGTCACTTTCTTCCCCGGAAGCATAAAGCACCCGCTTTCCGCTTTTCGCCAGTTTTCCCGCCACCATGAGGGATAACGTGGATTTTCCGCCGCCGGGAGGGGAGGTAATAATGGTAACGGAATCACGCACAATACCGCCGCCCATGACCCGGTCGAACTCGGCAATCCCTGTCAGCAGGCGTTCATCCCCAACGATTTCAACCTCTGACAAACGGGTAACACTTTGTGCCAAGGAAGATTTGGCTGGTGCTTTTCCAAAAGCCTGTCCCCTTTGCCCTTTTATCTCTTCCCGCTCTTCAAATGAGTTCCATGCTCCACAAGTTGTGCATCTTCCCGCCCATTTTAGGCTTTTATATCCACACTCGGAACAAACAAACACAGTTTTTGTCTTCATTTCCCCACTCCCAACAAATTCCAATCTATATTTAGAAAAAAGTGGGCTGTATGCAATACAGTCCACTTAAAATCTATTCACCATTTTTTAATCCATCTTTTTGGTTCTCAAACCTTTTCGATCTTTATAAAAGGCGTATTATTCTGCAGCTCTACACCGATGGTTACCTTGCCCGCCATATTGGTTTTTACTTTTCCAACATTCACATCATCAATCAAAACCTTATATTCCGTAGTGGGCTCCATTTCCAAGGTCAGCTGTACATCCTCATGACCTTCTACCATGAAAAACGCACCCTTTTCTGTGAATGTAAACTTATGTATGGTAGCGCCGGGCACTACCTCCATAAGCATTTTTCCGTTTTTCTCAAGCTTAGTAATTTCATTGTATGTTTTAACCTTGTAAAGATCCCCTTTTACTTCAAAATCCAAAACTTTTTTCTTTTCATCCATTAGATAATTGCCAAAACTGATGCTTCCATCTGCTTCCTGACGGATCAATTCCTCGATTACAGCCATTTTGCTACCTCCCAAAAATATCACTTTCGCAGTATGCTTTCGATATAAAAGCTAATATATCGCCAAATTTCTCTTTCTATTTGGATTAGATTGATTATAACACAAAACAAATCTTTGGTATATAGCTAAATGCATGAATTCAAAAGGAAAAATTTCAATTATTTTACAGTTCTAAAGGAAAATCCGTTTGGTTTCACACCCACAGAAATCTTGCTTCCTTTTTGGAAACTCCCGCTTAAAAATTCCTCCGCAAAAGCATCCTCAATTTTGTTTTGCAGCGCACGGCGTAAGGGCCTTGCTCCGTATGCCTTGTCATAACCTACCTCCGCAATTTTTTCAATCGCTTTGTCTGTAAAGGTCAACTTGATGCTCATATTTTCCTGCACCCTTTGTGACAGGGTTTTCGCCATGATTTTCACAATTTCTATGATGTCCTCTTGTCCCAAAGGATGGAACACGATAATATCATCAATACGGTTGATAAATTCCGGCTTGAATATGTTTTTCACTTCGTCCATAACATTCTTTTTCATCACTTCATAGCTTTGCTCCGCCGTTTCCACGCTGGTAAAGCCCATCCTTTTTGGTGCAACAATGCTTCTTGCGCCGGCATTGGAGGTCATGATGATCACAGTATTTTTAAAATCAATTTTTCTGCCCTGTCCATCGGTAATATGGCCGTCATCCAGCACCTGCAAAAGGATATTGAACACTTCGGGAGACGCCTTTTCGATTTCATCAAAAAGCACTACGGAATAGGGGTTGCGTCGCACCTTTTCGCTGAGCTGACCGCCCTCTTCATAGCCCACATATCCCGGAGGGGCACCAACCATTCTGGCCACACTGTGTTTTTCCATATATTCAGACATATCAATGCGGATCATTGCGCTTTCATCCCCAAAAAGTGCCTGAGCCAATGCTTTCGACAGTTCCGTTTTTCCTACACCTGTGGGCCCTAAAAACAAGAAGGAGCCAATGGGTCTATTAGGGTCCTTTAAGCCTACCCGCCCCCGGCGAATGGCTTTGGCAACGGCCTTCACCGCTTCGTGCTGACCCACTACTCTTTCATGGAGTGTATCCTCAAGGGCAAGTAATCTTGCCGTTTCTTCGGATTTGATGCTTTGCAAAGGAATTCCCGTCCAACGGGAAAGCACCTCCGCCACTTCCTCCGGCGTTACTGTATGGTCGTTGGTCACAGTATTCTTTTCCCATTCCTTCTGGGCTTCTTTTAGTTGCAAACGCAATGCATCCTGCTGTTTCTTAATTTCGCACGCTTTTTCAAAATCCTCGGTTTTAATGGACTCCTCTTTCTCTTTTTCCATCTCTGCCAATTTATTTTGTAAATCCTTCACCGGCATGGGTGCAGCATAGGTTTTTAACCGCAGACGAGAGGCTGCCTCATCAATAAGGTCAATGGCTTTATCGGGCAAAAACCTGTCTGTCACATAACGCATGGAAAGCTTTACCGCCGCTTCCACCGCTTCATCTGTAATGGTCACCTTATGATGCACCTCATATCTGTCCCGCAGTGCCCGCAGCATTTCAATGGCGGACTGCTCGCTTGGTTCCTCCACCTTGACAGGCTGGAAACGGCGTTCAAAAGCGGCATCCTTTTCGATATACTTGCGGTATTCATCCAGCGTGGTTGCACCAATCAACTGAATTTCACCCCGGGCAAGGGAGGGCTTTAAAATATTAGAGGCATCAATTGCCCCCTCCGCCGCACCTGCACCGATAATGGTATGAATTTCATCCACAAATAAAATGATATTTCCATCGGCTTTCACCTCGACCAAGGCTTTTTTCATCCTGTCCTCAAATTCACCCCGGTATTTTGAACCGGCGATGACAGCGGAAAGATCCAAGCTGATAATTTTTTTATTCTTCAGCATTTCGGGAATGTTTCCCTCGGCAATTTTTTGTGCCAATCCCTCCACAATTGCAGTTTTCCCCACACCGGGATCCCCCACAAGACAGGGATTGTTTTTTGTTCTTCTGCTTAAAATTTGAATAATCCGCTCGATCTCCGTATCTCTGCCCACAATGGGATCAAATTTATTGTTTTTTGCCATTTCCGTAAAATTACGGCTAAACTTATCCAGGGTTTCCGTTGCGGATTTTTCCTTTTCCTCCCCATTTGTATTCATACCCCGCATTCCTGCGGCTTCATTCTCACCGGCGCCTAGCATACTCATAATATCAGCATACACCTGCTGACGGTTTACGTTTAAATCCATCAAAATTTTTGTTGCGATATTATCCTCCTCACGAATTAAGGAAATCAGCATATGCTCGGTTCCAACATAGCCCATACCCATTTTCATTGCCTCCTGCAGGCCAAACTCAACAATTCTTTTTGCTCTAGGTGTATAATCCACAGGGACAAAAAAGGTTCTGTTGTGTTCGTTCAACGCAACAATGCGCTCCATAATCTGATGATAGGTAACCCCTTGTATTTCTAATGCTTTTGCCGCCACACTTTCTTGAACAAGGGTCAGCCCAAGTAAAATATGCTCGGTTCCCACATACTTATTTCCCAGCTTTAGCGCAGCTTCTTGCGCTCTTGCCAAAACTTCCTGTGCTTTTTTTGTATATTTCCCTTCCATGCGCTTCACCTTCCTTATCTTGTTAGCCATCAAGGCTTGTGATTGCTAATAGTCGTCTAAAATATAAAGAACCTTTCAGTTCTTTATTCTTTTGCCAAATATAATAATTATACGGTAAAAATGATTTGAAGATGCCAAAAATCCATGGGAATACAGCAGAAAACCATGCATCCGTCCCATCATTATCATTTAATACCCATATTATAATACACAAATTCGGAAAATGCAAAGCTTGTTTTATAATTTTTCAGAAAAAAGCTGAAAAATTCCATGGGTCGGTATTTGTTGAAAGCGCCAAAGCTGATTTGTAACGGGATGCAGGCCTTTTAACGCATAAGACCACAAAGCAATTTCCGTACGTCCTTTCCCTTGAAAGGCAGGATTATATTTTTTGTCTCCCCAAATCGGAGCGTTCCCATGGGCCGTTTGTACCCGTATTTGATGGTGTCTGCCTGTTTCCAATTGAATTTCCACATAGCTTAAGGTTTGATTTTCTTCCTTTAATGTATCCAAAACACGATACCGTAAAACGGCCTTTTTTGCCATTTTTTCCTTAGGTGAAACCACCTCCGAAAGATTGGTGCGCATATTTTTTTTCAAAAAATCTGCCAGCGTCCCCTGCTTTTCAGGCATTTCGCCGCAAAGTACACTACGGTAGCTCTTTTCTAAAAGCCCCTCCTGCATTTGCTTTTGCAAGGCCGCCTCCGCCTTTTTTGTTTTTGCAAAAACCAAAAGACCGCCTACTGGCCTATCTAAACGGTGGATCAAGCCTAAGCCATGGCCGCAATGCTGCTGCAACGCCGAAAGTAGGTCTAAATCCCCCGTTTTATCTCCCTGGGTTGGCATTCCTTGGGGCTTTACCGCCACCAGCATGGTCTCATCTTCAAAGAGTATTTTAAAATCCATACTTACACTTCCTTTAATAAAATTCCACACTTTGGCTGCATCGGCAATTGAATATGTCCATTTTTCACCATAAAGCTTTCACCTTTGGTTTCATAGCCCTTTTCATCCGTTATGAGCAAGGGCTTCATTCTGCTTTTTTCCCCCACGCCAATTTGCCAAACAGGAACGAAAATCTCTTTCATGCTATCCGTATTATTGAAGACGATAACACAACGATTCTCTTCCGTAAACCTGCCAAACCCAATGACACCGTATTCTCCGAACAATTGCTTTAGAGAGCCGTAACGCAGTGCCTCGTTTTCTTTTCGCAAACAAATACACGCTTTATGAAAAGAAATCAACCCTTGGTTTTCTCTGCCCCAAGGGTAAGGCCTGCGGTTATCTGGGTCAGTCCAGCCAGCAACACCGGCTTCATCTCCATAATAAATGGTAGGCGCACCAAGCCAAGTCATTTGAAACAAAACGGCCTCCCGCATCACGGATAACTGCACTCCCTCTGATGCGCCTTGGGTGCCCGCTTTGTCCAATCTGCCCAATTGCCGGTTGGTTCTGGTCAAAAACCGAGAATGATCATGATTGGAAAGCTCATTCATGGCGGTGGAAACTGCTTGAAAGGGAAGCCTTGACATTTGATAAATCATACTGCCCCAAAAAACATCGGCATTATTATACAAATCATCCCGTGCCTCTGTGCTGTGCTTTGATACCCCTGTAAAAAACCATGTTACCGGCTCCATAAAGGCATCATAATTCATGATACTATCCCACTGATCCCCGGATAGCCAAGGCTTTGCATCACCGTAATGCTCCGCCAAAATCAAGGCATTGGGGTTTGCTTTTTTCACTGTACTGCGAAAGGCCCTCCAAAAGGCATGGTTAAACTCTTCCGTTTTGCCCAAATCCGCCGCCACATCCAGCCGCCAACCATCTGCACAAAAAGGCGGAGAAACCCATTTTGCCCCGATATCCAATATTTTTTGCCGTAATTCGGCACAGCCCTCTATATTCAGCTTTGGGTGATTTTCATATCCCCACCAGCCTTCATATTCCTTGCCCTGTGTATCCCAATAAAAATAAGGACGGTAGGGACTGTTTTCATACTGAAAAGCGCCTTGGGTTTTGCCGATATAAATGCCTTCTTTATCCATCCATTTATGAAATGCACCGCAATGATTAAACACCCCATCGATCATGACTTTGATGCCTCTTTTATGGGCTTTCTCGGTCAGGGCGGCAAACAGCATATCGCTTTTTTCTAAATTCACCTCACTGGTAATGCGGGTAATATATTTTGTGGCCTCTCGATTGTCTTCCGAGCCAAAAAGCAAGGCCCCCTCTTCCTCTTCAATCACACCCAAATGGGGGTCAATATGCTCATAATCCTGAGTATCATATTTATGATTGCTGGGAGAGAGAAAAATGGGGTTCAAATAAATGGCATCAATGCCCAAATCCTCCAGATAATCCAGCTTCTCTATAATCCCTTGTAAATCTCCGCCGTAAAAATTACGAATATCCTCAGGCTCTGGATCTTTCTCCCATGTCTCCACCCGCTTTGCCGCCTTGCCCAAATACATATATTCCTGGGATAAAACATCGTTTTTACAATCTCCGTTATAAAAACGGTCGGGGAATATTTGATACATGACCGCACCCTTTGCCCATTTTGGTGTGTGATAATTTTTACAAAGCTCAAACCAGCCTTCCCTTTGGTATTCCTCAAAAACACCATATTTCGTATAATATAAAGTAAACCCTTCCCCTTCTACGCAAAAATAATACCGCTCTGTTTCGGCTGAAGGCGGAAGCTCTCCTTGATAGTAGTCGAAAACAAAATCGGCACGCTTCTTTTCCATAGGCAAGCGTTTTTCTTCATTGCACAAATATGGCTGTAGGGCAATATCTCTTCCCGTTCTAAGGGTAATACGAACACTGTCATATTCTGAAGGCTCCGGCGGCATCCTGTAATTCCTTGTTTCATCGCTAAAAATTGCTTGGGAACAAAAATAAGGAATCTTTCGTAGCCAAGAAAATGCTGCATCGTTTAACATATATCTGCCGCCTTTCTGTTTTATCAATCCGCCGAAGCGGTTTATATAAAATTTATTGAGATAATTATCTCACAAAAGTATAGCACAAAAGAGAAAAAAAGAAAGAAAATTTATCTTAACAAACCACCAAAGCCTCCACAAGAGCATTCTTCCAACATAGCGGGTGCAATATGCATGGGCATAACGAAAAAAGAGCAGCCTGCCGATGACTGCTCTTTTTCCAAAAAGAGAAGGTATTTCTTATTGGGATTACGGATTTACCGCAATGTGAAAATATTGGGGAGTTTTCACAAATTCATTATAGCACGTGGGACAAAAAATGTCTAGGAAAAAATAATAAAAATTTAACAAATTTTAGGGAATCGGGGATTTTGTTAAATTTGAAAAAAATAATACCTCTAGATGAGTTTTTCCCGCAAATCAACGGGCACATCTTAGCTTGTAAAATCCGATAACAGCCGTACCAAATTTTCCTCCCCCAAAACATAAATGCCCTCCATAAGCTGTTGCCGCTCCGGCTCCGGCACAACAGAAATGGGAACCTGGGTTGTTTCCTTTAGTTTCATTTTTTTATCAAAATCCTCGGTAAAAACCGCCAAATTCCCTTCATATTCTTTTAACAAGAAAACCTCGCTGCTTTTTCCTTCCACGGAACAGCGGAGAATCACTTTTTCCGGGGAGAAATATACAATTTGCCAACCATTATAAATACTCTGCATTTGATCACGGTTCAAGCCTTCCAAAAAGTCCGGAACGGTCTCTTCGATCTCTTTCGTAATTGCATCCTTCGTATAGTAATATTGGTAAATGATTTTACCGTCTTTTTTCACCGTAACTTCTTTCTTGGCGACCAACACAGTCTGCTCCTGCACGGGGTTTTCCAGCTCCTGTTTTTTCGTTGTCATAAAATATCCAAGCCCCAGCGATAGAAAAAAGCCGGCAAGGGCCAAAAGTACAACTTTTTTCTTCATAAATATCCACCTCAAAAAAAGTATGCACCCTTTTGGAAAATTTTATACAATAAAACAACAAATTTTGTTTAAGACGAAAGCAGCCATTTAAAATGCTTCCTTTAAAACAATTTAAAATGCACCGGAACGCCATTCTGATAGGTACAAGGCAGCTCTCCCTGAATAAGCGGAAGCAAATAGTCTAACATTTCCGGCGTAACATCGTTTCCTTCTTCGTTAATCCAGTCATCGGGAACCGTTTTCACTTTATTCGCAATTTTTTCAATATCCACAAAATCCAATGCAAAGCGATAAGGGGTTGTAGAGGCTCTTTTGATTGCCGCCATTTTTCCGCTGCCTCCGGCCACTGCATACTCCGCCGCCGCCATGCCAAGGAGCCTTGCTTCATAAATATCTGCCGCACTTGCCACATGGGAGGCACAGCGCTGCATCAAATTCAGTTCAACGCTTCTTACCTTGCAGCCAATCTCCTCACGAATGACTTCCTCCAAATACCGTGCGGCTCCGGCAAGAATTTTATGCCCAAAAGCGTCCTCACCTTTCATCTGCATACATTCGGTAATATATTCCCCCGCTTCGTTTTGAATGCCTTCGCTGACAGCCACCACTACTGCGTGCTTTTCTGCCAGCTTTTTACGAACATCCCGCAAAAAATCCTCCACAGAAAAGGGCCGTTCGCATAAATAAATGAAATCCGGCGCAGCATCACCGTTGATTCTTCCTAAGGCCGAGGCTGCTGTCAGCCAGCCTGCATCCCGTCCCATAACCTCGACAATGGTAACCGCAGGCAATGCATATACATTGCAGTCGCAAGCAATTTCCGAAAAGGTTGTGGCAATATATTTTGCGGCAGACCCAAAACCGGGGCAATGATCCGTTTCTACCAAATCATTGTCAATGGTCTTTGGGGCACCCACAATACAAATATCGTTTATTTTTTTGAAACGGCAGTATTCTGCCAGCTTATGTACGGTATCCATAGAGTCATTTCCGCCGATATAAATAAAATAGCCGATATTATATTTTCTAAACACGGAAATTATTTTTTCATACTCAAAAGCACTTTCCTTCCAATGGGAAAGCTTCATCCTACAGGAACCCAGAGCTGAGGAAGGTGTTTGGCATAACAGCTGCAAAGCCTGGGGATCAGAAACCAAAGCATTCAGCTCTATCATTCTATCCGATAAAAGTCCGATGATTCCATTGCGTGCACCATAAACCTTGTCTATATTTTGATTGGCCAGCCCCTTCTCAATCACACCGCATAGGGTGGCGTTAATTGCCGCAGAAGGACCACCCGACTGCGCAACCAGTAAATTTTTCATTGCTATCCGCCTTTCCAAAGTTCATCCTCATATTTTTATTGAAACTTATTATAGATTTTATTATCATGAGAAACAACACCAATTTTTCTCAAAACTTTCCTTGCGGCAAGGTTACATAAAAAACCGGATAAGGCAACGACGAAAACCTCCGTCTCCCTATCCGGTGATTCCTTTTTTTACAAGACATATGCTTGCAAGCTTACCCTAAAATTAACTTGATAAAGAATAAAATGCCGATGATGATGATGACCGGGTTTAACTCCTTTTTTCTGCCGCTTAACAGCTTCAGCAGCACATAGGAAATAACGCCGAAAACCAAACCCTCGGATATGCTGTATGCAACAATCATCATCAGAATGGTCATAAAAGCGGGGAATCCCTCTGTGTAATCGCTAAAATCAATGTCTCTGATGTTTTCAACCATGAATAACCCTACCACGATCAATGCAGGTGTTGTTGCAAACGAGGGGATTGTTGTTAAAATCGGAGAAAATAACAATGCAACCAAAAATAAGATTGCCGTTGTAAAAGCAGTCATACCCGTGCGTCCCCCATCGGATACGCCGGAAGCACTTTCCACAAACGTAGTAACCGTTGAAGTACCCAGTGCCGCACCCACAGTTGTTGCACAGGCATCGGCAAACAAGGCGCCCTTAATGCGAGGAAGCTTGCCCTCTTTATCTACAAAACCGGCCTTTGTGGAAACACCGATTAATGTTCCCAAGGTATCAAACAAGTCAACAAATAAAAATGCACAGACCACCGTAATAAAGTCTAAAATTCTAATTCCCTCCAAGCTAAACTTTAGCGCAATGGGAGATATGCTTGGCGGTGCAGAAAGAATTCCCTGGGGAATTAAAGAATACATCCCTGCCTCCACATTTACTGTATAAATGCCGGTCAGCTGAAAGAGAATACCTAAAATCCAAGTTAAAATAATACCGAGAAATAAGGCTCCCTTCACCTTTTTAACAACCAAAGCCAAGGTAAGAATCGTACCAATTAAAGATAATGCCACCGAAATATTTTGAATGTCACCTAATGCCACACAAACAGAGGAATCAGGAACAATGACACCTGCATTCTGCAAGCCAATAAACGCAATAAACATACCGATACCAACACTGGTTGCTTTCTTCATGTTTGCAGGGATTGCGTTAAAAATTGCTTCACGCACCTTTACGGCAGAAAGCAAAATAAAAATAAGTCCCTCTACAAATACTGCCGCCAATGCAACCTTCCAGCTGTAACCATATTGCCCGCAGACGGTAAACGCAAAGTAGGCATTCAGCCCCATACCGGGTGCCAATGCAAACGGATAGTTTGCAAAAAAAGCCATAAACAGCGTTCCCAATGCCGACGCAATACAGGTTGCCGTTAAAAGGGCCCCTGCGTCCATCCCCGAAACACTTAAAATACTGGGATTCACCACTAAAATATACGCCATTGTCATGAACGTAGTTAATCCGGCAAAAATCTCGGTTCTCATTGTTGTGTTATTTTCTTTTAATTTAAAATATTTCTCGAAAAAACCCATCGTTTCTCCTCCTTAATAATAGGTATAAATAAAAAAAGTAAAATGAAGACAATGACTTAAAAATGATAACAAAGTAAACCCTGCCTGTCAACGGTTATCGGCGTATATCACACAAAGATTCACGGATTAACAGTATATTTCATGTTTTTTTCTCTTGTCAAGATTTATGGGCTATGCTAATATAAAAAAAGAATCTGCCGTCGGAATTTTTCGGCGGCTTTTCTGTTCAATAGAGCGGAAGAAAACGAACTTTTTATGGAGGTTAGTGATGAACCACGAAATGATTATCGTATTAGACTTTGGCGGACAGTATAATCAGCTGATTGCGCGCCGTGTCAGAGAGCATCATGTATATTGTGAAATCATGCCTTGGAATAAGCCAATAGAAGAAATTAAGGCAAAGAATCCTAAGGGCATCATTTTCACCGGCGGGCCGAATAGTGTGTATGATGAAAAATCGCCCCACTGCGATCCCGAAATTTTTAATCTGGGCATCCCGGTGTTGGGGATTTGCTACGGCTGTCAGTTGATAGCCTACACCCTTGGCGGTAAGGTTGGGCACGCACAGGAAAAAAGCGAATATGGGAAGACTGAGGTTTCCTTTGATACAACCAGTCAGCTGCTCAAAGGCATTGGGGAGAAGGAAATCTGCTGGATGAGCCATACGGATTTTGTGACTGAATTGCCCGCAGGCTTCCGTGTTGTGGGCAAAAGCGCCACCTGCCCTGCCGCTGCCATTGAATCTCCCGAAAAGGGCTTTTATGGTGTTCAATTCCACCCCGAAGTGAACCATACCCCCAGAGGAACAGATATGATCCATAACTTCTTGTACGAGGTATGCGGCTGTAGCGGCGACTGGACGATGACAAATTATATTGAAGATCAGATTCAAAAAATTCGCAAGCAAGTGGGTGACGGCAAGGCTCTTTGTGCCCTTTCCGGCGGCGTGGACTCCAGTGTGGTTGCGGCTTTGGTTTCAAAAGCAATCGGAAAGCAGTTGACTTGTGTGTTTGTTGACCATGGCTTAATGCGCAAAAATGAAGGCGACGAGGTGGAAGCCGTATTTGACGGTTTCTTCGACTCACACTTTGTACGGGCAAATGCCCAAGAGCGGTTTTTAAACAAGCTGAAAGGAATTACGGAGCCTGAAGCAAAACGAAAAACCATCGGCGAAGAATTTATCCGTGTTTTTGAAGATGAAGCCAGAAAAATTGGTAAGGTGCAATATTTGGTACAAGGAACCATTTATCCCGATGTCATTGAAAGCGGTTTGGGGGATTCTGCCGTCATAAAATCCCATCACAATGTGGGCGGATTGCCTTCTGTTGTGGATTTTGAGGAATTGATTGAACCTTTGCGCCTTCTCTTTAAAGATGAGGTACGGCAAATGGGCCTTGAACTTGGTCTTCCCGAAAATCTTGTTTGGCGCCAGCCCTTCCCCGGCCCCGGCCTTGGCATTCGTGTCATTGGGGAGGTTACTGAGGATAAGCTGGCCATTTTAAGAGAAGCAGATGCTATTTTCCGTGAAGAAATTGCGTCCGCAAGGCTGGACCGCAGCATCAACCAATACTTTGCCGTAATCACGGATGTTCGTTCTGTTGGTGTTATGGGTGACTTTAGAACCTATGATTATACCGTTGCCCTTCGCGGTGTAACAACAACAGATTTTATGACTGCCGACTGGGCTAGAATCCCCTATGATGTGTTGGATCGTATTAGCGTTCGTATCGTGAATGAAGTAAAATCGGTAAACCGCATCGTCTATGATATTACATCTAAGCCCCCTGCTACTATTGAATGGGAGTAAACAAAATAACGCCGGAAATCCGCATGATTGCTGGGTTTCCGGCGTTTTATTTTGCTTTTTGAGTACAGTTTGAGTGCAATACTATTTTTCTACTTAAAAAATGCTATTAGCTTATCTATGCTTACAGGAGACATATTATTTGCGTCTACCCCGACATCAAAACGTCGCAAGCCTTTTTCAAGGTTTTGAACATTATAATCTGCATGATTATGTTGGTGTGCGTGTAGATGAATAGAACCACGGAAAAAGTGATTCCATTCTTCTATTGGATAGTGGAACAGAATAAACCTTTGATCCTGATATTCTAATTCATCATAATCTTTAATCCATGCAAAAGCAGTTTTATCAAAGGTTTCTTGGTCAACAAATCTATCGTGGTTTCCTTTCATCAAGTACTTATATCCATTCAGTTTCGTTAATATCTCTACGGCGTATGTCGCTCCTTTTCGTATAACATCGCCCAGTATATAGACTTCATCGGAAATACACACTTTTTTATTCCAGTTATTTATCAAGGCTTACCTAAAATCAGCCTTGTAAATTTCAAACAAGAAACGCAAGGCTGATTTACTGTTCTTCTATAACATTAATCCTAAATATCACTCTCTAAAATCAAACAATTTAACGACTGGAACATCAAGAGCTTTTGCAATGCTGAAAATGACATCAAGGGATACAGCACAATCATTATTTTCAATGCGAGACATATGTGTACGGCTTATATCAACCTCATCAGCAAGCTGTATTTGAGACAATCCACGTTCTTTGCGATAATACGCAATATTCAATCCTAACTTTCTATATTCCTCATAATGTTTTCGTTTCATACGCTATTTACCTCCAAGTATAGCGTATGGAATTTTTGAAATTAAATCGACAACGTGAAAAGTATTTTATGTTATAATACAAGTTGCATAAATGGTATTGAGTGTGATATAATCATCTTCAAAGATTACAATTCGGTGGAACTTAAGATGGCGGATTACAAAAGATGTATCTTCTTCTTTGCAAAGCAGTTTCAGATTCGTTGGACATATTATCAGAAAGTTATGATACCCAATCAATGAATTCTGTTCAGTTTTGGCTTGAAGAAGCTATGATTAGAGCGGAATACGGCTATATGTCAACCGCAGAAAGTGAGTGTGAGGAGGAGTAAGATGAATAAAGTAGAAACAAAAATATTGAAAGTTATACTATTTATCGGAGTGTTTGCCTACTTACAATATTATAATGTAAATCGTGGAGCATTTACGATAGATTCCGCGACCGTTGGTATTATGATGGCTTCCGCCGTTTATCTGTTGGTTTCTTTATTCGGTATTGTGCTTTCACTTTCAAGGAATTACCTTATAGCGATAGTGGGAACAGCGGCATTGGCACTATTCTTGTCATTTAAACTTGATGAAGTACTAGCAAAAATCTCCTTGCCGGCAGAAGGGCTTGCCGTTATTATTGGGGAAGTATGTGCTTACAATGATTTGTCTTGTTGGAGATATTCTGGCTGTTATAAAATCATTGACAGTTCCTAAATCAGAAGAAGACACTAAGATAGTTGTGAACAACAATATGAAAGCAAACTAAAATGATTAAATATAAAAAGGATTTTACTTTCATGTGCTATCTCCCTTTTCCGAAAAATGGTATGATAAAAATGTATGTAAAGATGATTCTTAAGATGAAAGGACGATATGAATAAAATGAAGATACAAATAAAACAATTATGGGAGAAAAAGATAAAATTCAGAAGCCTTAGGAGCAAAATACTGATTCTTATCGGAATTCCTCTGGCTATCGCATATCTAATTGCATCATTGCTGATTCTAAGAAGTGTAAACACTACAGTTTCCAGTCTTACCAATAATGAACTTACTGCCCAATCACAGGCGGCTTCAAACCAAATTGACGGATGTTTTCAGATCTTTGCGCAAATAGCGACACAGGTGGCAGCCAACGAGCAAATCCGTGATATTGTGGAAAATACCCGTTCGGGCATGGATGTTACGGACGCTGAAAGCTTTCAACAGACCATGGACACTTTAGTCAACGCTTCAAAAACAGACAGCAATATTCAGGCAGTTTGGGTTGCGGATATCGATTCCAGTCGGCTTTGGGCTTCCGACGGATGGATTTCTGAAGAAGGCTGGGATGTAGAGCAACGGGGATGGTATCAGCCGCTGGTCGATTCCGGCCAGTCCGGCAAGACGGTGTTTACCGATCCATATTGGGATGATTCGATTAATACTACCGTTATTACAATGGTAGCTCCTATCTACAAAGAAGGAACGTCTGAGCTATTGGGAGCCGCGGGGCTGGATATTTCCGCTGAATGCCTGGTTGAAATTATGAAATCTTATCAATTGGGAAAGAACGGTTTTTATATTCTGTTCTCAAACTCGGGTCAGATTCTGTATCATCCCGATGAAAAATATTTGGATAAATTCGTTTCCGATACGGATTTTTCAGACAGCCTAAAAAGTGCTGTTTCCGAAAAAAGACAGGGTAACTTGAACTTCATATCTCACGGCATAAGTAGCCACGGCTATTTGTCACCTGTCAGCGATACGGGCTGGCTTGTGGTCACGGGCCTGCCTGACAATGAATTTCAGGCACCCCTCTCTGTTTTACGCACAACGATAATAACCATATTTGGTATTTCTATGCTGCTTCTTGTCGTTTTGATTATCATAGTTTCCAGAAGCATTTCAAACCCTCTGCGCCATTTATTTGAGGCCGCTACACAAATTGCGCAGGGCAATCTTGATGTCTCTCTGGATGTAGAATCTGCCGATGAAACAGGGCAGGTTGCTGACGCAATAAACAAAACGATTCACCGTCTAAAAGAGAATATCGATTATATTGATGAGATTTCTGGTGTTCTGGATCAAATTGCAATCGGAAATCTAGATTATCACCTACGGCTGCATTACGTGGGCGAGTTTGAAAAGCTGAAGGTCTCGTTGGAGGGTATCCGGTTTTCTCTGAGCCAAACACTGTCTCTTATCAGCACATCCACTGAGCAGGTCGACACTGGGGCTAATCAGGTTGCAAGCGGAGCACAGGCGCTTGCCTCGGGAGCTGCCGAACAGGCGGCTACAGTGGAAGAATTAAACGCCTCTATTACGCAGGTTACGGAACAAGCTCAAATAAATCTGGAAAATGTCAAGTCGGCAACCGAATATACGAAGCAGTCCCGTGAAAGTATTCTTGTTGGAAACGAGCATATGAAAGAACTTACAGAGGCAATGGCAAACATTAACTCTGCTTCCGGCCAGATTGCAGATATTACAAAAACAATCGAAGATATTGCTTTCCAGACCAATATCCTCGCCCTCAACGCCTCCATTGAAGCTGCCCGTGCCGGAACTGCCGGAAAAGGCTTTGCGGTCGTAGCGGACGAAGTCCGTAATCTCGCCGCAAAATCAGCGGAAGCTGCAAAACGAACCTCGCAATTGATTGAGCACTCGGTTGTCACGGTAGCTGAAGGCTCTCATATCACGGAGCAGACTGCACAGATTCTGGCGGATGTTCAGAATAAAACAACGATTGTCAATGACCGTATTGCACAAATAGAGCAGGCATCTTTTGAACAGACTAGTGCCATTGAGCAAATTCAACAAGGGCTCAACCAAGTATCCGCTGTTGTACAAACAAATGCAGCAAATGCAGAAGAAAACTCTGCGACAAGCGAGGAAATGTCCGCACAAGCGGCAACGCTTCGGGAAGAAATCGGAAGGTTCAAACTGAGTTTGGAATATAAAACAGACCGTATCACGGACGATACTTTACTTCAAAAACCTTCCCAGGATAAGAATCCATCGGCACTTGCAACCCTTTCGGCTTCTGCAAAGTATTGAGATGGACGATTACTGGCTGAAGCATTCGCAATTTATTTTATTAGACCTTGCCTTGTCATATAAAAGCTGCATAAAATACTGAACAGTTATCTTGAGAAATATACGTAATACATAGGAGATGGGCAGCATCAGCCAGCTTTTTGATGACACGACGACGATGTTTATGGATTTGAGAACTGTAATTGAAGAAATTAACAAAAACGCAACGGTGGCATAAATAAAAAATTCCCCAAGCGAACATTATTTCTTTTGAAAAGGATGTACGCCGATTTGCAGCGAGAGCTACATTAGAACAGAAAGATGAAAATTGGCGGGAGAAAAAAGAGCGCAGCCCCTTGAAACCACAAGGGTGTTACGCTCTTTTGTATTTGATAGTGCCCTTTTCAGTCCTCCGTATTTTAAAGGAATCAAGAGGACTCTTTCCAGAAACCATAGTACAGCAATACAGGAAATAGCAATATTGTCGGACCTTTCACACAGAAATTTTTACTAAAATATAGTAAAAATTTTACCTTCCTACGCTATCTCCCTTTTCCCACAAATACTATAATAAATATACATAAAAAGCTATTTTATGACAAACAAATAATATGTTTCAAAGATGAAAGGATGGTATGAATTTCATGAAGCTATTGGAAAATCAATTCTGGAAAAATAAAAATAACAGGGAATCCCCACTCAACGGCAGGGGCGGCAAGCTGGGAATCAAATCAGTAAAATACGAGATTCTGTTTATATTGCTGCCGGTCATGCTGATAGCTATGATTGCTTTATCATTCATGGGATATCATACTTCTGAACAGATTATCCAGAACCGCATTGACCAAGAAATGGTGTTAAGCCTTTCCACGGCTATTGAAAAAGTCGAAAATTCGCTTGCCAAAAACCGCAAGGTGGCGGAGGCTTTGGCACAGACGGTACAGGCCAATGTGAACGTAATGGAAGAGGAAAACTACCGAAAGTTTATGCCCACAATGTTCGAAACCAATCCGGAAACCTTCGGGGGCGGGATATGGTTTGAGCCCTATGCGCACAACCAGCAGGAAAAATATTTTTCGCCGTATTGTATGCTGGAAAACGGGAAGATGACGTACTTTGATGACTATTCACTTGGGGACGGCATTTACTATACCGATATGGACTGGTACACCAACGTAAAAAATACCAATCAGAGCGCGGTGTGGAGTGACCCATACTACGACGAATACGCCAAAATTTCGATGGTAACGGCATCTTCCCCTTTTTATGATGCTTCGGGAAAGTTCATAGGGGTTGCAACTGCCGATATCGACTTAACAGAGTTGCAGAGGGTAATCATCGACCTTCAAGTAGACAAAAGCGATAAAGCTTTCCTGCTCGACACAAGCGGGACTTACATTGCAGATAATGACAGCTCTAAATTACTTCAGGCAAATATTACTGAGGAAACGAATACGTCCCTTGCCGAGCTGGGAAAAACAATCCTTACGCAGAAGCAGGGAACCGGAGGCTTTGAAGAGAATGGGCAGAAATACCGGACATGGTATACACAAATTCCTGAATCCGGGTGGATCGTTGCCATTTCAAGAACGGAAACTCAATTGTTTAGTGAGGTGACCGCTCTTGCAAAGACACTGACCTTCCTCTGTACCGTGCTGGCTTTGCTTGTTAGTGGGATTTTGATTTTCTGTGTGCAAAAAAAGGTTGTCAAGCCTTTGAACAGCCTTGTAGCCGTTACTGGCCGAATTGCAGACGGCGATTTGGACGTTCAGATTGATCACCGATTGAAAAACGAAATTGGCATTGTCTTTGATTCTGTTAAGAGAACGACCTACAGACTGCATGACTATGTTGATTATATTGAAGAAGTTTCTGGCATTTTGGATCAGATTTCACAGGGGAATCTGGATTACCAGCTACAGCTGCATTATGTGGGAGAGTTTGAGCGATTAAAGGCTTCATTGGAACATATTCGTCTCTCCCTGGGTCAGACACTATCGGTGATTGCTACTGCCGCCGAGCAAGTCAATGCCGGCGCTTCACAGGTTTCCGGAGGCGCGCAGGCTCTTGCATCAGGTGCAGCAGAGCAGGCAGCCACCATGGAGGAACTGAACGCTTCCATCTCAATGGTTTCGGAGCAGGCGCAAAAAACGGTGGAAATCGTTAAATTTGCAACAGAATATACAAAGCAAGCCAATGATGGCATCAACATCGGAAACGAGCATATGAAAGAGCTTACCGAGGCCATGCATAATATCGATTCCGCCTCTGGGCAGATCGCCAGCATCACAAAAACCATTGAGGATATTGCCTTCCAGACCAATATCCTTGCCCTGAACGCCGCTGTTGAAGCGGCCCGTGCCGGAAATGCCGGAAAGGGCTTTGCGGTGGTGGCCGATGAAGTACGAAACTTGGCCGCAAAGTCGGCGGAAGCAGTCAAAGAGACTTCACGGCTCATTGCCCACTCGGTGGAAGTGACAGCGAAAGGCTCTCGGATTACAGGGCAGACCGCCCAGATTCTACAGGATATTCAGCATAAATCCAACACAGTCAACGAGAATATTCTAAAAATCGAGCAAGCCTCCATAGAACAGACCGGCGCCATAGAGCAGATTCAGCAAGGGCTCAGCCAAGTATCCGCTGTTGTGCAGACCAACGCCGCCAATGCAGAAGAAAACTCTGCGACAAGCGAAGAAATGTCCGCCCAGGCAGTTACGCTACAGGAAGAAATCAGAAAGTTCAAATTGCATTCGGAATATGAAATAGATCGTATCACAGAGGAGCCCTACCCTCAAAAAGCTTCCCATATTCAAGATGGATCTTTCCTTGCAGCGTCCTCTTCTGCCCCGAAGTATTGAGGCGGAGAATGCAGAAGCATTCGCAAGAGCCGCAAGTTCATGAAAAGTATATTTTTAGACCATACTTGTAAAATATAAGATAATGATTCGCCGCAAGTGGATAAGGATTTTGCTTACACCAAGCAAAAGGGAGGGTGCTTATATCCTCCCTTTTTGAATGGGGATAAAAGCACCCTCCCCTAGGTTTATCGTGGGTATCAAAAGGCAGTACAGCAAAGGCCTCCCCCGCCAAAAAACGAAAGCATGATTTCCCTGTCCATATCATATTCTTATGATAATCAGCGCTTATACTTCAAAGGATTCGGCAGATCAGCCCCCAAAATTTGCACACAAAAAAGGCACAGGAGTAAACCTATGCCTTCCATGGAAGCACTGCTTCCCGACTTTGTCCAACGAAACAAGCGTTATTTCTCGCATAACCAAAAAATAATTTATATTATCAATGCCTAAGCATTTTCAATACAGAATCAAAATCGATTAAGCACGTTTTACGTTAGCAGCCTGAGGACCTTTTGCGCCCTGAACAACTTCAAATTCAACTTCCTGGCCTTCTTCAAGTGTCTTGTAACCTTCAGACTGAATAGCTGAAAAGTGTACAAACACGTCATCTTCACCGGGAACGGAAATAAATCCGAAACCTTTTTCTGCGTTGAACCATTTTACTGTACCTTTTTTCATTTAATAAATCCTCCTACATAGATAGATAAAGAACTTTTACAAGTCAATACTACCATATATTTCATAAAGTGTCAACGCAAATTTCCCACTATATCACTGTTCTCATTTACATAGTTTCATAATTTTCGTCATTTTCTAACGTATTTTTTAGTATTGCAGCCCTTGCTAATTGGTCACATCGCTCATTTTCGAGATTATCCGCATGACCCTTTACCCAAATAAAGGAAACCTCGTGAATTTCCAACAACGCCAGCAGGCGTTCCCACAAATCCACATTGGAAGCCTTCTCTTTAGGATTTCGCATCCATCCTTGCCTTTGCCACTTTTTGACCCAGCCTTTTTCAATGGCATCCACAACATATTTTGAATCGCTGTATACTTTTACGCTACAGGGTTCTTTCAGTGCTTCAAGGCCTTTAATGACCCCCAAAACCTCCATACGGTTATTTGTAGTCTTGCGAAATCCGCCGGAAAGCTCTTTCCTCGCAGTGCCATAGAGCAGGACTGCGCCATAGCCCCCTGCTCCCGGGTTGCCGGAGCAAGCTCCATCTGTATATATTGTTACTGCCCGCATTCCTTCCCCTCCTTCAAAAAAGAAGCACCAAACAAAAGGTCTTCCTTGGTGGTAATCTTAATATTTTGATAGCTTCCTTGAATGATCTTCACCTTGGCACCATAAAATTCAACCACTGATGCATCATCCGTACCTAAAAAGCCTTCCTGTGCCGCCATCTTGTAAGCCTTTTCTATAATATCCCTACGAAACACCTGGGGTGTTTGTATGTACCACAGTGCATTGCGGTTTGGCGTTTCCAAAACCACCCCTTCCGCATCGCAAATTTTTACGGTATCCTTAGCCGGTACCCCAAGGGCGCACCCTCCAAATTTGCGGGCGCAGTCGATGGCACGATTCACCATGTCCTCTGTGACAAAAGGCCGCACTCCATCATGAACCAATATGATTTCTCCTTGCGCTGAAACGGCTTTTAGCCCGTAGCTTACGGAATCCTGCCGTTCCCTTCCCCCTTGCACCACAGCGGCTATTTTTTGCCAGCCATATGCTTTTGCCATGTGCGTTACATCTTCCAAATCTTCCTCACCTGTGACCAGAATGATTTCTTCTACGGCAGAAAACTGTTCAAACTGCTCTACCGTGCGGGCTAAAATTTCTTTCCCCTCCAGCATCAAAAATTGCTTTTTGGTTTGAACGCCCATGCGTCGTCCTTGTCCTGCGGCAACAATGATTGCAGAAACCATTCCTCTCTCCTCCAAACGCTTTTCTTCCTTTCAAAAGAAAAGCCCCACGCGCTCCATAAAAGAGATGGTTTGCCTTGGGGCCTTTTTTCTTTTTATTTACGAAGCAGCAGCCACCATTTTTGTAAAAATCATGCGGCCTGCCGCAGTTTGCAGCACACTGGTTACCACAACATTTTTTGTTTCCCCGATAAATTTATTTCCGCCATCCACAACAATCATGGTGCCATCGTTTAAGTATGCAATGCCCTGCCCCATTTCTTTACCGGCCTTAATGATGGTTACCTGCATTTCTTCTCCAGGGAGCACAATGGGCTTAATGGCATTTGCCAGCTCATTGATATTTAAAACCCGTACCCCTTGAAAAGCAGCAACCTTATTTAAGTTATAATCATTTGTAACAACAAAGGCATCCATGCCCTCAGCCATTTTTAGAAGCATAGAATCTACTTCCATAGGCTGCTTTGTTGTAAACTCTTTGATTTCAACAGGCACCGTAAGCTGCTTTTGAATTTCATTCAAAATATCCAATCCTCGGCGGCCGCGGTTTCTTTTCAGCCCGTCGGCGGAGTCCGCAATATGTCTCAATTCCTCCAAAACAAAATTAGGGATAATGATTTTGCCTTCGATAAACCCTGTTTGCAGCAAGTCCAGAATTCTACCGTCAATAATTACACTTGTATCCAATATCTTCGGCTGTCCATAAACGGAAACTTTTTCTTGTTGCGCAAAGGCAGGGAAAATTACTCTTTGTAAATTTTTTACATTGAATTCATCCTTTTTTCTTCTTGCCACACGAATGCCTAAAAATCCAAACAAAATGTTCAATAAAACCACAATGAACGTTCCAATTGCGCCAAATCCGCTAAAAGCAACACCAATCAGATTCGCAATCACCAAACCAATGACACAGCCAAGGGTGGTTAATGCCAATTCTTTTACATTCATTTTGGTCAGTTTCTCTTCTGTTTGAAAAAGACTTTTCAGCATCAATTCCGTTACGGGCGATGATAAGATAAGATAAAATATAAGTCCGGTAAATACTGCTAAGCCCATAGGCACATAAAAAGGAATGGAAATATGCCATCGGAACAGGTCAGATATCAATAAAATATGCATCAGTGCATAGGTCGCCGCCATAACGATTAAACTCATAATAATCTCAACAAGTCTTTTCATTCTTTCACCTCCTTCCCCTGTTTTCTGATAAAAGGGTAAAATGCCCATACTTTACCATACACAAATAATATCAATTTTCCAGCCATTTTGCAAGCAATTCTTCAGCATTTTCACTATTTATTTCATAAACAGAAATAATCTCGCTTAAGACAATTTGCCTTGCCATCCCCATAATTCTGCACTCTGCCGAAGAAAGCTTTTTCTTTTTCTCCTGCTCATACAAAACCTTGATCACCTCGGCTGCCTGATCCAGCCTGCCCGTTTTCAAACGAATGAAATTTTCCTTGTACCTTAAATTCCAATTTTCCGATAAAACAGGCCTGCTTTTCCCAATGCGAACCAAGGTTTCCTCCACGGCTGTTTTCTCCTCCGGAAGGCGTATTCCCGTTCTTTCGGCACCTATCCTCGGAATACGAATCATCACATTCCCCGTTGGAATACGGATAATATAATATTCGCCGTTTTCTGTATCTTCAATTTCTTCAATATATCCGGCCCCATGCAACGGATATACAATCTTTTGCCCTGCCTGAAACATAATCATTCCCTCCTTTTTCCTAATTTTCCCCGAAAAAGAAGATTCTTATGCCAATTATAGGACTTTATTATCATAAAACATTTTTCTTGATAAGTCTTTAAGGTTTCCGAACAATTACTTTAAAAATTCCTGTCATTTTTTAACGAAAGGCAATACAGATACGCGCAGCTTGTTTCCCATATGCTTTTTGAAAATAAACTATCCACGTCATGAAATTTATTAAACGTAGTTTCTCAAACTACATTATGCGTCTTTTATATTGCAATGTCTTAGCTTTTTTGATATTATGGGTATGGAAAGCTTGTACCGAAGGAGGACGTTATGGCAGACTATCAAATTTTCAGCGACGGCGCTTGTGATATTGGGAAAGAGCGGGAAAAAGAATTTGACATTTCTTTAATACCTTTTTATGTATCCTTAGATCACGAACATTATTTCAAGGAAATCGAAGAGATTTCGTTAGATGTGTATTATCAAACTATTTTAGAGAAAAAAAGCTATCCCAAGACCTCGTTACCCTCAGTTCAAGATTTTATAGATGCGTTTCGCCCGGTGCTGCAAGAAGGCAAGGATATTATTTGCACAACCATCACCCCTTCCCTCAGCAGTTCCCTACAATCGGCCACAACGGCAAAATCGATGCTTGCAGAGGAATTTCCCAATGCAAAAATCTACGTTGTAAACTGTTGGCATATCACCGGATCACAGTCTTTGATGTTGATGGAAATGGCCAGAATGAAAAAAAACGGTAAAACCATCGACCAAGTGCTGGAATATGTGGAAAAAGCAAAAATTGACGCCCGTATTCATTTTATGGTGGGGGATTTAAGCTATTTGGAGGTGGGCGGAAGAATTGGTAAACTGGCCACCCTCTCCGGAAGTATTTTAAAAATCAAGCCCCTCATTATTTTAAAAGGCGGCGAAATCAGCATCGGCGGTGCTGTCAGAAGCAGGAAAAAGGGGCTTGCCAAGCTTGCGGAAATTTCCAAAGAGCATTTTCGCTCCACAGGTGAAAACCCCAAGGATTATATTGCCATTGTTGGCGCAACAAATATTATGGAGGAGATTCCGGAATTTGAAGGGTTATTAAAATTCGCCCTTCCCACACTGGAATTTATTCCGTCCTTTCAGATCGGTGCCACCGTTGCCTCTCACACAGGGCCAGGAACCATTGGGTTCTGCTTTGCAAAAAGATATGAGGCATATAACCTTTCATGAAAGCAAATACTTGATTCTAAAATGCAGACCATGGCAGTTCTTTTGCCATGGTCTTTTTATATTGAATCAGGGTTTCCTTTTATGCATAGATGGATACCCCCTTAAAACAGTATTTCCCCCGGCCGATACCCCTCCGGCAATTCCTCTTCCTCCAAAAATTGCACTGCATCATCCCGCAGTATGGGCAAAAACACTGCGTAGGGAATTCTGGAAAACTCGCAGGCATAATCGTTTGCGCCAAACCATCCGCCCTCCTTGCTTTTTAAATTCAGACCCCTTGCAAATTTTGTTTGGTTTGAGCAGTCATGCACCACCAAGTCCCAGTGTTCTTCCTCTGCCAGCTTCATAAATTGCAATGTCAATTCTCTGCTCCAAATGGGGGAAATATAACCATGTCTGGAGATATACATACTCTCCCCCTCATAATTATCTATGTTATTCTCATTCAAATGCAATTCCGCACAATTGATAAAGTCCAGCTTTGTATCCAAAATAGCCTGCTTTTTTTGAAAAAATTCCTCAAACAGCTCCGGTGTCATCGGCGTTTCAATGCCCACTTGGGGGATATATTTCTTTGCAAGCCCAATATTTTCAATTACCTTGTCGGCGCAATGGGAAGCCCCCAGATTAAAACGAATTTCGTCCAAGCCCGCTTCCCCTAGCCTTTTTAAGGTTTCTGCGGAAGCCAAAAGCCCATTGGTATATAAATGCTGATGGATTTTAGCCTGTTTGAATTTTTCTATCATACCGTAGTATTTTTCGATTTCCATAAAAGGCTCTAAATAAACATAAGATACGCCTGTGGGCTTAGGTTGAATAGACAGGAGTAGCTCTATGTCTTTTTCATAAAATTTTGTGCCGCCGATTTCCCACAAGCCCTCACCCACAGGAGGAATATTGTCTAACTCACCGAAGTTATAGCAAAACTTGCATTCAATATTACATTTATTTGTTTTTCGGATTGCACACAGCCCCGTGCCTAAAAGGCAGGAACAGCAGCCCTGGGGGAATTTTTCTTCCTTCCCTACAAACAAAGTGCGATTCTGCAATGTCTTCAAATTCTTTATTTCAGACAGCAGCCTTCTGTTGCGTTCATCAATTGCCCCTTCAATTTGTGCAAAAACAGCATAAGCAATTTCCTGCTGCTTTGTCAAAAGCTCCTCCTCTTCGGGTAATGCGGCAAAAAACTCAAACCATGTGTATGCATCCTTCTTGGAAATCTTCATTCTTTCTTCTCCTTCTGTGCCAAGGGCCTTCCTCTGCCGTACCTATGGAAAGGGACAGACTTCTGTTTTAAAGTATCGGCGGTTTCGCCGTTGTGTTTATCTTGATTTTACTGATTGATTATAGCATAAAAACTACAGAAACGGAAATCCTCCTATGCATTTTTTCTTTTTGATACATTAAATTTTAAAATGCTTTATGAACTACAAATAGTAAGGACGCCATCCTTCCGCATCTATCCT
>DCDZ01000049.1 GCA_002316675.1 Tyzzerella sp. UBA1042
AACCATAAATATATTGTAGTAGAGAGGAGAATGAATATGTCTGCAAGGAATAAGCCTGAATTATTGGCTCCGGCAGGCTCTATGGAGAGTTTGAAGGCGGCGGTAAATAACGGATGTGACGCCGTATATTTGGGAGGGAAGCTTTTTAGTGCCAGACAGTTTGCGGGGAATTTCTCGTTGGAGGAATTGGAAGAGGTATGCGATTACTGTCATTTGCGGGGCGTTAAGGTTTATGTGACCGTAAACACATTATATAAGGAAGAAGAACTGAAAGAATTGAGCAATTTTGTAGGCAAGTTGTATAAAATGAGCGTGGATGCTTTGATAGTACAAGATAGCGGAGCGGCAAAAATGATTCGGGAAAAATATCCCGATTTTCCTTTGCACGCAAGCACCCAGATGACGGCAAATTCGCTGGAGGATGTTCGTTATTGGGAAAGCCTTGGATTTTCAAAGGTTGTGCTGAGCCGGGAGCTTTCTTTGGAGGAAATTCGGGAGATTACAGCCCAAAGCGGAGCGGAAATTGAAACCTTTATTCATGGGGCGCTGTGTGTTTCTTATTCGGGGCAGTGCTTTATGAGCAGTATTTTGGGCGGAAGAAGCGGAAATCGTGGACGTTGTGCCCAAACTTGCCGTTTGCCGTATACTTTGTATAAGGGTGCGAATAAGTTACAGGAGGGATATTTGCTTTCCCCAAAGGATATTCAGACTGTCACCATTTTGCCTGAATTGATTGAGGCGGGCATTGCTTCGTTGAAAATTGAAGGCCGTATGAAAAATCCGGAGTATGTGGCGGGGGTTACGGGTATTTACAGAAAATATATTGATTTATATTTTGAAGATCCGGAGCATTACGAAGTGTCTTCTGAGGATATCAAGATTTTGACCCAGCTGTTTAACCGGGGCGGCTTTAGCGAGGGATATTACACCTCTGCCGGCGGACAGGACATGATGAGTGTGGAACGCCCCAAAACATGGGGGTTGAAAATCGGTTTTGTGGATAACTACATCCCGAAGCATAACCGGGTGACCATCCGTACCAGAGAAGCCCTTGTGCCCGGGGACGGCATTGAAATTTGGACGGCCAAGGAGCCCCATGTGGGGACGAATATTTCAAAAGTATCCAAGGCGGGAGAAGTGATTTCTTTGGCATTGGAAGGGGAGATTCAAAAGAATGATGTGGTCTATCGTACTTACGGAAAGTTTTTGCATGATGCCCTGCGTAAAACATGGGAAAAGGATAGCCGTAAAAAATCCATTTGGGGTTTATTGAAAGCAAAAAAAGGACAACCATTGGCGTTACAGCTTTGGGATATGAACGGCAATCAAATTTATGTAACAGGAGATCTGGCGGAGGAAGCGGCAAATCAGCCTACCTCCAAAGAAAAGCTGCAGCAGCAGACGGAAAAAATGGGCTCCACCTCCTTTTTTCTGGAAAATTTGGAGGTGGAGGCTGATGATGATATTTATGTGAGCATCGGCACCTTGAATCAATTGCGCAGAAGCGCCGTGGCGGCCTTGGAGGAAGCAATTCTGAGAAAATCAAAGCGTCAGGCGGAGGAAGAAAGCCCGTCAGCGGAAAAGGAGCCAAGCCCCAATGTGCTGTATAAAAAAGTACACGCTTTGGTGACGGAATTTACACAGCTGGAGGCCATTGTACCCACAAAGGGTCTGGAGGTTATTTATTATGAAGCTTCGGAGGATATGGAGCGCAATTTAACTTCATCCTTAGCGCTTTGCCGTAATGCTGGGGTGCGTCTGTATGCCGCACTGCCGAAAATTAGCCGACAATGGCGCAAAAATATTGAGGATGCCATGGTAGAACGATTGCAGAAAACCGATATTGACGGTTTTTTGGTGCGTTCTGCGGGGCAGTTTGGGCAGGTAAGGAACAGCGGTAAAAAAATTACGGTGGACTATACATTAAATGTAATGAACGCAGAAAGCGTTGCTTTTTGGAAGGAACAAGGAGCGGACTGTGTGTGTTTATCCGTGGAGGCAAACTTAAAGGAAATTAACGCCATAGGGGACAAAGACTGTGAAATGGTGGTTTACGGATACCTTCCCCTAATGAAAACCCAGCAGTGTCCCATCGGCAACTATGTGGGAGGAAAGGAGGGGCATTTCTACTGTTCGGAAAAGAATAACACAGAGCTGTATTTCCTGCGGGATAGAAAGGGCTTGAAGTTCCCTTTGATGACAGATTGTGAACGCTGTATATGCATGGTTTTAAACAGTAAGCCATTATTTACACTGAAATTTTACGATGAAATTTTAGAAAGTGTAACAGGAAGTGTTCGTTTAGAGTTTACAAAGGAGGGCCCGGGGCGGGCAGCAAGGGTAACAAAGGCTTATGCCGAAATGACCCGGGATCCTCATAAAATCAGTACGGAAACAAGGAACCTTTTGGAAGAAATGAAGGAAAAAGGGAATACGAAAGGACATTTCTTCCGCGGAGTGGAGTGAGGATATGTTAGATCTGTTGATTCTGTTAAGCAGATACCTGTTTGTCTTTTATATCGGTTTCTTTTTGTGGCAGGGTATTGTGTATATTGCATATGAGCAGGGCGGCTTTTTGGGCAGTCCTTATCATGCTGTTTCCATTCAGCGGCGGCTGATTATTTTGATGCACATTACTGCTTTTTTGATTTTGGCATACAATCGTGATACGGGAATTTATGATTGGAAGACCGTGGTATTTGGCGGAGCCGGTTGTATATTTTTGCTTGCCGCCATCCATTTTTTAGACCGGTTTTATTATGAGGGATGCCCGCTGATTTGGACGGGGATGCTGTTTTTAATGGATTTAAGCTTGATTATGCTGCAGCGTATAGATGCCATGTTGGCCTATAAGCAGCTGTTGTGGATGGTTTTAGGGTTGGCAGGGATGCTGCTGCTGCCATTTTTCTTTCGGCTGATACCCCGTTTTGAGGTTTTTGAATGGGCATATATTATAGTGTGCTATGGTCTATTATTATGTACTAAAATTTTTGGGGTGGAGCGTCATGGCTCTACAAACTGGTTAAGTATTGGCGGGCTGACCTTTCAGCCTTCGGAACTCATAAAATTTTTATTTATTTTTTATCTTGCCAGCGTTTTTCGCAAAAGGGTTGAATGGAAGGAATTTATCATCACCGGTGTGCTGAGTGCCGGCGTGGTGATGCTGTTGGTTTTACAGAAGGATTTGGGCAGTGCTTTGATTTTTTTTATGACGTATATGGTTATGCTTTATATTGCTACGGCAAATGAATTTTTGTTTTTATTGGGAATGGGGGCGGCCTCCGGTGCGGCGGCTGTTGCATACAAAATTTTTTCCCATGTGCGGGTGCGTGTGGCCGCTTGGCAAAACCCATGGGCGGATATTGACCGGGGCGGCTATCAGATTGTGAATTCCTTATTTGCTATTACCACATGGGGTCTTTTGGGCAGCGGCTTAACCAAGGGAATGCCGAAGAGCATCCCTGTTGTGGAAAGTGATTTTATTTTTGCCGCCATTTGTGAGGAATTCGGCACGGTATTCGGCGCAGGTGTCATTTGTATTTTTATTATGCTGTTATATCGGGGTGTGCGTATTGCCTTGGATTCCAAACGCAGATACTATAGCATTCTGGCCATTGGCGTTACCACCATGCTTTCCTTCCAAGCGTTTATCATTATCGGAGGGGTAATCAAGCTTATTCCTTTAACGGGCGTTACCCTGCCCTTTGTCAGCTATGGCGGAACGTCGGTTTTGGTCAGTTTGATGATGATGGGTCTGTTGCAATGGGTTTGTGTATATTGTGAGCAAAACGGCGTTGATGAGGAGGCACCTCCCATTTTGGGAGTGGAAGGAGGAGATACGTATGAATAATATGAAGCGGAGTATTCGGCGTATTTTCTGGCTTCTTGTGCTCTGTTTTTTTCTTTTATTAGGCTACATTGGAAAGCTGGTTTTGGTGGATCGTACAACCATTTCAACCAATTCTTATAATACACGCCTGCGCTATGTTGACCATACCATACGCCGTGGCGATATTGTAGATATAGATGGTGAGGTGCTGGCGACCAGTGTGCTGCAAGGAGATGGGACATATGCGAGGGAGTACCCCCGTGCCCGTATGGCAGCCCATATTACCGGATATAGCAGCGTGGGAAAAACGGGCGTTGAGGCGGCGGAAAATTTTCAGCTGCTTACCCTGCATAATGAGTTTTTGCAGCGCATTGCCGCCATTACCACAGGCAAGGAATTGGTGGGTAACAGCGTTGTGGTAACGGTAGATATGGATATTCAGACCACCGCAGGCAATCTGCTGGGGAACGCAAAGGGCGCTATTGTAGTTATGGAGCCGTCCACGGGAAGGGTGCTTGCATTGCAGGCCTACCCGGATTTTGACCCGAATACCGTGGCCGCCAATTGGGAGACTTTAAAGGAGGATGAAAAAAGCCCGCTGGTCAACCGTGCCACCCAAGGCTTGTATCCTCCCGGTTCTACTTTTAAATTAATCAGCGCATTGGCTGTCATGGAGAATGCCCCAAATTGGCAGACCCGAACCTATGAATGCACAGGTGAGGCGGAGTTTGAAAATAAAGTGATTCATTGCTATAACAACAAAGCTCATGGCACTGTGGATTTAAAACAAGCATTGACGGTTTCCTGCAACTGTTATTTTGCCCAGACGGCAACGGAATTGGGTGCCGCAAAGCTAAAACAGATTATGGAGCGGGCAGGGATGGAAATGCCTGCCGGTTTTGACCTGGCCTACAGCCGGAATAAGATCGGGCTGGAGGCAGGCTCGACGGAAAGCGAGCTGGTGGAAACGGCAATCGGTCAAGGGAAAACTGCAGTTACACCCTTATATATGGCGATGCTTGCTTCTGCCATTGCAAATGAGGGGATTATGATGGAGCCTTATATTGTAGACCATATACAATATAGCAGCGGTGAGGCGGGGAAACAAACTGTGCCGAAAAAGCTGACGGAAATTCGCACTGCGGAGGAAGCCGCTGTTCTGCGGGATATGATGGTTTCTGTTGTGGAAAACGGCACTGGCTCTGCCGCAGGTGTCAAAGGGGTTACGGTTGCGGGAAAAACTGGTACTGCCGAGAATGCAACGGGAAAGGACCATTCCTGGTTTGTAGGGTTTGCGCCGGCGGAGGACCCTAAGATTGCCGTGGCGGTGGTCATAGAAAATTCTAATGCATATGGCAGCGCAACACCCATTGCCGGCAAGGTGATTCAAGAAGCACTGAACCAAATTGAGAATAGATAAACTAGAAGGATTTAGAATTTGTACCAGAAAAGAGACAAATAAAGCTTGGTCCTTATGTAGATATTCCATACACTTGCTGTCGATTAAACAAAAATTTGCACGGTATTAGAAACAAAATTCATTTATCCTCCCGGTTTCTCAGACAAAGGGGTTTCTACTTGAGAAAGATGACTGCATTTATGTGTCTTTTTGTTTGGAACAGTTCAAAATGAACACATTTTGTATCAAATGGAGCAGGAATTTTTGCGCAATTTTTAACAAAAACGAGGAAGAGTTGAAAACAGTGCTGCAAAGGAAACCGGATTTCAATGCTTTTTTTCAAGGAAGTGCAAAAATAATAAGGTAATAATTTTCCCGGCAAATCCTTGTTGAAAACGGCAAAATGGATAAAAAAGTTGAGATTTTAGTTATAAATAAGTTTTTATCGCTAAAAAAACAGAAACATTTATATTTTTTTTGTTAAAATAAAAGAGATTTGCCTAGGGAAACACTGACAGGCTGAAAATTGTCCAGAAATTTTCAAATAATAATAAATTTTTAACAATTTAGGTTGCAATAAAAAATAAATGGTGATATAATCAAGTCGATGGCAGAGGGATTCATGCAAAAACATTTGAGAATCCTGTAATAAACAAATCAGCTTATATTCTGGAATAATAATTTGGGTATAGGTTTTTTGTGTTGTCATTTCTGAAATGGATAAAAAAGTATTTTTTATTGGGAATGCGTGGTTCTTTTAACAACCGAAAGCCGAACTATACGAGTGGTTTTATCGTGTGTGATAAATACGGAGGAGGACAAACAAGGATGTATACATTGGGTATTGATGTCGGCTCTGCTTCTTCAAAGGCTTTGATTTTGAAGGACGGAAAAGACGTTGTGGCTGCAGAGGTGGTTCAGGTAGGAACGGGCTCCTCTGGTCCTCAAAAAGCCCTTCAAATGGCTTTTGAGGCAAGCGGATTAACGAAAGAAGATATTTCTTTTACGGTTGCCACCGGGTATGGTAGGTTTAATTACACGGATGCGGATAAGCAAATAAGTGAAATTAGCTGTCATGCAAAAGGTATTTATTTTTTGGTACCCACTGCACGCACCATCATTGACATTGGAGGGCAGGATGCAAAAGCAATCCGTCTGGATGACAAAGGTGGTATCAAGCAGTTTTTTATGAATGATAAATGTGCGGCAGGTACAGGGCGTTTCCTGGAAGTCATGGCAAGAGTATTGGAAACCACCCTGGATGAAATGGCCGAATTGGATGAAAAAGCGACGGATACTGCGCCCATCAGCAGCACCTGCACGGTATTTGCCGAATCTGAGGTTATCTCTCAGTTGTCCAACGGCGTAAGCAGAAATAACATCATTAAAGGTGTTCACCTTTCAGTTGCCAGCAGAGCTTGCGGCCTGGCTTACAGAGGCGGCTTGGAAAAAGACGTTGTAATGACAGGCGGCGTTGCAAAAAACGCAGGTGTCGTTAGAGCAGTGGCTGGCGTATTGAAAACAGATGTAATTGTGGCACCAAATCCACAAACGACAGGCGCGCTGGGTGCGGCATTGTTCGCATATGAAGCGGCACAAAAAAAATAAGAAAGAGGGATTAGAATGAGTTTAACACAAGGCATGAAAGCAAAACAGTTGTTAGCCTACTTTCAAGGAAAGGCTGATCAAGATGCAAGAGAAGCAAAAGCAAGAGGCGATCTTGTCTGCTGGTCTGCTTCTGTAGCTCCCCCGGAATTCTGCGTAACCATGGGCATTGCTATGATTTATCCTGAAACCCATGCAGCAGGTATCGGCGCAAGAAAAGGTGCAATGGATATGTTGGAAGTTGCTGACAGAAAAGGCTATAATGTTGACTGCTGTTCTTACGGCAGAGTAAACATGGGTTACATGGAATGCCTGAAGGAAGCTGCAATTACAGGTGTAAAGCCTGAAGTTTTGGTTAACTCCCCCGCAGCAGACGTTCCTCTGCCCGATTTGGTAATCACATGTAATAACATTTGTAATACATTGTTGAAATGGTATGAAAACCTTGCAGTAGAATTGGATATTCCTTGCATCGTAATCGATGTTCCCTTCAACCACACAATGCCTATTCCCGAATATGCAAAGGCTTACATTGCAGATCAGTTCAGAAATGCGATTTCTCAGCTGGAAGTAATCTGCGGCAAACCTTTTGACTGGAAGAAGTTTAAAGAAGTAAAGGATCAGACACAGCGTTCCGTATATCACTGGAATAGAATCGCAAATATGGCACAGTATAAGCCATCCCCTTTGAACGGCTTCGACCTGTTTAACTATATGGCATTGATCGTTGCTTGCCGTTCCTTGGATTATGCTGAAATTACATTTAAAGCATTTGCTGATGAATTAGAAGCAAACCTGAAAGCAGGTATTTATGCATTCAAGGGTGCTGAAAAAACACGTTTCCAATGGGAAGGTATTGCGATTTGGCCTCACTTGGGTCACACATTCAAGGCTATGAAGGGTCTCAACTCTATCATGACCGGTACAGCTTACCCCGCACTTTGGGATTTGCATTATGATGCGAATGATGAGTCTTTACACTCCATGGCAGAAGCTTATACAAGAATTTACATCAATACATGTTTGCAGAACAAAGTTGATGTATTGTTAGATATTATGGAAAAAGGCAAAGTTGACGGTACAGTTTACCACCTGAACAGAAGCTGCAAGCTGATGAGTTTCTTGAACGTTGAAACTGCTGAAATCATTAAAGAAAAGAATGGTTTGCCTTATGTAAGCATCGATGGTGACCAGACAGATCCTCGCGTATTCTCTCCCGCACAGTTTGATACACGTGTTCAGGCGCTGGTTGAAATAATGGAAGCCAACTTGGTAGCAGCAGAATAATAAGGAGGAGAAAACGATGAGTAGAGTAGAAGCTATTTTGTCCCAATTAAAAGACGTTGCCGCAAATCCCAAAAAGGCAATGGATGATTATAAAGCTGAAACAGGTAAGGGTGCTGTAGGTATTATGCCATATTATTCACCAGAAGAAATGGTGCACGCAGCAGGCTATTTGCCTATGGGCCTCTGGGGTGCGCAGGGAAAAGCTATTTCAAAAGCGCGTACATATCTTCCTGCATTTGCTTGTTCAATTATGCAGCAGGTTATGGAACTGCAGTGTGAAGGTGCTTACGATGATCTTTCTGCTGTAATTTTCTCTGTACCTTGTGATACATTAAAATGCTTGAGCCAGAAATGGAAAGGCACATCACCTGTAATTGTGTTTACACATCCTCAGAACAGAGGCTTGGAAGCTGCAAACCAGTTCTTAGTAACAGAATATGAATTGGTAAAGAAGCAGTTGGAAGCTACCTTAGACGTGAAAATTTCTAACGCAGCTTTGGAAAATTCTATTGCAATCTATAATGAAAACAGAGCAGTTATGCGTGAATTTGTACAGGTTGCAGCAGATTACCCTCAGGTAATTGATGCTGTAAGCCGTCATGCTGTGTTCAAAGCAAGACAGTTTATGTTAAAGGAAAAACACACCGAGCTTGTGAAAGAGCTTATTGCTGAAATCAAAGCTACACCCGTTCAGCCTTGGGATGGCAAGAAGGTTGTTGTTACAGGTATCTTGCTTGAGCCCAACGAATTGCTTGACATCTTCAATGAGTTCAAAATTGCTATCGTTGATGACGATTTGGCTCAGGAATCCAGACAGATCCGTGTTGACGTTCTGGATGGCGAAGGTGGCCCTCTTTACAGAATGGCGAAGTCTTGGCAGCAAATGTACGGCTGTTCTCTTGCAACCGATACAAAGAAGATCCGCGGCAAGATGTTAATCAACAAAACCATTCAGACTGGCGCAGATGCAATTGTTGTAGCAATGATGAAATTCTGTGATCCCGAAGAGTGGGATTACCCTGTAATGTATAGAGAATTTGAAGAAAAAGGTATTAAGAGCTTAATGATCGAAGTTGATCAAGAAGTAACTTCCTTTGAACAGATCAAGACAAGACTGCAGTCTTTCGTTGAAATGCTGTAATTTGAACAAATTGTATGCTTAAAAACTTTACACTGGGGTAGGTGTCTGCCCTGGTGTATTGTGATAAGCGAAAGTATAAAAATCGACCAGAATTTAGGAGGATTTTCGACAATGAGAAAGGTTCCCATTATTACCGCAGACGAAGCTGCAAAGCTCATCAAAGACGGTGATACAGTTACAACAAGCGGTTTCGTTGGAAACGCAATTCCTGAAGCCCTTGATAGAGCTGTAGAAAAAAGATTCTTAGAAACAGGCGAACCCAAAAACATTACTTATGTTTATTGTGGTTCTCAAGGCAACAGAGATGGAAGAGGCGCTGAACACTTCGCTCATGAAGGCCTTTTAAAACGCTACATCGCTGGTCACTGGGCAACGGTTCCTGCTTTGGGCGAAATGGCTTTGGAAAACAAAATGGAAGCTTATAATGTATCTCAGGGTGCTCTGTGTCACTTATTCCGTGATATTGCATCTCATAAACCGGGTGTATTCACAAAGGTTGGTATCGGTACATTTATCGACCCTAGAAACGGCGGTGGTAAGGTAAATGATATCACCAAAGAAGATATTGTTGAACTGGTAACAATTAAAGGTCAGGAATATTTATTCTACCCAGCTTTCCCTATTCATGTGGCTTTGATTCGTGGTACTTACGCTGATGAAAGCGGAAATATTACATTTGATAAGGAAGTTGCACCTCTGGAAGGAACTTCTGTATGCCAGGCTGTTAAAAATAGCGGCGGCATCGTTGTAGTTCAGGTTGAAAAAGTAGTAAAGGCCGGAACACTTGACCCTCGTCTTGTAAAAGTTCCAGGAATTTATGTTGACTATGTTGTCGTTGCTGATCCTGAAGATCATCAGCAGTCTTTAGGTTGTGAATATGACCCTGCTTTGTCTGGTGAGCATAGAAGACCTGAAGTCGTAGGTGAGCCACTTCCTTTAAGCGCAAAGAAAGTAATTGGTCGCCGTGGTGCTGTTGAATTGGAAAAAGACGTTGCTGTTAATTTAGGTGTTGGTGCGCCTGAATATGTTGCCAGTGTTGCTGATGAAGAAGGCATCGTAGATTTCATGACTTTAACTGCTGAAAGTGGTGCTATTGGCGGTGTTCCTGCCGGTGGCGTTCGTTTTGGTGCTTCTTACAACGCTGATGCATTGATTGACCAGGGCTACCAGTTCGATTATTATGATGGCGGCGGCTTAGACCTTTGCTATTTGGGCTTAGCTGAATGCGATGCAAAGGGCAATATCAATGTATCCAAATTTGGCCCTCGTATTGCTGGTTGCGGTGGTTTCATCAATATTACACAAAACACACCGAAGGTATTCTTCTGTGGTACATTCACAGCCGGTGGTTTGAAAGTAAAGATTGAAAATGGTAAGGTTATCATTGTGCAAGAAGGCAGACAGAAGAAATTCTTAAAATCTGTTGAGCAGGTAACCTTTAATGGTGACGTGGCCCTTGCAAACAAACAACAGATTACTTATATTACAGAAAGATGCGTATTCCATTTGAAGGAAGATGGTATGCATTTGACTGAAATTGCACCTGGTATTGATTTGCAGACACAAATCCTTGATGTGATGGAGTTTGAACCTATAATTGACAGAGATGCAAATGGCAAAATCAAATTGATGGATGCTGCTTTGTTCTCAGAAGACTTGATGGGCTTAAAAGAAATGAAAGGTTAATATTTTTACATATAAAAAAGCCCCTACTTTTGAACTGAACCAGTAAAACGGACAATAGACAAAGGCCCCCTGATGTAGGATAATAAACTACACTAGGGGGCTTTGCTATGAAACGAACATATACGCACATTAAAGCAATAGAAGATCAAATGATTGAACTACGGCAATTAGGTAAAACACGGTAGGAAATCGCCGATGAATTAGGGCTTACGAAACAGTAGATTAAAAACTGGGTAAACCGCCATAACAAATCACAAGCAAGGCTGGCAGCCGGACTGGTGCCAAAACGGCGTGGCAGATCACGGAAAAGCCAGCCGGCAAGCGAAAAAGAATATAAATTTGAAATCAAACGGTTGAAAATGGAGAATGAATTGTTGCGGGATTTTCTTCAACTCACCGGAAGGAGGTGAAAACGGAATTGAAGTATAGGGTGATTTTTCGATATAAAGAAAAATATCCGATTACAGCCATGTGCCTGTTTTTTGAAGTGTCCCGAAGCGGTTATTACGGCTATGTAAAACGAATGGACAAGCAGGACCGGGATGAGCCTTTGGCAAGACAAATCATCGAATGTCAGGAACGAAGCCGAAAAACATATGGATATCGACGAGTACATATTTGGCTGAACAAGGAAAAAGGGATTCAGTGCAATCCTAAGACCGTGTTGCGTATAATGAACAAATATGGCTTGCTTTCAGAGATTCGGCGGCGAAAAAAATACCGACAAATGAGTAAACAGTTACACAAATACGAAAATCTTTTCAAT
>DCDZ01000008.1:0-6577 GCA_002316675.1 Tyzzerella sp. UBA1042
CTAATTGCTTGAATAGGCTAGGTGTCATTGAGGTATGAAAGAATATTTTCTTCCAAAGCCCGATTCCGATAGGGTTTATTAAAGTACATCTAATCCAAAGACTGTCTTTCTAATTTCTTCAAAAAGCGACTGATTGGTACTTTGAGTAACTGCCTTTATTTTTCTGTTACAGTTTGCGGAAACTCAAGCCAAAGATCTGTCTGTTTTTGGGCTTTTAGGCGCAAGCCTTTCCTGAAATGCCCTATAGGTTTGGGCAATATGGTAAAAGCTTTATTCCAGCACTGTGCCCATCGGAAATGCTGTGCGAAATATTTTACGCACAAGAGGGCCTGCTATAAGTAATTGAAACGGCAGCGCCATAATAAAGTTTTTCGGGATATTCCCAAGCCACATCAGACCCAACCGACCCCATACACCGGATTGGATTGTTCCATGCAGTGCGCCATACAAGGACATAATCAATACCATTGGTATCACGATGCAGCATGAAATGACAATTTGCTTTTTCATCACACTGCTTTCCGGTGTTAGAAAAAATTGAAAGGCAACTCTTTTTGCCAGCTTGGAAACCAAGAACCAGTCAACGCACAATGCAAAAATGAATGACAGGGGAAACCCCATCCAGGCTGCTTTGACGCTCTCGACCGACAACGCTCCCATCTGCCAAGAAATGTTATAGATGCTCATCCAAAGCACCATGGTAAAACACATCAGAACCGAATAAATACTACTTTCTCTTTTGTTTTGCGGCATTTCTATCCTCCTAATCATTTTTAGCTTTGTATCAAATTCACTGCGGTAACCGCAATGTAAAGCTATACCATATTATGATAGCAGGTTTTTTATTTCTGTGTAAGTAAAATATTTTTAAAACTGCAAACTATCTTTTTATCTAATGATTATACTTACTTCCTAATTTTTGTCGAGCCTATTCAGGATGCCCTACTTACAACGGAAGCAAATCGGCGGCAGTATCATCTAAAATAAAAGCTTTATAACATGACGTTCTGTTGTCATGTTATTGTGCTATAATGGATTCCATAAAAGAAAAAGGAGCGGAGCATATATGCATTATGCCGATTACAAAGCCATACTCTCACCGCAAAACAGTATAAACCTATATCGTGGTTGTTCGCATGGCTGTATTTATTGTGACAGCCGAAGCGCCTGCTATCAAATGAACCACGATTTTGAGGATATAGAGGTTAAGCGCAATGCCCTGCGTATTTTGGAGAAGCAGCTGCGACGAAAAAGAAATCCTTGCATGATTAGCACCGGCGCCATGGGTGACCCTTATATTCCTTTTGAGGAAGAATTACAAGCGACCCGCCAATGCCTTATGCTCATTGCGCGCTATGGCTTCGGGCTTACAATTCTTACTAAGTCCGCTCGTATTCTTCGGGATTTACAGCTGCTGAAAGCCATAAACGAAAAAACGAAGTGTGTCGTACAAATGACATTAACCACCCATGATGAAGATTTATGCCGAAAACTGGAGCCAAGGGTATCTACCACAATGGAAAGAGTTCATGTTCTGGAAGTCATGCGGGATAATGGCATACCAACCGTTGTATGGCTTAGTCCGATTTTACCTTTTATCAACGATACGGAAGAAAATCTTCACGGATTGTTAGATTACTGTATACAGGCAAAGGTGCAGGGAATTATGTGTTTCGGGTTTGGTATGACTTTACGAGAGGGCAACAGAGACCATTTTTATGCCCAGCTTGACCGGCTTTTTCCCGGTATGCAGCAAAAATATAGCCGCTCCTTTGGAAATGCGTATCTATGCAACAGCCCCAATCACCACCGCTTGATGACTGTTTTCAAAGAGATATGTGAGCAGCACAATATTTTCTGGAAGCCCGCTGATGTTTTCGCTTATTTACAGACCTTTGAAACAAAAGACCAACAGCTATCTTTATTTTAAATTGGGGTGAGAAAATGCAGATCAACAGGCTCTTTGAAATCGTATATCTTTTGCTGAACAAAAAAAGAGTAACCGCAAAGGAATTAGCCGAACATTTTGAAGTATCCAAGCGAACCATACTGCGGGATATTGACACGCTCTCAATGGCAGGGATACCCATTTACACATCCCAAGGCAAAGGCGGCGGCATCTCTATATTGGACCATTTTGTGCTAAACAAGTCTGCTATTTCAGACGAGGAGCAAAATCAGATTTTATTAGCCCTGCAAAGCCTTGCATCTACGCAGTGCGTGGACACAAGCCGGTTACTGTCAAAACTAAGTACCCTATTTCATAAAACAGATACCAGTTGGATTGAGGTGGATTTTTCCCGTTGGGGAAATATCGAGCCGGATAAGGAACGATTTGAAATACTCAAACAGGCAATTTTAAAAAAGCAAGCCCTTATATTCACCTATTCCAGTTCATACGGTGAAATCACGAACAGAACGGTATATCCGCTAAAACTGGTATTCAAATCTAAAGCATGGTATTTGCAGGCATACTGCTTGTTGAAAAAGGATTATCGGATATTCAAAATAAGCCGTATGCTTTCCGTGACGGTTACAGCCAATTGTTTTGCCGGTCAAGAATTTATACTCCCGCCAATAGAGCCGGAAAACTTAACATCGCCTGACCTTGTTCCCTTGGAATTGCGCTTTGCTCCTTATGCTGCATACCGTGTTTATGACGAGTTTGATCTTAAGAAAGTGGCAAAAAACGAGGATGGTTCTCTCACAGTTAAAATAGCCTTGCCAAATGATGATTGGCTTTATAATTTTCTGCTGTCTTTTGGAACAGCCGTCAAAGTTGTGGAGCCAGCAAATGTTAGGGATATACTGCTTGCACAGGCGAAGGAAATCATAAAGTTTTATTCCTCTGATAAAACATGACGGGGTGTTGTCATCTTATAGATGGTAAGATCGTATCAAAGAATCAATTCACAATGAAAGAAGGAGGTTTTAGTATGGAAGAAAAATATTGTCAGTGCTGCGCAATGCCCATGGGTGCGACGGAGGAAATGTATGGAAAAAATGCAGACGGCAGCAAAAATGAGGATTACTGCAAATATTGTTTTGAAAACGGTGTCTTTACAACCGACTGCACGATGGATGAAATGATTGAATTTTGTGTTCCCCACATGGTTTCAGCCAATTCCGCCATGACGGAGGAGGAAGCCCGTAACAGGATGAAAGGGTTTTTTCCCACACTCAAACGGTGGAAAACAGTATAAATTTGGCATGGGTATGGTATTTTCCATTCCTTCCTGCCACAAGGAGGATAATTGCAATGGGTAGAGCAACAACAAAGTCTGATTTGCTAAAATCAGCCACTGTACAGTTTGAGAAGCTATGGAAACTCATTGATTCTATGACGGAGGACGAGCAAGCTGCAACCTTTCACTTTGGCGATCATTTCAACAAGAAAGAAGCGCATTGGGAGCGAGATAAAAATCTGCGTGATGTGCTTGTGCATTTATATGAGTGGCATCAGCTGTTATTGCATTGGGTTGAAGTAAACCAAAATGGTGAAGCCAAGCCGTTTTTGCCGGAGCCGTACAACTGGAAAACCTATGGAAAAATGAATGTGGAGTTTTGGCGTAAACACCAGTCTACGCCTTATGAAGACGCAAAGAAAATGCTCCAATTCAGCCACAAGCAAGTGATAGATCTGATTGAAAGGTTTACAAATGAAGCGCTGTTTGCAAAACAATACTTTGATTGGACAGGGACCTCTACCCTTGGTGCCTATTGTGTTTCAGCAACAGCAAGCCATTATGATTGGGCAATGAAAAAGATAAAAGCACACCTTAAGGCATATAGGAAGGTCAAATAAAATGACGGTTTATAGATCAAGAATATAGGTCATGCTACGATGGGGCTACAATAGGCGGATATACCGCCGTATTGTGCCGAAAAAACTGTCGTTCAGCGGAATGGGAATGCCATAAAAACTTTATCAATGTCTATTGACACCAGAAAAGTGATGGGAAATGATTCTTGATGCTGTGCTTTCGGCCTCCATACAAGGCCTAAGGAAAGCACACATACCAGAGCTGCGTTTGCAGTGTTTACATAGAGGGCGGCTCTTTGCATAAGGCATACGATCGCCGCGGCAAGAAAATAAGCATGGAAATTTCAAAAACTATGCATTGCCAAAAGCCTATGGTAACCTGTCTCACTACCCGTGCTTCTTCAGGGTGCCCTACGGGGTAATATCAATCCATACCTGCCCAGTGCCAGGAAAAAGGAACAGCCTGATTGGGCTGTCATATTCATATAGCTTTGTCCGTTTCCCTCATACGGGTATAACATAGCCACGGTATCATGACGCCCGGGAGGTCATAGAGACTTTTTGGATATTAAAGTGTTTTCTTTCCAACCCCAGAACAATCGCGGTTCAGACACAGCGTTCTTTTTAAGGGGTTCCTCCCCTATTCTTGCGGCGATTGCACCACCAGCGGGCAGAATATGCACGGCCGATATGATGATTGCCGCAACAATAAAAATCCAGAGCATGATATGCCTCCCCTTTTTGAAACGAATATAACAAATGCTAGTTTTTTTAAACATCATCCTATGCTTTAGGAGGGGGCAGCGGAAACAAGCCATAAACCGAATGAATGGCCTATGGCAAAATTGGTAGGAAGTATGTCGGATGACTTTACGTTTATGCCCTACCTGCCCCCTTTTTGTAATATCCCTTATCTTTCTTCCCTTAGCATAGTTTGCCAAAAAATCCTTTCGGAAATCCAAAAACTTCCATAATACTGCAAATTGTACAAAAAATTAATCTAAATTTTGTCTAAATCCTTCATAACGCAAATATGGTTTTTACAATGAAGTATTATAATTGAAATGGTGATAGAAATGTCGACCCATTAAGATAGAACGATATTTGCTATACCATTATCCCAATCATATTTTATTATGGAGGTATAAAATGAAAATTGCATACTTTACTGACACTTATTTGCCCGAGGTAAACGGAGTGGCAAATACTTTGGAAAAACTAAGCGGTTATCTTGAGCAGAAAGGAATACTGCATACGTTTTTCGCCCCTGATTATGACGGTGGTGCAGCAGAGGATCAAAAAATGTTTTCATGCCGAAAGAGAATACACCGCTTTCCGGGGCTGCGGTTTAAAATTTCACCCAACAGCCGTCTGGCCTTCCCGGATACACAGTCAATTTATGACCTGTGCGATGCATTTCAACCCGATCTTATACACGTTACCACCGAATTCGGCATCGGGAACAAAGGTGTTAAATACGCACAGTCCCGCAAGCTTCCTCTTATCATGAGCTACCACACGGATTATTGTAAATATTTGGATTTCCATGGCCTTAGCCTGTTTGAGCCCTTCGTAGAAATCTATTTAAAAAAATTTTACAGCCATGCCCATAGAACTTTAGTTCCTTCAAAGTACACCATGGAACAGCTTCTTCAAAAAGGATACGAAAACCTTGGCATCTGGTCAAGGGGTATTGACACCGGTAAATTTAACACCACATTCAGAAGCCAGCAAGTTAGGGAACGGTTGGGAATCGGTGATAAGTTTGCCTTTTTATTTGTAGGACGGCTTTCCCCGGAAAAAGGATTGCATCTGTTGCTTCATGCAGCCGGCAAGATAGAAAACCTGTTTCCCGGAAAAACCGCCTTTGTTTTTACCGGCGACGGGCCTTATGCGGAAACCATAAGGCAGGCGGGGCTTAAGAATGTGATTATGACAGGGTTCATGCGGGGCCGTGAGCTGTCAGAAATATATGCTTCCTGCGACTGCTTCGCTTCTCCTTCCGCCACAGAAACCTTCGGAAATACGGGCCTTGAGGCAATGGCAAGCGGCCTTCCCGTAGCCGCTATAGGCAGCGGAGGGGTAACGGAATATCTGGAGCATGGGGTAAATGCCCTTCTTTGCCGGGATAAAGATCAGGAAGCCTTTACCATGCAACTGATACAGATGATGCAAAATGAGAGCTTACGCCAAAGGCTTGCGGAAAATGGACAAAAAACAGCCCACTCCAGAAGCTGGAACAAAATTTTTGACGGCTTGCTTGACGAATATGAGGCAATATTGCATCAGAAGATCATGTCAGAATTAAAGCGTGTATCTTAATGGGGAGGTAAAAATATGAATATTACCATTGCCGGAGCTGGGTATGTAGGGCTTATTACAGGCGTGTGCCTCAGTCATAGGGGGCGAAATGTAACCATCATCGATGTGGAGGAAAGCAAAATAAATATGCTGCGGCAAAAAAAGGCTCCCATTTACGAAAAAAACTTGCCGGAACTTCTAGAGGAGTGTGGCCACAGGATGCTTTTTACAACCTCACCGGAGCAGGCTTATGCAAATGCGGACATTGTCATGCTTGCCCTCCCTACCCCGGACAGACGGGATGGCAGTGCCAACCTTGCATATTTATATGAGGCCTGCCGGCAGATTGCAGCTTATTCCAAAAACGGCTGTCTGATTGTGGTAAAATCTACGGCACCCATAGGAACCTGCGATAAAATAGAATATTTTCTTGCTGAAAATACAAGCCCCGGCTTTTTCCATGTGGCTTCCAATCCGGAATTTTTGGCTCAGGGCAGCGCTGTACAGGATACC
>DCDZ01000008.1:6720-18394 GCA_002316675.1 Tyzzerella sp. UBA1042
CGCTGTACAGGATACCCTGTACCCAGCCAGAATTATCATCGGCGCCGAGGAGCCTACTGTTGCAAAAACCGTACAGAGCATATACGAAGGCTTTGATGTCCCCTTTATCACAACGGACAGAAAAAGCGCCGAAATGATTAAATACGCCTCCAACGACTTCCTTGCCCTTAAAATTTCATACATTAACGAAATTGCAAACTTATGTGAAATTGTAGGGGCCGATGCCGAAACGGTGTCTCTTGGTATGGGGTTTGACCCGCGTATCGGCCGGAATTATCTAAAACCCGGCACAGGCTACGGTGGAAGCTGTTTCCCAAAGGATACAAAGGCGCTGCACTGGCTGGCAAAATACTATGATTACGAGTTAAAAACCATAAAAGCAACCATTGAGGTAAACGAAAACCAGAAGGTACGGCTTTTTAAAAAAGCAAAAAAATACTGTCAGAGCTTCCGAGGCATTACCGTGGCAGTGCTCGGCCTTGCCTTCAAGCCGGGAACCGACGATTTGCGTGAGGCACCTTCCGTGGACGTCATAAAGCTTCTTGCGGAAGAAGGTGCCGCTGTTCGTGTATGGGATCCTGCGGCCGCTGCACGGTTTCAGAATCAGAATCCGGATTTGGCTCTTGACTGCAAAACCATTGACGAAGCCCTTTGCGGCGCAGAGCTTTGCCTGATTATGACCGAATGGGACGAAATAAAGGCCCTCCTTCCCCAAAGCTTTGCCCAACAAATGAAAATTCCCATTGTGATTGACGGACGGAACTGCTATGCGCCTGAAAGCTTTGAAGGCACCGGTGTTTTATATAATTCCGTAGGCAGGCGGGCTGTAAACACAACTATTTTAAAAGAACTGGGTGTATATCATGAAAACCAATAGGATGATCAATATGTTCAAGGCGCTGTTCGGCAATATTCCGGGGCAGCTTGTAATACAAATAACAAACCGCTGTAACGGCGTATGCCCCCAATGCGGTATGAGAAGGACTGCGGCGATTACAAGGTGTACCCTCCCTCCCCATAAAATCAAAGACGCGGTAAAGCAATGCGGCGAAAGCGGATTTGAGGCCGTGTCCCTTACCGGTGGCGAACCTTTTATAAACCTTGGCGAAATCTTTGACCTGCTTGACTATGCTGGGCAGGCGGGCATTCCCTACCTCAGAACGGGAACCAACGGATATATGCTTGTGGATGCCGAAATGGAGCAGATCACCCATTTTGCAAAGCGGCTTGCCGCAACAAAGGTAAGAAATTTCTGGATCAGTCTTGATTCTGCCGATACAAAAACCCATGAAACAATGAGGGGATTACCCGGCGTTACCGACGGTATCAAAAAAGCCCTGCCTATTTTTCATGCCCACGGAATTTATCCCGCGGCAAACCTGGGCATCAACCGTAATGTTATGGAAAAACCCATAGAAAAGCTTCAGGGTTCCCATGATGAGAACCGTTTTTTTGAAGAATGCAAGACAGGCTTCGAGGCCTTTTTCAATAAAGCCATAGAACTGGGTTTTACCATGGCAAACCTCTGCTACCCTATGAGCTCCGGTAACGATGCACTGGAAAGTCCTGCTTATGGGGCAATTTCCGATGACTTTATCGTGAGCTTTTCACAAAAAGAGCTGCGGCTCATTTTTAAGGCTTTGCTGGAGGTTATCCCGAATTTTAGGAACAAAATCCGGATTTTCACACCCCTGTCGGTTCTGTATGCCATGTCAAAGGAAGACACCTCCATGCTTTTTCCATGTCTTGGCGGAATCCGCTACTTCTACATGGATAGTCGGGATGGGCATTTCTATCCCTGCGGCTACTTGGGTGACCGGGATATGGGCGCGGATTTGACCCATGCGGCGAAGGAAAACGGCAAGGAAAAACCAAGCTGTATGAGATGCCATTGGGAATGCTTCCGAGATCCTTCCCAGCTCTTTGGTATCGCCCGCTATAGTATAAGGCATCCGATTCGGGTGTTTTTCCAAAAAAAATTAGACCCTGTTATGCTCAAGCAGTGGATCGGGGATTTAAAATATTATATCAAACATGATTTCTTTGATGGTCGTGCCGTTCCAAAAAGATAGGAGATTGTGAGTTATGAAAATACAAAACCACTATAAAATTGGATGCATAATTTTTAAGAAACTAGCTGACAACGATATGACGTTAAATAAGCTGGCGTTTATTTTCGGTAACCTTGCCCCTGATTTGTTTCTTTCCTTTCTTTACCGTCCACATTTGTATACTTTTGCAGGCCCTTATGTGAAGAAGCTGCTTCTAAGGCTGTATAAAAGCGGTGCTTCGCCTGCCTGCACAGTTTCTTCCTTTTACTTAGGCATGATTTCCCATTATGTATGTGATTTCTTTTGCTACACACATACGCCGGCGTTCAAAGGCAACATACGTGAGCATCTGCTTTATGAAATAAGACAGAAGGTAAATGTCCAAGACATACTGCCCTTTTATAAACAAAAAAGCATGAATCTTGGCCATGCCCAGCTTATGGACACTCTTGAGCATGATATTGCAAAACATGAGGCATTTTTTCTAAGAAACGCTAAAATGGCATACATGGATATACCCGTTGCCATATACAAAGCCACATGGGCTACCGCGGCAGTTTATCTGCAGATGGAAAAAGCTATGCTGCATCAGGATGCAAATGTGGCCGGCGGCAAAGCTCCCGCATCGGACATGGTGGCGTAACGCTTATAATTTAAAACTTTCTAAAACATCGGCCTCTCCGGAAACGCCGTAAGCAAAGACCAGTTTGCACATTTCGGAATATTTTGTCCGGGGAGGCTTTTATCGGAATTGGGTTATAAAACGAAATCCGATTACAACGCAATGAACTTGAGTGTCGGCTTTCACAAAGTAACGGAAGGGTTTGGAAAACTTCAGTGGCAGATAAATCCTCGAAAGAATGATTCATATCATCCCCTTCCCTCTTTCCTTATGGCACAGCCGCCCCAAAATTGCCCGATAGGGTATTGATCTTGTGAAGTTGTTTGAGGGATTGATTTGCACATTGAAAATTGAATATGGTGAAATACTATGGATCGACACAAGAAACTGATCAATAACAGCGATATTCTGCAGTACAAGATTGAAGCCATCGCTTGCTGCATCATGTCCGATATACTCGATTTTTATGAGAGCGAGTACGGTCAGAAAGAATTTGCCGAGTGGAAGCGTCAGCAAGAAGTAGAAAAGAATGGTATAGAAAAGAGACTAAAGGACGAACGCACAGGGGCGGCGGCATCATTACGATGTCTCCGCCCTTTAATCATGATTCACTGATTTCGTCCAAATCATCATCTTCGACAATAATAGCAGAAAAATCAATATCTATGATAGCTTCGTTGCTGGCATGGGCGCTTTTATAGAAATCGGCATTCGCCATCGGTAACGTGGTAAGATATTTCTGCAATCGGTTTGCTATAGGCTTGAAGCCGATAAACGTAATTCCTCCTGAAACAACTGCACCAAGAACGGGGATTATTTTTCCAATGCTCTTTGCAAATATTTGCTTCGTCATTTTTATGCCTATTAGTGCTGAGACTTTTTTTACAATTGGGATATATAGCCCCTTTAGTCAATGCTTTCTGAACCAAAGCTTTTTCTGCTCTTGATGCAGCAACAGAGGCAATTTTTGTTATTACAGCATTGGCGGCATTAACACCAAACATTACTCCTACGAATAGAGTTCGCTGGTTAGTTGTCTCATCATCTAATGCATCTTCATCGCCGCGAAGCATTTCCTGCCAACCATAAAGATAAACAAGCTTTTGCAGAATTCTTATAATGTGCCAAAAAAACTGCGCGATATCCGCTGGAACGGTAACCGCCATTGCAAAGCCGCCCAGTATTCCTGCGGCAGCCGATATTGAAGTCACTTTTGTTGTTTCATAATTAATACATGAACGTCAAAGAGGCTAAGCTGTGACGGAGCATTTTTCTCACGTTCAAGCAGTTCGTAATTGGCAATGAGGATTTCAGGAAACTGTGCCCATTGTCATATCTCTGCTTGATATTATTGATTCGGGCAAATTCACCTTATCACGGGCAAGGGTATTTTTCACTGTTTCAAAATCTGCCCTTGAGTTGAGGCAATAGGCAAGGGCATCCATCAGCTCCTGGGGTATTTCCTGCACACAGCGGTACAAATTCACAAGGAGGCCGTTGAAATCATTGTAAACCTCAAAGTTGTTTCCCAGATTTTTGTGAAAAAGCACCCAGCCCCCGCCACCGAATACCTCAATGTATCTTTCGTAATATAAAGGAAAACGGGTAATGATCAGCTCCCGCAAGGATTTCTTGCCGCCGATCCATGACACAAAGCTGTTCAGAAATCATCACCTCCCTCCAGCGGCAGGCGTATCTGGGTATCATCAAAGGTCGCAAGGGAACGCCTAAGTCCTGAAATGGCCGCGCTGATTCCACTGATGCGGTTTCTCGTATGCCGGATGGTTAAGCGCACCTCTGTTTCGGTTTTTGCGTAAAAATATCCCCTTTGGTCACTGGCTATGGGAATTTCTTCATGGCGCAGGGCATTGACAATATCCCGCAGCTCCTTGCTTGAAATACCCAGGACTTGTTCAAGGGTTTTGCTGATGACAGCATTTTCTGCACCTTGGTGATACCGATGCAGATACTCCGCAAGCTGCTCTTTATGCATGATTTCTCCTTTCCGGCTGTTTTCCCGAAAGGAAAGGCAAAAAGAGCATAAAAAAACAGGCCGTATCCTGTATGGGAAAACGGCCTTGTTTCATTTTGGGGTCTAAAAAAGCACAGATATTTTTACCTGTGCTATCGGCTGATTTCTAATTCAACAAGTATCGATTTATTCAAGCTGCATTCCTTCCATCCCTATCTCTTGATTTGACTCCTGCTCATCTTGAATAGAAGTGATGTTAACATATTCTGCGAGAATGCCCAGTGCCTCGTCATAGCTGCCACTGGCAGTAATTCTTTCCTGCATTTCTTTTGTCTGTTCTATTCGTCCATTTTTCTTCAATGTCTGAGAGGCAGTTCCCATTAAGGTGAAAATATTGCCGTTCTGTCCGATGAGGGCACAATCCAGCTTTTCCGTTTGATCTGGTGGTTGATTCATGTCTACGTCCAGCTTATTAGGAAGATAATCGCTGAGCCATGTGCCTCCAAAGGTTTCATGCGTTCGCAATCTCCACATAGCAAGCCTACTAATATCTAAATCTACATTTTCAAAATCAAACAGGATATTGGTACAGTTGTCATACTCAAAGATGTAGATTTCTTTGAAAGTATCATGGTTTTGCAGAATACCTTCTTTCTTTAATAAATCATTTATGCCATTTATCCATTCCATAGGATCAGCGCCACAGCCTTGAAGCACAAGACCCTCATGGTCTGCCATGGTACATAGTTCTTCTGTTGTAATGTGTTTCATAGTGTTCCTCCCAAATTTTCGACTATTGCTCATTCCATCTTCATGCCGAATTGTTCGGTTTCATTTTCTGACAGTTGGGATTGTTCCGGTCGTGAGATAACAGAAAAGCTATCCTCACCATAAATGAGTGCCAAACTTCGCTTATTATCTCACTTCATATGGATTTGCCCAATGTCATTCACAAAATCTACCGTACCCTCGGTTCCCGGTGGTACAGGAGCATAGGGGTCCTCCATACTTTCCAGACGAATTCGACAAACTGAGTTTGTTCCATTCCAGTTGCCCATTTATATAGGGAATTCGTTGTTGTTTCACTGTTTCCATTGAAGTCAAAGGGTTTTTCTATGAAGCTCTTTGCGACACTCATAAATTCAGAGTTGCTTATATCGGTCAGATATTGTTTTGCCGAGCTTTCTAAATATCCCCAAAGAGTATTGTTGTCAAGGCATTTTTCATGTGCCTCAATAATCGAACTCGAAGAATGGAGATTTGTTACAAATTGACCGCCTGCATCTGAATCAGGATTTTTGATTAATCTTTTCAGTCTTACTCATTTTTAGACTTCCTCCTTTTACTTATTTTTTGCATATCGGTTCTTAGACAATCTCCCTCTGATCTGTAGCAGATAAAACCGTGAGAGGGATAGGGGCAGCCACCGCAGCTTGGGAATGGTCCGCAGAGACATGGATTTGGTTCATGCTTACCAGTAGATAAAAGGCTGTCCGAATCATAGCAAGCCCTTCTCTTATTTTTCTTATATCGTATTAGCATAGCTCTCCTTTCTGGAAACAAAAAAAGCCGGAGAATCTGAGTGCTAAAATGCACTTCAATTCTCCGGCGATATTCGTTTTTACAAAAAGGGCGATGATTCCTTTTGACCTATTGCCTAAGTCTGAAATCATCACCCTTTGTTTTTTAATATTAAACTTCTATAAAATGCTTAGAATATTAGTTCAAATACTGTGTACACCCGATAAATGACCGATGACATCCACGAAATTGATGATGTTTTGAACGGGTATTTAGGCTATAAAAATGCTCCGAAAATGGTAGATGTTCTGGTTTTTTAGCCCAGGACATCTATATACCGAATAAATTATGCGAGTAATGTCAATTTCGGATATCACCATATTTTCAGGAAGGGATTTGAACTAACATTTGGAGGGCATACTCATAATCTTGCCTTAATGTTTCAAATCCTCTTTGTCATTTGTTCCTAAAACACCACCTTCAACGATATTGTCATTTTTAATATGGTAATAATATATTGAAGTTGGTTCATCGGCATAGACAATCTCAATACTCCATTCATTATAGGACAAAATAATGTTCAAAAAAGAATGATTAACGTCAATACTTTGAATTTCGGATTGGGCATATCCTTTTTTGTCAAGATATTCCAACATCAACTTTTCGGCATTTTTTGTTCCTGCGAAAATATAAATAAAGCAAGTAAGAATAATTACAACTGCAATGCAAATAGCAATAACAAGTCCTTTTCGTTTCATTTCGTCGCACTCCTAATTTATAAGTCATCTCTACTTCATTTTATCTTATCACGAATAAAATAAAAAATCATGTATGAGTTCAAATCCTCATACATGATTTTTAATGGTGCGGATGGTGGGACTCGAACCCACACGATATCACTACCGCCAGATTTTGAGTCTGGTGCGTCTGCCAGTTCCGCCACATCCGCAGGGAAAACTGCTTGACCATAATAACATATATCTTATGAAATTGCAAGTGTTTTTTCCATAATTTCTGAAACTATCCATCTACAAAAATCACCGTGAAGGTTATGGCATTGTAAGACATATCTTATTTGACCATATACATTAATCACAAAAAGTAAAGCTGTTTTTACCATTACCTTTTACTTGATAGAGGGCTTGGTCTGCACATTGATACAATTCATGAAATGTGATTCCATTCTGTGGAAAACAAGCGATACCGATACTGCACGTAACGGCAGCCTCATTGGATTTTATTTCTTCTCTTTCAAGCGCCTCACATATTTTTCCGGCCTTTTTTGCTGCCTGCTCTCTATTTGCGCCTTTTAAGAAAACAGCAAATTCATCGCCGCCCAGGCGTCCAACATAATCACTATTGCGGACGCAAGCCTTTAAAATATCTGCGGTTGCCACCAACACATGGTCCCCCAGAATATGCCCATACCCATCATTGATTTGCTTAAAATCATCTAAATCTAACAGCAACAAGGCATGGCTTTCCTCTCCTAAATTCCCGTTTACACTTGAATTTACATAAACCTCAAAAGCCATTCGGTTTAAAACCTCTGTCAAAAGATCCTTTTCAACCTGCATCTGTAGTTTTGAGATTACCTTCATCTGTTGGTCAATGGGAATAATCATTCCATAACAATTTTGCGGTGCACCATGTCTATCATACCAAACCCTGTATACAAATTGATGTCATTGTATGTTTCCATCTTTCCCCAGAAGGCGATATTGTGCATTCCCCGTTTCCTTCCCATGAATCAAATCCAGACCCATTTTTCCAAAAATCTCTTGGTCTTCCTCAATAATATAAGGATGGGGTTTTGCAAAATCACTGATTTTTGTGATAATGGGATTTCTTCCGATCTCTTTGAAAAACACATCATTCACTTCAAAGCTATCTTTGCGGTAATCCCCTACAAATGAAATCATTCCGGCGACTTCCTCCGCTGTTTCAAAGCAGTTTTTTTCTTTTTCCAAGGCGGTCATTGTTTTTTTCATGAAGAAATAAACAGCGGCGTATCCCCCTGCATTGAGCAGTATCATTTCCAGTATATGTTGCAGCTCTGTAGCTCCATACTTATTTTGCAGCTGTGCTGTAATGGTATCCGGAACCAAATAAAAAATATACAGTTCCTGCATTCCCAAAGGCACAAATGCAGAAAACCAATACGCATCCCCCTCCCGGTACTCTGTAATACCCTCCTGCATATTCATAATATCAATCGTTTTTTTAGAGTCCAGATAGAAAAAAACATTGCTCTCTCCATGGATATACTTATCCTGTGACTCTGCGCCCAAGAGAAATCCCTGTTCATCCACCACATAAAGAGCCCCTGCTCCTTCAAAAAAATTTTTGTCAACATCCTGAAAAAGCCGATCTCCATCTATATAGGCAATCAGAGCCCCTTTCGTTGCATCACTGCGGTCTATCGGCACAGAAAGGACAAGCGTCTCTGCCGCGTCATCCTTTTTCAAAAAAGCAATCGTTCGGCTTCCTTCTATCTCAAGGATATTCCCTTCTGTAATGGCAATTTCCCTGCCCGTTTCCTGCACTACTGTCCCAATTTCAATATCACTGACATACATTTTGTCATAATCGGTAAACAAGTTCATGTATTCCCTGAACACATCGAAATTTTCTTTAGAAATATCATCTTCTTTTGCAGCATATTCAGCCAAAGCCTCCAATAAAGCAAATTGGCGTTCAATTCTTTGTAAAAAATTCAAACGCAATGCTTCTGACTGTTCACGAAACGTAAGCAAAATTTCCTTTTGCAGGACGCCTCTGCTATAGCTTAAATACCCAAATGTCTGAAAAGAGGTGACTACAAAAAAAATAATAGCAAACAGGAAAAATTGCTTTAATTTTTTGTGCCCATGCATACACTATCCTCACATTCTTATTTATACCTGAAAGGTTTGCCAAACCATAGCAAAACTCAGTATACAAATTACATTTTATATCGTTATTATATAATAATACATTCTTTTTCCTTCGAAAACAAGCAAATGTTCTGTAAAAAAAAGCCTTATTTTTTGTTCATTATTTCAATTTTTTGTAATTTATGTTATTCCGTGTAAAGCTTTTCATAGCATTCATTGCTTTTTTGCATATTCCTTCCCCTTTCTTTTCAATGGAAAGACACTAAAGCAGTATACTTTTTAAGAATCATAAAGTTTTTTTGGGGGGAAAGCAGGATTTATAGTTTTCTCATAAAGCGATCAATTGATCAACACCGCACCCTATATTCTTATACATATAAAGATTGGAAAATGCATTCTCGAAAAATGAAGTTATTTTTTATCCCCAAGCTTTAGAAAAAAATGAAAATATTTACTTCCGTTGTAAATACAACCGACTAATCTTTTCCAACAATATATACTTAATATGTAAACACAGGCGGTAAAATTTGAAATAAGGCGGTTAAAAAGCACTGTTGTTTGCAATACTAGGGTTAGCAAAAGATCGGCGTAGTGATTGCCCATTGAAATTTTCTTGAAAATCAAAAATTTCAGACGGCAAGCGATACAAATGTCAACGATCAACAGAGGAAAAGGAGGAATCACAATGAGTATGTTTTGTTATCAGTGTCAAGAAACGGCAGGCGGAAAAGGGTGTACGGTACGGGGTGTTTGCGGAAAAACAGAAAGTACTGCAAAGCTGCAAGACCTACTGATTTACGCAGTTAAGGGTATTTCAGAGATTGTTGTCAAAGGGAAATTGGATGTAAGCAAGCTGAAAGATATTAATTACGAGGTGATTAACAGCTTATTTATTACCATTACCAATGCCAATTTTGACAATGCTTCCATTATGGATCAAATACGCAGAATGCTGGATATGAGAGACACTCTGCGAGACAAGGTATCTGTTTCGGAATTGCATGATGCCGCAACCTTTACGGTGGATTCTGAAGAATCTATGCTTGAAAAGGCTTCCGAAGTGGGTGTTCTGGCTACAAAAAATGAGGATATTCGTTCTTTGACCCAAATGATCACTTACGGTGTGAAGGGTATGGCTGCTTATACAGAGCACGCGAAAAACCTTGGGAAGGAAAGCCTAGAAATCAGCGAATTTATTTACGAAGCATTGGCAGCAGCACTGGACAAGAGCCTTAGTGTAGATCAGCTGGTTGCCCTTACCCTAAAGACAGGGGAATACGGCGTAAAGGCAATGGCTCTACTTGACGAGGCAAATACCTCCGCCTACGGAAATCCTGAAATTTCAGAAGTGAACATCGGGGTAAAAAACAACCCGGCAATATTGATTTCCGGACATGACTTGGCTGATCTTGAGCAGCTTCTGGAGCAAACAAAGGATAGTGGCGTTGATGTATATACACACAGTGAAATGCTGCCTGCCCACTACTACCCCGCATTCAAAAAGTATAAAAACTTTGTGGGTAACTACGGAAACTCCTGGTGGAGACAGATCGACGAATTTGTATCCTTCCGCGGGCCCATTTTATTTACAACAAACTGCATTGTTCCCCCCAGAAGTGAAGAAGTGCGGGGAAGAATTTTTACAACGGGTTCCAGTGGATATCCCGGCTGCAAACACATTGACGCAGACGAAAAAGGCCATAAAGATTTCTCTGAAATTATTGCCCTTGCAAAAACTCTCCCCTCTCCGGAAGAAATTGAAACAGGGAGCATTGTGGGTGGTTTTGCCCACAATCAGGTGATTGCATTGGCGGATCAGGTGGTTGCGGCAGTGAAATCAGGCGCTATCAAAAAATTCTTTGTTATGGCGGGCTGTGACGGCAGAATGAATTCAAGAAAGTATTATACGGAGTTTGCAGAAAACCTGCCGAACGACACAGTGATTTTGACGGCAGGCTGCGCAAAATATCGGTATAATAAATTGCATCTTGGAGACATCGGCGGTATCCCTCGGGTATTGGATGCCGGACAATGTAATGATTCCTATTCCCTTGCGGTTATTGCAATGAAATTAAAGGAAGTATTCGGTCTTGAGGATATTAACGAGCTCCCCATTGCCTATAATATCGCTTGGTATGAGCAAAAAGCTGTCATTGTTTTATTGGCACTGCTTTATCTTGGTGTAAAAAACATCCACTTGGGGCCCACCCTTCCCGGCTTCCTTTCCCCCAATGTAGCAAAGGTTCTTGTGACACAGTTTGGAATTACACCTATTGGCACCGTGGACGAGGATATTGAATTGTTTTTGGCGAAATAAAGTATCACTTTAAACAAGTCAATACTATTTCATAAGGATTTGTATATCATAATTCTTATGAAAACTCAAATAACAAAGCAATAAGTGCAAGTCCATAGAATATGGACTTGCACTTCAGACTGTCAAAGAACAGCAAGTTTTTAGGTTGTGAAAACTGCTGTTCTTTGCATATAAGGCATCCAAACAAGACAAATACGAGAAAAGCGAGGGCTGTTCCAAGCCCAGGTTGCCAGCTTTTTCAGATTCATGGTAGCATACTTAAGCCTCACCCATTGCGTCACTCGGGTCAGGCCTCTGTGCTGTGTATAACGCATG
>DCDZ01000008.1:18568-25994 GCA_002316675.1 Tyzzerella sp. UBA1042
CGCTCTATCGTTTGTTTTCGCATAGCATAAATGTCTCTGGCCCACTCTGTTTTTCGCAGTTGCTCCGCCAAATCCAGATACCCTTGCCAAATATGGCGAGAGAGTGCCTTCTGCCCTTTTTCATTGGCGCCGCATAATTTTTTGTGTGGACAATCCACACAATGCTTTGGGGTTGAGCGGTAGATTCTTTTTCCATCCCTGTCTGTTGTGGTGTGCCGCAGAATACCGCCTTGCGGGCAGGCGTATGTATCATTTTCAGAAAGCCCATTATCTCGTGCAAGATTTGCTTCGCAAATCCTTACAGGTAGGGCTTTTGCATCTTGCAGAAGTAAATTCCGCAAAACGATTCCAATTGAAAACCATTGTGTTTTCAAACCTTTCCAATATCAAAATAGTTTTGTTTATACTCCAAGGGAATATCCATGTTTTATAGACTTTTCCTTTCAATATTTCCCTTTCAAAACTTCGCCGCCGTTTTTCTTTAACCCAAGGCCACATCTAAAACCATCATCAGCGCAAACCCTGCCGCCGCGCCGATGGTTCCAATATTGGAATGCTCTCCCGCTTGAGATTCGGGAATCAACTCCTCAATCACCACATAAATCATGGCACCCGCCGCAAAGGAAAGAAAGTACGGCAGAATCGGCAGAACCTGCTTTGCCATCAAAATCGTAATCACAGCACCAACGGGCTCCACAACTCCGGAACCAACGCCGTATAAGAAAGCCTTCTTTTTGCTTGCACCCTCGTTGCGCAAGGGCATAGAAATAATTGCCCCTTCCGGAAAGTTTTGCAAAGCAATACCCAAGGCCAAAACAAAAGCGGACATCATGGTAATGCTTTCGTTTCCCATGGTTGCCCCTGCAAAGGCCACACCGACTGCCATCCCCTCAGGAAAATTGTGCAGCGTAACCGCAAGCACCAGCATAGCTGTTTTCGATAACTTGGTGGGCACACCCTCCGGCTTTTCACTATCCATGTGCAAATGAGGAATCAAACTGTCTAAAAGCAGTAAAAAGCCAACACCAAGTAAAAAACCTACTAATGCCGGAATCCAGGCAACTCCGCCTTGAGACTCTGTTAGCTCAATGGAAGGAATGAGCAAAGACCACACGGAGGCGGCAATCATAACCCCTGCCGCGAACCCAAGAAGCAGCTTTTTTACGCTTTCATTCATTTCTTTTTTCATGAAAAATACCATTGCCGCACCTAAGGAGGTTCCTATAAATGGAATGGTTAAAGTTAAAATTTCTTGCATAAAACGTCACCCCGTTTTTTCCATCATTTTTCTTTTGTCTGTAAAATGCTACCATTTTCATGCAATTCCTAAAAGATATTTGTATGAACCTCCGGCATATGCATCATTTAAAACGCAATTATTTTTATTATAATACCTTTTGGAAAAAGTTACTACCCTTATTATTTTGGCGAAAGAAAAAAAGTACAGGGCATCTAATATGCATTGGCTAAATGTCCCATCAGCTGACTCATTTTTCTGTGACAAATTTATTTTTATGATAGGCGATTTTAAACTCTCTGATAAAGGCGATACCGTCAATTTTAGAGGCAAACAGTGTTTTGTTCTCCAACTCCCGCAACACACTTTTTTCAGAAATAGCAGAAATTCCAAGGCTGTTTTCCACAGCATTTTTGATTGTTTCTGAATTAGTACATATTATTCATAATATGTGATTCTATGATTGTGGTATTATCCTCAACCACTTGAATTTTTACAGCGGGGCTGATTTGTTTAAAATTTCTGATATGCTGGGGTAAAATAGCCGAGCCTACGGTTACGCTTGGTAAGCTTCAAGATCAGAACATACCTGTGTAAAAATTTTGAAATGCCTGAATGTCAAGGAAATTGCCCCCTATCCATACCTTTTACTTATCAATATTATCATGTAATACTGTTTTAATTATTATAACCCAGGAGGTATAATAAGGAAACCATAATATGCATTAAAAGGAGATAAGAATTATGATTAAAAAAGATAAGGGGTATTCTTCTTGCCGCCGCCATAGCCATCCCTGCGTGGTTCATAGGCAAATAAATTCCCATGATAGGAAGCCCGGTTTTGGGCATCTTATTCGGAATGGTTTTGGCATTTTGGAAGCGCCCCGCCAGCCTTCAGCCGGGAATTCAGTTCACTTCAAAAAAAATACTACAATACGCAATTATTTTTCTTGGCTTTGAAATGAACTTGTTCCATATTTTCAGTGTGGGAAAACAAACCATATTGCTGATGCTGTTTACACTGTCTGCCGCCTTTTTGACCGCCTATTTCGCAGGAAAGCTGCTGTGATTGGATGGGAATACAAAAATACTGATTGGCGTAGGCTCTGCCATTTGCGGCGGCTCGGCCATTGCAGCAACGGCTCCCATAATTCATGCACAGGATGAGGAAATTGCCCGCTCTATTTCCACCATCTTTTTGTTTCATGTGTTAGCGGCTTTTTTGTTCCCCTTTTTTGGGCATCTGTTTGAAATGAGCGACCATACCTTTGGACTGTGGGCAGGCACCGCAGTGAATGATACCTCTTCGGTGGCGGCCGCAGGGTATGCCTTCAGCGACACCGCAGGCAATCTTGCTGTCATTGTCAAGCTGACAAGAACCTTGGCTATTGTTCCCGTCACCTTGGTTTTGCCCATGCTGACATCGAAAAAAGCACGGAAAAAAATGAAAACTATAGTGTTGCAAACATATTTCCATGGTTTGTTCTGGGGTTTTTAGGTACTTCCATACTCAGTACCTTCCTTCCCATTTCTGTTAAGGCCGCATCTTTCCTTGCCCAGGTTGGAAAGTTTATGATCGTCATGGCCATGGCCGCAATCGGCTTCAATACAAATATCATTTATCTGGTGAAAAACGGAACAAAACCCATTTTTCTGGGATTTTTATGCTGGTGTTCCATTGCAGTGGTATCACTGGTAGTGCAATATCTTTTTCAAATTTAAGACACAGCAAAAAAAGTTTCTTACATAGGCCTAGTTTAAAATCAGGAAACATTTCCAATAGGAAATGCTTTCTGATTTTTTCTGGCGGAAGTCTATAAAATAGACAGCCTTCCCCTTGTTATAGAAAAGAATGCTCCTTAACCATGGGTATTTTCTAAATACGCAATGTATTCTTCACCCCATACCTCAAGGGCATCCAAAACCGGTTGAAACTGTTCCCCTAAATGACTGAGGGAATATTCCACCTTTGGCGGTATCTGATTATAAATCGTTCTGATGATTAATCCGTTTGCTTCCATCATGCGCAGCTGTTTCGTTAATGTCGATTGGGTCAAATGGGGCAACACCCGCAGAAGCTCCCCAAAACGCATGGTTTTTTTGCTCAAGTGATATAGAATAAGCAAAGTCCATTTTCCCGTAAGCAACCGTTGTGCAGTGGTATACGGGCAGATTCCAAACAAATCCTTCTCCATGATTTCTCCTCCATAGTATCTTTTAGAATACTAACACAATAAAAAAATCGTACTTGCAATAAGTATCCTATCATGCTTAAATTATAGCAGAATGATAAAGCAAGTCAATAATTATAACCCTAGGAGGTATTTATGGAAACAGTCTATTCCTTTTTAAAGAAATGCGAAACTTACTTTTTGGCAACAACAGAAGGGGATCAGCCCAGAGTTCGCCCCTTTGGAACGGTGGACATTTTTGAGGACAAGCTTTATATCCAAACCGGTAAAAAGAAAAATGTATCCAAACAAATGTTGAAAAATCCAAAAATTGAACTCTGCGGTATGTCCGGCGGTGAATGGATTCGTATTGCAGCTACCGTTGTTGAGGATGACCGCTTAGAGGCGAGACAGCATATGCTGGATGCTTACCCATCCCTGCAAGGTCTATATCAGGCTGAAGATGGCAATTGCCAAGTCTTTTATTTGAAAGATGCCACAGCTACCATTTATTCCTTAAAGGATGCGCCAAAAGTAATTTCTTTTTGATGGATAAGGCAGAATACCGCGTCTAAAAATTGTATAGTGCACTGAGAAAGGAAACTTGGGGGCAGCACCTGCATATTTTTCTTCTGCGCCTCGGGATTGCCTCCTCTTCCTGTTATGGATTAACGAAAAACACCTTTTTTACAATAGACTTTCATCTTAGTAGTAAAAAAAGGTGTTTTTTGCCATCATTTATACTGTGCGTACCATAGCAGGTGGTAATCTCTTACCAACTTGCGGGCAGTTGGGGCACCCAATCAAATAGAACGGAACGGCTCTTGTGCTGAAATTTATTCTTATCAAAGGTTGTACTTTGCTTTTTTCAGTCCTTTTTACGCTCTGAAAACATAGGAACTTTCTCTCCGATCAGTGCAAGGGTTGAAAGGCCTATACCTTTCCCCAAATTCTGTAATTGATTCCTAAATTTGGAAAATGAAACATACAGACGATCTATAACCCTCCGGTACCATTCAATTTCCCATTGGTTCAACAAAGGAGGCCCCAAAATATATTGTTAGGGCATGGGCAAGCGCCCGCCCGATTCCTCGACAATTCTCTTTGATCCATTGGGCATCTTCAAAATTATCATTATACCCCAGCTCCACTGACACCGCAGGCACAGTTGTTTGAAATTCCTTTCTCATCGCCGTAGGCGTGGCCTTTACCGCCGCAGACGCAGGATAAATTCTTTTTAAGCTGCTTACGATAATCTCTGCCAGCCGACCTCCACAGGAACTGTTTATCAAATAAAGCACTTCCGGCCCCTGAAGGAAGCCGGCCATAAAAGGGGGTGCAGTAGCCGTATGCATGGCAAAAAACAGATCATATGCCCCTTGGTTTACCTCTTGCATCACTTGAGAAATGGTGTTCTTGGGGTCATTTCTTGTAAATGCGATTCCGGAGGCAAGTAAATACGGCTCCATGGCATCGGCAATTAGGCTGACATACTCTTCCTCCGAACCACCGCTGACAAAAAGATTATACGTTTGTAACGACGGGTTGAGATATATTCTTGGCATAAAATCCCCCTCCGCTTTTTTATTAGCTTATGGCAAAAAGGGATTTTTGAAAGTTGTCTTTCCTTTAAGAAAGAAGGCTCTTTTCGTATACCTTGTAAATGTCAGTTTCTCTCGCTTCATAGGGAAAGCTTTTAATTTTTTGCGGGTTTTCCATGGCACGCTCTGTATAATACTTGATCTCCTCAACAGTAAATACTTCCGAGATATGCAATACCTCCTTCAAGAAGGCGCCCATATCCTGGGTGGTTTCCATGTCCAGACAGTGTAGCAGCTGGGGAACCTTTTTCTCCTCCCTCGGGAACATTTCCAAATAAGCCTGGGTAACCATGCCGTTTGCCCGTCCGTGGGCAATCCCTTTTTCATAGGTTAAAAAGTACCCAAGGCAGTGAGGGATGGAGGTGCCGGTTTGTGCAATGGCAACCCCCGCAAGGGAAGAGGCCAGCATCAGCTTGTCCCGCACTTCGGCGGAATATGTTTTTTCTTTTAACGCAGGAATACAATCTTTAAAGATAGAAAGACCTAGCTCTACAATTTTTTCGCTTACGAAGTTGGCATTTACTGATAAATAGCTTTCGATTAAATGGGTCAGGGCATCCACAGCGGTATTATTGGTGATTTCCGCAGAAAGCTCGTCCATATATTTGGGATCTAAATAAGAAAGCCTTGAAAAAACCTTTTGGGTAATTGCGCTTTTTGTACGTTTTTCATGGAGTGTCAGGATGGAATATTGGGTCACTTCCGAACCCGTTCCCGCCGTTGTGGGAACCTCCACCACCGGCAGAGCCTTTGCCTTTGTCTCTGCGAATAAAATTTCGGTATCCGCCTCCGGGTTTGCCGCCAAAACCGCAATGGCTTTTGCTGCATCCATGGGGGAGCCGCCGCCAATGCCGATTACAAACGAAACTTTTTCGGCAACGGCCAACTTCGCCGCTCTGAAAACCGTTTCCACATCGGGATTTTCGCCGATTTCATCAAATAAAACCCAAGGAATATTGAGAGCCTCTAAGGCATCTGTAACGTCCTTTTGGGCACCGTTTTTTTTCGCAGAATTCCGCCCTGTAACCAGCATTGCTTTCTTCCCCAATGCCGCAAGGGCCTCCTTGTTGGCCAAAATACAGCCCCTGCCAAAATAGGTATTCGCAGGCATAAAAAATTTAAAGTTTTCCATAAGTATCCTCCTTTTATATTAAAACTTAAAGTCATATGATTCCCATTGGACATTCATGATAGATGGAATATCTGCCGGGGTATCCTCTGCCAATTGAAACAGAATTTCAAAATCATGATAGCGCTCGCCTTCAATTGTAGCAATCCCTACAATCAAATAGTTTCTTCCTTCTCCCTCCAAATACTCGGCCTCAAGAAGAAGCTCGTCCTCTTCCAAATAAATCTTATGCAACTCCTGCTGCTTTTGTTCTTCTGTAAAATAAAGCTTCATGTTTGCCTCCTTAAGCTCTGTGCTTCTTTTTTACTATTTTATCATCTGGTAAATATAGTTACAAGATAATCTTGATATTTGCCTGCCCATTGCATAGAAAGATACCCTTTTCTGTTTCCGCTGTTCAAATTTTCATCTTCCCTTTGCAATAAAATTGTTGTATACTTGGTTCAGACAGGAGGAACCCTTATGAATTATATCGTTTTGGATTTAGAATTCAATCAATCCTTTCCTTTTAAAACCGGTGTGTCCGTTTCGCCGGTGGTCGAATGTCCCTTTGAAATTATTCAAATCGGTGCAGTGAAATTAAATGATGCTTTTCAGCAAATTGATACCTTCAACGTCATGATTCAGCCGCAAATTTACCTAAGACTCCACCCTTTCGTTGAAAAAATAACCGGAATTACCGATGAAAAACTAAAAGGACAACCTGATTTTTCTGAGGCATTTCAACGGTTTGCTTCTTTTATTGGTAAAGAAGATGCAATTTTGTGTACTTGGGGCATTGATGATATTAAATCCTTATTTAGAAATATTCTATATTATAAGCTAGATACAACCAGTATCCCCAATGCTTATTTGAATGTGCAAAAATATGCTTCGGCTTATTTAAAATATGAAGCCGGTCAGGCAATCGGTCTGAAAAATGCTGTGACGGAACTAAAGATCGCCATTGATGCACCATTTCACGATGCTTTGTGCGATGCAATCTATACGGCAAAGGTTTTTGAAATTGTACACCCCCAGGAAATTTTGCCTACAAGCTTCAAGCCCTCTGTTTTATTGATTCCGGTACCAAAATCCCCCCGCACAAATTTGCCCGCTTTGCTGCGTCATATGGCGGATTTGACTGAAAAAGAGCTGACTTCGGAAGAAAAAAAGTTGATTAAACTGGCATATTTTCTGGGTCGGGCCCATACCTTTGACGCACCCGGCGGGGAAAGGAAACGGAAGAAAAAACGTGTGCTGCATGAGAGCTAAGGCATACTGTCTCTGCTTTCTACTACAATATATT
>DCDZ01000057.1:0-358 GCA_002316675.1 Tyzzerella sp. UBA1042
CGTAATAACCGCTTCGGGACACTCCAAAAAACAGGCATATGGTTGTAATCAGATAGTTCTCTTTATATCGAAAAATCACCCTATACTTCAATTCCGTTTTCACCTCCTTCCGGTGAGTTGAAGAAAATCTCGCAACAATTCATTCTCCATTTTCAACCGTTTGATTTCAAATTTATATTCTTTTTCGCTTGCCGGCTCGCTTTTCCGTGATCTGCCACGCCGTTTTGGCTCCAGTCCGGCTGCCAGCCTTGCTTGTGATTTGTTATGGTTTAATCTGCTGTTCCGTAAACCCTAATTCATCGGCGATTTCCTGCCGTGTTTTACCTGATTGCCGTAGCTCAATCATTTGATCTTCTAT
>DCDZ01000057.1:549-36710 GCA_002316675.1 Tyzzerella sp. UBA1042
AGGGGGCCTTTGTCTATTGTCCGTTTTTACTGGTTCAGTTCAATCCTTACAAGGGGGCTTTTTTTAGGCCAAAACGTCTTTCATGGAATAAAGCCCGGGGCCTTGGGATGCCAAAAATTTAGCGGCTTTTACGGCGCCTACGGCGAAAACCTCTCGGGAGGTAGCTTTATGGGTCAGTTCGATCACTTCGTCTCTACCGGCGAAAATAACGTCGTGATCGCCCACAATATTTCCGCCTCTGACGGCATGAATGCCGATTTCTTTCTGGTCTCTTTTTTCGTTTGTTTGAGAACGGTCATAAATATAATGAAATTGCTGTTCCATGGCTTGGTTGATGGCATCTGCCAATGCCATGGCGGTACCGCTGGGGGCATCAATTTTTTGGTTATGATGCTTTTCTACAATTTCAATATCAAAATTTGCATCATATAATACTTTTGCCGCCTTTTGCACCAGATCCATCAGAAGGTTTATACCTACAGACATATTTGCTGATTTTAAAACAGCAACGCTTTTAGACGTCTCCTTCAGTAAATCCATGGTTTTATCACTAAGGGCCGTGGTGCAGGCAACCACGGGGATTTTTTTCGCCTTTGCAAAGGCAAGCAAGGCGGGTACTGCCGCTGCGGTAGAAAAATCAATAATAACATCCCCATGCACCGTACAAGCATCGGGTGTTGCAAAAACGGGGAAATCCGCCGCAGGTAAACGGGGGTCGATCCCCGCAACAATTTGGCAGGCATCATCGTTTGCCGCAAGTTCAGCCACAACCCGGCCCATTTTACCGCCGCAGCCGTGTATTATAATTTGAATCATATTGTACACTCCTTTAAAATCAAACCTTATCCTTGCTTTTTGCATGATAGATTCAAAAAGCTTGTCCCTTTGGCGAAGCAGCTTCGCCTTCCTTATAGTGGGTATTTTTCAGCAATTGTGAAAAAGCGGCAAAGAAGAATCTTTGCCGCTTTTTATTTTATCCAATCAAGCCGTAGTCTTTCATTGCTTTCTTTAATGTTTCTAAATTTTTATCCTCCATGGCGCAAAGGGGCATACGACAGGGGCCGACTTCATAGCCCATTAAGCCTAAGGCCGTTTTTACGGGGATGGGATTTACTTCGCAGAACAGGGCGGAAATTAAATCAATGGCGTCCAGCTGCAAGGAAATGGCTCCTTTTAAATCGCCGCCTAAAAATTTTACAACCATATCATGGGTCTGCTTTGGCGCAATATTAGACAAAACAGAAATGACACCTTTGCCGCCTAAGGAAAGGATGGGCAGAATTTGATCGTCATTTCCGCTGTAAATATCGAAGTCCGGGGGAACCAAGGCCGCAACCTCTGCAATCTGGGACAGGTTGCCGCTGGCTTCTTTTATGGCAACAATATTTTTTACCTTAGAGAGCTCCAAAACGGTTTTTGGTGCAATATTGCAGCCCGTGCGTCCCGGAACATTATACAGAATAATGGGGATTGTAAGGCTTTCGGCAACGGCGGTATAATGCAAAATCAAGCCCTTTTGCGTTGCCTTGTTATAATAAGGCGTAACCAGTAAAACGGCATCAGCCCCGGCAGTTTCACAGCCCTTTGCCAGATCAATGCAATGGGCGGTATCGTTGCTGCCAGCTCCGGCAATTACGGGTACCCGGCCCTTTGCAACCTCAGCGGCATAGCGCACGCAGGCAATTTGTGCTTCGTCAGATAAAGTGGATGCCTCACCTGTTGTACCACAAATAATCAGTGCGTCGGTACCGTTGGCAAGCTGAAATTCAATCAGTTCTTTCATTTTCTCAAAGTTGACAGTACCATCGGGGAATGTAGGAGTTACTAAAGCAACACCTGCGCCAGTAAAAATTGACATAATGCAAGCACCTCCATCGTTTTTGTTTATAAGTTATGCGTTCATATTTTTAATAATTTGTTCTGCAATCTGCACTGCGTTTGTGGCCGCACCCTTACGGATGTTATCGGCTACAACCCAAAGGTTTACACCATTTTCTACACTTTCATCACGGCGGATACGCCCGATATAAACTTCATCGTGTCCTGTAGCACTTTGTGCCAAAGGGTACTCATTATTTTTGGAGTCATTTAACAGTACAATACCCGGTGCATTCCTTAATGTTTTGATTAAATCCTCTAATTCAAAGGAATTTTCAAATTCCACATTGATGGACTCGCTATGAGAATTGAAAACAGGAACACGAACCGTGGTTGCTGTTACCTTAAGGTCATTATTATGAAGCATTTTTCTGGTTTCATCAACCATTTTCATTTCTTCTTTTGTATACCCATTCTCTAAAAACACATCAATATGAGGCAAGCAGTTATTTGCAATGGGATGAGGGAATTTTTGAGGTTCTTCTCCCTTTAAACCATTTTCTAAATCCTTCCAACCGGCAAGGCCTGCACCGCTTACTGCCTGATAGGTGGAATATACGACACGTTTGATTTTGTACTTGTCGTCCAAGGGCTTTAATGCAACCACTGCCTGGATTGTAGAGCAGTTGGGATTTGCAATGATGTTTTTATGCCAAGCAATATCCGCGGGGTTTACTTCCGGCACAACTAAGGGTACCTCCGGGTTCATGCGCCATTGGGAGCTATTATCAATGACAATGCATCCATGGGCTGCTGCGATGGGCGCAAATTTTTCGCTTATGCTGCCGCCTGCAGAGAACAGGGCAATGTCAATTGCTTTATCAAAGGAATGCTCGGTCAGCTCTTCCACAATATAGTCTTTTCCGTTGAATGCAATTGCTTTTCCGGCAGAGCGACTGGAAGCCATAACATAAAAATTTTCAATGGGAAGCTGTCTTTCTTCCAAAACCTTCAAAAATGTACGGCCGACCATACCTGTCGCTCCAACAACCGCCAAATTAATTTTTTTCATCTTAAATTTCCTTCTTTCTTTATTATTATAATGTGTACTATGCGACTATGTGCAAAGAAACTAAAAAACGGTAGCTGCTTTTTTGGCACTTTCGCTGCATTTGTAATGCTTTTTGCGATGGGTGCTTCTAATTCTTCGCGTTTGTTGTGTTCTAAAGCCGCACTTTTTGTAGAAACAAAAAAGAGCCGGCAAGCGCCGACTTCAGATTTTGCATATAACAAAAGGATTATACTGCAAAAAATCAGTTTCGTAGCGCTCCATTGGAAATTCCAATGACAGTCGCACGGCTCTTAACCGGACGACCAGAGAAAAAAAGATAAGGCTTTTCTCCCTTCGGCGTTTGCCCCTTTCGGCGGACGGCCTCTATCCCTTTATGATATTCGCCCGTGTACTCATGAAAAACGCACCTCTACATTTAGAACTATGTATTTAATTCCTAGTCTACCATCAGAACGGAAATATGTCAAATGATTTTCGTTCATAGACAATATTTTTTTTCACAGAGACATAGTATGGAAAAATTTTTGAAAAAATGGCAATACTACTAAAAAACGAAAGGGAGCGTTGTTATGGGACAGAAGAAGGAATTAACCCCGGCGGAAAAACAAGATATTGCCATGAAGTATGAAATTGCTGAGGAGCTGGGGCTTACGGAAAAGGTTCGGCAGGTGGGATGGAAAGGATTGACGGCCAAGGAAAGCGGGCGCATTGGCGGTATTATGGGGAAAAAGAAAAGGGAGGCTGCAAAGGGGAAAAATTCTTGCAATACACCGGAGGAAAAGCTATAATAAGTAGAAATGTTAAACATTGGTAGGCGAAGAATACGGGAGAAGGAAACATGAAGGCATATGAGGGTTTTGCATCTGTCTATGATGGATTTATGGATGAAGTTACGTATCCCCAGTGGGTGCAATTTATTCAAAATTTATGGGAACGGCTTGATCAGAAGCCGGAAAGCGTGATTGATCTGGGTTGTGGAACGGGGAATATAACAATTCCTCTGGCGGAAGCAGGCTATGCCGTTGTAGGGGTGGATATTTCCGAGGAAATGCTGGCGGAAGCCCAAAGAAAAGCATTTTCCCAGGGGATTTCCATACCTTTTTTTTGTCAGGATATGATAACGTTGGAGTTGGGGTATCAGGCGGACTGTATTTTGAGTCTATGCGATTCCTTAAATTATTTAACGGAGGACGGCGCGCTTTTCCAAACTTTTTTATCCATAAGAAAACACTTGACGGAAAAGGGGCTGTTTTTATTTGATATGAACACGGCATATAAGTTTAAAGAGGTTTTGGGGAACAAAACCTATGCCGCTACCACGGAGGACGCCGCTTATTTTTGGGAAAATACCTTTGTTGAGGACACAAGCATCAACGAATATTATGTGAATTTTTTTAAACGCCGCAAGCATGAAGAGGTTTATGAGCGTGTGGAGGAGTATCACTATGAACGGGCTTACAGTATGGAAGAGATAAAGGCGCAGCTTGAAGAAAGCGGTTTTCATTTATTGCATGTGTATGACGGTTATTGTTTTGAAGAAGCAAAAGAGGATAGCCAACGCTATTTTTTTGTGGCGCAGGCAAAGGAGGATTAGTAAGTGAGTGATTATATTGTAAGAGCGGTGGCAGGAGGCGGCAGCATACGGGCATTTGCGGCAACCACGGGGGAATTGGTGCAGTATGCCCGAGAGGTGCATCATACCTCCCCCGTTGCATCGGCGGCACTGGGCAGAATGCTGACGGCGGCGGCAATGATGGGGAGTATGCTCAAAGGGGAAAAGGATTTAATTACCCTGCAAATTAGAGGGCTTGGGCCATTAAAGGGTGCGGTTGTTACCTCGGACAGCAAGGCCAGAGTAAAGGGGTATGTGTTTCAACCCAACGTGGAGATTCCATCGAAGTATCCGGGCAAGTTGGATGTCAGCGGTGCCATTGGCGAAGGGTATATGAGTGTCATAAAGGATATTGGCTTAAAAGAGGCTTATGCAGGGCGAATTCAACTTGTTTCCGGGGAAATCGCCGAGGATTTGACGTATTATTATGCTCAGTCCGAGCAAACACCTTCCGCCGTTGGTTTGGGTGTTTTGGTGGATACAGATACTTCGATTCGCTGTGCCGGCGGGTTTATAATACAGCTTTTGCCGGATGCCTCAGAGGAGATCATTTCTAAGCTGGAAACAAGGCTCAACACCATTCCCTACATTACGGATTTGTTAGATATGGGACAAACACCCGAGGGGATTTTGAACATGATTCTGGAAGGCTTGGATATGAAGATTTTAGATACGGTACCTACGGAATTTTATTGCAACTGCACCAAAGAACGGGTGGAAAAGGCTTTAATCAGCATTGGAAAAGAAGAGCTGGAAAAAATCGCGAAAGAAGATAAAAAAGCGAACCTCCATTGTCATTTCTGCGGAAAAGAATACGATTTTTCAGAAGGAGAGCTGACTGCACTTTTGGAAGCGGCAAAATAAAAAAGAAATATGCAAAAGGCACAGAGAGGAGGCGAACCCATGAACAGAGATTACAACTGCCGGAAAGACAGGCATTTTGAAAAAAGAAATGGTTTTATCCGGATTCCGGGAAAAGACAAAGTTGCCTATTTTTGTGGGAGCGCCGGCTGCTCTTTTTGATGTGATAAAAAATCTGATACATTTGTGCATTTTTACATATGTACATTTTTGGAAGGAGGGAGTGGCAGCCTTAAGCAAGGAGCACACATCTTTTTTTGCAATATGAAGAAAAAGATATGGCAAAGTGCCCTTCTGCCTTGGGAAAAAAGAAAGTTTGCTGCCCGCTGTATAGCCAAAACACACGCAGGAAGCGTATAGGCTTTTTGACACAAATTCGGCCTTCTTTTGTGCAAATTGAAAGAAAAAAGGGTGTGAGGGACAAGCTTAAGGAAAAGAGTGAAAAATATTTCATTGTCAGACAGACAATAGAGCGAAAAAGAATTAGCGAAGTAGTAAATATGTACAAAAAAATAGCTAATTTATTGTGCAATAATTATAAATGTGAAATTTTTCATGTGTTTATAATGCCAGTTAAAAAAATAGGGTGCGAATAGATTGCACGCAAACTACCATTAGCAAACCCTTTAAACTCAACAGAAGGATTTAAAATGAAATAATATAGTGATTTAAATTTAACAATTATTTGATGTGACGATAAAATATTACCGCACTGCCGGAAGGCAAAGAGTTATTGACAATACAAGGTAAATAATTTATTATTTAAACTGAGGTATGTTTTATAATTAATACATACCATGCGAAGCCATAAGAAAACCATAATTCTTGAGAAGTTTCGCAGGTAAAGCTGTCTTGTATTCATATAATTATGAAAAATCAGGCAAAAAAACCCGGTGCGTCCTCTTCTTTTTTTACAAGCATGAAGTGTTATATCTTTAACAAAAGAGGCTCGTTTCCGAACAGTGGTGAAAATTATACAATTTGTATGGCGAATTGTAAACAAGAGAGGTGATGGTAATGGCTCATGAGATCCTAAAAAGCATCGTAGAGGCTGAGGAACGGGCCGGTCAGATTGCAAAGCAAGCTGCGGAAGATGCGGAGGCTTTGGTTAAAGATGCGCATAAGGAAAGAGAAGTATTGTTGCAGCAGGTTCAGCAGCAGGCCAAGGAACTGATGCAACTTGTTGCCAAGCAAGCAGAGGAAGAAAGCCGCGTCGAAATCCAGAATATTCAGAAGGATACAGAAAGTATTTGTTTACAAATTAAAGAACAGGCAGAAAAAAAGAAGGAAGAAGCAATTCAGGCGGTAATTGGAAGGGTTGTGGGAGTGTATGGCAGTCGTTGAGATGCGAAAGCTTACTGTCATTGGTCTAAATATCGGTCGTACACCGTTTATTCACGAGCTGATGCACCTAGGGGTTGTGGAAATCAACTCCCAAGAGGGCACGGTAAACGATGAAGAATGGATGCCGGATATTTTTAGAACCAGTAACAGTGCGGATGTTTCCCGTTTGGAAGCCGACATTGTCCGGGCGAGCACTGCATTAGAAGCGCTGAACCGCTATGATACACAAAAAAAGCCTTTGTTTCATGTTCGAGAAGAAATAGACCGTGAGGATTTTGTAAATTATATGAATCATAACAAAACAGAAACGGAAATGAACGTGGATACGGCAGTTATGTGCTACAAGCAAATAACGGATGGGCAGAATGAAATCAACCGGTTAAAAGGCGTTATTGCAGGGCTGAAGCCATGGATAGGCTTGGATATGCCTCTACAAACGAAGGAAACAAAATGTTCAGCAATAATCTATGGTACCGTTGGCGTAAAAACAAAATTTGAAGACCTATTACAAACGGTATTGGAAAAAGCACCCTCTGCAGTTGTGCGGCAAATCAACACAGACACACAGCAGATGTATCTCTCTTTTCTTTGCTTAAAAGAGGAACGGGAGCAAGTTTATGAAGCACTGCGAGAATTTGCGTTTAATCCTGTTTCCTTTACAGAGCATCAGGGAACGCCGGCAGAGGTTGTAAAACGGTATGAACAAGAAATAGAAGAGTTTCAACAGAGAATTTACGCAAAAGAAGCCATTTTGGGTGAGTTATCAAGTGCCAAAAAAAATATTGAGTTTCTTTATGACAGCTTGAATATGCGCTTGGACAGAGCGAAAATTGTCGGGGATATGCTAAGTACCGAGATGGTGTTCTACTTTGACGGATGGATGCCTAAAAAAGCCCAGCCCCAAGTAGAAGCACTTTTGAAGAAATATGAGTTCTACTATGATATCAAGGATCCGGAACCGGAGGAAGAGATTCCTGTTTATCTTCACAATGGCGGGCTTTCTACACCATTTGAAGCGGTTACCAATATGTACAGCTTACCATCCAGGCATGATATTGATCCTACCAGGCTATTGGCGCCATTTTATTTTATATTCTTTGGTATGATGCTGAGTGATGCGGCTTATGGTATCATCATAGCGGTTGTTTGTTGGATGATATTAAAGAAGTTTAAATTAGAAGGTATGACCTATCGCATGATAAAAATGTTCTTCTATTGCGGCATATCCACTTTTATTTGGGGCGCATTATTCGGCGGTTGGTTTGGTGATTTCATACCGGTGGCGGCAAAGACTTTGTTCAATGCGGAGGTCACAATCAATCCGCTTTGGTTTGACCCTCTGGCAGAGCCAATGAAATTATTGATTTTCTCCTTGATTTTTGGCGGAATTCATTTATTTGTCGGCATGGGGATTCAGGCATATATGCTGATTAGAGACGGCCATCCATTGGATGCATTGTTTGATATTGGGCTTTGGTATATTTTGTTGATCGGTCTGGTTGTATTTGGACTTGGCAGCAGCTTGCCTCCGGCCATTGCTGCCATTGGCAAGGTTATGTCTATTGTGGGTGCCGTTGGTGTCATATTAACCGGCGGAAGAAGCAAAAAGAGTATTTTCGGTAAAATTACAGGCGGTTTAGGCAGCCTTTACGGCATTACAGGGTATTTATCCGATGTTCTTTCCTACTCCAGACTTCTTGCGTTGGGTTTGGCAACGGGTGTTGTTGCAAAGGTTATCAATACCCTTGGGTCTTTGGCAGGCGGCGGAATAAAGGGTGCAATTATTTTACTGATTGCATTTGTATTTGGTACAATTTTTAATATAGGAATTAATGCGTTGGGAGCTTTTGTCCATTCTTGCAGATTGCAGTATGTAGAGTTTTTTGGAAAATTCTATACCGGCGGTGGCAGACCCTTTGCACCTTTTGAAAGAAGAACGAAATATATCAAGATACTTAAGGAGGAGAAGAATAATGGTTGAGAGTTTATTCAGCGGTGAATTTTTAGCGTTGGCAGGTGCGGCAGTTGCTGCTCTTGCGGGTATTGGAAGTGCCATTGGCGTTGGTGTTGCCGGCGAGGCGGCAGCGGGGGTTGTTTCCGAAGATCCTAACAAATTTGGTCAGGTATTATTGTTACAGGCTCTGCCCGGCACACAGGGCATTTATGGACTTTTGATTGCCTTTTTGGTAATGGTTAAGGTTGGTCTTTTGGGCGGCGACGGAATGGTTGAGTTAACCATGATTCAAGGAGCAGGCATCTTTGCAGCCTCCTTGCCCATCGGTCTTGTAGGTATTTATTCTGGTATTGCCCAGGGCAAAGCGGCAGCAGCAGGTATTATGCTGGTTGGTAAAAAGCCCAGCGAGTTGGCAAAGGGTATGCTTTTTGCAGCAATGGTTGAAACATATGCGGTATTGGCTTTGCTCATTTCCTTCCTGATGCTCAACAGCATCCAGGTATGATAAACTTGAAAGAAAAGGAGGCGCACTCCTATGAATGACGGTAAAATTATCATCGATAAAATCATAGAGAAGGCAGAATCGGAAGCAAAGGCAGTGAAAGACAAAGCCAATCTGGAAGTAGAAGCGATTTTAAAGGCGGCAGAAGAAAAGGCAAGGCGTGAAAGCGAAGCTTTGAAGAAGGATGCCGAGGCAGAGGCGGAAAGAATTAAGGCAAAGGCCATTTCTGGTGCAGAACTGCAAGGCAAGATTGCGGTTTTAGAGCAAAAGCAGGCCATATTGGAAGAGGTTATAGCGGAGGCAAAAAAACGTTTAGAAACCTTGCCCGACGCCCAGTATGCGGAAACCGTCGGCACCATGCTTGCTAAGATTGACAAGAGCATCGGTACGGAAATTATTGTTGCAAAGCAGGATAGAGAACGCTTGTCTTCGGTAATTCAGGAAAAAGGCTTTGTTCTTTCGGAACAAAGCAGAGAAATTGATGGTGGGTTTATTCTGAAAAATGGAGATATTGAATATAACTATTCATTTGAATCTATTATCGGGGTAGAACAAGAAGAGATTCGACAAATAGCTGCAAAAATTTTGTTTTAAGGAGGGGGATTCTTGATGGCAAAAACTAAGATTTACCCTTTCGCTGTGGCCAGTGTCCGCTCTATGGAAAACTCCTTGATGACAAAACAAAAGCTCATGCAGATGGCAGAGGCGAGGACAGCCGAAGAGGCTTTGCGCATACTCTCTGACAGCGCTTACGGAAAAACCCAAATCAAAGGGATCTATGAGTTTGAGAAAATGATTGGCAACCATCTTGAGGCAACGTACCAGGCAGTGGCGGGTTTAATTCCTCAGGAAACGCTGATTGATATCTTCCTCTATAAAAACGATTACCATAACATTAAGGTGCTTTTGAAAGAGGAAGTTTCTAAGGTAAGCGGCAAAAAGTTTTTAATACAAGGCGGAACAATTCCCATAGAAACCCTGCGTAGAAATTTGCGGGAAAGAAATTATGTGGAGCTGCCCAATATTAGCGGTGAGGCTGTGGATGAAGCCGTTAGTATGTATGCGAAAACCCGTAACGGAAGATACATCGATACCATTTTGGATAAGGCCTGTTTTGCTACCATGGAAAAGGCGGCGGCGAAGCTTGGGAATTCCTATGTTTCAAAATATATCCAGATGCTGGCGGACATCACAAACTTGAAAACCCTCCTGCGCATCAAAAAGCTGGATAGAGAGTTTCAGGTTTTGGAGGAAAGCTTTGTACCCGGGGGTAGTATAAGCTTCGAGTTGCTTTCCAGAGCATACCGCAGCGATTCCTTAGCGGCAGTTTTAAAGGAAACCCCTTATGGACAGCTTTGTGAGCAGTACATGGAGCAGGGCTTTATCCTTTTTGAAAAGGCTTGTGATGATTACTTGATGGAGTATATCAAGGATGCAAAATATAAAACCTTGACTCCGGAACCGGTAATGGCGTTTATATTGGCAAAAGAAACCGAAGCAAAATCTATTCGCATCATCATGACTTGCAAAATGCATAATATCGATACGGCTACGATCAAAGAAAGGGTGAGAGAGGCTTATGTCTAAAGTTGGAATTGTAGGCGATAAGGATAGTATTTTGGGCTTTCTCGCTCTGGGGATTGATATTTTCCCTGCATATAATGCAGAGGATGTGAAAAAGACAATTTATAAGCTGGCGGAAAAGGAATATGCCATTATTTATATCACAGAGGAAGCCAGCTTAATGGCGAAGGAAAGTATTGCAAAATACAAGGATTTTGAACTACCCGCAATTATAGTAATTCCGGGTGTAGGCGGAAGTATGGGCCTGGGCATGAACGAAGTAAGAGAATCGGCAAAGCGTGCCATTGGTGCGGATATATTGTTTAGCGAATAAATACGATTGTAGGTGAATGAGCATATGAAAACAGGCACGATAGTAAAGGTGTCGGGTCCGTTGGTAATAGCGGAAGGCATGAGAGACGCCAATATGTTTGACGTGGTGCGTGTATCAGAGAAACACCTGATAGGTGAAATTATCGAAATGCACGGAGACAGAGCATCCATTCAGGTTTATGAGGAAACCTCCGGCCTTGGACCGGGGGAAGAGGTTGTTTCCACAGGGATGCCAATGAGCGTTGAATTGGGTCCCGGCTTGATTTCCACCATTTATGACGGAATTCAGCGTCCTTTGGAAAAGTTATATGAAGCAAGCGGTACAAATATTCAAAAGGGCATTGAAGTAAAGTCCTTAGATCGGGACAAAAAATGGAAGTTCGAGCCGGCAAAGCAAACCGGCGATGCTGTTGAAGCCGGGGATGTCATTGGTATTGTCCATGAAACAGCCGTTGTAGTTTGCAAAATTATGGTTCCTTTCGGTTTGAAGGGTACCATAAAAGAAATTTATGTAGGGGAATTTACGGTGGAAGAGCCTGTCTGCGTAATTACGGATGAAAAAGGGAATGATATCTCCGTGACAATGATGCAAAAATGGCCCGTACGTCGAGAAAGACCTTACAAGGTGAAAAAATCCCCCGACTCCCTGTTGGTAACGGGACAGCGTGTTATTGACACATTCTTCCCCATTACAAAGGGCGGTGTTGCTGCCATTCCCGGGCCTTTCGGCAGTGGCAAAACAGTAACACAGCATCAGCTGGCAAAGTGGGCGGATGCGGATATTGTGGTTTATATCGGTTGCGGTGAGCGTGGCAACGAAATGACCGACGTTTTGAACGAGTTCCCTGAATTGAAGGATCCTCGTACCGGTGAGTCCTTGATGCAAAGAACCGTTTTGATTGCAAATACCTCCGATATGCCTGTTGCAGCCCGTGAGGCATCTATTTATACAGGAATCACCATTGCGGAATTCTTCCGTGATATGGGTTACAGTGTTGCCTTGATGGCTGACTCTACCTCTCGTTGGGCGGAGGCACTGCGTGAAATGAGCGGACGTTTGGAAGAAATGCCCGGTGAGGAAGGCTATCCCGCTTACTTAGGTTCCCGTTTGGCGCAGTTCTATGAAAGAGCAGGCCGGGTGGTTTCCTTGGGCAAGGAAGAGAGAATCGGTACGCTGACAGCAATCGGCGCCGTATCTCCTCCCGGCGGTGATACCTCTGAGCCTGTATCTCAGGCGACGCTGCGTATTGTGAAGGTGTTCTGGGGGTTGGATGCCTCCTTGGCATATAAACGTCATTTCCCGGCCATCAACTGGCTTTCCAGCTATTCTTTATACCAAGATCGGGTGGATGAATGGGCAGACATCAATGTGCATGAAGAATTTTCCGCACATCGTACGGAGGCCATGCGGCTTTTGCAGACAGAGGCGGAGTTGCAGGAAATTGTGCAGCTGGTTGGTGTGGATTCCCTATCCCATGGGGATAGATTGATTCTGGAGACCTCTCGTTCTATCCGTGAGGACTTTTTGCACCAGAACTCCTTCCACGAAGTAGATACCTATACCTCTTTGCACAAGCAATATAGAATGCTAAAGCTGATTTTGACCTTCTATCATGAAGCGCAGAATGCAATTAAAGCCGGCGTTCCGATTCAGAAAATTACAAAGCTGCATGTCATCGAGCGTATTGGCCGTGCAAAATATGTGGAAGAAATAAACGTAGACAAGAGCTACGATGAAATTGAAAGAGATATTAAAGGAGAAATCAACGATTTGATCAGTAAGGGGGCGGATGAATTATGATAAAGGAATATAGATCGATTCAAGAAGTTGCCGGTCCCCTTATGCTGGTTACAGGCGTAGAAGGCGTAAAATATGATGAATTGGGCGAAATTGAGCTGGCAAGCGGCGAGGTAAGAAGATGTAAGGTGCTTGAAGTCAACGGTGATACCGTTTTGGTTCAGCTGTTCGAGAGTGCAACGGGCATCAACCTTGCGGAAAGCAAGGTACGTTTCTTAGGCAAAAGCTTGGATTTCGGCGTATCCCCTGATATTTTGGGACGTGTATTCAGCGGCATGGGGAAACCCATTGACGGCGGCCCCCAGATTATTCCGGAAAAACGCTTGGATATTAACGGTGCACCCATTAACCCTGCAGCAAGAGAATATCCTGCGGAATTTATACAGACAGGTGTTTCCGCCATCGATGGCTTGAATACCTTGGTTCGTGGGCAGAAGCTGCCTATTTTCTCCGGCTCCGGTTTGCCCCATGCAAATCTGGCGGTGCAGATTGCCCGTCAGGCAAAGGTACGAGGTACAGATTCTAAGTTTGCCGTAGTATTTGCAGCCATCGGTATCACCTTTGAGGATGCGGAATTCTTTATCAATGACTTTAAGGCAACAGGCGCCATCGACCGTTCCGTTGTGTTTGTAAACCTTGCAAACGACCCTGCGGTAGAGCGTGTTTGTACGCCTCGTATGGCATTGACCGCCGCCGAATATTTGGCATTTGAGCAGGGAATGCACGTTTTGGTTATTTTAACGGATATTACAAACTATGCGGAAGCGTTGCGTGAAGTATCTGCCGCAAAGAAGGAAGTTCCCGGCCGCCGTGGTTATCCCGGATATCTTTATACTGACCTTGCAACCATGTATGAACGTGCAGGACGTATGAAGGGCAAGGATGGTTCAATTACTATGATTCCCATTTTAACCATGCCTGAGGATGATAAAACCCATCCTATCCCTGACTTAACAGGGTATATTACGGAAGGTCAGATCATTTTGAGCCGTGATCTTTATAAAAAAGGCATTCAGCCGCCAATCAATGTTTTGCCATCCCTTTCTCGTTTGAAGGATAAGGGTATCGGCAAGGGTAAGACAAGAGAAGATCATGCGGATACCATGAACCAGTTGTTTGCGGCATACTCCCGTGGTAAGGATGCAAAAGAACTGATGGCGATTTTAGGTGAATCCGCTTTGTCTGACATAGATTTGATCTATGCAAAGTTTGCAGATGAATTTGAAAAGAAATATGTTTCTCAAGGGTTTAGAACAGACAGAACCATTGAGCAGACATTGGAAACCGGATGGAGCTTGCTTCGTATGCTGCCAAAGAGCGAGTTGAAGCGTATCCGTGACGAATATCTGGAAAAATATTTAGCAGATGGGGAGTGATAAGCCATGGCTAGATTGAACGTCAATCCTACCCGTATGGAAATGACCAGATTGAAGCAGCAGCTGCGCACCGCAACCAGGGGGCACAAGCTGTTGAAGGATAAGCTGGATGAGCTGATGAAGCAGTTTTTAAATATCGTGCGGGAAAACAAGCGTCTGCGGGAAGAGGCAGAGTCTGCTTTGGAGAACGCTTATAAGGATTTTATCATTGCAAGAGCCGTTTTAAGCGAGTCTGTTTTGGGAGAATCGTTGATGATTCCTCAGCAGTCTGTGGCTGTGAAGGTGAGCAAAAAAAACATTATGAGCGTAAATGTGCCGGTTTTTGATTTTCAGACGGAAGAAAGCAGCGGGGATATTTATCCCTACGGCCTTGCTTTCTCCTCGGGTGAATTGGATAGCGCTATGCTTTCTTTTTCCAATGCAATGGAGCCGTTGTTGCGTCTGGCGGAAAGTGAAAAAACTGCCCAGCTTTTGGCTCAGGAAATTGAGCGCACCCGTCGCCGGGTAAATGCTTTAGAAAACGTAATGATTCCAAACTATCAAGAAACCATTAAGTATATTACAATGAAGCTGGAAGAAAACGAGCGGTCCGGAACCACCCGTATGATGAAAGTGAAAGATATGGTTATGAAAAAGGCTTTGGAAGAAAAGAAAAAGCGTGATGAAAAAGTCGAAAGTGTATCATAGTGTATCATAAAGGAAAGCCCCATGTAAGCCTTGCATGGGGCTTTTGCAAAGCAAACGATGGAGATGCCTGTGTTTCGGCAGATATAAAAAATTGGAAATAGCGTATTTTAAATACGTATATTCTTTTGTGAATTTTTATATAAATATGTTTCTTCATAATTTGTTCAAAAAGACGATTTGCGCTTCATTTTGAGAGAAGAAGCTTGTGAAAATGAAAAAAAATAATGGTTTTATGGATTGAGAAGAAGCACCTTCAGCAGAAAACCATGTACTGGTTATCAAATACATACGAAAAACAACCAAAAATTTTTAATTTTGTAGAAAAATTTACTAAAACTATTGTTTTTATTAGGAAAAGTGGTATACTGAAAATATAATTAGGTAGAGAATTAGCTGGATTTGTGGGATTATTGAACAATAAATGAAATTTATTTCATTCATTGTCTTTGATGAAATGAATGCTGATACTCACTGCCTAAAAAAATATTACTTATTGTCATACTATGATGAAAAATAATGAAGGAGAAGTGAATAACAATGAAATTATCTGACAGAGTACAAGCGATGCAGAATTCCCCTATCAGAAAATTCAATCCTATGGCTGCGGAAGCAAAGGCAAAGGGAGCAAAAATTTACCATCTGAATATCGGTCAGCCTGATATTGTAACACCTTCCGTATTTTTGGAGGCGATCAAAGGCTTTGATCAGAAGGTTCTTGCTTATGCAGAATCTCCGGGACTTCCTGAATTGCAGGATGCCATTATTGATTACTTTAAAACCTTTAAAATGAGCTTGGAAAGAAAAGATATTTTAATTACCAACGGTGGTTCTGAAGCGCTCACTTTGGTATTCTTATCCTTAATTAACCCCGGCGATGAAGTTATTGTTGCTGAGCCCTATTACACAAATTATTTGACATTCATTCAGGCTGCTGACGGCATAATTAAGCCCGTTACTACATATGCAGAAGATGGATACAAATACGCATATATGGACAGATTGGAAGCGGCAGTTACAGAAAAAACAAAAATGATTTCCATTGTAAACCCTGGCAATCCTACAGGTTGCATTCTCTCCAGAGAAGATATGAGAGTAATCTGCGATTTCGCAAAGAAGCATGACCTTTGGATTTTGGCGGATGAGGTTTACAGAGAATTCGTTTACGACGGCAGAGAAATGACCTCCTTCGGTCAATATGAAGACGTGGCTGATCGCGTAATCATTGTTGATTCCATCTCCAAAAGATTCTCCGCTTGCGGTGCTCGTATCGGTTGCATGATCTCCAAGAATGAAGAACTCATGAAAAACGTTATGAAAATTGCAATGGGTAGACTTTGCTGCCCTACTTTAGAAATGAGCGGCGCAGCTGCGTTGTATAGATTGGATCCTTCCTTCTTTACAGAAGTTAGAGCGGAATATGAGAAAAGAAGAAATGTTTCCTATGAAGCATTGAAGAAAATCCCGGGTGTTATTTGCGAGAAGCCCGGCGGTGCTTTCTATATTACTTGCAAGCTTCCTGTTGAGAATGCGGAAGATTTGTTGGTATTCTTGCTGCAAGAATTTAGAGAAAACAACGAAACCGTTATGTATGCTCCTGCGGAAGGCTTCTATGCAACACCGGGCATTGGCAAAAACGAGTTGCGTATTGCATATATCCTGAATGCAGAGGATATGGCAAGAGGTATTGAGCTGTTAGGCAAGGGTATTGCAGCTTATAAAGCTGCCGGCAACAAGTAAAAAATTATTTTTATAAAAATAACCCTTCGTGGGGTTCTTTGGGGGTGTCGGCGATGTCGGCACCCTGTATTATTGCATTTTATGGAGCCAGTGATCGGGTTTTTTGTAGGCTATAAGTCTTGTTTGACAAGGTTTTCCTTCTAATATGCATGAAATAGAAGAATCCCCCAGGATTTCTTTGTTTTGAGAACCAGAAATTTTGTCCCTGCATATACTTTAATAGCAGGGGGTGATGGGAGTGAGTTCCATCGGGGTATATTTAACCATAGAAAACGAAGAAGCACTTTCCCAATGCTTGGCCTATATCAAACCTTTGGCAGAATCCATTATCCTTTTGGATCAGAGTGAGGTGGCTGCGGAGCAAAGAGCACACCGCACCAGGGAGCTGTTAAGCCGTTTACGGGGAACTGAAATTGATGAGGAAGGATTTCAGCTATTACTGGCCTGCGGGGAAGAAGAGGCACCTTCTTTAACGGTCTGTACCGGATTAGGGGAATACTTTTATAAAAAGGGTGCTTGGAGACAGGCTATTTTTTGGTTTGAAAATGCTTTGCGGTTAGAGGGCGGTGAAACCAGCTTCGTTTGCTTGCGTTTAGGCACCAGCTATGGCGAGCTTGGCCTATGGGAAACAGCGGCCACTTATATGAAACTGGCGGAAATTTTTGAGAATAATCGCCTAGCGCAATTAAAGGAAAGAGAGGAAAGGTTTCAGGATTCGTAATTTTGAGAAAAGGAAGCATAGGATATAAAAAACCACCAATTTATTTTTGGTGGTTTTTTGCGTGTGATTATGTGAAGGCCATCCTACTGCATAAAATTCGGTGTTTGCTTCAAGACCGTATTATTTGATTATAAAAGCACAATCCCTGCACCTTCGCAAGAATCAATGGTTTCCTGATCCCAAATGGAGGATTGTACCTCGCCGATATGTGCTTTTCCTAAAAGGAGCATACACAGACGTGACTGACCGATGCCGCCGCCGATGGTATCGGGAAGCTGACCATCCAAAAGCATTTTGTGAAAAGGAAGGACACGGCGCTCATCGCAGTTTGCCTTTTTCAGCTGTTCATCCATTGCTGTGGCATCCACGCGAATACCCATGGAGGAAATCTCAAAGGCACAGTCTAAAACGGGGTTATAGAACAAAATATCACCGTTTAATTTCCAGTCATCATAGTCGGGCGCCCGCCCGTCATGGGGTTTGCCGGAGCGCAAAACATCGCCGATCTGCATAATGAAAATGGTTTTGTGCTCTTTTGCAAAAGCATTTTCTCTTTCCTTTGGTGTAAGAGCAGGATATTTATCCTCCAGCTCTTGAGAAGTAATGAAGGCTACTTCCCTGCAAAGCTCAGTTGTGATGCGGGGGTATTTCTTTTTGATTACCTCCAGGGTATCACAAATGCTGGTTACAATGCTTTGTACGGTATGCTTTAATTCCTCTAGAGTTCTTTCCTCGGGTGTAATGACCTTTTCCCAATCCCACTGGTCAACATAAATGGAATGAAGGTTATCCAAAACCTCATCCCTGCGGATGGCATTCATATTTGTATAAATCCCTTTGCCGGGACGGAAATCATAGCGGTGTAGGGCCATACGCTTCCATTTCGCCAAGGAATGCACAACTTCGGCAGTTACGCCCGTTGCAGGCACTTCAAAGCTCACAGGCCGCTCTACGCCGTTCAGATTATCATTCAAGCCCGTTGCGGAGTCAACAAAAAGAGGGGCAGACACTCTTTTTAAATTTAAATTTCGCATAAGACATTCTTCAAAGGTGTTGTGAATTAAACCGATTGCATTTTGTGTTTCATATAAAGTAAGGGTGGAGTTGTAGCCCTTAGGAATAAATGTTTTACTCATAAAATAATCCTCATTTCCTAGTATTTATACTTATTTTAGAATAACACAGGCGTATGGTAAATTCAAGTGCAGAGGAAATGCAGAAGGCGGAAAATTCTAAGGCTTCCCATGCTTTGTGAAAAATGAGAAAAATATAGAGAAAAGTTTCGTAAAAAAGAAGGAAAACGAATAATTACAGCGAATTATTATTAAATAATAATCATATCGTGCTGCTTTTTGGAAGATTTTTTTCAACCTCTCAAACAAAGCATGAAATTTTTGCTGAAATGGGAAAAGTATTAGGGAGCATATTGACAAGCTTACCTTTTTGATTCATCATAAAACAAAAGAAGCTTTTGAACGTAAAAATATATAAGAAAAAGATACTTTTGATGACCACTATAGACGGAAAGGGGAAAATATATGCATTGTTTAAAGAAAATTACTGAGGATTTGACTTGGGTTGGAGGAAATGACCGCCGGTTGGCCATGTTCGAAGGCGTATATTCTGTGCCCGATGGAGTTTCTTATAATTCCTATGTTATGCTGGACGAAAAAACCGTTCTTTTTGATACAGTGGACAGGGCGGTCAGCAGAGTTTTTTTTGAAAACTTATCTGAGGTCTTGGGAGAAAGAACGCTGGATTATCTGGTGGTTCATCATATGGAGCCAGACCATTCCTTTACATTGGAGGAAGTGGTACTGCGGTATCCCAACGTGAAGATTATTTGTAACGCCAAGATCGTAACGATGATTAAGCAATTTTTTGATTTTGATATTGACTCTCGTGCCATTGTTGTAAAAGAGGGAGATGTCATTTCTACAGGAAGGCACCAACTGACATTTTATATGGCGCCCATGGTGCATTGGCCGGAGGTCATGATGACCTATGATACCGCCGATGGTATTTTATTTTCTGCTGATGCTTTTGGTTGCTTTGGCGCACTAAACGGTGCTATTTTTGCCGATGAGGTAAATTTTGAGCAAAACTATATGGATGAAGCAAGAAGGTATTATGCCAACATTATTGGGAAATATGGGCCCCAGGTGCAGGCAATCTTAAAAAAGATTTCGGCTTTGGAAATCCGTTTGTTATGCCCCTTACATGGGTTTGTCTGGAGAAAAGATATCGAAAAATATGTGGAAAAATACGATAAATGGAGCACTTATACGCCCGAAGAAGAGGGCGTGGTGATTGCATACGCTTCCATCTATGGGAATACGGAAAATGCAGCGGAAATTCTTGCAGCCCGTTTATGGGACAGAGGAATTAAGGCAATGATGTTTGATGTTTCCGTCACCCATGCATCGGAAATTATGACGGCTGCATTTCGTTACAGCCATTTAGTATTTGCTTCCACTACCTATAACAATGGGATTTTTGTTAGTATGGAGGCATTGATATTTGATATTGTGGCACATAATCTGCAAAAACGTACGGTGGCTGTGATTGAGAATGGTTCTTGGGCGCCGGCCAGTGATAAATTAATGCGGGCTGAACTTGGAAAATGCAAGAATTTTAATATTTTAGAAAATAAGCTCAGCATCAAGTCTTCCATGAAAAAAAGCCAATTGGCAGAGCTGGAGGCTTTGGTGCAGGCCATAGCAGAAACCATGGAGAAAAAATAGACCTGCTAGGATATGATTGGAGGGGACTTGAATTTTAAAGTCAAGTTTCCTCACTTATTACAATTCTTCAAAAAGAGTGCATAGAGCTGCACTCCATCCAAGTGGAAAGGTTTTGCAAAAAAACTGATGGAGAAATGGGACAAAGTGCTAATTTTGTTTGTAAAATATTAGGCTATATGATATAATAAAAGACGAATTTTGTAATGTGGAGTATAAATTATGCGTATATGAGGAGGGCTAGGTTTGAATTATCAAACTCTTATTTTGAACACAAAGTCCATAAGAGATTTCAAGAAGGATGCAGTAAAAAATATGGATTTAAAAGCAATTAAGGATTATGCAAATGACTGTAAAAAATTAGTTTCTTCTATCGAATTGGATATTAGAATTATGTCCAACAGCGAAGTTTATCTTCCCTTGGATGGCGTTGCAGGGTACAAGGGACATATGATTGACGCACCTGCCTATATTGTGCTGTTATCTGCGGTAGCACAGGGATACATTGAGAATGCCGGCTTCGTTGGACAAGAATTGATCTTGAAAGCCAAAGAAATCGGTGTGGATTCTTGTTGGATTACCTTTTCTGACAGCAAAACTGTAAAAGAAAAACTGAATTTGGTTTCCGATAAAGAGGTTGCCGGAATCATCGCATTGGGCTTTGACCAAAACAAAGGAAAAGTGATCAATGGTTCTTTAAATCCTGCCTACAGACTTGGCTTGGAGGAAATTGTTTATTTGAACGAATGGGGCAAAGGTGCAGATAATACCACTTTGGAAGAAAGAGGTATTTTGGATGCATTTGCATTTGCAAGACTGGCACCCTCTGCTTGGAACAAACAGCCTTGGAGATTCTTAATTCACGGCGGCAGCGTAATTTTAGCAGTGAAAAAAGACGAAGAAGTTTATTCCTATGACGAAAAGATTGCAGCAGGCGTTATTATGCTGTTCTTCCAGGCAATTATTGACAGCACACTGTTTAGCTTAAGCTGGACTTTAGGCGCACCTGCCGGCGCTGTGGCAATTCCTGATGACTTTGAAGTAATTGGTTATTGTAATTTATAATTTTCCTTGTATGGATGCACCATAATATGGGAAGTATCTCAAGGAACGTATAAATTTGATAATAAACCAATCCCCAGAAGGGTTGGAGAAATTTATGAATGAAAAGGAGGATGATATCATATGAAAAAGTATGAATGTACAGTATGTGGTTATATCTACGATCCTGAATTGGGCGATCCGGATAACGGTATTGCTCCTGGCACATCTTTTGAAAGCTTGCCCGATACTTGGGAGTGTCCGTTATGCGGCGTTGGCAAGGAAGACTTTGCAGTAAAAGAGTAATTCGGTATTTTAATAAAGAGTATTCTATAGCCCAAAGATATTTTGCATCATAAAAATATTTTTGGGCTATTACTGTGTTAGGGCAAAAAATGAGTACAGGAAAAACAAAGTGTACTGCAAAGCAGGATATCACCGACATAGATTTGGCTTCGCCTTTCGGCGGTATCTAGGACAGTATCCGAAGGGGAGTGCCTAATATTCCTCAAGCTTAGGCCGCCCCTTGATATTAAAAAAGCCGTTTACGAAAATGAATTCGTAAACGACCTTTGTTTTCATACAGCATAGGTATACGTTTGTAACGTATAGGTTCCATTTTCTCCATTGCACATATTTGAATGTGTGGGAATTACTTATTCAAGCTATCATAAATTTTAGATAAATTGCTTTCCATCCGCTCCAGATAAGTCATATCATCCTGAGCACTTTCGATGGTATAAATGGTTTCTACCTTTGCGCCGACTTCATTTGCCAAGGTTTCGGAAACCTCCGGACTTGCCAGCTCTTCAGCGAAAATTGTGGTCACCTGATTGGTTTTGCAGTATTCCACCAAGTTGGCCAATTGCTGTGCACTGGGCTCACCCTCTGCAAAGGTATCCGACACGCTGTTTTGCTCTAACCCAAAGTCCCGACAGAGATAGGCAAATGCCGCATGGCCCGTTACAAAGCTTTTGTTTGATACAGATTGGAATTTTTCACTGTACTCGTTATAAAGGGTTTCTAACTGCTCAATAAATTCAGCGCAGTTTTGCTCATAATAGTCTTTATTTGAAGGATCCGCTTGCACAAGCCCGTCTTTGACATTCGTTGCTGCGGTTTGTGCGCCCTTGAGGCTCAGCCACAAATGAGGGTCGTACTTTCCGTGATGGTGGTGACCTTCATCTTCGTGCTCTTCGCCTTCATGTTCTTCGCCTTCATGTTCTTCGTCCTCGTGTTCTTCGCCTTCGTGGTCGTCATCTTCATGCTCATTTTCGATGATGTCGGCGCCTTTGGAGGCTTCCACAACAAATAAATCTTCGGTATTCACAGCAGTGAGTGCTTCCTCAGCCCATTCGTCCATTCCCAGGCCGTTGTAAACAAAAAGTGCAGAGGTGCTTAGGTTTGCCAAATCCTGTGCCTTAGGTTCAAAATCGTGGGCTTCCGTACCGGCAGGTATAATTGTTGTGATTTCTACCTTGTCTTTTCCCACGGCGGCAACAAATTCTTTCATTGCATCAAAGGTAACAGAAACCTGAAGCTTCTCAGTGTTTTGCTCATCGGCTTCAGCACTATTTTCTCCTGATGCATTTGCCGGTTCTGAATTACCGCCGCAAGCGGAAAAGCTTGTGAGGACCATCAAACACAGCAGCATAACAGACCATTTTTTTAACATTATATCAACCTCCTAAAAAATTATACTTGCAAATGCTTCCTATTTTTAACTATAATACAGAATAGTTGATTAGCATACTTTTGTCAAGTGCAAATGCGTCGCATTTGCAAATAATTGAGTTTCAAATTATAACAAAAAAGGAGTACTGTTTATGATTAAAGCGGAAGATTTATTTTTTTCCTACACCGGTTCATCATCGTATCTTTTGGGCGGAATTAATTTGGAAATACAAAAGGGGGAATATCTGTCTGTAGTGGGTGAAAACGGCAGCGGAAAAAGCACGCTGATGCGACTGCTATTGGGGTTTATCAAGCCAACCTCCGGAAGGATCGAAACACAGGCAAAGCAAATCGGCTATGTGCCCCAGAAAAACGATTTTTCTAACGCCAGCTTTCCCATTACGGTTTATGAGGCGTTGGATTCTTATCGCAGGCTACTGAAAATCAAAAGGAAATCCGTAGTGGGGGAGGCCTTGGAACAGATGGGAATGTCTGCTTTTGCAGGGGCCTTGGTGGGAACCCTATCAGGAGGGCAAGGTCAGAAAATATTGATTGCGCGGGCGCTGATGGGTGAGCCGGATTTGCTGATTCTGGATGAACCCTCAACGGGGGTAGACATCAGCAGCCAAAAAGAAATTTATGGTTTCTTGAAAAAAATCAATAGGGAAAACGGAATCACCATTGTTTCCGTGGAACATAATTTAGCTGCGGCAATTTCAAATTCAACTTTAATTTACCATCTAGAGGGCCAGCGGGGGCAGCTTTACCCACCGGCGCAATACGCAGAAAAAATATTGAGAAAGTGAGGGGGAAGCGATGTCCATATTTCAGTATACGTTTATGCAAAATGCAATTTTTGTATCTATCTTTATTTCCATCCTTTGCCCTTGTATCGGCATATTTTTAGTACTTCGCCGTTATTCCATGATTGGTGATACCTTATCCCATGCCTCTTTGGCGGGCATTACAATCGGGTTATTGACCAATCAAAATCCTATATTGGGGGCATTTATATTTACTTCTATTTGCGGGGCACTGATTGAATTTCTAAGAGGTTATTTTAAAAAACACACGGATTTGATTCTGACCATTGTACTTTCCTTGAGTGTTGGTACCGCCATTACCATAATCAGCTCAGGAAAGCTTCGCGCAAACGCAGACACCTTTATGTTTGGCAGCATTCTGACCGTAACCCGTTTTGATATGGCCATGGTGCTGATTCTCAGCATCGTTTCTGTTCTGACGCTGGTGTTTCTTTACCATCAGATGCTATACATTGCTTATGATGAGGAGGCAGCTAAGGTTGCGGGGGTAAAGGTCAAAAGGATCAATTATGTTTTTTCCATCCTTGTAGCCTCGGCAATCGCAGTATCCATCCGCATTGTGGGAGTACTTGTGCTCAGCTCCATGATTGCCCTGCCCGTTGCCACAGCGTTACAGCTAGAGAAGGGGTTTAAGCTCACCCTGATATTTTCCGTGGTTTTCAGCTTTATTGATATTATGCTGGGCTTGTTTATTTCTTATTATTTAAATGTGGCACCCGGCGGCTTCACTGCTTTGATTTCTGTTGCCGTACTTATTTTAGTCATTCTTGGGAAAAAAATATATTTCGCCTTGCGTAGTTTTGGCGGCAGTTACAAGTAAAACCGAAGGATAAATGCACTGGTGTTGGGAGAAGGGGGGGAGAGAAAAGAAAAACCCCCACAAAAAGTAGGGGTTCATAAATATCAAACAGATTAATGCTCAAGGTCAATGCAACCGGAAGGGAATTCAGGGGCACAAATAGTTGTATCCGTTTTTGTTGGGACAATATCTTGTTCTTTTGTTTCTGTAGATTCTTCTGGTGTTTTCTTAATATCAGACATGATTGTAACCTCCTTGTATACTTTTGTGTGATCAAGTTTCTTATTCAGTATAACATTTTTGGCATTCGTTTGCAATATGTGAAATGGATATGTTTTACGAGGCTGCTAAAAATAGATCTTGACAAAGGGTTACAGGAACAACGAGGCTTTATTTTGCAAAATAAAAAAGCCCCATTGTAAGGGCCTGTGAAGCAAAGCTTGCGAAAACAAGGGGCTCCTTCATCAATCATCTCCGCGGAGTAAGTTGTCGGCATAATTTTTTAGGCTCTCAAAAGAATTTACGCCATTTGCCCGGGTGTTGATTTGATCACGAACATAGTCGGGGAGTTGGTCAAAAAATTGTTTGGCCGTCGGTTCTTCTTTGAAAAGTGCATATATATCCGTATATTTTTTCATCATCGTACCTCCGATTTTTATAAATCTTGCAGATCTGCGGCGGGCATATCGTTCTCAATGTTATCTCTGGCAAGGTCTGTATCAATGACAGGGTAGGATTTGGAAATGGGCTTTTCCACCACACCGTCAATGGGTTGTTGTTTTTTCTTTTTGTCCATATTATTCACCTCATATTTAGGGTGCCCGGAAAAGGCAGAAATATGCTATGGAAAAATGAAAAGCCGGCACGAGGATAAAAAACACTCCGAAGTGTGAATATTCGGAGTGTTTTTTCGTCGGTTTATTCGTTATTGCAATTTTGAGCCTTGCGTACCAAAATGGCACCTATGGCATCGCTTAATAATTCCAAATCGGCGCTCAACCTTTCCAGTTCCTCCTCGGAGAGGTATGCGGATAGTTTGCAAGCAAGCATTGTGATGGCTACCACATCGGAACAGTTTTCCACAAAATCACCTCAATGCAATATATGAACAGCCAATGGAAAATAAAACAAAATCCGTCATTTTGGTTTGTGGACAATTTAATTTAAGGAAACTGGGGCGCTAAAATTCATTTTCTTTATACTCGTAAATCACCGTTCCATCGGGGGCAATGATTTTTGCATTCTCATAATAACCATAATAACCGAGGGGCTCTTTTTCACCTGCGACATATTGTGTAATCATATATTCCTGTTTGTAGTTTAATTTGTCCGTTGCCACCAGGGTTCCTATGAGTGTTTGACCTTCTTTCATTTCAAAGGTTTCATCAATGGGAATCGTTCCCCCATTGGAGGTATCCGAGGTGTAGGTTTTTTTCACCTTATCATCTATGGTTATAATATATTGTATCTTATCAAAGTGATTTTGCGTATCCGAATTAAGGTTTGTTTCAATTTCGCCTTTCAAATTGTAGCGATAGGGTTCTTCATGATTATACCAACTTTCTCCTTGAAATTGGGGATACAATGAAGGGAAAAGCTCATTTTTCACATCATATATATGGAGAGAACCGTTATTTTCAAATTGCTGAATGCCCGTATCCTCTACTACAATCGTTGGAAGTACCTCATCTGTAATTGCAAATTCCTTGGTAAGTACAAAGGCGGTGTTTTCTCTTTTCATGGCAAGCATCTCTTCGCCAAATTTGAGTGAAGCTTCCGTTGTTTCAGTAAGTGTTTTAAGCTGTAACCGAAAAGTAATGGGTGCTTTTCGTGTTTCAGGATTCAATTCGCCAATTTCATAAGTAGCAGAAGAAACAATGCTGGCCTGTTCGGTAAGTTTTTCGTCAACATTAGAATAAATTAAGCTTATATTTCCATTCAATCGATCTTCCGCATAAGCTACGCTATTTTTTGTTTGCTGTAGCTCTGTTTCTAAATTGCGAATTTGTGTGGCGGAACGCATTTGCCATGCTGCAAGTATTGCAATCGTAACATATAACAATTTCATTGTTTTCATTTTCCATACTCCTCTCTAAAAGTATAAAGCATTCCCTTATAGATACAACAGAAAATAAAAATTTATAGAGAACTCAGCTGATTCTGCAGTGCCCAATCATATTCTTTCGCCATTCATGGTCTCCTAAACCGACTGATTTTTTGAAAAGCGTTTTGCATACCCGCATCGCCGACAAAGGGCTTCGCTGGGTTGGCGGATGGAAAACCCTTGATAAAGGGCAAGGGCACGTTCTCCGGAGAGGATTTCTGCAAGGGGCGTTTGAAAAAGATTGCCCAGTGTAATATCCCCTCGACTATCCAGACAGCAGGGCACCACTGTGCCGTCGCAAAGTACAGCCATCTGGTTTCGCAGCCCATGGCAAAATAAGGGTTGTTCCATGGGCGGCTCCTCCATGCTGGGCCATGCAAACCGGGCGGCCTTTCCAAGGAAAAGCCGTGGAGCCAGTGTGGCATTACCCCTTTCACAGATGTCAGCCAGTATGGTTTCCTGCGTAGTCTGATCCAACCCCAGAAGACGGCACAACGGGACAAACATAGCCTCATGATCAATGCCATCGGCACCCAGATTCCACATACGCAGCTCGCAAAAAATCCTCCGGGCGGTTGCGGCTGTAACGAATACTGCAATATCTCTTAAATATTTCTCTGTGCAGTATGCACTGCCCGGCTCCATGCTGTGCAAAGAGATGCTCACTTTTCGTAGTGCAGGTGCATACAACAGGATATCCTGTGTTTTCCCAAGCATGGTTCCATTTGTGGTAATGTTTACGAGCATACCGAAATCATGGGCAATGGCTAAAAATTGTTCCAGCTGAGGGTGCATCAGCGGCTCCCCCAGCACGTGCAGGTATATGTGGTTGGTATAAGGCTTTGCTTGCTTTAGGATCTGTGAGAATTCGTCAGTACCCATAAGCCGTGGTGCACGCACATTACCAATGCAAAAGCTGCACGACAGATTGCACGTATTTGTGATTTCGATATAAATGCGAGAAAATTTTTTCATAGGGTTTGTTCACTTTCACTGTTTTTGCAGAGACAAATAGAGAGTGGTTTCTGCCTGAGTACTGGGATATTTTTTTACCAAATATCCATATGGGTTTAATTCTATATATCATCATAAGGGCAATATTTCATAAAGTCAAATTTCTTCATGGACTTGTGGGGTTTTTCTAAAAAACCTGCTTTTTCTTGAAACAAGCACTGCGTGAACGAAAACAGAACGATATTTTGCCGGAAGCTTGATTAAATTTTAGGAAGGGTTTTCATAGAAATTTCAATAGATCAATTTCAACGCAAAGGGCATACAATGGTATGGAGGTGGAGACCATGAAAAAAACAAACTATGATCGGGAAAAGGCCGTATCTTATGCTCACCAGTGGGCTTATGGGCGTAATCCCAGATATTACAATTTTGATCTCTTGGGGGGAGACTGCACAAATTTTGCTTCCCAGGCGTTGTATGCCGGTGCAGGGGTTATGAATCCCAAGCCGACCTTTGGTTGGTATTATTACAACCTGAATAACCGCGCGCCGGCATGGACCGGTGTTGTATTTCTCTATAACTTTCTTGTGAGGAACGAGGGGCTTGGCCCGGTTGCCATAGAGACAGATGTTTCTCAGGTGGAGCCGGGAGATATTGTCCAGATTTCTTTTGATGGAATAACGTTTCGCCATTCGCCTGTCATTGTATCCGTTGGAGCCGATCCTGCACTGGAGAATATCCTCGTTGCTGCCCATACCTTTGACGCTGACAATCGCCCATTGAATACGTATGAATATGTGCGCCTTCGCTATTTGCATATTACCCATGTGAATACTTGGTAAGGCCACGCCGGCGAAATGGCATCCGGCTTTTTAGCACACTGGTTTATTTCGTTAACCTGAAACACCATAGCTTCTTGCATGAAGGATATCTTTACAATCATTTTCCTTATGTGTAAATTTATTGCAATTTTCAACTTTTTTTAATATACTTTAATTTAATAAGGTTACACTAGCAAGGTACTCCTTAGTAATTTTAATCTCTTTTGAGGAGGCAAATTATGGATGAGACTAAAAATATTAGGCTGGAAGTAAAATATTTTCCGCCTGCGTTAATGAAGAAGCTGGCATTTATATGTAACTATCCGCTGACGCTTCTAGAGGCTTCTTCGGGATTTGGAAAAACAACGGCATCAATATATTTTTTTGATGAGATTGTACCGAAAACAGCAGAGGTTTATCGGCATATATTTATTGAAAATGACATTCGAGAAGGTTGGGAGCAATTTTGCGGATTGCTCGGGCATTTTGATAAAGCCGCATCCTATAAGCTATTGGAAGTAGGCCCACCTGAGGAAGACACAATGCCATACATAAAAAGAATTTTGACTTCCCTGTCCTGTAAGAAGGAAACCTATTTATTTTTGGATGATATGCATGAATGGAAAATTCCTCAGTTAGGGGAATTTATAGCCGCATTATGCAATCATGGAGCTGAAAATCTTCATATTATCGTTGTTACCCATCCTTATTCCGGGGCAGACCATGAGAATATTATAAGAAGCTGCAGACTTCTGCATTTGCAAGAGGATGACTTTGCTTTTTCCAGAGAGGATACAAGAGCCTATTTTATTACAGCCGGGCTGCCTCTTTTGGAGGAACAGCTGGACAAGGTTATGGAACTTACCAATGGATGGATTATCGCTCTTTATTTACAGCTGGATTCTCTGATACGAAGGGGGAGCTTTGAGGAAGGCGGTTTGGAAAAGCTCATTAAAAAATCCTTTTGGTCAAAGCTTCCCGTACAAGAAAAAAAGCTGCTGCTAAATTTATCTGTATTTGACAGCTTTACCTTTTTTGATGCGGCGGAGATTTCAGGGGATTCCTCGAAAGATATGGAGATACAACTTCATGAAAAACATTTCTTTATACGTTATGATAAGGAAAAAGAGTGCTATTATATGCATACACAGCTTCGTAAGTTTTTAAAAAAAATTTTTGGGCTTCTGACGGCGGAGGAGCAAAAAGAAATGTACATTCGATGCGGGGACTTATTCTGCAGGAAAAAGGATCATATGAATGCCATCCGCTTTTACTACTATGCCGAGGCGTGGGAGAAAATTCTGTGTTTGCCCCTTACGAGCTATAAAATTGCAGAGGTGCTGAACGAAACCACCATTCCTATGATTTTAAGTGTACTGAAACAAACACCCTATGAGATGAAGGCAAAATATCCAAGAACATTGATTCCCTTTATTTTGCTTTTGTTTTTTATGGAATTTACCGACGAATTGTTGAAATATAAAGAGGAATTAAGAAATATTATTTCACAAAGCACCCTATCCGAGAGAGAGCGGAATGATTTAATGGGGGAATTGGAGCTTTCCCTGTCTTTTATGGAATATAACCGCATTGCAGATATGAGCAAAAGGCATAGAAAAGCCTATGCCCTTTTGCAAGGCCCCACCGATTTGATCAATATTAGAAGTGCATGGACATTCGGAGCGCCCTCGGTTCTTTACTTATTCTGGCGGGAACGGGGAGCCTTGGATGAAGCAATCAAGGAAATGGACGAGAGCCTTCCGATTTATAACCGGCTGACCAAAGGACATGGTACGGGGGGAGAATTGGTAATGCGTGCGGAGGCACATCTTAACAGGGGAGAACTGGAAGAGGCGGAGCGCCTTTGTTACTGCGCCATGATTGCGGCGGAGGAGAAAAAACAAATTAGTATTGTCCAGTGCGGCGCCTTTGCTTTGGCAAGAATTGCTTTGATCAGAGGCGATTGGGAGATGTTTGAAGGAAGCCATATGATGCTGAAAAATATGATGTGTTATAATACAGAAGACTTTTCACGAAATACCTTTGCACTGGCAGAGGGATTTTTAGCGCTTTTGTCAGGGAGGGCGGAGCAGGTAGAGCCTTGGCTTGCTGCGGGCAAGATCAAAAATCGTTTTTTGATGACCGTCAAGCCTCTTGCATATGTGGTATATGGTAAGGTTTTGATACTGCAGAAGGAATACCAAAGACTGATTGGTATCAGCACATATATCATGGAACTTTCTTCTGTTTTTCCGAACTTACTCCCCCAAGTATATTTAAAAATTTACAGAGCGCAGGCCTTTTATGAGATAGGAAATCGGGAGGAAGCAATTGTACAATTAAATGAAGCGTTTGAAATCGCTTTGCCTGACAGAATTATTTTGCCTTTTTCAGAAAATTATCATGGAATTAAGAATATTTTGGGCGATACGATTTGTGACCAGGAAACGAAAAGAAAGATCGTAAAGCTTGTCTATACACCGGAGGCACAAAAGAAAGAGGCGGATTGCAGCAATAATACCCTCACAAAGCGTGAGAAGGAAGTTTTTGACCTTTTGGTAAAAGGAATGACAAACCAACAAATTGCCGATGAATTGTTTATGAGCTTTTCTGCCGCTAAAAAACACGTGAGCAGTATCCTCAAAAAATTTGCCGTACCCTCAAGGGAAATGCTAAAAGATAGGTACATGAAAAATAAATGACCGATGGCCAATATGAAGTTTCAAAAAGGTGTCCTATAATGTAACTTAAGGATACCTTTTTTATTTTTTTGAAAAAGACGAAAAAATACACGAAGGATGAGGATTTATGAAAGATATCATAAAGCCGGAGCATATGAAAATGTATATACGTTATCGAATGCTATCGGTCTTTTGTTCCACTGTGGCTTATCTGATATGGCTTCCTCATGGGGAGAATACATGGTATTCTGCAATTTTAGTTCCTGTGGGAATGATACTTGCTTGTAACATTGGGGCATATCTGTATAAAAAAATCATATTTGAAGAAAAAAGCAGGCTTTGGCTTTCCCTCACCATCCTATTGGAACAATTTGCCTATGGAATCTTTATATCTATGAGCGGAGGGTTATCAAGTCCTTATTTGTGGTGCTTTTTGGGATATATCTTTCTGATTGCCGTTATGGATCGATACAGCGTTATTTTACTGCTCTCCGTGGTTTGGATGGCATTTTGCATTATTCTGGGACACCGCTTCTTTGGCTCCGACTGGGGAGCGGACCGGTTGTATATGAATACTGTGATTGGTATTATCATTGTATCTGCGGGGTTTTATACCATACAAAAGTATTCTATGCAGTTGGAGGAGAAAAGATGGGAGTCTGAGGCGTTAAATGAAAGTCTGATCAAGGAAAAAGAGACAACGGAGCAATTGCTGCATCATATCAAGGCCTTATACGACACAATAAAAATATTTACTGTTGTGGATCAAAACCAAAGTATGGATGAGTTGACAGAGGTTTTGGCACAATCCATTGCGCCCAACGGATGCCTGCTTTTGAAATTTAAGATGGGGATGCAGCAGGAAATAGAGGATATCAGTAGCCATGGGCTAAAAGAGGTAACGGTAAGGGGAATATTAAAAAAAGTAAAGGAAATTGATTTGAGAAGGATACCGGAAATTCTGACGGTGGAAAGAAACTCCTTTGTGGTGAAAGAGGTGGGAGAGAGCATTTTTGTTTCGGGATTATTTTTTCTTGCTTTGGATAGTACGCAACAGGCCTCTTTATGCAGGCAAATGATTCCTTTTTATCAAGGGATTATAGAAACGGTTTTTCGGGATATTGATATGCAGAAAAAGCTGGAAGAGGGCATTATAAAAGAGGAGCAGCATAGAATTGCAAGCGAAATACATGATACAGTGATTCAGAAGCTTTTCGGTATATCCTGCAGTTTGAAAGCTTTAGAAAATGGGGTTGAGACATTGCCGCAAGAGGAAATCAGCCATCATATTGCAAAGGTTGAAAAAGCGGCAAGGCACACCATGAAGGAGCTGCGGGAGGCGATCTACGGGATTCGCTTTGAAAGCGAGAGTGATGAATCCTTTGAGGACAAGTTGCATTTCTATATTGAAGAAATGGAATGCCTTAGCTCCATTCCCATAGTCCTTGCGACCCAAGGGGATTTTTCTTGTTTGTCTGTGGTGCAGAAAACCGTGATCTATAGAATTTTATGTGAGGCTGTCAGCAACGCCGTTCGTCATGGGGAACCGCATTTTATTGATACAAAGGTAGAGATCAATGAAAGGGGAATTTATATGCGAATACAGGATAACGGTTCCGGGTTTAAAATCCACGCGGCTTCCCCGGAGGGAATGGGAATGGAAAATATGCACCGCATGGCTTCTTTAATGAAGGGGTCCTGTTCCATACGCTCAACAGAAGGGAAAGGTGCAACTGTAGAGGTTTTTATGCCGCAATAATAAGGGTATGTAAAGTGGAGGGGTTTTAATGATACTTATTTTAGATGATCATCCCATAGCACGGCAGGGGCTTTGTACTATTATCGAAATCAATAAACCGGAGGAAGTGCTCTTTCAGGCAAGTACGGTGAGAGAGGCAGTCAAGATTGCAGAAAACAAGGATATTGATATGGCATTTATCGACATTAATTTAGGCAATGAAAGCGGTTTTGATTTTCTTGCATGGCTGAAACAAAACAAGGAAGAGGTAAAGACATTTTTTATTACGTCTTCTTCCCGGGAAGGGGATTTCCTTCTTGCAAAAAAAATGGGTGTAGACGCTTATTTATTAAAGGATGCATTTATAGATGAAATTATTTGCGGTTTAAAGGTGGTAGAGAGAAATGGTAAATTCTACTCCTCTGCATTGATTCACCAGATAGATCATAAAGCAAGCAAGGATAAGCAGCTTGAGGAATTGACTGAGCGTGAAATGGAAGTTTTGGTATTGATCAGCCAAGGATGCAGCAATGCGAAAATAAGTGAAAAGCTTTTTATCTCCCCGGGAACAACCAAGAAACACGTAAGCAATATTTTAGGGAAGCTTGGGTTGAAAAATAGGATGGAGGTTATGCTGTTTGCAAATAGAAATGAATTTATATTGCAAAAAGCAGAAGAATTCTCTTTCGTGGAAGGATTTTAAATAAAGGAAAGCAGGGAGGGGTTCATATGAAAAAGAAAAAGGGGATATACAGACGTTTTTTCATATTCGCCATTATTTTGGCCAGTTTGAAGGGAACGGGAATGACCTATGCAAAATGGAGCGAAGGTTTACAAGCAAATCTTTCGCTAACCACGGGAATTATGGATGTACGGTATGCACGAGAGATGCCATGTTATATGAGCCTTGTGGATGAGAAGGGAAAGGAGCTGCTGGGAAGGCAGGAGGTAAGCGCTGCTATTTTGAATGAAGGCAAAGAAATGAATATGACAGCCATGCTTCCTATTTACACGGAGGAATTTTTATACCGTTCAGACAGCTTGATTAAATTGGAAATCCCCATCACTACGGGAAAAAATGGAACCATAGAGACGGTAGAAATGACAGAAGCAGATTTTTCCGAAGAGGCACGGGAGGAGCTGTTGGCGGAGGTGGATCGGATTTCCCTCATCAGAGAAGATACCGGGGAGGCCTATCCCATATCCAGAGATGAGGTGGCTCCTTTTGATGAGCCCTTGGCGTTTTATGTTTTCAGAGAAACCACCGGAGAGAACGGCAATGTGACCAGTGTGATTTACTTGAAAATGCAGGAGGAAAGCCGAAATCATCTATCCGAAACACCCTTAGAAATCCGGTTAGACAGAGAAGAGGAGGAAAGCGCTTCTTTTGGAGCAAGCCTGATGGTATCCTATTATTTCTCCCTCCCAATCTACACGGAGCAGGGCCACGAGGATACTGTTTTTTTAGAAGAGAATGCGTAGGGGATTTTGAACAAGGAAAGAAGGAAAAGTATGAAGAAAAAGACTGTGATTTTTACCATAGCGGCATGGATGGCATTGTTTGGCTGTTTTCATGTGTATGGCTACTGGGTGGAACGGATGGAGATAAACTGTGAGCTTTCCTTTGCATTTCCTGTACAGGTTGAAATGCAGGGGATAGAGGAGGACGTAAGGGAATATCCTGCGGACTCTCCCGTTGAGACCATAGAGGAGGTCCAGAGGGAAAATTCTCATTCTGCTGAGGAGCCCAATGGAGACGAAGCCGGCGGAAACAGCGGAGATTCCCCGGGAGAAAGCAATACAAACAGTGAGAACACAGGAGAAGAAAGCAATGGAGATACCGGCGGCGATAGAGAGCAGGAATAAAGGTGAGGCTTGGTGAAGTGGGATAAATACAATAAATGTGCGGTGATGCTTCTTTTCATATTGTTTTTTCTGCATTTTAGCCCCATCAAAGGAAGGTGGTTTGTACTGCCTTCTATATGGGTGAGCGTGATCGCCCTGCTTTGGCTTGTGATACCCCGTATGCATATTTCCGGCACTGTCCGTTTCGGTCATTCTGTACAGGGATATGCTTTTTTCGGGGCAATTCTTTTTTTGTCTGTATGGTTTCTTTTGGGGGTATTTCTTGGAAATCTCAGCGCAACACCCTATGACATTTCCATTCTGGGCATTGTTCACAATGTAATTGCCGTTGTGCCTGCCATTTTGGCACGAGAATGGATTCGTGCTTACGCCATCGGAGTCGTTTTGAAAAGACGTAATCTTGTTTTTTTCAAAGGGCTTGTGATCACCCTGCTTTTTGCTGTGATCGAAATAAATTTCGGGAGAATTGCCGCTGTAAATGATGCTTCGGCAGCATTTATTTACATCGTAAGGGACGTGATTCCGGTGATTCTTAAAAATATGTTTCTGACAATGCTGGTTTATTACGGCGGGGCAAAACCGGCCGCGCTGTATAGCTTGGTTCTGATTTTGTTTCAAAGGACATTTCCTTTTTTGCCCAGTCATCTGTGGTTGGTGGACAGTGCTATTGGGATTGCCTTTCCCATCTTATTTTCCAATTTTCTTTTTGAAAAAATGCAGTCTCTTAAGGGGGAAAAAGCAGCGGCAAAGCAAGGGAGTACTCTGGGGTATAGCATTGCACTTTTTGCTGCTGTTCTGTTTTCGTGGTTTACTGTAGGGGTATTTCCTGTTTATCCATCGGTGGTTTTGACAGGAAGCATGGAGCCGAAAGTTTTTCCCGGGGATGCCATATTGATTCAAAAAATCAAGGAGGAAAAGGAAATTTATGCACTGCAGGAGGGGGATGTTATTAATTTCCAGCGAGGAGAAATAACCATCACCCATAGAATTATTGAAGTGCAGAAGGATGAAGCGGGCAACGTGTCCTTTCGGACAAAGGGAGACAATAACAACTCTGCAGATGTGGAGATTGTAAAGCCCGATGATATTAAAGGGACGATGATGAAGGTCATACCGAAGGTTGGAAAGCCAATTCTGGTTTTGAAAAGCGCCAAGGTGGTACCGGAAGGGGTAGTGGAGGAATAAAATGGACGAAAAAAGCATCGTTGAACGAAAAAAAATAGAGCCGATTCCTATGGCAGGCATGAAGAAAATGGCTTTGCTTGCTCTGGGAGCTTTGCTTTTTGCGGGCGCAGCGGCGGCAGGCATCTTTCTTTTGCAGCCAAAGACAAGCACAGAGGAAGAAGCATTATATACATATAAAACCGTTGCCAATGCTTCCTATAGAGTGAAGCTTTCTCCCAATACATTGTTTGACCAAGAGTGGCTGGAGGAGGGAGGTATGTATTCCTCTCAGCTGACAGAGTACATTGAAGTGAATTTCACGGCAAACTTTGTGGGGACGTCCGAGGATGCAGTTTTGGGCGATTATAACATTACC
>DCDZ01000057.1:36875-70277 GCA_002316675.1 Tyzzerella sp. UBA1042
GATTATAACATTACCGGGATTGTAGAAGGGTATCAAGAGGTAAAGGATGCGAAAAAAACCATATATGAGCGCAGGTATCCGCTGAAAGCCGGGAAGCCGGCGGATAACGGCAAAGGCGGGGCAGACGTTAACGAAAAGATTTCTGTCAATGTGCAAACCTTTAAGCAGGCGGCGGATGAAGCCGAAAGCATTCTTGGGGGCAGTGCTTCCAGAAGCTTTTATGTGCTGTTTGAAGGAACATTCATCGTCGATACCGAATATGGCAAGGCGGAAGAGCCCTTTTCTTTGGCTTTGCAGATTCCCATTCCAAAAACTGCGGGATTCTATGAAATAGAGAATCCCGGGGAATTTTCTAAAACAAGTACGATTTCTACATCAAATGATAGAAAGATAGGGGCGAATCCGCTGCATATCATTCTGATTTTTGTCTGGGCTATGCTGTCTTTGGCTTTGGTTGCTGCAACGCTACGCTTTACCAGAAAACCAAATGAGGCAGAGGCCTATAAAATGCAGTGGAAGGAGCACATGAGAAAGTATGGAAGCCGCATGGTTCAGTTAAAGGACTTTGACGAGGCATGGTTAGCAAGCGCCATCGAAGTAGAGGATATGGACAACCTTGTTATGCTGTCTGAGGAAATGCATCAACCCATATGCGTTAGTTTGGATGAAAATGGTCTGCCGAAGATGGGTGTGTTTTATGTGCTTCACGCAGACAAGAGTTACTTTTTTCGTTTGGAAAAAGTAACTACTTCTTTGGGGGTAGAGAAAAACACTGCAGGAAGTACAAAAGGGAACTGAAGGGGGAGAAGAAGGGGTACTGGAGGGTATGGAAAGAAGGGACGCAAGAGGGATTTATTCTGTTTGTTTGTACGTTATACTTTATTTAAGAAACAAAGAGGTGTAACGAAAAAACTACTTTTAAAAGGGAGGACACATTATGAAGAGAACAAACAGAAAGTCCATTATTGGCGGTATGGTAGCATTATCCTTAATCCTTACAGGAACAGGATATGCATACTGGACAGACTCACTCAATGTAACAACAAAGGCAACCACGGGCGAGATGGAGGTCAGCTTTGTAGACTTGGGTCTCTATGCACAATATGCGAATGAAACGAAGGCAAATGGCTGGAGTATTGTAGATGGGATCGAGAGAGATGGAAACAACGGATTTATTCCTGATGAGTATTTCATGAGAGGCTCCGCCAACTACAATATCATTGCGAAAGACGGCACCATTGATGCTTATAAGGATGAAGCGGCAAAATACAATAACATTGATTTTGATGCACAGCTTGTAGACGGAAAAGAAATTGGTAAAGATTTTAAGGGCGGTGCATCCGTAACTTACGGAAAGAATACCCTTGGCAGTGACAGAATTGAAATTACCGTGGACAATGTATACCCCGGATATGCTCAGGCATTCCGCAGTGACATTTTGAACCTGGGTACAATCGCAGCGAAGCTTAGCGATATGCAGTTTAACGCCGAAGCAATGGATGGCAAAGAGCTTCATAAGGATATGCTGGGTGTTGCTGTTCTTGTAAACAGAGAGGCATACAATCCGAGTGAGGCAGATGCAAATACCTTTGGACTCTGCTCCTTGTTTGCAAACGGCGACAACTTCTTTACCATCGGCGGCGTTGACTTCCTTCGTTTATCAGCGCTGGAAGAAATTGGAGATGGCGCTGCAAGAGAAATGCTTGAAAACAACCTTCTTTATGCACAGCCCGGCAGCGACAACAGATTGGACATTTTCTTAGCAATCGGCATGGATCCTGATGCAGAAGGTGTTTATACAACAGGTTCTACAGAAGTTTTGACAGATAATGATGATAAAGAAAGCCAGAATAATGGGGCTGTTATCACAATCGATATGCTTTGGGATCAGTATAATGTAGGCGTGGATGCAGGAAATGCTAACATCCTTGCAGATCAGAATGCTGCTCAACCTAAATAAGCTTCGTACAATAGATATCAGATGACTCCATATCATTAAAATATCACAATATAGAAATAGGACCACTCGTTTTACGGGTGGCCCTATTTCTATACACAGATTCTCTCTACGTTAGGAATAGATTCTCCCCTTCAGTTGGGGTATTACAGTGTTGAAGGATATAGAAATCCGATTTCCTAGCCTAGTTTTACAAAATGTAAATCATTAGGATTTTGCGTTCTGTGAATACTTACTTTTTATCAATCGTACAAATGGGTAAATGCAAATCACCAAGGCTTTTCTTTGCCGAACCACCCTTGCGATTTCCTGTACGCCACATCTGAAGGATTATAGTGCAACCGTATCTGCATAAACCTCATACTATAAAAGAATGACTTAACCTTTAAGGAGGGCGTTACTTGCGGTTTCTTGTTAGGATTTTATCCGAAAAACTTTTCACATCCTCCTGTATTTTTGATTATATTTTTGTATCTACCGTATCCCAATCTGTAGCATAGACAAGCTTTCCAAAGGTGTATGTACGCGCCACACCCCAAAATGTCATGCTATCCTTCAGATCACGCAGTGCTGATTTGGTTCCGGCGCCTGCCGCCGTGGATATGAGCAGTGCCTGTTTTTTGAACATTTTTCCGTTGGGCTGATGGGGCATCCAGCGATATCCGAAATGATCAAGGAAAGCCTTTACTTGGCCCGGAACGTGATAGACATAAACGGGTGCGGTGAAAATGAGTAATTCAGGTCCATCCATGGTATCTGTAATTGGTTTTAAATAGCCGTAATGGGGACACTTTGTATGATCAGTAAAGCAATTCCAGCAGCCGCTGCAGAATTTAGGCATATCCTTTGGAAGAAAAACTCGGTAACACTGTGCTTTCCGGATAAGCGCTGAATAAATTGTTGTGCAATATTGTATGTTCTGGATTTTGACTTGCGTTGTGTTCCGTAAATAACTGTAATCTTCATAGCATCTCACACCTTTTGTTTTAACATACTGTGTCTCATTTAAAATATGATATTGGGATCATATCTTTGGTAACACGCATTTACATCATGATTACCTTTATCAGCATAAGATAAACATTACATTAGCTATATTGATACTTTGGTTGATGAAAGTCTGTTATGCTCCTCGTTGTTTTCTGCATAGAAATAATGCTGTACTTCATCGTCAAATAAAGCATGAGAAAGCCATCCTTGTCGTTTTCAGTTGAAATAGAGGCGGCGTAATTGATTTTTCTATTTTTGTGCTGTATTGGTGGACAAAATATGGTACTATCAAAGTATCAAAATCGTTTTTCCAAAGGATGGACTGGTTTGGAGGTCAAGAATTTTATGACAGCGTGTTTTCTTCTGCAATGATAACAATGGACAATCAATACATGGCTATCATGAGGGGCAATGTGAACAACCGGCATATAGTATAAGAAAGGTGTGAAGACCCTATAAAAAAGATGAGGATTGCGATTGCCATAATCAGGATCCTTGTAGTCTTATTATCATGCAGAACACATGAGAAAGAAACATATATAGGATACATTATTTTTCTGAAAGATACTTCTCTTCATTTCAATCCGTTTGCGTTTATTACGGCTGATGAAACAGAGCGGGTAAATGCATTAGAAATAACGCAAGCCGATATGCCAAATGGTTATTATATTTATGACGAGGATGATGAAATACTAATTTTCAAAAAAGGAAGGCGTTTGGTGAAAAAATCTACGTTGATCATGATAGCTATACTTTGTTTAGTACTGGGAGTTATAGGTGTTTATCATATAAAAAATGCAAAAAACGATTTTTCAAGCATCCTGCTGGAGGAAAAGCAGGTAGGGGCATACGACAAATATAAATTAGCAATTACAGATATTACTGTAAGGGAGGATATTTTAAATTTGTGCCATAAGTTAGAGGACGAGGTTGTGGGGGGACATGGTAATACAGAAGTTTTCATCGCAAGACTTAGCAGAGTCTTTATATAACTGCGAGGTGTTAACTTCAATAGAAGTATTGCATGAGAATGTCTATATATTTTATACCACTAAGGATCAATTGAAAGTATACCTAAGTTATGGTTACGGGTTTTGTACCATTGGATATATTGGATGAGAAAAAGGATATATGCATTAGAACTACAGAAAATGAAGGTTTCCTGTAAAAAACTTTTCAAAAGACGAGGCCTAAGCCTCATTGTTATAAAACAAAGAAGTGCATAAAGGAGCAAGATAGATGTTGACATTTAATTATTATTGATATATAATACTAAAAGAGTATTATTATTAATAAGGAATGATTGCATATCATGAAATGCCATTTATCGTTCATTGATTCTTGAAGCAGTAAGAGGATTTTAGCTTACCGGCGAGGATATTATTTTCACAGGTATCTGACATGAATGCAATACGAATTCAGTAAGATGTTTGACGCAACGGCAATGATACAATGGATACAGAAAAAGCAATCAACGCAAGGACGGCGCATACGGGAGCATAAAACACCCGTAAATATATAATAAAAGGAGAATGATTATGAGAAGTTTCACTACGTTAGATTTGCAATATGCACACAGATTCTATGGATTCAAAGGGGAAGCACAGTATTTGCACGGACATACAGGCGTATTGACAATTGAGGTTGAGGATACTGTCAATATGGGGGTCAATATGGTATTCCCATGTAATGAAATTCATAAAACCGCATGGGAAGTTTTGCAAAACTTTGATCATGCCCTGGTTTTAAGAGAAGACGATCCATTGCTTCCTGCGATTCTCGGTGTTTACGAAGAACAAGGCATTAAAGATGGCGCGCCAAACAATATGCAAAAAGGCCCTTCCTTCAAGACAGAACTTGCAACAGCATATCCCGAATGTCGTTTAGTTGTTACAAAAGAAACGATGACCGTGGAAGGCATGATTAAAATAGTTTACGATTTACTGAAGGATAAGCTAAACATTGTTAAAATTACGTTTACAAGCGGCGTAAATGGAGCTACAGAAGAATACGATCCTCAAAAAAATACGATAGACCGGTGTCCATTATGTGGCATTTCGTTAGACGAAAATGGCGTATGCCCTAAATGCGGATACAAGAAATAATCTTATTTGCAATTTCAAATGTAATTTTTATAAATGGAAACTGATACAAATCAGGCACTCTATGGAACGATGCGTAGAGTGCTTTGTTTGTGTACAGATGTATTTATAAAATTTACGGCCGAACCGGACTGGAATTCACTGTGCATTTAATATATGATAAATATAAGTATGAGTAGCAGCAAAAATACCCTTAATCTGAAAATTTGGATTAAGGGTATTTTTATGGGATAGAGAAAAAAGGGCTGTGGTTTAATGTAATCACCACCTAAGGTTCAGGCCGGATCTGTTTTATGATGCAAATAGTATTATCAATACAAGGCTTCATGCTGCATAGTCTTGGAGCACAGAAAAAATGAAGAATTGAACGGATTGCAGCATGGGCTCATGCTACGGTTTCCGGTATGGTGAAAATAGCGGATGGTTATGGGGGAGATATTGTGATTTTTGGCGATACCGAAAAGGGAAAGCAGGCCCATTTGCATATCGGAAAACATCATACAAAGAAGGAAAAGGGTGGGGGATCAAAAGATGAATTATGTGAAATGTCCTTATCATACGGTGCGAGTGTACCTGAGGCTGGGAACGGATTCAGCGTAACTCATTGAAACACGGAAGTAAGTGAACAAAACTGTCGGCAGAAGCATCCGACGGAGTTCATATGATGAAATCTATGCCCGGCCCTTATACAAATATAAAATTTATGCCCACCGGCGGAATTATTGCAAAAAATATGAACGAATATTTAGGGTTTTCAAAGGTGATCGCCTGCGGCGGAAGCTGGATGGTAAATGCTGATTTGATTGCCCAAAAGGTATTTGATAAAATTACGGATCGGACAAAAGAAGCAGTTATGACAATGCTGGGTTTTGAATTAAAGCATATTGGCATAAACTGCGAAGATGCTGTACAGGCAGATAACGTTGCCGTTTCCCTAGCAAACTACGGCTTTGATGCAAAGTTTGTTACGAAGCTACCAAAGCATGAAATTGGACAGGCGGCAGTAAACTCTCTTAGAAAATACGGAGTGGTTACTTCTTTTATCGCCCGGAGCGGAGAGCGGGTTGGAATTTATTTTTTAGAAAAAGGGGCTTCCCAGCGTCTGTCTAAGGTAATTTATGATAGGGCAGAATCTTCTATTGCGACTGCCGCAGCAGGCGATTTTAATTGGAAAGAAATTTTTGAAGGGGCGGAATGGTTCCACTTTACCGGTATTACGCCTGCATTGAATGATGCTGTGGCTGCCATTTGCTTAGAAGCTTGAAAAGCTGCAAAAAAATGGGTGTAACCATTTCTTGTGATTTAAACGATAGAAACAAATTATGGACAAAAGAAAAAGCGGGTCAGGTCATGGCTCAATTATGTCAATATGTAGATGTATGCATTGCAAATGAAGAGGATGCTGCGGATGTATTTGGCATTCATGCAGCAAATACCGATGTTACAAGAGGTACGGTCAGCCATGCAGGGTAGAAAGATGTTGCAAAACAATTGGCAGATCGATTCCAATTCAGAAAGGTTGCCATTACTTTAAGAGAATCTCTTTCTGCAAATGATAACAATTGGTCTGCAATGCTCTATGATGGAACTGATTATTTCTTCAGCAAAAAATTTAAAATGCATATCGTTGGCCGTGTCGGTGGTGGCGACAGCTTCGGTGGAAAGTGATTTTAACATGGTTTCTATAGAGGAAGTGAAAAAACTTGCTGGCGGCGATGCTTCTGGCCGTGTGCAAAGATAATAAAGGAAATTCTGTTGTGCACTACAGTAAATTGTAATGCCTTTTAACATAAAAATGGCTGAAGTAAAGGGCAAACGTTGCTTTGTGCAGACAATAAACATATAAAAAGCGTTTGATTTATTGATTTAGGAAGAAGCATTACTTCGTTTATCCCCCTCCCCCGCATAATGAGTGTATGCTCACCTTGAGGGTGAAATAGTTTCAGTTATTACCAAATTATCATCCCATTTTTTTATCATAATTGCTGTAGAAATGGAAAAGGAAAGAGGTATATAATGAAAGTAATTCATCTTTTCTGGGAGAGCCTTTTATTTCCATGAAGTTGTAGGACGAAAATTATAAGGTTTCAATTTTGAGGGGAAGTCGAAACAGGGAAACGGTGTTTTGGCAGTCAAAGAAGATCTGTACTTTTGTTTTGCAAAAATACGCATTCACGCAGGGTGTTTCCATATGTCTGTCAAAACCTGAGTTTCAGATAGCTCTTTTGATCTTGAGAGGGTGAATAAAGGACTTTGAGTTTGGCTAAGATGTCAATATAATATTTATTGGGATGGGAGAGATAGTATGGAAAACTTTTTAGTTCATTATTTGAAAGATATTATTCCGGTCAGCTTTAATCTGGAAGTTGCTGAGGAGCTGATTACAGTAGGGCATGAAGAACCCCGCTTTACCATTAAAATCAATCATGAGTTAAATAAAAAGGAATTGCTGACCAGTACATCCCTGGCTTTAGCTGAGGCTTATATGCGGCGGGATATTGAGGTGGATCAAGACCTTTTTGAGGTATTAAACAACTTTCTGGGACAGATGGATAAATTTCACACCAATCGATCTGTGTTACAGAAAATTTTGCTCACTTCAAAATCAAAAAGAAATCAAAAGGAAGAGGTTTCTAGCCACTATGATATAGGAAATGAGTTTTATCGATTATGGTTAGATGAAACAATGAGTTATTCTTGTGCTTATTTTAAGAGCAGTGAAGACACACTTTATCAGGCGCAGGTGAACAAAGTAGAGCATATTTTGGAAAAGCTTCATTTAGAGCCAAATATGACTTTGCTTGACATTGGCTGCGGATGGGGCTTTTTGTTACTATATGCTGCCAAGAAGTATGGGATTAAGGGCACAGGCATTACACTTAGTAAGGAGCAGTATGCAAAGTTTCAGGAAGATATTATAAAAGAAGGACTGGAAGATTCCCTGGAGGTGAAATTGTTGGATTACAGGGATTTAGAGAAGCAGGGGAAACTGTTTGACCGGGTAGTCAGCGTAGGAATGCTGGAACACGTGGGAAGAGGAAACTATGAATTGTTTATACAAAAAGTGAAGGCTGTTTTAAAGCCCGGCGGTCTGTGCTTACTGCATTATATCAGTGCTCTAAAGGAATTTTCTGGCGATCCTTTTATAAAAAAATATATTTTCCCCGGGGGTATGATTCCCAGCTTACGAGAAGTTATCCATATTATGGGTGACGAAGGGATGTATTGTGTGGATGTTGAAAGTTTGCGCAGGCATTATACGAAGACACTGCTCATATGGCGTGATAACCTGTTACGACACAAAGAGGAAATAGAAAAGATGTACGGCGATGAATTTTTCCGTATGTGGGAGTTATATTTGGCTTCCTGTGCAGCTACCTTTTGGAATGGCATTATTGATTTGCACCAAATTTTAATGTCGAATGGCGTGAATAATGAAATTCCTATGAACCGAGTTATTTAATGAAATGAAAAGAATCTCTTTTCTACGGATATTAGCAAGGTCAGCCATATATCTTTGTAAGCGCCAATCAAGGGGCAATGTGTGCTATATCAAAATATGTAATAAAGCAGAGTGCAAACCCGGCAAACGTATAGAACATAGAAGCAGGCCTACTTAAAATCTATAATAAGTAAGAAAAAACCCCGAACCAACCAAAATCAAGGTTGCTTCGAGGGTTTTTTAAATGGAGATGAGGGGAATCGAACCCCTGTCCGAAAACCCATCCATAAGAACTTCTCCCATCACAGTCAGTCTTTTAACATTCCCTTAGAATACCGCCGATTGACAGGCTATATCCCTTGGTAGCTTCATGTGTCTTTTTACGCCGCAAAGCTTAAGCGAAAAAGTGCCCCGCCTAGTTGACGCCGGTTACTCTGACAGCGAGTGATCAAAGGCCGACGGCTGCCGCAATTAGGCAGCGATTGCTAATTTATTATTGTCTTTTCTTTTTAAAAGAGTTCCGGCTTGATGACGCAGTTCACCGGGGCTGCGGATGGCTATCCCTATTTTCAAGACTCCCGTCGAAACCATTACATCCCCTTGAAAATAAATAAAACTAAGTTTGATTACATGGTAAGGTTACGAATTTTAAAATCCTTTTCTGCCTGGCGCCGCTGATCATTCTTAGCAATGGTATCTCTTTTATCATAGAGTTTTTTCCCTTTTGCCAATGCAATATCAATTTTAACCAAGCTACGATCAAGGTATACCTTAAGAGGAACGATGGTATATCCGGCCACTTGACTTTCTTGGGCAATTTTACGGATCTCGTTTTTATGCAGCAGAAGCCGTCTTACTCGGAGTGGGTCTCTATTGAAAATATTTCCCTGCTCATAGGGGCTGATATGCATATTGTAAATAAAGGCCTCTTCATTCTCAATGCGTATGAAGCTTTCCTTCAAGCTGCATTTACCATTGCGCAAGCTTTTTACCTCTGTGCCGATCAAAGAGATGCCGGCTTGAAATACTTCTTCAATAAAGTAATCATGATATGCTTTTTTATTTTGAGCAATAAGCTTTGTGCCGTTTCCCTTCGCCATAAAATAACCTGCACTTTCCTTGAATCAAAAATTATGGAGATTTCTCTCGCGATAATGATACCATATATTCATCAAAAAGGCAAATGACAAACATAGTACAATTTAAGGAGCTAAGGTAAGTATCGGATTCTTTTTAAAAATATATACATAGCCAAATTCTGAAAAATATTTCTAAAAATCTTTTCTTTTTTTAAAAAAAGAAATATAATAAGCCAAGTGCTATTGGTTTAAGTATTTTGAGAGGATTTTGACAATAAAAAAACGGTTTTTATGTGGATACGAGAGTGGATTGTAAATTTTTCAACAAAGTTTATGTGACGCAGGTGAGAATATAGAGAAGGAGGCCCTATGATTGCAAGGGAGTAAATGGACATGGTAAAGCTTTTTGATAGGAAAGAATGAAAAATATTTGGATAAAGAGGGACGACATGGAATTAAAAAAAACAGCAATTGTTGTATGTGTTTCTGCTGCGATGATAAGCGGAGCCATCGGGCTTTCTATGCGTTTGACAGAAGCGAAGGAGATAGAGATGGAGGTCGCCAAGCCGCAAAATGAGGCCCAAGGGGAGGAACAGACACAGACATATGGTGAGGGTGACACAATGCCTCTTTATTATGATGCGGAGGACACTTTACTTTTGCCGGTGCGCAACGTAGCCCAAGGGTTAGGTGGTACTGTGAAATGGAACAAGGAGGACAGGAATGTTACAGTGCACTACAAAGGAAAAACCTTGCGATTAGAAGCCGGAAGCAGCAGAGCCCAGATGTGCGGATATCACATTACCATGGATATGGCACCGCAAATGATCAACGGGTCTCTTTACGCAAAGGCAAATATTCTATCAGACTTTTTTGCGACAGAGGTACGATGGGACAGCGCCAAAAAGCAAATTTCCTTAAAATCAATGGACGGGGCTATGCCGTTAATTGCATCTGATTTTTTAAGGGGAGAAAGCGGCGGTAAAAAATATGAAATTGAAGTACCTGTGATTATTGGGCTAGATGATGGAAGCTATGAGAAGAGATTAAATAAGGAAATCATGCAGGAGATGCAAGGGATGGCAGAGGCATTCTTAGGCGCAGAGGGGGAGGGTACACTCCGCTTGGAAAAAAGCTTCACAAGTGACGCATTCCTCTCCTTATGCTGGAAGGGACTACAGGGAGAAAAGCCTATTTATACAACGATAAATATAGATTTAAAGGAGCAAAAAAGGAAGCTTCTTTCGGATATGCTTACAGAGCAGGGAATTACAGCTTTAAAGGAGCAAAATGCCCTTGGGGAAGCATCGAATTACTATATTACTGACAAAAAAGAACTAGCGCTGCTAATTGTGACGGAAAATGAGACAACGGCTGTATTATTTCCTGCAGAGGGAGATTTACTGGCGGGGAAGTGGCAGCCAAAGTATCAAAATTTATTTTCTGAGGTAAAATAAGAGAATTTTGAATTATAAATTATTCCTATGAATTGTTTCGACAAGAAAGGAAAGAAAGAGGAGAATTTGATGGTGCTGAAAATTTGAAGCGTTTTTTCTTTACTTTAGATACAAAAATGAAGAAAAAGAACGATAATACGACAAAATATGCAAAAATTTAATTCAAAAAATAAAAAACAGAATGCAAAAATGGAACTAAATTTTATTTGAAAAAATAAAATTCATCATTGAAAAAAAATTTATAGAATTATTGATATAAGTTTATCAATCTACTATAAATCACGTAGTATTTACATAAAAGCTGATAAAATTTTAAAAGGCTTGTCCGACAGAAAAAAGGCTGAAAAACTGCAGTTTTTTTGAAAAATGCATAAATAAATTTATTTTTGGTAGAATGTATTAAGCAAACACACCAAAGGACCTTTTGTTAGAAACATAACGCTGAAAATTATTTTAATAGTTGAAATGGCAAAGGTTTGAATGTATAATGAACGAGTATAAAAACAACCGTTTTTTAACAAGTGGAGATTGATAATTGCGTGACAATGTTTTGACAAATATCTACCATTTTCAAAAAAACGGCAGAAGCTTGATTGAGAACGGCAGTCAAGTTTTTCTGACAAAAAACAGACTATAATTTATTTTGTAAGGAGGAAGTACGAATGTCTAAAGTAATGAAAACGATGGACGGTAACGAAGCAGCTGCATACGCTTCCTATGCGTTTACTGAAGTAGCTGGAATTTTTCCCATCACACCCTCTTCCCCAATGGCTGAAAAGACAGATGATTGGGCAGCAAATGGTAAAAAGAATCTTTTTGGTCAGACTGTAAAGGTTGTTGAAATGCAATCAGAAGCAGGCGCTTCCGGTACTGTACACGGCTCTTTGGCAGCAGGCGCGTTGACAACAACATACACCGCTTCTCAGGGTCTTTTGTTAATGATTCCTAATATGTACAAAATCTCCGGTGAATTACTTCCCGGTGTGTTCCATGTAACGGCACGTGCATTGGCTGCACAGGCATTGTCTATCTTCGGCGATCACTCCGATGTTATGGCTTGCCGTCAGACAGGCTTTGCGATGCTTGTTTCCAACAGCGTTCAGGAAGTTATGGATTTGGGCTGTGTAGCACATTTATCTGCAATTAAAGGCAGAGTTCCTTTCCTGCACTTCTTCGATGGATTTAGAACCAGCCACGAAATCCAGAAAATCGAATGTATTGATTATGATGAGCTGGCAAAAATCCTTGACATGGATGCAGTCAATGCTTTCAAGAGAAATGCATTGAACCCTGAACATCCCGTAATCAGAGGTACAGCACAGAACCCTGATATTTACTTCCAGGCACGTGAAGCTGCAAACAAGTTCTATGATGCACTTCCCACAGTTGTGGAAGAATATTTAGGTGAAATCAACAGAATTACAGGCAGAGATTATAAGCTGTTCAATTACTATGGCGCCCCCGATGCTGACAGAGTAATCGTTGCTATGGGCTCCGCTTGTGAAGCAATTGAAGAAACCATTGATTTTATGGCAGCAAAGGGCGAAAAGGTTGGTTTGATTAAAGTACATCTTTTCAGACCTTTCATTGCTGCAAAATTATTAGAAGTTCTCCCCAAGACAGTGAAGAAAATTGCTGTTTTGGACAGAACAAAGGAACCCGGTTCTTTGGGCGAGCCTTTATACATGGATGTATGTACAGCAATGTTTGAAGCTGAGCAGGCACCCCTTGTTGTTGGCGGACGTTACGGCTTAGGTTCTAAGGATGTTACGCCTGCACAGTTTATCGCTGTATATGCAAACTTGGCACAGGATAAGCCGAAAAACCACTTTACCATTGGTATTCATGATGACGTAACGGACCTTTCCTTGGCTGTAGGCAAAGAAATCAGCGTAACAGAGGGCGACGGCACAATCAGCTGCAAATTCTGGGGTCTGGGTGCTGACGGTACTGTTGGTGCAAACAAGAACTCCATTAAGATCATTGGTGACCATACAGATATGTATGCACAGGCTTACTTTAGCTATGACTCCAAGAAGTCCGGCGGTATCACACAGTCTCACTTGCGTTTCGGCAAGAAGCCTATTCGTTCCACATATCTGGTTAAGACAGCTGACTTCATTGCTTGCCATAAGCAAGAGTACGTTTACCTGTATGACATGGTAACGGAATTGAACGATGGCGGTACTTTCCTTTTGAACACAAATTGGACTGTTGATGAATTAAATGAAAAGCTCCCTGCAAACCTAAAGAGACAGTTGGCAGAAAAGAAGGCTAACTTCTACATTATTGATGGTACTGAAATTGCAAAGGAAATTGGTTTGGGCAACAGAATCAACACCGTGTTGCAGTCTGCATTCTTCAAGCTTGCAAACATCATTCCCATTGATCAGGCTGTTGAATACATGAAGGGCGCAATCAAGAAATCCTATGGCAAGAAGGGTGATACCATCTTGAACATGAACTATGCTGCTGTTGATAAGGGCGTAGAAGGCACAGCCAAGGTTGAAATCCCCGCTGATTGGGCAAATGCCGTGGATGAAGAAGTAAAAGAAACAAGAAAAACAACAGAGTTTGTAAAGAACGTTGTTCAGCCTATGAATGCACAGGAAGGCGACAAGCTGCCTGTATCCGCATTCTCCGGCCGTGAAGACGGTACTTTCCCTCTGGGTACAGCTGCATATGAAAAACGTGGTGTTGCTGTGGATATTCCTGAATGGATTCCCGAAAATTGTATTCAGTGTAACCAGTGCTCTTATGTATGTCCTCATGCTACCATCAGACCAGTTTTGGTTACAGAGGAAGAATTGGCGAAGGCTCCCGCAGACTTCAAGGCTGTGGCTCCAAAGGGTGCCGGATTTGGTGAATTGAAATTCAGAGTACAGGTTTCTCCTTTGGATTGTATGGGCTGCGGTAGCTGCGCTATAGTTTGCCCCGCACCTAAAAAGGCTTTGGTTATGAAGCCTTTGGCTAGCCAGGACGTTCAAATTGCTAACTGGGACTTTGCTATTGATGAAGTTACACGTAAGCCAAACCCGATGAACAAGGGAAGCGTTAAGGGCAGCCAGTTTGAACAGCCTTTGCTTGAGTTCTCCGGTGCTTGTGCCGGCTGTGGTGAAACACCTTATGCGAAGCTGGTGACACAGTTGTTTGGTGACAGAATGTATGTTGCAAATGCAACAGGCTGCTCATCCATCTGGGGTGGTTCCGCACCTTCTATGCCTTACACAACAAACAAAGACGGCCGTGGCCCCGCTTGGGCAAACTCCTTATTTGAAGACAATGCGGAGTATGGCTTAGGTATGGCAACTGCTGTAAAGCATATGAGAGAAGGTATTCTGTTAAGACTTGAAACCTTGAAATCCATCGACGCTTCTCTTGCAGGCGTGATTGACGAATGGATTGCAACAATGAAGGACGGCGAAAAATCCAGAGCTACTTCTGACGCATTGATTGCAGCATTGGAAGCTTACAAAGGCTCCGATGCAGAAGCAAAAACAATCATTGCCTATGTTCTTGAGAACAAGGATCAGCTAGTGAAGAAATCACAGTGGATCTTCGGCGGTGACGGCTGGGCATATGATATTGGCTACGGCGGTTTGGATCATGTATTGGCTTCCGGTGAGGATGTAAACGTTCTTGTATTCGATACAGAGGTTTACTCCAACACAGGCGGTCAGGCTTCCAAGTCCACACCTGTTGGTGCTGTTGCGCAGTTTGCGGCTTCCGGTAAGAGAATCCGTAAAAAAGACCTTGGCATGATGGCTATGAGCTATGGTTATGTATATGTTGCACAGGTTGCTATGGGTGCAGACAAGAACCAGGTAGTAAAAGCTATGGTAGAAGCTGAAAAATATGCAGGACCTTCTTTAATCATCGCATACTCTCCTTGTATCAACCATGGTATGAAGAGTGGCATGAGCGGTGCGCAGACAGAAATTAAGCGTGCTGTAGAGGCTGGTTACTGGCATATGTACAGATTCAACCCTGCTTTGAAAGAAGAAGGCAAGAATCCGTTCTCTTTGGATTCCAAAGAGCCTACGGCAAGCTTCAAGGACTTCTTGTTAAGCGAAGTTCGTTACAGCGCTTTGCAGAGAACATTCCCTGAAGAAGCAGAAGCTCTCTTTGCAGAATCTGAAAGAAATGCAAAGGAAAGACTGGACAGCTACAAGAGATTGGCAAACCAGTAAGTTTAAAATGAAGTGAAATAATTAGGCGGGAAGCACTGCTTCCCGCTTTTTGTAGAAAAGAAAACCACGCGTTAGACGCGTGGTTCAAAAAAGCCTACGGCGATGAGGCGGAAAAAGGAACTCCCTTCGTTATAATAAAATTTGTAGTCAGCCAACTGCAAAGAATAAAATAACGAAGGGAGTTTTAATATGGGTCTTAACGATATAAATAGTTTATCTCATTCAGCGTGGAATTGCAAATACCACATAGTATTTGCGCCTAAGTATAGGAGAAAGATCTTTTATTATGAAAAAAGAGAAGCGATAGGGAAAATTTTGAGGACGCTATGTGATTGGAAGGGGGTAAAGATAATAAAAGCAGAAGTATGCCCAGATCATATACTATGCTATTAGAAATACCGCCGAAGATTGCAATATCAAGTTTTATGGGGTATCTAAAAGGAAAAAGCAGTACAATGATGTATGAGCAATTTGGGGAGTTGAAATATAAATATAGAAATCGAGAGTTTTGGTGTAAAGGTTATTATGTGGATACTGCGGGAAAGAATGCAGAAAGAATAGCAGAGTATATATCCAATCAACTAAAAGAGGATGAATTAGGAGAGCAATTATGTATTCCAGAAACCAGCCCTTTTAAGGGCCGCAAGTAACAATATGCAGTTGGCAGGCTCATATTATGTGTTTACACATCCGCAAGAAACAGAGGGCTATGCCCGCATAGGAAAAACCACGCGTTTGACGCGTGGATGTTTACTTTGTATTTTGAAAAGTTGTATTTGTGTTTTATCAGCAAGGATTATACATAGATTTGAAAAAGGGTTGGATGCAAAGAAGAGGAAGGGCAGTTTGGGAAGCTACAAATATAACCTAAAGATGGAAAATATTTTAAATTAAAAGAAAATTAAGAAATTATAACAGACATCTTAGAATTTTGCTTCTATAATAAAATACGATGAAAAAACCGAGGAGGCAATTATATGGCTTTATCAAAGAAAAAAAAGATATTATTCGTCATTGCCGGCTTAATCGTTGTTGCGGTTGGGGCGAAGGCTGCTTTGGGCGGCGGAAAGGGACCGGAGGGGATGGCAGTCAGCACCTCTTTGGTAGAAAAACAAAATATTGATGAGGTTCTAAAATTAAAAGCAGTCTTAGAGGGGACGGAAAGCACAGAGGTTGTGTCTAAGCTGCATTATGAAGTAAAGGAATTATTAGTCAAGGAGGGAGACAAGGTAAAAAAGGGACAGCTTTTGGCTGTTTTAGACAGCTCTGACTTGGTGGAGCAGATCAGCCTGCTGAAAGGCGACCAAGCGTTGCTGGAAACACAGCAGAAAGAGCTGTTGGAAGAGAGACAGGTTGAATATGATAAGGCCAAAAAAGCCTATGAGGATGCCAAGGCTTTATTTGCAATCAATGCCGCAAGTAAAAGTGAGGTAGATGATGCAAAAAGAGCCTTAGATACTATACACGCAGACAACGATACGGCTGTTTTATCAGAATCTGAAAAGCAGACCCTTGAGAACATGAAACGCAAGGTGAAAATTGAGGCGGAAACCTTAGAGGATTGCAAAATTATCAGTATGATTGACGGTACCGTGACCCGGGTAAACACAAAGGTAGGTAGATTTGCCGATGACACAGAGGAGGATAAGCCGATGTTTGTCATAGAAAATATTGAGGCACTGCAAATGAAGGTATTGGTCAATGAAACGGATATTGCAAAGGTTGCCGTTGGCCAAAAGGTAGACATTACTGCGGATATTTTAAATGGGGATATTGTTGCGGGTGTTGTATCACGCATTTCACCCACGGGAGAAAGCAAGGACAGTACTTCTACGGAAAGAGTCATTCCTGTTTACATAGAAGTGGTTGGCAAAAATGAAAAGCTGATTGCAGGCATTACTGCCAAGGCAACCATTCATATTGCAAAAGCGGAGCAGGTGCTGGCCGTGCCTTATGAGGCAGTCAGTGAGTTAGAGGATGGCTCCACGGTTGTTTATGTTGTAAAGGAAGATAATACCATTCAGATTGTACCTATATCTATCGGATTGGAAACGGACCTCTTGGTTGAGATTCAGGGAAGTGCGTTAACAGAGGGACAACAGGTTGTTTTGAATCCCAGCCTTGCTTTGACGGAGGGCTCCACCGTCATTCCTCAGTAGGAGGTGCGGTATGAAGGAAGTTATTAAAATAGAAGGTCTCAATAAAATTTACGACACAGGCGCCATTCAGGTGCACGCCTTGCGGGATGTTTCCCTTTTCATTGGGGAAGGAGAATATGTGGCAATTATGGGCCAATCCGGCTCGGGAAAATCAACCTTAATGAATATTTTGGGGTGTATGGATCGAAATTTTCAAGGGAGTTATTTGTTGGATGGCATCCCCATTGTTGATCAGGGGGAAAATGATCTTTCTAGAATCAGAAACAAAAAAATCGGCTTTGTTTTTCAGGCTTTCCAGTTAATTCCCCGTACTTCTGCGTTGAAAAATGTGGAAATCCCTATGATTTATGGAGGGATGAAGGCGGAAGAGCGGAAGAGTAAGGCCACGGACTTGCTGGAAAAGGTGGGACTTGGTGAAAGAGTGCATCATATGCCCAATGAACTTTCGGGCGGGCAAAAACAAAGGGTTGCCATTGCCAGAGCCCTTGCCAATGACCCTGCGCTGATACTGGCAGACGAGCCTACAGGGAATCTGGATACCCATTCTTCCCATGAGATTATGGATTTTTTTACGAAGCTGAATGAGGAGGGGGCAACGGTGGTGGTTGTTACCCATGAAGAGGATATTGCCCAATGCACGAAGCGAATTATCCGCTTTCAAGACGGGCAGGTTATCAGCGATGAAAAGGTGGTGAAAGAGGGATGATATTTGAAAATATCAAGTTGGCAATGTTTTCTATTCGTGCCAACAAAATGCGTTCCTTTTTAACCATGCTTGGTATGATTATTGGCATTAGCTCGGTTATCGCCATTGTATCCTTGGGGGACACCATGCGCAGCGTTGTAGCCCAGGAGTATGAAAATTTTGGTTCCGGTTTGGCTTATGCATACATTATGGCACCGGACGATGTTTATACAGAAAATGAATTGTTTACAAAGGAGGATGCCGCACAGCTGAAGGAAGCCATGGACGAGGCAGTCACCTATGTCGGCTTTAGCAGCTCATCAAGAACGGATGTAAAGGCAGGGCGGAAAACAGAAACCATTAGTTTGAATGGTTTGGCTGAAAATCCTACGGCCATGGAGAATCCCCAGATTATATACGGACGGATGCTGAAGGATAAGGATATTATTGAAAAGAAGAACTTTGTAGTGCTGGACAGCACAACGGCCCTCAATCTTTTTGGTCAGGAGGATGCCGTAGGCAAGACGGTCAAAGCCATGGTGAATCAGCAAACGGAAGATTTATTGGTGATTGGTATATTTCAAAATACAGATTCTGCTTTGAAGAAAATGATGAGCGGAGGGTCTTTTGCGAAGGCATATGTACCGGAAAGCATCATGATCAATGAAAATTCCCAGCAATGGGCATTGTATTTCTGTATGGCTGAGGATCAGGACATGACACAGCTGCAAAGCAGAATTCAATCTTATATCGCCAGAATGAAAAATCAGGCGGTGGAGAATGTGAAGTGCTATTCTGCCAAAGAAGAAATGGGCACCATAGACACAATGCTCGGTTCCCTTTCGGCGGTAGTGGGCGCCATCGCCGCTATATCCTTAGTGGTTGGCGGGATTGGCATTATGAATATTATGCTGGTTTCCGTTACGGAGAGAACCAGAGAGATTGGGATCAGAAAGGCGCTGGGGGCAAGAACCGGGGACATTATGATTCAATTTTTAATTGAAGCGGCGGCCATTTCTGCTGCGGGCGGCGTGATTGGTACCATTTTGGGTATCTCCCTTGTGGGCCTTGGCGGTATGCTTGTCGGGGTAGGCGTTGTTGTAAAACCAACCGTCGTAGTGGTGGCGGTGGCTTTTTCCGCCATGGTGGGCCTTGGCTTTGGACTATATCCTGCCAAAAAGGCGGCGAAAAAAGACCCTGTTGAGGCGTTACGATATGAATAAAAAGATGGAAAACAGTGTGCGGAGGGTGCACTGTTTTTTGTTTGCGGGCAAAAAAAGAAAACGTATGGGCATGAAAGAGGTTTCGAGGGAATCATAAGGAGGCAGCTTGGGGCAGTGAAAAAAAGATTTTATAAAATAAACACCAATACTTTATGTGAATGTGATAAAGTAAAGAGAAAGCAATTTGCTTCAAGGCATAAATATGAGAGAAGGCCATACTTTACATCCGGTTGGGACGAATCTGTCTTGACGGGACGAGTTTTTATTTACTCTTTTTTGTGCAAGAAAAATATGATATAATAGAACAAAATTTCCAGAGAAAAAGCGTAGGAGGTGCGAAATGGAGTTTATGGAAAATACAGATCAAACAAAACCCTTTGTACACCTGCACGTGCATACAGAATATAGCTTATTGGACGGTTCCGCCAAAATTAAGGAACTGGTTCAAAGGACGAAGGAATTGGGAATGGACAGCATCGCCATAACAGATCATGGGGCGATGTATGGTGCGGTGGAATTTTACAAGGCGGCGTTGGCGGCGGATATTAAGCCCATCATAGGCTGTGAGGTTTATGTGGCGCCGGAATCTCGCCTCAAAAGAGAAGGAAAAAATGGCGGAAGCTATCACCTTGTGCTTTTGGCGGAAAACAACGAAGGATACCAGAATTTAATTAAGCTGGTATCCTATGGATTTATTGACGGGTTTTATTACAAGCCCCGGGTGGATAAGGAGCTTCTGCGGAAGTACCATAAGGGAATCGTTGCTTCCAGTGCTTGTTTGGCCGGGGAGGTTGCCAGAAATATAGTAAACGTCTCCTATGAAAAAGCCAAAGAAACGGCATTGGAATATGCGGATATTTTTGGTGAAGGAAATTTCTTTTTGGAATTGCAGGATCACGGTATGCGTGAGCAAAAGCAGGTAAACATGGCTTTGATTCGCATGAGTGAGGAAACAGGAATTCCTTTGATTGCCACAAACGACAGTCATTATATTTATAAAGAGGATGCGGAGCCCCACGACATTCTGCTATGCATTCAAACGGGGAAAACGGTTTTGGATGAAGACAGGATGCGTTATGAAGGGAGGCAATTTTATTTAAAAAGCCCTGAGGAAATGTATGATTTATTTTCCTATGCACCGGAAGCATTGGAAAATACGGCGAAAATTGCACAGCGATGCAATGTTTCTTTTGTTTTCCATGAATTAAAGCTGCCGGAGTTTGATGTTCCGGCGGGAAAAACCGCTAAGGAATACTTGCGGGAGATTTGTGCAGCAGGATTTTTGAAAAAGTATCCTGAAGGAAAAGCGGTGTGGAAGGAACGGCTGGAATACGAACTGACTACCATTGAAAATATGGGATATGTGGATTATTTTCTGATTGTTTGGGATTTTATTAAATATGCCAAAGACAATGGTATTATTGTGGGGCCCGGCCGTGGATCGGCGGCGGGGAGCATGATTTCCTACTGTTTGGATATTACCACCATTGACCCATTGAAATATGACTTGATTTTTGAGCGGTTTTTAAATCCGGAGCGGGTGAGTATGCCGGATATTGATATTGATTTTTGTTATGAGCGCCGTCAAGAGGTCATAGACTACGTGGTTCGCAAATATGGCGAGGATCACGTTGCCCAGATCATTACCTTTGGAACCATGGCGGCCCGAGCGGCAATTAAGGACGTAGGCCGGGCTCTGGCAATGCCTTATGCCGAGGTTGACCGTATTTCCAAGATGATTCCCACAGAATTGGGGATTACCATTCAAAAGGCTCTGACCATGAATCCGGATTTGCGCAAAGCTTATGACGGGGAGGAAGATACCCATCGGTTGATAGATACCTCCCTGCGGCTGGAAGGGCTACCGAGACACGCCTCTACCCATGCGGCGGGGGTTGTGATTTGCAAGGAGCCTGTTATGGAATATGTGCCATTGAGCGCAAATGAAGGCCAGATTAACACCCAGTACACCATGACCCTTTTGGAGGAGCTGGGCATTTTAAAGATGGACTTTTTGGGACTGCGAACATTAACGGTCATCCAAAATGCGGTGCAGGAGGTTGCCCGTATTCACAGAAAGCAAATTGATATTGATCAGGTTCCAGAGGATGATCCTGCGGTTTATCAGCTGATTTGCCAAGGAAAAACAGAGGGTGTATTTCAGCTGGAGAGTGCGGGGATGAAGCAGTTTATGCGAGAGCTTCAGCCGAAACGCCTGGAGGATTTGATTGCCGGGATTTCCTTATACAGACCGGGCCCCATGGATTTTATTCCGAAATATATCAAAGGGAAAAATAGTGGGGGAAATATTCAATATACCCATAAAAGCCTGGAACCGATTTTGAAAAATACCTACGGATGTATTGTGTATCAGGAGCAGGTAATGCAGATTGTGCGGGATTTGGCGGGCTATAGCTTGGGCCGAAGCGACCTGGTACGCCGTGCCATGAGTAAGAAAAAAGCCTCGGTGATGGCGGAAGAAAGAAAGAACTTTGTCTATGGTGTGGGGGACGAGGTTCCCGGTTGTGTGAAAAACGGTATTCCTGCCGAAATTGCCGAAAAAATATTTGACGAAATGACGGATTTTGCAAAGTATGCTTTTAACAAGAGCCATGCCGCTTGCTACGCCGTGGTGGGGTATCAAACGGCTTGGCTGAAAACCCATTATCCTGTGGAGTTTATGGCCGCTTTAATGACAAGTGTTATGGATAACGCAGCAAAGGTTTCCGGATATATTGAGGAGTGCAAAAAAATGGGCATTGCGCTATTGCCTCCAGATTTGAATGAAGGGTTTGGAAAATTTTCAGTTTCCTCGGGCAAAATACGCTTTGGACTTGCGGCGATTAAAAATGTTGGCCGGGGCGTTGTGAATGCTTTGGTTGCCGAGCGTGAAAAAAATGGAATGTTTCAATGCTTGACGGATTTTTGCAACCGTATGGAAGCGGGAGATATCAACAAGCGGTGTATTGAGAGCATGATCAAGGCCGGCGCCATGGACTCTCTGGGCGGTTCCAGAAGCCAATACATGGCGGTTTATAAAAGTATTTTGGATGGAATCGGTCAGGCAAGAAAGAATAATATTGAAGGACAATTAAATTTATTTGAACTGGATGGGGGAGAGGAAAGCTTTCAGATGAAGGATGATTTGCCCAAGGTGGAAGAATTTATTCCCCGGGATAAGCTGGCAATGGAAAAAGAGGTGTTGGGGATTTATGTGAGCGGACACCCTTTGGCGGAATACGAAGACAGGCTAAGGACCAGGATCAGCCATAGCAGCATTGATTTTCTGGTGGTTGAGGAAGGCGAGGAGCGTCAGCAGATTGCAGAAGGTACTAAGGTGATTGTGGGCGGTATGATTGCAGGGGTTTCTGTGAAATATACAAGAAACAATGATAAGATGGCCTTCTTAAGCTTGGAGGACTTTCAAGGAATGACAGAAATTATTGTTTTTCCTAAGGTTTATCAGGCGGCAAGTGAAATTCTGAGGGAAGAGGCTGTCATTCTTGTGAAAGGCCGGGCCAACGTATCTGCAGAGGGTGAGGCCAAGGTGATTGCATCTGAAATTCAAAGTTTATCCTTGACAGAAGAGCCGGAAGCATTTACACCGAAAATGCGGAAGCCTGCATTCGTTGAAAATGCGGCCGCATTATGGTTAAAAATCGGGAAAGAGCGGGAGATTCCCATTCCCCAGATTACGGCGATTTTAACCAAATACCATGGAACTATGCCGGTAATCATTTATCAAGAGAAAACAAGGGAAAGAATGAAGGCAACAAAAGAGTTTTGGGTTGATGGTTCCTTTGATTTAGTGGAAGAGCTGAGGCTTTTATTGGGTGAAAAAAATGTTGTGACGAAAAACGGTTAGGAGGGCATCTGTATGGAGGAAAAAAGCATAGAAAACACGCCGTATATTTGTGTAAAGGCCTTGGAAAAGGGTGTAAGCATCATTGGAGTTACCCGGGGAGAGGTAACAAAAATTCACCATACAGAAAAGCTTGATCAGGGTGAGGTTTTAATCGCCCAATTTACCAGCAATACTTCGGCCATCAAAATAAGAGGTGAAGCGGAAATTTATACACAATTTGGTGTCATTCATACGGAAAAAACAGAAAAGGAATAGCCTTTGGGCAGGAGGAATGTTTATGGATGTGAAAAAGATTCGCAAAATCGGTGTACTTACCAGCGGCGGCGATGCGCCGGGCATGAATGCCGCCATTCGTGCAGTGGTAAGAACGGCTGTTTTTCATGAAATTCAGGCCATTGGGATCAGAAAGGGATATAACGGTTTGCTGAATGGTGAAATTAAGGAAATGTACAGCAAGGATGTATCCAATGTGATGAATTTGGGCGGTACCATTTTGCATACGGCCCGTTGCCCCGAAATGATGACAGAGGAAGGCTTAAACAAGGCGGCGGCCATTTATAAAATATTGGGGTTGGATGCGTTGGTTGTGATTGGCGGGGACGGCTCCTACAGAGGTATGGCAGAGTTGGCGAAGCTTGGGGTAAACTGCATTGGCATTCCTGCCACCATAGATTTGGATATGAGCGGCACGGAGTATTCCATTGGGTTTGATACTGCTGTGAATACGGGGATGGATGCGCTGAATAAGCTAAGAGACACCTCCAGCTCCCACGAGCGTTGTTCCGTGGTTGAGGTCATGGGCCGGGATGCCGGATATATCGCAGTATGGTGCGGTATGGTCGGCGGCGCCGAGGACGTTATGTTTCCGGAGGCCAAAGGGGTGATTGACAGCCAGAAGGTGATTCAGCAGATTTTAGAAAACAGAAGCATTGGCAAGAGGCATAATCTGATTGTGGTTGCCGAAGGCGTGGGCGGCACACAGAAGCTTGCCAAGGATATTCAGGATATTACAGGAATACAGACAAGGGCCACCATTCTGGGGCATTTACAAAGGGGAGGAAGCCCTACAGCCATTGACCGTATGCACGCTTCCATGATGGGCTATCATGCTGTAAGAGCCGTTATAGAGGGGAAAAAGAACCAAGTTGTCTGCTTTAACAAAGGGAGATATGAGGTGATTGATCTGGTTGAATCCTTGGGGATGGAGAAAACCTTGGATCAAGAAATTTACAAGGTGATTAAAATTCTTGCCATTTAATAAAAAGGTTTCCGCACAAGAACTGCATCGTGTGGTTTTCAAACTGAAGATGTATACAGAAAGCCACACGCAGTTTCTAAGGATTCCGATTGATTTATGGTAAGGTTTTAACTATTTTATTCAATGTTTCTACAAAAAGAGGAGGTACTGCAATGCGCAGGACAAAAATTGTTTGCACACTGGGTCCGGCAACGGATGATGTTGAGATTATGAAAAAATTAATTCAAAACGGGTTAGATGCCGCCCGGGTAAATTTTTCTCATGGAACATATGAATCTCATGGGGAGATGATTCAAAAATTAAAGCAGGCAAGAGAGGAATTGAATGCACCCATCCCTTTGATTTTGGATACAAAGGGGCCGGAAATCAGAATTAAGGCCTTTGCCGAGGGGTCGATATTTCTGGAGCAGGGAGATAAATTTACTTTGACCACAGAAGATGTGGAAGGAACAAAAGACATTGTTTCTGTTACTTATTTGGATTTTCCTAAGGATTTACAGGTTGGTTCCCGTGTATTAATTGATGATGGGTTAATTGAGCTTAGGGTGGAGCATATTTCCGGGCCCGAGGTGCAATGCATCGTTGTAAATGGCGGTAAGGTGAGCTCTAAAAAAGGTGTAAACCTTCCCGGGATTAAAGTGAATTTACCTGCCTTAACAGAAAAGGATATTGAAGATTTGAAATTTGGGATTAAAAATGGATTTGACATCATTGCCGCATCCTTTATTCGCTCTGCTTCCGATGTATCCAGAATACGCAAGGTTTTGGAGGAAAACGGCGGCGACGGTATCCATATTATAGCGAAGATTGAAAACCGAGAAGGTGTGGACCATATTGACGAGATTCTGGAGATTGCCGATGGGATCATGGTGGCTAGAGGGGACTTGGGTGTGGAAATTCCGCCGGAGGAGGTGCCTTTGGTACAAAAGCAGCTAATTGCCAGAGCAAACCAACGCAGCAAACCTGTAATCACTGCCACACAAATGCTGGAGAGCATGGTCAACAGCCCCAGACCTACCAGAGCAGAGGCGAATGATGTCGCCAATGCTATTTTTGACGGAAGCGATTCCATTATGCTTTCCGGAGAAACGGCGGCGGGAAAATATCCCTTGGAAGCAGTTGAAACGATGGCACGCATTGCTGAGAAGACAGAAAGCAGCATTAATTACAGCAAGCTGTTGACAAGACAGCCCGATGAGATGAAAACCAATATTACCAATGCCATCAGCTTTGCGGCCTGCACCACTGCCGCTGAATTGAACACTGCGTGTATTGGTACGATTACCCAATCCGGTTTTACCGCAAAAATGATTTCCAAATACAGGCCCATTTGCCCCATTGTAGCGGCTACCATATCGGAACAGGTTTGGCGTCAGCTGAACTTGGTTTGGGGCTGTAGGCCTATGCTGCACAAGGATAAGCTGCCGCAGAGCAAGGTTTTTGACACGGGAATGAGAATTATACAGGAAAGCGGACTTGTGAAAAATGGTGATACTGTGGTAATGGCGTTAGGGATGCCCCTTGGTGTAAGCGGTGCCACCAATACCCTTCGGGTGGATATTGTGGGAGACGTGCTCTGCAAAGGCATTGGCGTTGGACATAAGAAGGCCAGCGGAAGGGCAAGGGTTATCAGATTGCGTGAGGACATGGAACGCAACTTTCAAAAAGGGGATATTTTAGTTGCTGCCGCTACGGACAATGACTTTATGCCCTATATTCGCAGGGCCTCCGCCATTGTTGTGGGGCCTATGGATTACAGCGACAATTGCCATGCGGAGATTGTAGGAAGAGCGTTGAATATTCCCGTCATTATTTGCAATGCAAAGGTTACGGATTTTATTCCTGGGGATGCTTTGATTTCCGTAGATGCAACAACGGGGTTTGTTTATGCCGGCGGTTTACCGGGAGAGAAAGAATAAAAGAATATGCATTGATACAGGGCAAAATTCTGATTGCCTTTGCAAAGAGGACAGCTTTGCTTTTTCTTCATAGTACAAAATGGAAACCATATTGCATTGTATTTTTCGGCAATATGGTTTTTTCGTTTGTTTTTTGTAGGAGATACAACGATGAAGAGACAGAAATTGCCATGGTAAACAAGAAACGATAGGCGGAGATGCGTTTCTGCGGTAAACGGAAATGTCTTTATCGGAAAGGGTGTACAAATTTTGTCGATTTTTTATACAATTGACAGAAAATGATTAGGATTTCTTATGAAATACATTGCAGTGGGTATAAAACAGCGCAGTTAATGAAAATGAAAGACTTTTTTATTGTATTTTATACAAATTTTTGATATAGTATTGATGTATGTAACGAAATGAGAAATAATAGGCGGTATGATATGAGAGTGATCTCCGGATTGGCAAAAGGGCGCAAGCTCCAAACAGCAGAGGGGTTATCCACGAGGCCCACTACAGACAGAATAAAGGAGACTTTATTCAATATCATTGCATTTGATTTGCCGGATGCTGCATTTTTGGATTTATTTTCAGGCAGCGGTGCAATTGGAATTGAAGCATTGAGCCGTGGTGCATCAGAAGCGGTTTTTGTGGAACAGGATACCGTATGCCAGAAGATAATTAAAGAAAATTTATTGCATACGGGACTGGACAAGCTGGGCAGAGTGCTTGGCTTGGAGGTAATGCAGGCATTGCGGCTGCTTTCAAAGGAAAAGGCCTTGTTCGATATTATTTTTTTAGACCCACCTTATCAAGCGGGATTGATTGAGCCGACACTGACAGAGATTTCCAAGGGTGGCTTGCTAAAAAAAGATGGATATATTATAGTTGAGCGCTCTGCGCAGACACCCTTTACACCCATCCCGGGTTTTCGGGTTTTGCGTGAAAAGGAGTACAGAACTACGGTTTTAATGTTTCTGTGTCTGGAGGAAGGAATTTTATGAGAAAAGCCGTTTATGCAGGGAGCTTTGATCCTATTACATTAGGGCATTTGGATATTATTGAACGAGCGGCAAAGCTGTTTGATGTGCTGGTAGTTGCAGTGCTGGAAAATCCCAATAAGTGCTCATTATTTACTGTGGAAGAAAGAAAAGAGCAGCTGGAGCTTGTTCTTGCGGACATGGAGAATATTGAGGTTGCTTCCTTCCGGGGGCTTTTGGCAGATTTTGCAAAGGACGTTGGCGCAACAGCGGCAATCAGAGGGCTTCGGAATACCATGGATTTTGCTGTGGAGTATCAAATGTATTTGATCAACCGGAAATTGGGAAAAGAGATGGAAACCGTTTTTTTGGCGGCCGATGAAGATCATCTTTGTTTAAGCTCTACCAATGTGAAGGAAGTTGCTGTTTTTGGCGGAAATATTGACTTTATGGTTCCTCAGGAGATAAAGCCTTTTATTATAGAAAAATATAAGAAGTGAGGGAATGCTTATGGATTCTGTTTTGCAGTTATTAGACGAATTGGAAGAAATTTTAGATAGTAGCAGGGCTGTACCTTTTAGCAATAAGGTATCTGTTGATAAAGAAGAGATTTATGACATCATCAGTGAGATTCGCATGAAGCTTCCCAATGAATTAAAGCAATCAAAATGGGTGATTGAAGAGAGAAATAAAATTTTGATTGATGCGCAAAGAGAAGCTGATGAATTAATGAAGAATGCCGAAGACCGCATGGTACGCATGGTTGACGACAATGAGGTTACGAAAAAGGCTTATGAGCAGGCAGCGGCCATCATTGATTCTGCCAAGAAAACCTCGAAGGAAATGCGCCTTGGTGCTATGGAATATGCGGAAGGCGTACTGGCCGATGCGGAAGGCAAGCTGAAGGAACTAAAGGCAGTTGTTTACAGTGAGAGCATTAAAACAGACGATTATTTTGCCCAGACGCTGAATGTTTTGGCTGAAAACATTCAGGAGTTGCGCTTAGGCAAATAACCCTATCCTTTTTTTCGCAGCGCATAGAGGATTGCAAAAAAAAGGAATAAAAGATTGCAGTTTATGTATGAAATCGAAGAGAAAAAATTAGTTTCCGCTGTCAATGCAAGGGTGGGAACTGTTTTTTGTACATATTTTTCAAAGAATGGTGCGGAAAAATAGAAAAAAAGCCCGCTGAACAGACTATTACAGACTTTTGCCGCAATATAGCGGCTTTTTTTGATGGGAACATTTTTCAGGATGCCAAGGGTTTGGCACAAAATGGAAAGACCGCCAAAGGCAACCAGCATACAGGAGGCGGTAAGCCGAAAGGGGAGGGGGTCAGGAGCCTTGCTAAGGAGAAAGGCTCCGTTGGTCATTTCCAAAAAACCACCCAAGATTCCTGCGAAAAACTCTCCGGAGAAGGGGAGGAAGGAAAGGCACTCTCCAAAAAAAGAAAGGATGCCCGTTTGCTGAAAGGCTTCCACAAAAACACCAAAGAGAATGATATAGCCGCCGATTTGTGTGATGGTATCCATAGAATCGGCAATGGTTTGGGGGAGGCATTGCGTGATGGAGGGCGGTGGGCTTTTTCTGTAAGTAATGGACTGATTGAGGGGGTCAAAAGGATAGAAACAGCGAAACAAAATTCCTGTTGCTGCCGCACCGAAAAAACAGCACAATAAAAAAAGGTATCCCCAATAGGGCGCACGAAAAAAAGCCGCCCCAATGGTGCCTACCAAAAAAAGCGGCCCGGGGTTATTACAAAAGGATAAAATATGTTCGGCTTGGGCAAGGGAGATTTTTTTTTCCTCATATAATGTTGCAGTGATTTTGGCACCCATGGGATAGCCTGAAAATATGCCGAGAAAAAAAGGAAAAGCCGTAATTCCCGGCAACCCAAAGATGGGTTTCATCAGCGGACGAAGCCATTGGCCTACGGTTTCGGCGGCCCCCATACGCAAGAGAAGGCCACAGGCAACCATGAAGGGGAACAGGGAAGGCAGAACTTGATTAAACCATAGCACTACGCTATCCGCACTGGCAGCCAACATTTCTTCGGGGTAGCGCAATAACGAAAAAATTAAGAAACAAGTACAGAGGATAAAAAAGTAATTTTTCTTCATAGAAAAAGCTTCTTCCGTTGGTGTATTGTTATACTTTATGCTTGGATACAGGGTTCTATGAAGGAGGAAAACAAATTAGCCGAAGTTTGCCCATATACACCATCAAACAATGGCCATGGGAACGGTAAAATCTTGGTTCGTGCCTCGATATAAGGGGTTTGGCATGGCCAAAGAATAGACATCTGTTGCATTTTTTTCCAGAGCCAAGAGATGCAAGCCATCCTCATTCAAAACTTCCGGTGCTTTTTTTAGATTTGTCAGCACGGGGGATTTGGCGGACATAGTGAGGTCCCCCAAAAGCTCAGCATTGTCTTTACGAAAGCCTAGTACACGGATATAGGGCATATAGGGTTTTTTCATGAAATATGAAACCTCAGCTTCTTTAATATCCAACAGGATATGGAGGAGGATTCTTTGTATTTTGGTGCGGGTATAGCGTTTGGATTTTACAAACGTGAGGATTTCCTCGATTTCATAGCAAGAATCAATGGAGCGGAGAATTCGATTCTCAAGGCCTTCTGTAACTTCAAATATTTGGCGGATATCCTCCGCAGACATGGTTCTTAATTTGTAATTTAGAGCGTCGGCATAATTTTTCCAAAGGACAGGGGCGGTTCCCAGAGAAAGTACCTTACTATACAAAGCTGAGGCGCTTTCCGGAACCTGTACCAAGGCCTGGGCAAGCTGATCCTCCAAAATGCCCTGTCTGATGGCAGTGGCTGAAGCGAATTCCCCTTCCAACGAGGTGCTATGATAAGGGGCACCCTCTCGCTGAATGGCTATTGGTACCATACTGCACTGATAACGCTCCAGTGCTTTTAAGTATTCCAGTGCCAACATATGATTAGGCTTATTTAAGATCTCGCTATTGATATTTGATACAGTTTCTAAGGACTTGGCACGGGCGCTAGGGTAGGACAGGCCTTCGTCCAAATGGGTTTTCAGCAATGCACGATACTCCTCCGTCTCGTTGCTCATCAGCCTTGCGGCCTCCTGCAGTACAGAGAGATTGCCATTTTCTGAGCCAAAAGCAAGGACATCTATCATTCCTGTATCCTCTAAAATGCGCACGGCCCCCGAGGCAAAGGTTTCTGCGTTTGCGGCGGCAAAAAGAACGGGAAGCTCCAAGATCATATCGGCGCCGTTTAACAGCGCCGCTTTTGCCCGTGTCCATTTGTCAAAAAAGGCCGGCTCACCTCTTTGTACAAAGCTTCCGCTCATGACCGCAATCACACGGTCTGCACCACTTCTTTTCTTCGCCTCTTCTATCATATATTTGTGTCCAAGATGAAAAGGATTATATTCTGTGATTATACCAAGCGTTTTCATTTTACAGCTCCTTTTCTCACGAAAGTATTCTACGAATAAAGATATTATACCATAAATTTTCGGGATGATTGAAGAAAATGAAAAAAACCGCTGCAAGCTTTCGACAGAAAGAGAGAAATTGCGCTTTTTTCTACCAAAGGATTTGGAAACTTTTTCAGCCAGAAAAGAGAAAAGGGCGAAAGGAATCTGTTTTCCCGGGATATATTTGCGGAAACCCATGGGAGCATTTTAGGCAAAAGAAAAACCTGCCTCGCAAAGAGACAGGCCAATCTATGGCTGGGAACCAGAATGAATTTATGCATTACAGGTTATTTTTAATTTTATTTACAATATCAGCTTCGCTAAACACAACGCATTGTTTGATGGCATTCTTAATGGACCGAGCGTTAGAACTGCCATGGGCTTTTACAACAAGGGACTTCAGCCCAATGAAGGGCGCACCGCCCACTTCATCTGCATCAAAGCGTTTTTTTACATTTTTAAAAGGCGTTTTTAACATTGCGGCGGCAAGCTTATAAGATCCGGCGGTGATTTCTTCTTTTACAATATCCGCCAAAGCTCTGGCCAAGCCCTCACTCAACTTTAAAATTGTGTTACCCACAAACCCATCACAGACGACAACATCCGCTTCTCCGAAGGGAATCTCTCGGGGTTCGATATTGCCTATAAAATTGATATTCTCGCTGACCTCCAACAGTTCATAGGCTTCTTTTGTCAGTGCGTTGCCCTTTTCTTTTTCCGCCCCGATATTGACCAGAGCTACCTTAGGGGCCTTTTTGCCAAAAATATTTTCCACATAAACAGAGCCCATCTTTGCAAATTGTTCCAAATATTTGGCTTTACAATCTACATTTGCACCGCTATCTAATAGGAAGGTGAAGCCTTTTTTTGTGGGCAGACAAGTACCCAGTGCGGGGCGTTCCACGCCCTCAATGCGTCCCACAAGCAATAAGGAGCCGGTGAGCAAGGCACCGGTGCTTCCGGCGGAAGCGAAGGCATCGGCCTCTCCGTTTTTCACCAGGTTAAGACCCACAACTAGGGACGAATCTTTTTTTCTGCGGATTGCGGAGGTGGGGACTTCATCCGTTCCAATGACCTCTGCCGCAGGGATGATCTGTATCCGTTCTTTTGGAAATTTATATTTGGCAAGCTCGGCCTTGACCGCATCTTCACGGCCCACCAGCTTAATTGTAATATCTAATTCCTGCACGGCATCTACGGCGCCCTTTACTGTTTCAACAGGTGCATGATCACCTCCCATAGCATCCAACGCTATGACAACTTTTTTATCCATGAAATCACCGTATTCCTTTCTATTGGTTCTTATCGTATTTTTTTGTTTGATGAATGCATCGGTATGGATATAATTTTACTCTGAATATGGTGTGATTGCAATATTTTTATATTTGCAGGAGAAAGGTGCTGCTTGGTACAAAAGGAAGAAATCTTGCATAATAAAGAAGAAAAGACAGCATATATGCTGTCTTTTCGGAGTTCACATTAGTCAACCTTGATAATTGTCTTTTTGTTATATGCCCCACAAGCCTTGCAAACCTGATGAGGAGTCATCAGTTCACCACACTTGCTGCATTTTACCAAGCTAGGAGTTGCAATTTTCCAACTCTGTGCTTTTCTCTTATCTCTTTTAGATTTCGACACTCGTCCCTTGGGTACAGCCATTTCTACACCTCCTCGTCAACATTGAAAAGAGCCCTTAAACTTTCAAATCTCGGATCTATATAGGTTGTATCGCATTCGCACACACCCTCATTTAGATTCTTTCCGCAAACGGGGCAAAGCCCTTTACAATCTTCGCTGCAAAGAACCTTCATAGGTAAAGCGCCAATAATACCCCTTCTGACGAAGTCCGTAAGATCAATTTGATCCCCCGAAAAAGTTTCTGTCTCTTCATTACTTTTGCCTGTATGAGCAAAACGTTCCTTAATTTTGAAGCAAAGATGTTTTTTCACCGGCGCAAGGCAACGGTCACATTGCAGCATGACCTCTGCATCGCCCTTGGCTTCCAATATAAAAAATTCATTTTCATTCTTAAGAGTTCCCTCTATCTTTACAGGCTGCAAAAATTCCACAACATCGGGATAATCCGATGTGTCATTGATTTGCTCAGTCAGCCGAACAGGCATAGAAAACCCGCTTTTGCCAAACAATTGAGCCATTCCAAGTAACATTCAAATCACCCCATAGTCGTACCTAAAATATTATACTGAAAGGGTTCTTATTTGTCAAGAAGTTCCTTCGTATCTCTTGCAATTACCAATTCCTCATTGGTAGGGATTACCAAAACTCTTACTCTGGAGTCGGGAGCGGAGATTTCCAATGCTCTGCCTCTTAAGCAGTTATTGTAAGAATCAATATGAACACCCAGATAATCCAAATAATCACAGATAAGTCTTCTTGTGGAACCGGAGTTTTCGCCCAAACCGGCTGTAAATACGATACAATCAACACCGTTCATTGCAGCAGCATATGCGCCGATTCTTTTTGCTACTTTATAGGCAAATACATTCAAAGCAGCCTCTGCTCTTGTGTTGCCGTGCTCACTTGCATCCTCTATATCACGGAAATCGCTGGATACACCGGAGATACCCAAAACACCGGATTTTTTGTTTAAGATATTATCCATTTCCTGAGGAGTAAGATGCTC
>DCDZ01000032.1:0-10471 GCA_002316675.1 Tyzzerella sp. UBA1042
TACGCCGCCTTATATGCTCTGGTGGCATTAAGGTCGATTAGATATTCATCTGCAAATCGTTTCTGTTTTTCGGTCAATAATACCACCTCACTTTCTGCAATAAAAAACCCCAAGAACATTCATTCTCAGGATTCTACCCATGGGTTCGGAGCCCGCAGGCTACCCGAACCTCCCGCCCCGCCATTTTGTTTTTATTATTATGGGCCCTCTGAGATTCGAACTCAGGACTTGGTGCTTATGAGACACCTGCTCTAACCGCTGAACTAAGGGCCCAAAAGAAATAGACACCGCCGAAACGATGTCTTTTCCCAGGAGGAATTAGAAAATTTAACCAACTAAGCACATTACCATAATATCACAGAAACACATGCGATTGGTCTCATATTTTTTTCGCACTAAGCAATTCAAAAAACTTTTTGCGCCGCCTAAAAAATGATGCCCTGCTCATTGGAATATCCAAATATTCATACGCAACCCCATCCACCACATTGTCCATTATGTACGCATATATCCCGCTGTCAGCCTCAATCGCCGCCTGCTCAATCATTTCTATATCCCGTTTCAACTGTGCCCGTCTGCAAGCCGTATCAGCCGTTCTATCGGATATGCCACCACCACCCCCAGTACTACTGAATTTAGGTGAGGACAATTCCGTGATGGAACGTAGTTGCGATTGCTTTTCTCTGTATTGCTTGCAGAAATATTTTAATTCCCGATAGCGATTGTCCGAAATGTTGTAGCTTTGTAATTTTAGATCTCGTTCTTTCAATCAATCACCAACGCCTTTCATGAATACCAACCAATGCGTTTTTGCCCTCTTATCTCCGAACAGCGGATTTTGCGGTATGACTTTTAATATTTCAGATAGTTTTATTTGCTCCTCGTTCCATTTAAAAATTAATGTTCCGTTGGGTTCCAAAACTCTCATGCATTCACTGAATCCTTTTGCAATATCTTCTTTCCATGTACTATTAAGTATGCCATACTTTTTGGCCAGCCATGAACTTTCACCAGCCCTAATCAAATGTGGAGGGTCAAACGCAACCAGCTTAAAAGAATTGTCACTAAACGGCATATCTCTAAAGTCGGCCACAATATCAGGTTTAATTTCAAGTTTTCGTCCGTCGCAAAGAAATGTGCTTAACTTCCTATTGTCCATGAACACGGTTTCTGATTGCGCTCTGTCAAACCAAAACATTCTGGATCCGCAGCACGCATCTAAAATCTTTTTCAATCAATCACCCGCCTTGTTTCGTCCTCAAGCTCCATTTTGTAATATTGGCAAACACCAGTTTCAAAGCTAACGCACTGCCCTGTTTCATCAATTTCAATCCTTGTTTCTTCTATGTTCTTTTGACAACAATCCTCCCAATAATATTTGCACTTGCTATTAAGACACATCATGTTTATATCCATCCTCGCACCCCTTACAGAACCAACATCAACAACAAATACCACCACAGGATTTCTACATTATCAAATTTAATTGCTGCAAACGTTACAGCGATAATCACAGCAATTGAAATAATTACTTTTTGTATAATTTTCATAGTGAATTCTTCCACCCTCGCACCCCCTAAAACGGCATCCTGTCCCTATCCAACCAGACCGCAATATCCACACGCATACGGCATAGGAAACTTTTCATCCTACCCACTTTTCTTCCGCATCCGTTCATGTATTTTCACATTCCTTTCAATGTCATATGTCCTGCTTTTATTTTCACTGTTTCTCCTATCTTTTACGGCTCTATCTATTTCCACTGCCACCCGATACGCTTCGCATTCCCCATGGCACCTGAAATGACGGTTGCTGCAATTATGGCAACATGTGACCATGTAATCACTCCTTTGGCGGCTCGGGGAACTTCATCCAGTGGGTAATATTATCAATGCGCCCCTCGTCTTGCCATTGCACAGGCATCATCCATCCACTAAAAGGGGAATAATAAAACCTTTCCGAATAACTCTTTCCATTTTCAACAAACACTGCTAAATATATATCACTCTTCTCTGGCAGCCTGTCCTTAACGCTTATCCATTGCATCCTCATACCCCCTCAGACAAATCAATCCCTAATTCTTCTTTTATCGTCTCCACCATTTCCTCTATTTTCACATGATCCCCATTCAGCGCATCGAATTGCGCCCGAACCTTTTCCAATGCCCGAATTATCCGAACCGTACCGAACCCAAATTCATCATGTAACGCTATAACCCACGCCGCATTCATGCCTGTCTGAATCATCGGAATAATTAGACGTTCGGCGTTTTTCATACACTCGGCTACAACTTCACGCTTGTTGGCTTTTTTGTGCGCCTGATTCAGCGTCATTCTACTCCACCTCCCGCATGTCAGCACCGCACGAAGGGCAGAAAGGAAATATCAATTCACCACCACTGCAATCTTCATGCTCAAAATTGGAAAAACAATTAGAACACATTTGATATACACCATCTTGTTCCCACTTCCCCCTCACGACCTCTTTCACATCGGCGGATGGTTGATTTAATATAACTGCTAATACTCCCGCAGTATCCCAACCAGATAATAAACCACCTGATTTTTTCTTTATTTCTAAAACCAACTTTTCTGCGTCTATGTATTTAGGCATTCCTATCACTCTTTTCTTCTAAACTCACCACAGAACCCCTTTTCGATAGAAAACATTTCCTTTCCGTCAACAGTTGCGCTCTCGATGCTATAAAAATTATCTCCACACACTTCCATAATTTCCAATAACAAACCAGACGCAGTCGCATTTGAATCATCATCATCATCCAAATTAACTTTAATCACTAATTCTTTCATTCCTATTCCCCCTCTACCATGTTGGCGGCTTCACCGATATGCTCGTTTTTGTTGACGTTAACAAAATCATTAACCGCATGGCTAAAATCAACCGAACCGCCACAAAATGGACAATACTTTTCCCTTTCATCAGGCTCTGAAAATTCTCCCATCAAATCCACTTTGCAATGAGGGCAAAGCATTATTTCTAATCCATCATTTGTGATTAACGGCTTCGGATTCTCCCGTTCCGCCTTTTCTTGCAGGGCTTCAATAGCAGTCAGTAAATCATAGTTGAAACTTTTTATCTCGTGCAACTCCCGATATCTCTTGGAAGTTTCAATATCACTGACTTTACGCAATGTTTCTATTGCCTTTTCAATCTCGCTCACTCCGCACCCCGCCTTTCTCCGTAGCTGCAATAATTGTCAGCCCTCAAATTCCACCCGCCCAAGCCATGTTCACAATAGCAGGATTCTTCATCGTTATTTTTATAAATACACTCTCCACACCGCACAGGCTGGCTTGCTTTCAACTCATCCCGTTCAGCGACGCAAAGTTTGTAATCCTCTAAAATCTGCCTATTCCCACTCTTTAACATTGAATTCTCAGCTTGAAGCTGTTCCAGTTGGTCAGCGGCAGCAAGCATCATATTATCTTTGCAATCTTCATCATCCATAACCAGTGCGAATGAGCAACCATCGCAGCTGTTATTGTAGGCGCAATTTCGTAACGCCTTTACCGTTTCATCTATGCTCATGGTCAAACCTCTCCATTTCCTTAATACTCATGCCATCAATCCCAGCACTTTCATTACTATCCGTTGGCCTAAAATGCGCCTTGTCATGTTGCGGATACATGTATTCAAACATGAGATAATTTGCCGCATCACACAGATATTCGGTATTCCCTGTTTCCTTGTACTTGTCCAGACACTTATCAAGGCTTCCTAAAGCACTTACGCATTTCTGACCAAAATTAACAGCAACGGGACCATATTTATGAAAACTGACTAAAACACGGTTTTTCCGCAGTTGGTCAAATTCCTCGCTGTATTCTCTTTGCATGATTTCATTGTTTGTCATTCAACCATTCCTCCCCAAACTATCACGATATTTTTTACACATAGCTGCCACCTGAATTGCTTCGGCAACGGTTTTGATTGCGCTTTTCTCCATGCCATCAACATATTGCGTAACATTTTCATTTTTCTTAATTCCGTCCCATAATGCTCTCTTGTAGCTTTCGAAAAACCGGAGTTCGTCCATTAACTCCTCGAATTCCTCAAGCAGCACCGCATACCCCTCATGAGGAGAAGCGAATGCGGGGAATTTCTGATTTGCATATACCAGTTCAATACCTGCTAAAACTTCAATGTCTCGGATTAATTCAGGTCTAATCATATAACCCCTCTTTCCCTTAATCTGTCGTAAAACGTACCTTCTCTGGCCCATTTGCAAACGGTGCTTGGCTGCACGGAAATCGTTTCAGCAAATTGGCTTGCCGTCATCTTTTTCCCCTCACAGATAATTTCATACGATGCCTTGCTGCCACCCGATATAATGACCGTTTCCAGCTTGACTTTTCTCTTTTTTACGCTGCCCATTTTCCGTTGTTTCTCTGCGACACTGCCGGGCTTTGGTGCGATTTCGTCTGGTTGAAAACCAGTATTTTCGTACTGCTGCAACTTGTGTAACAGTTCACTTCTGTAAGCGATGCAATCCTTGGTTATTCGCTTCATTCCGCGTCCTCCTTATCCAATACCTCTATACCCTATCCATATGCCTGCCCTGACCCCGCCACAGCCCGTTTTACCCTCTCGGCAACCAATTTATCATCTAAGAATTAAAACGTCTGTAATCGGCTTAAAATAGGCTCTATTCATATCCCTTCAAAAACTTCATTTTTTGCTTTTCATAAACCGCCGTTCCACCGCCCTGACGCAGCTTACTGGCCAGATTCATTTCTTCTAGCCAATTATCATTCGCCGCAGCTGAAATGGTCGGGTAGGTTTCAATGGGTTCTCCTGTGTCATAGTCCACTTGGGTTACTTTCGCCATGGTCAGCCCTCCTAAAATGGCAAGTCATATGGATCCGCATTTTCGTCTATAGGGTAAAATCCATCCCCCGGCACCCCTTCTGCATATTCAAATTCGTTACAGAAGATAAAAACAACCGTTTTCTTGTCCTGCGTTTTCCAAAAAGACAACCAGGCGTTCTTGATATTGATTTTCGTCTGGTTAGGAATATCAACATCCTTCGGGAATCGAATCAAAATATTCCCGTTCTCCCATTTTCTCTCGGCATCTTTTTTTGAAAGGGATGTGACGTAAAACACTTTCCCGTTTTTCTCGTTCCGAAAGATAACTTGATTTTCGCCTGTGATATTAATTCTCAGCAAATATTTTCACCCTTTCCCCTCCATCAATCTCATTTGCAGTTCCTCATTTTCTGATTTTGCAATATTTTTCCTGACATCTTCCTCTGGCATCTTCACCGGGATGCACATTTTCAAAATTCTGCTTTTCAGCCTTTCGTCATGTTCCAAATTTTCAATTTCGCAATTACTTGTAAAAATCGTTATTTTACGATACTTCATCCGGTTATCGAAAATCCCGAAGAGTATTTCATTTACCCAAGGAGATTTTTTTTCTACGCCTATATCGTCAATGATCAGCACATCCACGTTGGTTATGGTTTCAAGAATCTGACTTTCCGTGTATTCTGATTCTTCGTTGTATGTATTCTTAATTTCTTTGAGAAGGTCAATGCTGGTGATAAATTTCACTTGCCGTCTGATTTTATTTAGCAGGACATTCCCAAGGCTCACCGCAAGCCGCGTTTTCCCGCTACCCCTTTTTTCAGAGTAAAAATACAATCCCTTTCCTGTCTGAGCAAATTCATCAAAGCCATGTATGTAATTTGCAACCATTTGCTTGGCTTTTTTTGCGATCTGTCTGTTGAAATCCTCTTGATAACAATTTACCTCGAAAGAGTTTATGGTCAGCCCGTTAAATTCCGTAGGGATGTTGGCAAATTTAAGCCTATTGCTCTGCATTGCGTCCTCCCGGCATTTGCAAAATGCGTCATACATGACCCCCGTCTTTTTTTCAACAAGATGAATTATCCCTGTACCGTCGCATTCACCATAGGGACAATCAGAAGTCGCATTCAGTATCTTGTAGTCCTCCCGGTTTATCCCTTGCTCTTTCGAGGGCGATTCGATTAAGTCGCTCTCCTTCTGTTTCTTCAACGCGCTTTGGGCTTGGCGCATTATCTGCTCTATGCTGTCCACTGTTGCTACCCTCCTTTTTGTTGTCGTAATTGCCCTCCAAGACTTTTGTCATATTTCCCGTGACCATAATCCAATCAAACCCAGCGGAAAATCCCTTCCCGTTCCTGTTAGTCAAAAAGTCACTGCTCTCTGCACATGAAAATGCTTTTAAAATTTCATCATCAGCAAAAACTTTTCGTATTGCATTGATTGCCTTTTTGCGCTTTTCTGTGTTTTTTACAACCTTTGGAAGACTAATACATATAGAATTAAAGGAATCAATGTAATAATTAAAATTGGTTTTTACTTTTTCAGGTTCAACATCAGGAAACGAAGTTTCAATATATTCCTTATCTTCTCTAATCTTATCTATACTAATCTTATCTATACTAATCTTATCTATACTACGGCAACCATCTGGCAACCGTTCGGCAACCATTTGGCAACCAGATTCAGTAAGAGTGTATGAAAGATTGTCCTTTATGTTTAAACGTGCTAGCTCTTCTTGGAAAGAAGTAGGGGTATGGCGGTCTTTTCTGAGTGTGTTGTGCATCCTCCAATGCTTAATCACAATTACACCGCTTTCAAACCTGATTAAAAAGTTTTTAAGCAATAAAACCTTTAAATCATCAACGCTTGCGTGGGATTTTAACATTGCTAACTGGATTTGATTATTAAATCCATCATCATCCGCTGATTGATTGAGGTGGAAATACAAGGCTTGTGCTGCCGACGACATTTCAATAAAAGCGTCACTGTCAGTTATTTTCTTGGAAAACATTCTTTTTTCTGCCACTACTCCACCTCCGCAAACGGCACTGGCGGCTCGTAATCTCCATACATTTTTATCCAATCATCAAACGGCATAATTACTAGCCAATCATGATTATTTTTTCTATGCATTACACAGGGCAATTCGCCCTCTCTGGCATCCCTGACAGCCTGCGCCACCGAATCCTCCAGATTCAATTTTTCAACCCTCTTGCACTCGATATGTATGCCGTCAAGCCCTATAACATCGGCATTGCCGTTTATGCCGCAAAACTGTTGTCCTCGGGATGCATCGTATCCATGTTCCCTTAATTTTGCCGCAAGCTCACGTTCCCCGCGCTTGCCTTTTTCTCTGCTGAATTTACCCATGCTTCACCTCTATTCGTGTTGGTGCATATAAATATACTCACTCTTGTTCCCTAAGTTTCTATACAGCCAATCATTGCATTTTTCCAAACTCAAATGATTTTTCAAAACATCATACTCATAGCAATGCAAACCTTGGCTTTCTTTCTCCTTTATTCGCTCTAAAATCTCCGGTTCGGAATAATTTGCTTCTACCATGTACAAATCGTAGTTGGGTGCCTCTATACCGTTGAGGGTATTTGTGTCCGTTGCATAAAACATACTACAATTCATAAAAAATACATGGTAGCCACAATTCGAAACATTATGTAATAGTAACGACGGTTTGATTTTAAACAACCCGTAATCAAATACAATTTCCGGTGTAAATACGTCAATTTGATGATATTTCACGCCGCATTTAATCAAATCTCCCACCAACCACTCACAGCACCCAAAGCGCAACGTGGGACGCTCAAAGGCTAATTTTTTGATAGTTGCTTTGTTGAAATGGTCGGAATGGATATGCGTTAATAAAACTAATTGAATATCTCGGTAGTATTGCAGGAGCGCCTTGAACGGCACCCCGCAATCTATCAGAATTGTTTTGTCAATTACTACAGCATTGCCTTTACTGCCTGACGAAACGATATTATAAATCATCCATAGACACCTCTGCGTTTTCGTCTTCGGCATACTCTTCTGGTTCCCCTGCTGGCAGTTCTGGAATGTCGGGCTCGTCCACATATTGAGGAACTCCGTCTTTGCCAATAGCGGCTTCGTCAGCTTCAAAAGCCTGTCTTAAATCAATACTCATAATGCCCCACTTGCTGATTAACTGGCGCAATATTGTTTTGTATGCCATGCCATCAAAGTCCTTGTACCAAAAGCTGCTATAAAGCCACTCCGTACTCTTGTCATAATTACCTCTTTCAAAATCTTCCAAGGATACTTTTTTTACTTGCCCATTTTTTGTATTTATGGTGCAACCGTAAAGGCTAAAAGCTGGGCTATATTTATTGGCGTGGTTAGCCATTTTTTCCTTAGACCAATACATGATTTTTTTGAAACCATTTAGGTATTCGAACATTGCGTAATAGCCGATTGTTTCGGTCGCTTCTCGCTTCAAATCGTCTTGAATCATATTAACTTCGATTGTTTCATTGAGGGGATCGTATCTTGTCAATTCCCCCTTTTTCAGCGCAATTACATTGATGTGTTTGTAATATCCTGACCGCTGGGCTAGTTGGATATAGCCTTTGTATCCCAAAACGAATACAGCCTTTGTTATGTTATTTTTTTTGTCCTTAAAAGGAACCATGTAATACTGTCCTAACTGTGGACTTGGTGATAATTCTAGACTTTCTCCAAGCAATGCACTTGATAAAATCGTTCCTGCATCACACATCTGCAAATCAGGGTTTACCGCCACCGCGGAACTGATAGAAGCGATAAAGCGCTGCGCTCTCTTAGGGTCTTGCAGTGTGTTATTGATAAGATTTTTATATGTATCAGTCTGGATTGCTACGGAAAATTTCGGTCTTTGTGCTACTGGATTACTCATATTTGTAACCTCCTTCAACTAAAAATGCTTTCAATTCTTTTAATTTGCTAATTGGAGCTTTGACCTTAAATGTCAAGGTTTTCACTGGGTCGGGTGCGGTTTTTGTCTCTGGTTCTGCCTTTGGTTGCTGGATAGGTTGTGCTACCTGCTTCGGTGGCTCCAATGGTGCAGGGGCGGCAGCTTCAACTTTCTTTGTGGCTTCGGCTTGTGCCTGTCGTCTGGCTTCAATTTCTGCCTGTCTGGCTTTCTGTTCTTCGATAGCCTTATGCCTTGATACAACCGCTGTAATTGCCTGTGAGCAGTTCAAATTTTTCTTATACTCAACAAAAATTTCCTCTTTAAATTCCTGTGTCTCAATGAGGGCCACATCATCGGAAATTCGGTCAATAAATTGCTTCGCCTGCTCCTTTAAAGATTTTAGGCTTGCGGACAATGTGACGTTGATTTTTGCATTATCAAAATATACAAAGTCTATATTTTTACTGCATAAATATTCGTCAAAATATGCTTTGATATCGGCTTCTTTTTGGGCTTTTAATTCACTTTCAACATCGCTGATACGGGTTTTTAATGTTTCATCAGCGGCCTTCATTTTGTCCGAAACATAGAATTTGTATCTGTCATTGAGTTGGTCATAAGGTGCCATGATGGCATTTTTGACCGCCATGCGCTGCTCTTCCAGTGTGGCAAGTGTTTTATTCAAGTCAGCCCTTGCGGACTTCACGGTCTTAATATTGTCCTCTGTGCAAGGTAATGCCAACGCACTGTTTACCTTTGTATCAATTTCCTCTGACAGGGTTTTAAGATGTTCTTCAATGACAGGAAGCTGCTTTACTGTAATTAATTCCTGTGGCTGTTGAATTTCATCAATCGTCACGTTTTGTGGTTCTAAGTCCACGATTGAATGAACATATCGTAATTTATCCCCAAACTTTTCTGCCTCTTCCTGTGGTACGTCGGTAGAGGTTATAACCAGTTTCTTTCCCTCTTCTGTGGTCACAATTTCGCCCTCTACCGCATCCTCTGCGATGCCGTATGTATATTCTCTGCCTTTCGGCGAACCGTTTTCGTCTAAAAATTTGCACTTAACAATCATCTTGCATCCTCCTTATATTTGACCTTTCCTGATAACATAGCCGAAACAACCTCAGTTTTTGGGTATTCAGTAGTCTCTATATACATCAACACGGCATCAACTTTGCCTTTTAATTCCCATAATTCTTGTGTATCATTTTCTGGCACTAATGAATTATTCATTGACAAATCCCGCCCTTTCTTAAATTTCAATACCTGTAATTTCCTTAAACACGTCTTTGTCAAAGTTCGGCAAGCTTGTAACTGCCGCTTTGTCCTCGTCGTCCAGCTTCGCCCACATCATCTTGCAGGCTGTTTTGAAATCAACGGTTTTTAAATAACCGCCCGTTGTCCCATGCTCTGGATGCAATTCTTTTTCTTCATCACTCATATTTTGTGAATAAATCCACCAAGCATTTTCAAAATTCCAATTTAAAACGCGCATCCCTCTGAGTGATAAAATACTATCTCTATCCAAGTCCAAAGGAACGTTGAACATTGTCATTTTCGGGGTTTCGGAATTCAAGAAACCTGTGGAAAAATCACAACCGTTCCAGTTGCCAGTGTTGTAGTCGCCAGTGTTCCGGTTGCCAGTGTTGTAGTCGCCAGTGTTCCGGTTGCCAGTGTTCCGGTCGCCAGTGTTGCAGTCGCCAG
>DCDZ01000032.1:10609-19264 GCA_002316675.1 Tyzzerella sp. UBA1042
CCAGTGTTGCAGTCGCCAGTGTTGTAGTCGCCAGCGTTCCGGTTGCCAGTGTTCCGGTCGCCAGTGTTCCGGTCGCCAGTGTTCCGGTCGCCAGTGTTCCGGTCGCCAGCGTTCCAGTCGCCAGTGTTGTAGTCGCCAGTGTTGCAGTCGCCAGTGTTCCGGTTGCCAGCGTTCCAGTCGCCAGCGTTCCGGTTGCCAGTGTTCCGGTTGCCAGTGTTGCAAAGCCCGGTGCAATCTTTTCCTTCGTTGACAATGGTTAGTAGCTCGCACCAAGGGATTTCGCGCAAAATAGCTATCTTATTAGTAACACTCTTGTTTCCTTCGCTCTCCACCAAATCCAAGGCTTCTACCTCGGCAACCTTGTTATTGTTATTGAAACTATAATAACCAAAGCAGTCGCTTGCCTTTTGGCAAAAGTGGAAGCCTTTGCCGCACATTGAAATATCGCCTGCATGTTCAAATGTTTTGCCTACTTCATATTGAAACCCACGACAAGTCCAATCGGGGTTAAAAACCTTGTATCCTTTAATACCCATAGTTGACAAACCTCCTGTTTTCTGTTATTTTCAAAGTGATTATTTATGCTTGTCCCCTACTGGAATTGCCGTTCCGTGGGGACGTTTTTATTTTCTCTATGTATTCCATCGCTTGTGTTACCGACACTACCGCAGCAGACACTATACTAACTGCTTCAATCACTATCCAGAATAGCGTATTAGGCACGTCTGAGCATTCGAAAGCTACGGCTACCATAAATACAGCCAAGGCGCATAGAAACCACAGGAACAGTATTTTGATGGTATAAAGCATGTCCTTTTTGAATTTGCGCCACATGCGGCGATATGTATTGCGGCTGATTAGTTCGATTTGTTCATTGCTCACGCTTCCCCCTCCTTTCCCTTCTGTACTTCGGGCATAAATACCCATGCGACGTATCGGTTATGTTTGCTATGTTCCACTTGTTTCCACAATCAGAACAACATATGTAACGGAATTGGGGACGGGTTCTCATATCTGGTCACCCAGCCCATACCGTTTCGCCTGCCGTAAATACTCAGCTTCTTTCAGCATGTCGGCAACCGATTTGTACGGGGTGTCAAACGATACCTTAGCTACCCGTAACGTCACATCTTCCTTACCTTGCTTGTCCATAAATTCAGCGATTTCCGACGGTGTTCCGATTAATAAATACATATTAGCCCTCCTTAACTGTAATCTGCTTCTGGCTCTGCTTCTGGCGACACACACTCTTCCATTTCCTTAATATCCAGTTGAATTTTACAGAAACCTCTTTTTAATTTCAGCAACAAAACCTCAAAGCTGCTCATGTAACGAAGGCTGTTAATGTCAGCGGGCTGTTTGGAATCCATATCCCACTTGCCACCATCAAATTTAGCCCAGTTACTGATAGGAATCAGAACACTCATTTTTTCATCATGTTCACACTCGAAAATGATGTTTGCTTTCTTTAAATCCGACCAACTGCGACCTTCTTCGTGTTCTACGGTCATGGTTACTTCTACATCTTCATAGCTGGGCCCATCATCGAAAACGACTTCTAGTCCATTGGTTTCAACTTCCTTGGATACAAAATTGCACCACATACCGAATAATTCGGAAACTTTGATAACCCTGCGACTTTCGTCCTCAATCATTAATTCCTTAAAGTTTCCCAACAGCTTTTTGTTATCAACCAACGCAGTGCTGTTTATAATATCCGACAAGATGGAATCTAACTTAACCAAATGGGTGGAAAAGTCATGGCGGTCAATAGCAGGAATCATAATTTCCTCAACCTTTTTTTCGATTGCTTTATTCACAGAACCAAAATGTCCGACCAAATTGCTAATAGCCGTGGTCATTCCCTTTTCAAACTGCTCCGCAACGATTTTTTCAAGAGTTCCATCTGATAGTTTTTCTTGCAATACACCTTTGATGCTTTCTTCTAAATTCATTCTTACACCTCCTTAATTTTCAATTCCCCTGTGATGCCAAGCTTCTCCTTGATTTCGTCCATGGTCATGACGGTTACTTCGGGACGCTGCCAGATGGTGGTAAGGTTGTTTTCGTCGCACCATTCCTCTAACACTTCTGCGGTTGATGTGCAGATGCGCATGAAGTCAAGTTCCTCTCTACAATTGCTTGTAAAATCTTCATTCAAATTGTGATCGTCGCCCCAATATTGTTCGCCATCTGCATTTCTGAACTTTCCGCAAAGAAAAATATATCTTTCGTCGCTGCGATCAATCCCCACCATGCCATCCCTCAAATCAGCTTTGGTGAATTCATGTTGCATGAAGTCTGACCAGTTGAGGATGGTGTAGCCTTCATTTTCTGCGGTATTGAACGGCCCAAACCTTCCTTCATTGAATAAGTAAGCCGTTTTTTCCTTATAAGTACTCCAATTAAAAACTTTTGTGTATAACGTGTGGTCTATCCATTTCCTCCCCGCCTTGTGCATCACTCGGCGGAAATCTTTCGCCTCTTCCTCGGTCTTGCAGTGCATGGCGTATTTGCCGCGGTAATCGTTGATGTTGAATTTTTTCATATATACCTCCTTAGGATGCTTGTCCCTTCATTAGTTTCGCCGTGGCTTCGTTTGATATAGCAGCCATTTGAAACAACGTGCTTTTTACCATTGCAAGCTCTTTTTCTAACTGTTCGATACGGCGGTCTTTGGCTCTGAGGGCAAAGGCACTGCACCCCTCAAAATCTAAATTTTCTCTTTCCAGTCCCTCTATGTAATCCAGTTGGAAGTGGTCAGTGCCACGGAAAGTCTTAATTTGCTTCTCTGCCAGCCATTTATTGATAGTTTTTACATCTTTGCCCCAACGGGCGGCTAGGTCTTTCTTTGTTAGGAAGGTGTGGTCTTTCACACTACATCACCCCTGTTTGCCGCATTAATCAGCAGCTGCAAATTATTATCCGGCACCCAATTTTTCAGGTAATGCTTTGCTTCGGCAAATTTAGCTACTGGCGTATTGCTATAAGCATTGATATTGAAAAATTCCTTGTAGTCGTGACCGATTGCACGGAATACTTTGCTGCCAAGTTTGTTATAGGCATCACTCCCGATGCCGCCCAAGATAGTGGCTGCTCGGCTTTTACGGATGCATTCAATTTCTCTAGCTTGTCCATGGTCTACGGTCATGGTGTTTTTGAGTAATTTCACATCCTGCTGCACCTCTTGTAACTTGCGGTCGTGCATGAGGATGGCTTTCATTTCGGTTGACATACCGTCCAGTAATAAATCATGTTTTTTAAAATAGGTATCCACCAGAATCTCGTATACTTCCCATGCTCTGTCGGTGCCTAATGATTTCGCATGAAGTAATGCGCCTTTTTCTGTCCAGAGGTAGAGTTTGGAAGCATTTTTTGAACCTAAATCAATTTGAGTTTGGTTTATAAATTCCCTCTTTTCATCCCCCTCAAGGCAATAAAAATGTTTGCCCTCGATGTATCTCTCTTTGTTTCTGTTGAAATTATTTGTTATGGCCTGAGTAGTTGTTGCATATTCCTCAGCCAAAACAGCCGTGGTCATTACTCTTTGATTTTCTCTTTCAATTACGGTTAGTTGGTTCATTCTATTCCTCCTTTTCATCTTCAAAAAACAGCCACCAATTTACATTTAGTGCTTTGCCTATGATTTTGGCGGCATCAACTGTTAAACTTCTTTCGCCGCAAGAGTATTTGAGCAGTGTTCTATATTTGATGCCCGTTTGCTCGCTTAACTGTTTTGCGGTTATTTCTTTATGTTTCAATATCTTGTTTAATTTCATAAATCATCCTCCTACATCTTGTGCTTTTCCACGAATTGTGGTAAAATAAGTAAATCAAATACTTGCGCCTGTTCGTGTGTGGACAGGCATGTGAAATAATTATGGAAGGAGGGATACAATGTATACTTTTCGCTTTACATATGATGATGGAAACGTAATACTGTGCTCTGACGTTTCGAGCGCTACCTATCCAAATGGCGGCGTAATTTCCATGGTTAAGGATGATGAAATCCTTGCTCATAACTTTAGCACCGGGAAACAGTATTGCCTGCACGGACAAGGAGTAAATTATGCCGTTAGTCATAATGGCCTAAGAAGCATTACAATTGAAAAACAATGATTAAATTGATACCTCTATGTTTACCCGAGCATAGGGGTAATTTTTTGCGAATCCCTCAATGATGTTAAATATTTCCTGTAATTCACAATCTTTAGCTCGTATTGTTAGTGTTATTTCCATATGTTCCTCCTTATAAAGTTTTTATAACAACTCTGTTTTCGGCTAAGAATCTCTGTAAATCCTCCTCGCTAATGCGCACTGTTTTCGTGCCGCCAAGCCTTGTTGCTCCAAGCTTTCCACCTCTAATCCACTCCCGAATAGTGCGTTCTGACACTTTTAAGAGGTCTGCCACCTCGAAAGTCGTATAAAATTTCAATTTTTCACCCCTTTTCTATTGCTTTTCGTCGGTTTTCGTGCTATTATCAATTTGCGATATTAAAAATAGTATTAAAAATAGACTTAAAGCATTTGTTACACGAATTTCGTGCTTATGACGTTATTATATACTCTGTTTTCGTACACGTCAATAGCTTTTGCACGGTTTTCGTATTATTTTGATGCTTTTGTGGAGGTATCACAATGGATACGGTAGATAGAATCATAAAACTTATGGAAAATCACCAAATGAAGCAAGCCGATTTAGCCAGAGTGGCCGGGGCAAGAAGTAGTTCGGTAAGTGATTGGCTGAATAGGAAGAGTACATCCTACACCAAGTATCTGGATAAAATTGCAACCCATTTTGGCGTGACAGTAGATTACTTATTAACAGGAAAAGAGCCAGAACCAACCGTAACCGTAATGGATGAAGAAGATAATATTGTTGTTTTGGATGACGAAACTTTGGAATTAATAGACAGCTTACGTTCTAAGCCTGAAATGAAAATGCTATTCTCCGTAAGCAAAAATGCAACAACAGAGGATATTATAAAAGCGGTGAAAATTATTGAAGCATTAAGGGACGATAGTCAAGGACGGTGATGCTATGGAAGATGTGTGTATTAGGTATATAGACTTGCCTTGCTGCGTAAACGGCGTTACCGTGCAAGATGAAAGTGGATTTTATAACGTATACATAAATGCCAGATTATCAATTGAATCACAGAATGAAGCGATAAAGCATGAGTTGACCCATATCAAACGGGATGACTTCTACTCGTTGGAATCCATACAAAAAGTTGAAAGTTTTTAAATAAAAAATCCCCCTCAGCACTGCGAATGCTGAGAGGGAAAAGCAAGATTTGTCGGATGGACAAGCCCTTAATACATTATAGACAATGTGGGATATTTTGTCAAATTAAGGGGGATTTAGAAATGAAAAAATTTGTTATGAGCTTAGCTGCTCTATGTTTATCGGCTTCTCTTTTTGGTTGCAGCAGTTCCAACAATGCAACTGCAGAACCTGAGCAAACACAAATACCTGACTTAACAGGTGAATGGAAACAAGTTAATAGCAGTTCGGATGATACTTATCACATTGCTACAATCGATGGAGAAACTATCGAAATTAGCTGGTTTACAAAAAGTGACGAAACAAAAGCGCTTTACTGGGCTGGAACTTTCGTTGCACCTGAAGCAGCAGATGAACCTCATACTTGGGAATCCGCAAATGACAAAGAAAAAACCGATAGCGCCCTGTTGGCTTCGGGGGATGATACTAAGACATTCACCTATGAAGATGAACGGATAAGCTATGAAGCTTCAGCAATGGGTGTAACGCAAACTGTAAGATTAGAAAAGCTGCAATAACAAATAAAAAATCCCCCACTCCACGCCAATGGAATGAGGGATAAGCGGTCATACATAGTACAATCGCTCTCTACAAGCTAATTGTATCACAAGACCGCTTTATTTGCCATACCTAAAATAAAGGAGGTCTTATTTTTATGCAATATAACATTACCTACCGCCAGAAGGACAAAGGCTGGCAGTACATAATCAGTTACAAGGATGCAAACGGAGATTGGAAACAAAAAAGTAAGCAGGGGTTTGAAAAAAAGAAGGATGCTCAGACCGCGGCAGGAAGTCGCATTGAGGAATTGAAAAAAGAAGTTGCGCTATCGTCAAATTCAAAGCCTGAGTATAGAAACATAACCTTGGGGCAGTTTGCAGAGGAGTTGTTGGAAAGCGAAAAACTACACAAGACAGCGAACACGATAATTTCAAAAGAATTAGCGTTAAAAAAATTTAGCAACATAAAGAACATTCCACTAACTGAATTAAGGAATTCTGACATTCAAAAATGCGTCGATTCTATGGTTTCTGCGGGAATGAAGCTTAGTACCGTCAAATGTCATTTAACTAAATTGAAATATATCCTAAATCAAGCTGTACGCCCGTACAAAATCATACCAGCCACTCCGATCGAAGATATAAAGCTACCATTAACGCAGTATGACGATGGCGAAAAAGGTATGCATGTACTTGAACAAAATGAAATTACTAAATTGCTCACCTTCATGAAGTCAAAGCAGCTGTATTTGAAATACTACTATGTTTGCTCTTTCGTCCTTGGAACAGGACTGCGACGTGGTGAATTGTTGGGGCTAACATGGGACAACGTCGATTTTAGAAAAAGAGAGATTCACGTTGTTCGCCAATGGAAGAAGCTTCCTAATAGCAAAGAAGGCTTTGGAACGCTAAAAAGATATAATAGTAAAAGAATTGTTCCCATATCCGAAACTACGGCAAATCAGTTAATGGAGTATAAAATGGCTTATAATGTAGTTAATATGGATAACAGAGTTTTTCCATTTGCACCCGATTCACTCCCAGTCTGCATCCGTAATATATCAAAAAAAGTAGGATTAAATGTTCATTTGCACATGCTTCGTCATACCTATGCGACTGCTCTAATAGCAAACGGCGTTGACTTTAAAACCGCTGCTTCTATATTGGGTCACGATGTAGAAATGACTATGAAGGTGTATTCTCATGTCACAGACGAAATGATGAAAAGAGCAGCCCGAAAAATTAATAATATTTTTTGACGTTTTTTTGACGAAACTCAAAGATTGCTCCCAGAACCCTTTAATTATGGGCACTCTGGAATTTAATTAATATTTTTGGATAAAATAAAGAAAAAATGACAATAAAACATTTTCTTTTCTATCATTTAGCCTTATATACATTTTTTGGCTTCGGTGTTATACTAAAAAAGGTGGATATTGTCCTATTTTGAAGCAAATTTATTTGAAACAAACTCGTTTGAAAGGTATGAGAATTTTGATTTTATTCCAAAATGTATCAAAAACCTATCCAAATCATGAGATTGGACTGAAGAATGTTTCGCTTGAAATCAAAGATGGAGACTTTGTTTTTCTTGTGGGGAAAACGGGCTCCGGTAAAAGTACATTCATCAATCTTTTAACGGGTGAGCTGAAGCCCACCTCCGGTGATATCCTCGTAAACTCTTTATCATTAACCAATTTGCCCCAAAAAGACTTTCCCTATTACAGAAGGCTTCTGGGTATCGTGAACAACGAATGCTTATTGATTGATCATAAAACAATTTACCAAAATTTAGAGATTCCTATGTTAGCCGCAGGACATTCCGGTAAAACAATCCGCCAATCCATCCCCTTGGCCTTAGGGCTTGTGGGAATGACAAAGAAAATGAATGAATATCCCCCTAACTTATCAGGAGGGGAAACCTTCAAAATTCTGATGGCAAGGGCTGTGGTGAATAATCCACAAATTATCATTGCAGATGAGCCCACTGCACATCTGGATTACGAATCTGCACTGGATATTATGTCTTTATTTAGCGAAATCAACCGGTTGGGAATTACGGTGATTATCGCCACACACGCAAAAGAGTTTGTAGATATTATGAAAAAGCGTGTTATCACAATGCAAAACGGTAAAATTCTTGGTGACGTAAGCAAAGGGAAATATGGTTGGATAATATGAAAAAACGGAAACGAAATAGCATATTTAAAAAATTTCTTAGTACAGCATTCATAGGGACCTATATCAGCTTCCTATGCTTTTTGTATTTATTTGCGACCCGGGTTACGCCTTGGGATATCGATTATTTTATTCAGGATACTTCTGCCAATGCCTCACAGCTGGTGCTGACCCTAAAAGCGGAAAAAGCGGAATTTGATGCAAAACGGGAAGCCAAAGCCTTGGCCAAAGCCATGGAACAGGAAAACAATGCGGCGGAGCCTAAAACCGAGCAGCCCGAGGAGACAGAGGAGACGGACGATGGTGAGACCATTTTAAAATCCGACACCATGGATTTGGTGTATTATTCTCAAACCGATCCCCGGTGGGAAACGGCAATCTATGGCGGAGACAACGTCATCGGTGTTTTTGGCTGCGGCCCAACCACCCTTGCCATGGTTGCAAGTACCCTCACAGACAATAAAGTAACACCGGATAACGTTGCAAAGTGGGCCTTTGATCATGGTCATTTTGCCAACGATAGCGGTTCTTACCATTCTATTATTCCGAAGGGCGCCGAAAATTACGGGCTGGTATCAAAAAGCCTGGGCAGCCCTACAAAGGAAACGATATTAGATGAGCTTTCTAAGGGAAAGCTGGTTGTTGTGCTGATGGATCAAGGGTTGTTTACCTCCCAAGGGCATTTTATTA
>DCDZ01000032.1:19415-33335 GCA_002316675.1 Tyzzerella sp. UBA1042
CAAGGGCATTTTATTATACTGCGGGGGGTAACGGCAGAGGGAAAGGTATTGCTGGCGGATTCTCAAAGTGCTGATAACAGCCGGCAGGCTTGGGATGCGGAAACCATATTAGAAGAAGCAAAATATTCTGCAAGCTCCGGCGGGCCCTTCTGGTCCATTGAGAAAGCTGCCTAACCTTGTTTTCCGGCGCAAATAAAAAATGCAAAAAAAGGGCCTTCTACGGAAGAGCCCTTTTGCTGTAAACAAAAATATTTTTATGAAGGATGGTCTACTTCTTATAAAAGGAGTTCTCTCCTCCCACCTTCAAGCTGATGGCCTTATCATACTGTATTGTGCTTTGCAGGCTTCTTTTTATGCTATTGTAAATCTCATGGATCCGGCATAATTCTGCTGTTTCCTGCCCTTTCTCATGGGCCTCAACGGTCAGTGCCTCTCGCGCAAACGTCTCCTTCGCCGTGGGCATCCCTTTGAGTATATCCTCTTGGGCATATTCCAAGCTGTCTATCTCAAGCATGGTTTTTTCACGCATTCTCATGAAAAGATGAAAAGAAACCATATCGTCCCGCTGTAAGCACTCCGCCATCTGCTTGGTTAAATCTTGCAGCTCATTTACCTTATTATACTTTTTTTGAAGATGTAAAGTAAGTGCCATATATACTTGTTCCGCCATGGGCACAACCTCCGAAGTTTAATTTTTAACCAAATCCATCTGCGTCAGACGGTCGGCTTCCTTAAAGGTCTGCCTCAGGTCTATTACCATGGCCCGAAGCTCCTGTATTGCTTCCATGTTTCTACCGGCCTTGATTCTGGCAACCTGAAATTGAAAATATTCATACAGCTTTGCTATTTCCTGGCTGATTGCATAGCTTTTATCCAGCGTTGTATCCAAGTATCTGATAATTTCGGAAACCCGCTGCATGGCTCCCTCAAATTCCTGGAAATTGGAATTTTTTAACGACATTTCCGCCTTCGTAAGCCGCTTTGCACATTCATCAAACAGAAGGAGCAACAGCTCTCCCGAGGTCATTGTATTAATAGACTGCTGTTTATAATGCTGATATCCATAACCATTCATATATTACCATCCTTTCAAGAAATTAGGAGCCGCTGTATTCCGCCAACCAACCGCTTTGTGCATTCAGCTTCTGCATCATAACCTCCAGCTGGGTAAATTGATCCTGATATCTGGTGCGCTCGGTTTTTAGTTTACTCTCAAGCTTTGTAATGATGTCATCAATATCATCCATCTGCTTTTGCAGTGTATTGCTTAATAAAGAGCTGGGGGATTTTGAATTGCCTGCTCTTTCAATCAAAATTCCCTTGGTTGCTCCTGTGGTTGCTGCGTACTTTTCCGTAACGGCCTTCATTCTTGATATAATGCCGCCTGTTGTCAATTTGCCGTCCGTCAGCTCCTCTGTAAACAATTTCTGTATCTTCTCGGGATCGTCCCCAAGGGCAGTTTTCAGCTTTGTTTCATCCAAGGTTATTTTGCCGTTATCTTTCCAATCGGAGGAAATTGTAATGCCAGCATCCGCAAGAGACAAACCCTCAGTACCGACATTTAAAAAAGCATACCTCAGGTCACTGGTGAGGCTGGAAATGGCAGAATCTCCAAAAAGCATCCCTGCCTTTGCCTTTTTCTCCCAAGCTTCAATTTCTTTTTCCGACATCTCTTCTTTTTGCTCATCGGTAAGGGGGACATAATTTCTGTCCCGTTTTTCCTGCACAGAGGTGTTGCTGATCTCAACCAACTCATTATAGGCCTCTACCATATTCTTGATGGCATCCACCACTTTATCTGTGTCTACACTAGCGTCAAACTGAATGGCCTCTGTATCTGGCACATAAGTGCCCCCTTCATAGCCAAAGGTTTTGTTTGCCACAATGGTCATGCCGTCTAAAGTGAAGGAATTGGAGGAACGGTAAATTTCCTGCGCTTCCGCACCGCCTTCGCCGTCATAATCCACACGGATAATGGCATCCTGCCCCTGAATCGTGTTTCCGTTCAATACCTCGTCAGGCTTGCCTTGCGGTGTACCGCCAGCCTTGCCAAAAAGCAGTTTTTCTAAGGAATTTAACTCAACTTCTTTTTCGCCATTCTCCTCTGTAATCTTTCCAATGTCCACGGCACCTGATGCCCCGCTTTGGGTTGAAACAATGGAGAAGGAATCACTATTTGTTTGATAGGACATCTTCACGCCGGCTTTTTCATTGCTATTAATGGCATTTACAATATCTTGAAGAGAGGTTTTCCCTTCTTCATATTTTATTTTAATGCTTTCCCCATTGATTCTGATTTCATACTCCGTATCCTTGGTAAGCCCCGCACTCTCTATCCCTTTCAACCCGGAGTTTTCAAGGGGTTCTGTCATATTCAGCTTATTTGATGTTCCGCTGGCAATGCCAAAAACACCAGCCTTGCCCATTACGCCTGTGGACAAGCTGTACATATACAAAACAGAGGAGGTATCTTCTTCCCCCGAAGGCAGCACTGTTTTCAGCTGTAGTTTGTTGTCTGCGCTCATCGTTACATCAATTCTGCCTTGCCCAAAGGCGGAATCTAATTTGCCTTGCAAAAAATCTTCAAATGTATTTTTATTTTCTAATGCCTCTTTATCATCAAAGGTGATCACCTGTTTCGTTCCGTTATAAGTAAAGGTAACGGATTTCCCCAGCATTCTTTCCTCAAAGGTTGTGTTCTTTTTCAGGTCATTTGCATCAATGTCAGCCACTGCATCTAAACCTGCCTCGCCAATGCTCTGATCTACCAGCGTGGAAGACCCGGAAGTGATACCCAAGGCAGACAAAAGATCTGTATCTCCCCCCGTAATTTTCAAGCTGTTCCCAACGCCGTCGTCATTCTTAAAGTTCAGCTTCTCTCCCTGCGCAGTAACCTCCATGACATCTCCCAGCGTTTTGCCACCGCCGATGTCAACCTGCTCTAAGGCCTTATTTAGACCCTCCGCTAGTTCCTCCGCATTTGTATACACACCGCCGTCTTCTTTTTCCGGCATAGTTACGGTGTAGGTGGTGTTGCCGTATTTTACATTAAAATTTTTCCCTGAAACAGCGCAGGTATCTTTCGCCTCGAAGCTGATTTCCCCTGTCTCTATGGCATTGTTAGACAGTGCCGCCGAGGTGGTAAAGCTGGCATTCTGGGCCAATTGCTTCACTCCCTGTACGGTCATCTGCTGGCTTCCGCTGATCTTACCGGAAACAGAAATGGCGTTGCTATTTTCACCCTTTGGCGTAATAACGCTTCTACTATAAAAACTCGCACTGTAAAGGTTTGTAGTGGATGAATAAGATGTGTACTTGCTTGCAAAGCTCACCAGCTGATCGCTGATTGCGCGGTATGCATCTGTTTTCCAAGACAGCAGTGTTTTTTTTTGCTTTTGTGATGCAATCTTCGTTCTTGTGCCGATGGTCATGCCATCAAGCAGCTCATCCGTATTCAGCCCGCTGACAAGTCCGCCGATCCCCTTGGACTGGCTTCCATAAACATTACTGCTGGATGATGACGATGTAAGGCTAGAAATCGTTGCCATAATATACCTCCTTATAAATATTATAAATATATAAATAACGATATTCTCATGGAATATTCTTATCAAATTTCCCTCTATACTTATTTTTCGACATATAGTATACTTTTATTAATAGTTTAGTTTCACAATTTAATCCATATGAGGTGATACTCGTGTCAGTAATTATTACACTAACAAATCAAAAAGGGGGCGTGGGGAAAACAACAACCACAGCCACCCTCATTACAGGCTTATCACTTCAAGAATATAAAGTTCTTGGAATCGATCTCGACCCGCAGGGAAACCTTGGGTTTTCTTTGGGGCTTGATATTGAAAATGCCGCAACCATTTATGATGTTTTTCGGGGCACGGCAAACCTGGAGGATGTCATACAAAAAACGGAGTCTGGCGATATTATCCCCTCCAATATTTTGTTAAGCGGTGCAGAGCTGGAATTTAACCGTTCCGGCAGGGAATATATTCTGAAGGAAGCCCTGCAATCTGTTACCGACAAGTATGATTTTATTATTATAGATACGCCGCCGGCATTAAATATTTTAACGGTAAATGCTTATGTTTGTTCGGATCATTTGATTGTTCCTATGATTCCGGAAATCTTAAGCCTTTTGGGGGTTGCCCAGCTGAAGGAAACCGCCCAGACGGTGAAAAAATTTTATAATGCAAAATTGAACGTGCTGGGGCTGCTATTGACAAAATATAATAAGCGTACCAACCTTGCCATTGAGGTGGGAGAAATGGCAAACGAAATTGCCGAGCAGCTGGATACTTCCGTATTCGATTCTAAAATTCGTGCAAGCGTGGCCGTAGCAGAAGCCCCCGCTCACGGCTCCTGCGTCCTTTTGTACGCCCCCAGATCAAAGCCTACCCTTGACTATGTCAATTTTATTGAAGAGGTTCTGATCCGCTGCAAAGCCGCAGGAAAATAAATTCATTTTTTTATAATACTCTGTAGAAAAGCTGCAAAAACAGCTTTCTCACCGTCGTATTGTCTTGTATTTATTCAGAAAAGAGGTAGAAAAATGGCGCGAAAAACCAACAAAACCGCCCATGTGCTAAATCTGATATCGAAAGCCAAGGACGAACATCAAGCTATGGAGGATCAAATGCAAATTGATAATACCGGTTCTGATGTTTCAAATGACTTACGGTTTATGGGTATTGAACCTTCCAATGATAAATCCATTTCCGAAAAAATTACTGAAAATTTGTGGGCTATGGCAGGCCAGACAGAGGATGCCTCTGTAAAAAAGACGGAGCCTGCCCAACCGCCTTTGGAAAAGGAAGCCTCCGCAAGTGTGGAAAAACCGGCGGCAGCACCGATAACGTCGGCAGAGACGGAAATTTCCAACGACATCCTTCCCGTCCAAGCCCCGGAGATATCGCCCGCACCTGCCGTCTCTCAAGAATCCGCAGAGGATTTGGAGATGGAGGCGGAGATAAAACACACCTTTCACTATGTGAATGTATATGAAAAATTGGTGTTGGAGCGGTTGGAAGAGTTCCAAGCCTTGTTTGACGTTTGCACCTGCCCAAGATGCACCGCAGACGTCATTGCTTTGTCCCTTACCCATCTGCCCGCAAAATATATTGTCATTGACGACCCAAAGGTAATCCCTTTGATCAGCTTTTATCGGGAAAAGCTGAAAACCGCCGTTGCCACACAGCTCTCCAATGCTTGCGTAACGGTAAAGGAGCACCCCTTGCATTAAACATAAAAAAAGCTCAATTGCAGCTGTGGTGTTTCTAACCGCTGCAATGGGGCTTTTTATTTTTTCTGCTACGGGAAAGGCGAGCTTAAAGGGAATTTTTGCGTTTTTCAAGCAAACGATCAATCACTTCTACTAGGCCGCCAATTTCCGGCTTGCTGATCTGATCATCGGCTCCAATTTGCTTTCCTTTGACATATAACTCATCATTGATCAAGGATGAGAAAATAATAACCGGTATCTGCTTTAAAAGCTTGTCGGTCTTAATTAATTTTGTCAGCCTATGGCCATCCATCGCCGGCATTTCAATATCTGTAATCACCAGAGATACCTGCTCCGCCAGAGCCTGTTCATCCTGAATGGTCTGCAAATAGTCCCACGCCTCTTGGCCATTGTCAAACTTCAAAACATTTTTATAGCCCGCCTGGTGCAGACATTCTAAAATCATCTTAGACAGCAATATGGAATCCTCCGCCAAAACAATAGGATCATTGCTCATTTGACGCTCTCCAAGCTTGGTAATATCCTCTGCCTGAATACCCGTACGAGGGGCAATTTCGGAAACAATTTTTTCAAAATCCAAAATAACCACCAAGTCCCCTTGAATTTCCGTAATTCCGGTGGCAACACCCTCTTCGCCGCCGCTTACTGTTTTATCGGGCTTTTGAATGTCTGTCCAAGAAAGTCTGACAATCCCCTCCACGCTGTTCACACGAAAGGCAATATGCATTTTGTTAAAATTCGTGATAATAAACAAATCTCTGTCGCCATTACCGGCTTCGTCTCCAAATAAATATTTCGCCAAATTCACCACGGTAATCACCGTGCCTCTTGGCTTGAAAATCCCTTCCACTACAGGATGGGCCAAAGGCATCGGTGTCACCTCTTGGGCCACCATGATTTCCCTCACCTTGGCAACATTGATGCCATAGAGCTTACCGTTAATTTTAAACTCCATGATTTCTATTTCATTGGTTCCCGTTTCCAGTAAAATTTCGCTTTTGTTTTTTACGCCCATATGAATACCTCCATTAAAATTATGGCTATTCCTTACTGCATGAGAAGCATGGCAGATCAATGAAAAACTGTATTTATGTTCATAGTATATTTTTCTGCATACTACCCCATTTTTAAACGAAAAATAATTTCCCATGGTATTTTTCTTCTTTAGAGGGCAAAAAAAGACGTCCCCTCCGGATAACTGCCCCTACTCAGAAAATAACTTCCTTTCTTCCAAAGGAGCGTATATTCCCCTGTCCGTTACTGCAATCAAAAATCAGAGTTCTTGCATAATTGGCACCCACATTCTCACTGAGAATGGGAATACTTTCTTCTTTTAATGTCTGTCGCACGCTTTCTACATTGCGTTGGCCGATGTTGCCCAGTGCGCCCCCTCCGGGGATATCAAACATTTTTGCACCGCCGGCAATTTTGGCCGTGATACGCCTTTTGACTGCGCCAAATACTTCCATTTTTCTAACTGTGGCCCGTATTCCCGTATCGGCAAATTTATAGACATTTCCATCCCCACCGTTTTCCAGCTTCTTCGGAAGCATAATATGTACCATGGCCCCGATTTTTGCAACGGGGTCATAAAGGCAAACCCCAACGCACGAGCCTAAAGCATATGTAATGAGGCGCCCTTCCATTCTGGTGAACTTCATATCCGCAATGCCTACTGTAATCTCTTTACTCATTAAAAACACCTAGCTTATTCAATAAAAAATTCAACGACTTAATATCCGGCAGCATAATCAAATTACTGGTCATTTCCCCGCCATTGTAAATAAACTTTCCATCCACAATCATAATGGTATCCGTAACGTATCCATATTCACTCATAGGCACAGACATAATGCCCCCCAGCATATTAATCGCCATGGCAGGCACGGAAAGGTTGATTGGGATGCTGCTCAGCTGGGATACTGCATTGGCATAGGAAGAGATGATAATATTGCTTACCTCTGCTATGGCAGATGCTCTGATTTCATCAATCTCGTCAAAGTGCTCAATTTTGTCAAGAGAAAGCCGTTCAAATACGATATTGACAAAATCAATATCCAACAAATATAACATAATGCCGCTAAACGCACCGGTCATATGCACCAAAACCGCAGAAACAATTTTCTCCGGCCCGCCCAAGAAATCAATGACCTGATTGTAGCCCATAATTTTCACTTCCGGTAAGGACATGGATATTTTTGCGGACAATGTGGTGGACAAAGCCGTTGCCGCATTCCCAGTGCCGATACTGCCGATTTCACGCAGCATATCTATGGCAAACGCATTCATTTCCTCATACTTATTGATTTTCATAGTCCCTCCAAATCCGCTGATACTTCCATTAGCTTCTTAAATTATTCACCAAATTTTGGATTTCATCCGTTGTCTGCACCATTCTAAGGGAATACTGATATGCCCTTTGGGCTTCAATTACCTTTGTAAATTCCTTGGAAATATCCACATTGGAGCCTTCATAGCTCCCCCTTGTTACCATTGCATCCTCCACCAGAACGGGCTCTCCGTTCTTTTCAACAGGAATAAAGTTGCTGTCGCCAACACTGAGCATTCCCTCGGTTTTGGGGAAGTCAAATACCGCAGGCTCCGCCTCCTCAATGCTGACTGCCATGCCCCCTAAGGGGTTGCCGTCCTTATCCGTTTGCATATTCGGATCCCAAACCTCTTCGCTGCCGGATTTTATTCTGATGGGTTCATCGTCGGTTCCAATTACAAAATTTCCGTCCTTGGAGGCCAAATAAAAGCTTTCTCCTTTTTCAGCCAAAACAAAGTTTCCGCAGGTGGTATATACTCTTTCCCCTGTTTGAGGGTTCTGCAATGCAAAAAATCCCCGGCCCTCAATGGAAAAATCCGTTTGTGAAGAGGAGAGGTTTATGCTGCCTTTTTCAAAGGAAGTGCTTGTGCGGTCGGCCTTTACACCGCTGCCGGATTTTGCATCGGTTTCCGTCCCGTCAATCCCCTCCATATTATGATACATCAAATCGGAAAAGCGCATTGTTTTTGCCTTGTACCCCGCCGTACTCACATTTGCGATATTATTTGCAACAACATCCATCTTGGCCTGCTGGGCAGCAGCACCAAGCTTTCCATTATAAAAAGACATTTCCATAAGCAATTCTCCTTTGCAAGTATGCCCATTGGCAAAAGCAGTTTCACCAAGGGGTGCTTTTTATCCTACACAGTGTACACAAAGCCTTATGCTATACCCGGCCCAGCTCTGTTGCGGCCTTCTGTGCCATGGCATCATACATTTTCAAAACCTGGGCTGCGCTTTGCAGCGTCCTTTGGCTCACCAGCATATCAGTCATTTCCCGCACCGGTGTTACATTTGAGGTTTCCACATACTTCCACAGCAGGGTGGCATCGGTTTCCTGCACTGCTCCTCCGGCAAAAACGCCCTCGGAAACCTTGGTCAAATCCTCATAATTTTCAAAATCCACAATTTTCAGCTTGGATTTCAGGTTCCCCGCCATATCGTATATACTGCCGTCGGCCTCTACACGAAACTGGTCGCTATCCAGCTGTATGGCACCGTTTTCACCGTTCACTCTGCCAATGCCCTGCAGCACAATATAGCCCTCTTGGTCAAGACTAAAGGAGCCATTGCGGGTATAGACGGTTTCCCCCTGCTGATCCACCTCAAAGAAGCCCTTGCCGTGGATGGCAAAATCTAAGCTGCCGCCGGTCTCTTCCCATGCGCCATCGGTAAAATCCGTTACCGTTTCATAGGGAACGGTAATCATGGAGGAATTGCCCAATGCCTGTCCCTCCGCCCCTTGTATAGTATTGCCTGTTCTGGACATCACCGCATCCTTAAAGGTACCGGAAATCATGCGGTCTGACTTATATCCGCTGGTGGAAACATTGGCTAAATTATTACTGATTACATTCAAATTTTTATTTTGTGTAAGCATACTGGATGATAAATTATAAAACCCTTTATACATCTTATCCCTCCTTCAGAATCCTACTTTTTCAAAAACAGCCTTAGCTTTCTTAACGCATTGGCGTGTATCTGGGAGATTCTAGGCTCGCTGACCCCCAAAACCGACGCAATTTCTTTCATATTTAAATCCTCCGCATAATGCAGGGAAATTACCAGCTTTTCCTTTTCCCGCAGGCCCTCCAGGCCTTCTTTGATCTCTCGTTCCAGCTCCATGCTGTCCAGATAATGCTCGGGCATTGTTTCCATATTTGTATTCATGATCTGGCTATGCTGCCCGCCATTTTCCGTATCGTCCAACAGCATTTCAAAAGAAAGTACATTCATTAAATTGGTTTTTTTCAAATATTCGTGGTATTTTTCAAGGGAAATGTTTAAATATGCCGCAATTTCCTCATCCTCGGGCATTCGCCCCAGCTCGGTATATAAAACGCCCGTAGCCTGATCAATATCTTTTGCGGCCTTTCGCACGCTTCTGGGCACCCAATCGTTTTTTCTGGCTATATCAATCACGATACCACGAATCCGCTTAGCAATGAAACTTTCAAACTTAATGTTTTTATCCAAATCAAATTTATCTATGGAGGTCATCAATGCAAGGACACCCTCGTTTACAATATCATCAATCTGGGCAAAGTCCTGAAAAACACCCCGCATTTGAATGGCGACATTTTTCACAATATGTACATACCGCAAAACCAGTTCATTTTTAATGGTCAGGTCTTCGGTGGCCTTGTATGCGGCAAAAAGCTCTTCATTTGTCATTTCATTGCGTTTTTTCTTCAATTTCATTCGCTCCTATGTTATAAAACAATGTTTCCAATGGATTGAATTTGTACGTTATTCGCTATCTCGTTAAAGGAAATAACACTGACATTTGGATAGAACTGCTCAATTAAGCGATAGAAATAAACTCTCACCACATGGCTTGTTAAAATCACCGGCTTTAAAGAAATATCGTTGAATTTCTTCACATTTTCCGCCACCTGCATCAAAACCTTTTGCAATACCTCCGGGCTTAGTGATAGGTAAATGCCCTGCTCGCTTTTTGCCATACTGGAAACAATCACCTTTTCAAGCTCTGCATCCAGTGTAATGACCTTCATCTGCCCAGACTCGCAGAACTTGCGGGTAATGGTTCGTTTTAAGGCCACGCGAATATTTTCCGTAATAATATCTAAATCCTTGGTGCTCGCAGAGGATTCCACAATACATTCAATAATCGTCACCAAGTCCTTAATGGGGACGCCTTCCTTCAGTAGGTTTGATAAAATCTTCTGGAAGCTGCTGTATGAAATAATATTTGGGAAGGCTTCCTCCACCAGCTCGGGAATAGAGTGCTTCACATTTTCAATGAGTTGCAACACCTCTGTTCTGGATAACAGCTCATAGGCGTGCTGTGCAACCACCTCTGACATATGGGTCAGCATAACTGACAGGGGATCAATCACCGTATAGCCGTAAATTTCCGCCAATTCCTTATTCTCCGGCAATATCCATTTGCTGGGTATGCCGTAGGCCGGTTCAATGGTATCAATGCCGTCCACCTCACCCGCCAGCTCATTGGGCTCAATGGCCAAATAATAATCCACAAGGATCTCTCCCGAGGCAATCTGCTCTCCCTTAATTTTAATGGAGTACTGATTGGGGTTTAGAGCGGCACTGTCCCGCAGGCGAATAGAGGGGATAACAAAGCCCATATCCTGTGCATATTGACGCCTGAAAATCACAATTCTATTGATCAATTTTCCGCCCCCCGCATCATCCACCAAGGGAATCAGGCTAAACCCAAATTCCATTTCAATGGGCTCCACCGTGAGCAGCGGATAAATATTGTTGACATCCTTATAAAAATCTTCCTCGGTGGCTGCCGGCGCTGCATCCTGCACCTCCATGGTCTGGGCCTCCTGGGCAATGGCTAGGGTCATATTTTTCCGTGCAAAGTAGCCCAGTGAGAGGAGCATGGCCGCGGTTAAAATCAAAGGAATGGTTGGCATACCGGGAATAACGGAAATTAGGCCTACAATTCCTCCACCCATTAACAAGGCTTGGGGCTGGGCCAAAAACTGGCGGGCTACGTCGGTATTCAAACTTCCGTCCGACACCGCTCTTGTTACAATCATGCCGGTGGCGGTGGAAATCAAAAGGGCGGGAATCTGGGAAACCAAACCGTCGCCAATGGTGGCGATGGAATAAATTTGCAGCACCTCTGAAAAGCCCATACCCGACTGCACCAAGCCGATGATTACCCCGGCAATAAAGTTAATCACCGTAATAATGATGGACATGATGGCATCGCCTTTTACAATTTTTGTGGCACCATCCATGGCGCCGTAAAAATCCGCTTCCTTCTGAATTTTATATCTTCTTATTTTTGCATCTTCCTCGGAAATGAGCCCTGAGTTTAAATCCGCATCAATGGCCATCTGCTTTCCGGGCATGGCGTCCAGCGTAAATCTTGCCGCTACCTCGGCAACACGCTCGGCGCCCTTGGAAATAACAATAAACTGAACAAGAACAATAATAATGAATATAATTGTACCTACAACAACATTTCCCTGCAAAACAAAGCTGCCAAAGGCAGCAATGACCTCACCGGCCTGTCCCGCTTTAGACAAAATCAGTCTGGTTGAGGAAACATTTAAGCCCAAGCGAAACAGGGTTGTGATCAAAAGCAGCGAAGGAAAAATGGAAAACTCCAAAGACTCCTTTATGTTCATGGTAATCAGCAAAATAATGAGGGATACGGATATATTTATAATAAATAAAATATCCAACACAAAGGGCTCTAAGGGAATAAGTAATAATAATACAATGACAATTACAAATAATGAAACTGAGTTTTGGAATAGCCTTTTCATATCTCACACCATTTCGATTTCATTTCGGGTTAAAGTATCTTTTTATTTTTCAGCTTGTAAACGTGTACCAAAATTTCTGCCACAGTACCATAGAAATCCCCGGGGATTTCTTGATTGATCTCCGTTGTGGCATAAATTGCTCTGGCCAGGGGCTTATTTTCCAGAACATAAACCTCATGTTCCTCGGCCGTTTTTATAATGCGTAGGGCAACGGCGTCCTGCCCCTTGGCAAGAAGCACCGGTGCGCCGTCCTTATCCAAATCATATTTTAAGGCAACGGCATAGTGGGTGGGGTTTTTGATAACCACATCCGCTTTGGGCACCGCCTGCATCATTCTGGACATGGCCATTTTCCGCTGTACGTCCTTAATTTTACCTTTGATTTGGGGATCGCCTTCCATTTGCTTATATTCCTCTTTCAATTCATGCTTCGACATTTTAATCTGCCGTTCATATTCCCACCGTTGGAAGAAGTAATCCAGTACGGATATGGCCACAAACGCCAAGCATATCTTAAAAACAAGGGACATGGTCATATCCAAAAGCAGCACACTGGAGGGAAATACGTCCGCCTGCACCGTACGGGAGAGGGACAATATGCTTTTTGAAATAAAGGAATACAGCATTGCAATTAATATGGAAATTTTGATAATGCCTTTCAGTACGTCAAATAAGCTTTTTATAGAAAACAGTTTTTTTAATCCCTGAAGGGGGTTGATTCTGTCAAATTTCGGTTTTAAGCTGTCTGTTACAAAAATCGGCTTTGTCTGCGCCACCGTTGCAAGGATGGACAGCCCCGCAGAGGCCAAAATAACGGGGGCGGCGATTTGAAAAAACGCAAGCAAAACCTGCCTGAATACTTCTAACGCAAAATCATTGGTGATTTCCGTCGTGGTTTGGGCATAGTCAAAGGCCTTATAAAAAAACGTATAGACCCTTTCAACGATTTGAGGAAACAACGTCTTAAGCACAAAGAAAGTCCCAACCAGAGATACTACCGTAATAACATCCTTACTGATTAATAAATTACCTTTTTTACGCTCGTCCTTCCTTCGTTTGGGCGTGGCTCTTTCGGTTTTGGAATCCCCTGCCAATGTTCTCCCCCCCTTTGGAAGTCTTTTATTTTGCATGGCAATGCTTTTTACAAAGGCTCTTCTTGCACATACACACCTAGTGCATATAGATCAGCGTTTCTCTTACCGTATCTATCATGGTAAGCACCAAGGTATTCAAAAAATCGGCAATGGGAGAGAAGATCAAAAGCATAACCACCAATCCCACAAAAATTTTAAGCTGAATATCCACAATAAAAACATTAATTTGGGGAATGGCCCTCATTAAAATGCCCATGCCCACCGCACACAAAAACTCAATGGCAATCACGGGAAATGCCATTTTCAGCGCCAACCCCGTACATAGTATAAAAATATCTAATATAGACTGAGCCAAGGCCTGCCCCAGAACCACTTGGCCATAGGGAACCACCTGAGCAGAATTTAAAACAATATGCAGCAGTGCCAAATGCCCATCTACAGCGAAAAACAGGAACATAAACAAAATATTATAATAGGTTGCACTTAAGGCAATGGAAGCATTGCTCTGCACATCAAATATCTTTGCCATGGAAAGACCAAGCTGCATATCAATCATCTCTCCTGCAAAAATAATGACATAAAGAAACAGGCTGATCACAAAGCCCACCGCCCCCCCTGCCGCAAACTCCTTGATTAAAAGCACACCATATTCAAACATACCCGAAAGCACCATTTGCTGTTGGGGCTGGGCGGTGAAAACAATCATAGCCAAAGCAAGAATCAGCCCGGATTTGATAATGCCGGGGATAT
>DCDZ01000032.1:33510-44950 GCA_002316675.1 Tyzzerella sp. UBA1042
GCCTGCCATTCTCATTATAATAAATGAGAAAAATACAAAATTTTCAAAAAAATCCATTTGCTCCCCTGCCTCCGCAATTCCATTTTCTTAAACCCTCTTCTTCCGCCCTCTTGGGGCAGAAAATTCATCCCCTTGCAATGCTTAAATCATCAGCTTAAAAATTTCATATACAAAATCCTGCAAGGTTTCAAGCATCCATGGGCCGCTGACGATACAGATCAAGGCAATCAAGAGCACCTTTGGCACAAAGGTAATGGTCTGCTCATGAATCTGAGTGGCCGCCTGTATGATAGAAATGAAAACGCCGATAATCATACTCAGCACCAGTATCGGCCCGCCGATTTTGATTGCAACCATAATGGTTGAACGCATAATATCTAAAGCTTCTCCGTTCGTCATATCTTATCCCTCCGGCTAATTGAACCCCTTAATTAATGTTGAGAATAATAGCTGCCAGCCATTTACAGTAATAAACAGCAGAATTTTAAAGGGTAAGGAAATCATGGCCGGCGGCAGCATAATCATACCCATAGACATCAGTGTGCTGGAAACCACAATATCAATCAATAAAAATGGTAGGAACAAAAGGAAGCCGATAATAAACGCCCTTTTTAGTTCACTGGTCATAAAAGAGGGGATGATCACCGTTAGGGGCAGTTCCTCGTAGCTTTCGGAAAGCTCTTCTCCAGAAAAATCCATGAACATTTCCAGCGTGTCCATTTCCGTCTGCTTCAGCATAAAGGTTTTCATGGGCACCGCAGCACGATCCATGGCCTCCTGTCCCGTAATTTCCTGGTTTTTATAGGGTACATACGCCTGTTCATTTACCTGACTGAGTACAGGAGACATAATAAAAAGGGTGAGAAACAGCGCAATTCCTACCAAAACTGTATTTGGCGGTGTTTGCTGCATTCCCAACGCATTTCGTAAAAATGACATCACAATAATAATTCTAGTGAAAGATGTCATCATAATAATAATAGATGGCAACAGGGAAAGCACGGTAATCATCAAAATCATTTCCAAGGATTGCACCTGTTCGCCGTTTATATTGATAAAAGCATCATTCATGGTAAACTCCTCGTACGTTCCATATCGTTTCGCAGGCTTTGCTGTCCGGCGGAAGCCAACAGCCCGCCGGAATTTATTTCTTTCTGCCCGAAAAATACTGGCTTAATACTTCTTTAAAATCATACTCTCCCTTGCCCCCAAGGGGCTCCTGCCTTTGGAAATCCAGCTCATCCGCATTTTCCAATTCCTTAATGAGCCCAACGCCGCTTTGTGATAGAGATAAAAGATAATAGCTTTTTTGTACCCGCAAAACAACAATGGATTTATCTTGGGAAATGGGAAGTCTGTCCACAATTTCCATATGTCTGGAGGCCTTGACTCCCATTGTTTTTGTTCCGATATATTTGGTAAACCAATAGCTTAAAAACAAAATCAATATTACTGCTAAAAAAGTAATAAAAACCATAAAGAAATCTTCAAAAATCAGTCTCTCCTCCTGTCCGGCTTAGCCAAGCACAGTTGTTACCGTCTTTAAAATTCTGTCGGGTTTAAAGGGCTTTACAATAAAATCCTTCGCGCCGGATTTGATCGCCTCAATTACCATAGCCTCCTGACCCATTGCGGAACACATTACCACGTTGGCAGCCGGGTCAAGTTGTTTGATTGCCTTTAATGCACCCAAGCCATCCATGTTTGGCATGGTAATATCCATAATTACCAAATCGGGCTTTACCTCGGTATACTTGGAAACTGCTTCCACACCATCAGCCGCTTCATAGATATCGCTGTATCCGTTCTTTGTAAGGGCGTCTTTAATCATCATTCTCATGAAAGAAGCATCATCCACCAATAAAATTTTAGCCATTATACTCATTCCTTTCTTTTCCTATCCTAATCCCTTTTATACGCTGCGGATCAAAATTTTTTTAATACCTCTGTAACACGTACGCCAAAATTATCATCTACAACAACCACATCGCCCTTTGCAATGCACTGTCCATTTACAAAAATATCTACCTGCTCACCGGCAAGCTTATCCAAAACGATGAGAGAACCCTTGTTATACTCAAGAATTTCCCGTACATTTTTCTTTGTGCGGCCGATCTCCACGGAAATCTCCAAGGGGACCCCCATAATCAAATCCAGATTTTCCGCTCGTTCTTGTCCCCCCGGGATATTGCTCAGTTCTCCATTACGCTTCACCTGAATCACCTTCGGTTCCCCGGGGACATAGCCCGGTGTATTGCTCGGCTGAGACGCCGCTTTAGGCGGCTCCGGCTGGGCCGCCGACTTCGGTTCTTCCTTTGCCGGGGCCGGCGGTTCCGGGGTCGGCGGTTCCGGGGTCGGCGGTTCCGGGGTCGGCGGTTCCGGGGTCGGCGGTTCCGGGGTCGGCGGCATACTTTGTGACAACAGCTTTTCAATATCTTCCTGACTCATCATCCGCCCCGCGGAAAGATCCACGGGTTCTTCCTCTGCGGAGGCTTCGGCGGCTTCCTCAGGCTCCTCAAAACTTGGGTAATTCATTTCCTGAGTCTCAGCTATTGCCGGTGCTTCTTCCCCCATGCCCGCAGGCAGACCAAAGCCGGAAATGAGTTTTCTTGCTAAGTCTACGGTCATAATGTTTAAAAATTCACTTTCCAGAGAATTTTCCACCTTTAACGAAAACCTTACAACAACCATAGGCTCATTATCCAACAAATACTTTTCGGCAAACTCCGCTACCGTATTGATTTCAAAGGACGTAGGTGTTGAAATATTGACAGACTCCCCAATCAGCTCCGCAAGAGCCGTAGAGGAGGACCCCATCATCTGATTCATTACCTCTCGTATTGCGCTCATGTTGATATCATTCAGCTCAAATTCATCCTCGGGAATTTCCGTTCCCATTAAAATCTCAACAATCACCTTCACATCATGTCTTTTCAGCAGCATGATATTATTGCCGCTCAATCCCGAAACATAGGTGATTTCCACAGCTACTGCCGGTTCCATATATGTAAATTCAAATGTGTCTTTACTTGAAATCATTACGGTTGGAACAGTAATATCAACTCTTCTGTCAAGCATGGTAGAAACCGCTGTGGCGGATGCCCCAAGACTGATGTTTAAAATTTCACCAATGGCATCCATCTCTAAAGAGTTAAAAATCTTTTCTGACATAACAATTAATCCCCCCTTTGGCTTTTTCTAATTATTATTTATTTCACTTATTCTCACTGCTAAATTTTTATTATGAACACCCAGCTTTCCATGAAACCAGATCGTATCCTCAACAAAAATATCAACAAATGAGCCTTGGGCACGATTCAAATCAATAACATCGCCCTGTTTAAGATCATAAATATCTTGCAGCATTACTGTAGCATCACCAATTTTGGCGGATACATCCAGATCCGATTCTTTGATGGATTCAAAAATATCCCTGGATATATCATCCTCAGTCCCTCCGGACGCACGGGCATTGGGAGATTTTTTGCTTTCCAGTATCCCAAAAATATTTGTCAGCATGGTACTTGGGATACAGATGTTAATCTTGCCTGCAACATTATTTATAATTACCTCAATGACTACAATAACCACAATTTCATCCATGCCGATTTCCTGCATGATGCCATGGGAGGTTTCCACCTTATCAATTTCAAAATCAATTTCCAGATAATTCGACCAAGCATCCTTCATAACGCCTACCAAATATTTTGTAATATTTTCGTAGAGTAACAGCTCTATATCCGTATAGGAATATTGCGAAGTTACATTTTGCGGTTCTTCACCCTTCCCGCCCAGCATTCTGTCAATCATACTTAGCATTAACGGCGTGGTAATGTGTACAAAAACCATACCGCCCGTTTCCTTCGTCTTCAAGGATGCATTGATTGCCGTCAGTGCGTCGTTATCTGACAAGGCATTGCTAAATTCATAATACCGTTCCTCTTCCACCGTAACCAGAGAAACTTGACTGGACGCTCGAAGCAGGCTGTTGATCCTGGAAGACACCAGCCTGCAATAATTTTCATGGGTGTTTTTAATAATATTTAATTTGTCCTTTGTGTACTTTTTCGGACTATAGAAATCATACTTTCTGTATTTCTCGCCAGTATCATTAGAAACAGTACTTTCGAGGCTGCCTCCGCCAACGACCGAGGCAAGAAGTGCGTCTATCTGACTCTGGCTTAATACTTCTGACATTTTTTGCATTCACCCCTACCATTATATAATTGGAAACCGGCTAATTTTGCCGTCCAAGATTTCGATAAAAATTATTGCCCCTGAAACAAACCAGCGAATGCTTTCATAACTCTACACCCTGTCCATACGCCCAAAGAACGATCCTCGGCCAGACAAACAGCGTTTTTCAGCATGATGCTGCAGAATAATTTTTATATTTTCTTTGTATCCTTTAGTTTTGCAGCTCGCTGCCGCTTGTTCCATATACCTCATTATAATAGTTATCTAAGGATTTCACAACATTGTCATTTTTGGAAATGATGATTTCGACCCTTCTGTTTTTTGCCCTGCTCTCTCTTGTCTCGAAGGAGCTGATTGGTCTGAACTGTCCAAAGCCGATGGAAACCAGCTTCACCGGTTCAATAATATTTTTCTTTTGCATATACACCAACACCTCCGAAGCACGATTCGAGGATAAAAATCTGTCGCTTACCACTTCGTTTTTCTCTGTGGGGCTTGCTTGGGAAGTATGCCCCAATATCTGAATTTCCCCGATGGAATCATCCACATTATCAATGACATTGCACAACTGATCCAACACATCCTTCCCCTCCTGCTTCAGCACATAGCTGTCGCCATCGAAGAAAATATTGTTCCGAAAAGTAATAAAGGTATATCCATCCCCTTTTGTAACCTCAACATCGGCTGAAAGCCCATTCATTTCTACATATTTTGATAATTTATAATACATTTCATCGAAATCATCTGCGAACTGAATCTCTCCGCCCTCGTCTAAGATACCGCCTTCAACATCATAAGTCCCGTTTGAGGCTTCTGCATCCTCTACAATTTGGCTCACTTCCCCACCAGAGGGGTTAAAGCTCTTTACAATCATTTTCCACTTTGCACTATCCACGGATGATATTGAATACAGCAATATAAAAAAACATAGAAGCAGAGTCACCAAATCGCTATAGGTATTCATCCAATCATTAGAAATGCCTCCACCCCTTTTTTTCTTCACTGTCTTTTTCCTCCTTTGTGTGAAAAATGTTCCCCATTAGGAGATGGCTTTTTCAAAGCAACCATACTTCCATCTTAAGGAAGCAACACAACTGCATATCCTTTCAAAATAAAATTTATTAATCTTCCTCGGCAGCAGCTTCCTTACCTTTTCTCCCTTTTTCTTTTTTCTGATACTGGGGTAAATAGGCAATCAGCTTTTCCTTCAGGAATGTTGGGTTTTCACCCGCTTGAATTGCCAAAATCCCTTCTATAATAATTCTTCGGCATAAGCTTTCTTCATCACTGCGCACTTGCAGCTTCTTGGCAATGGGTATAAAAAATAAATTTGCAAGCATGGAACCGTAGAAGGTTGTAATCAACGCAATACCCATGTTTTTGCCAATCCCATCTGCGCCGTCATCCATATTCATTGACATCAGCATATTCACCAAGCCGATCAGCGTCCCGATCATACCGAAGGCTGGCCCATAGCTGGCGCCCTTTTCATAGAACGCAGTAATTTCATCGTGTCTTTCTACAATATAATCTAATGAATTATTCAAAATTTCGCTTACCTGCTGGGGTGTGGTTGAATCCACAATCAGCATCAGCCCTTCGCGAAAAAAGGGATCTTCCATTGCATTGGCCTTTTCCTCCAGTGCAAGAAGCCCACTTTTGCGGGCAATAATCGCCAGCTCATATAATTGTTCAATATATTCTCTGGGATTATACGGATTCTTCAAAAGAACCTTCACCTGCTTTGGTAACTGCTTTAAAACCCTTGCCGGGTAACTTGCAATCAATGCAGAAAAGGTACCTCCTATTACAATCAGCACGCTCTGAATATCCCAGAAGTTTCCTAAATTTCCCATGCCGATGCCATAAAATACAAGGGCTGCGCCTGCCAGTAACCCTATGAACGTCGTTAAGTCCATTACACGCCTCCAAAATCCACATTTCTATAAGTCAATCAGCCTCTATTCCCTCGGACATATATTGAAAGTATGTATCGCCGATAGGTATTTAATACTTTTATCGATAATTTCATCGGGTGTTTCCCGCACTATGTAAAAGCTCAAATTATTCAGCAGTATTTTGGATTCGGGGATACACTCAATCGCAACAATCTGCTCACAATTTAAAACAAATCTTTCACCGTTCAGCTTCGTTAATTTTATCATATTGCCCTCCCGTACTACGCATCAATCTTTCAAAGATTTTTAAAAAATACCAATATCCCGGGAAAACTGCCAGTGGAACACTGCTTTCGGCATCCTCCGTCAATCAGAATCTTTTGAAGCACCCCCTTCCGTTCTCTCAAGAAGAAGGGTAAACCGCAGCCAATTTGGCGGCGGTCTACGTCTTATGCAGCTAAAATGCGCCTTTTGCGCTATACATTATCGCTTAATATTTACCAATTCTTCCAACATCTCATCGGTAACGGTAATAATTCTTGTATTCGCCTGGAAACCTCTTTGTGTTGTGATCATATCTGAAAATTCCTTTGCCAAATCCACATTCGACATTTCTAAGCCAAAATTCAAAATTTGGCCTGTTGTACCTTGGGTGGGCTCAAAGGGCATAACCTCGCCAGTGTTTTCACGAATGGAGTAATATGGCCCTTGAGATTTTTCCAAGGCATTGGGGTTTGGCACATTTGCAAGGGCAAGCACGCCTACGGTTACCGTTTTTCCATCGGGGCCAGTACCTGTAATCTCACCGTTCTTGGAAATACTGATGCTGTTCAGCTTCATCGGCGTGCCGGTAGTATCGCCATCGGCAACAATGTTTCCTTCTGTGTCCACCCTAGGCACCGTCATAGGTACAAGGTTTTCGGTGTCCAGATTTCCATCCGTTCCATATTTATAGCCATAAACCACGTTTCCACTGCCATCAACCAAATATCCACCGCCATCAAAGTTAAAATTACCCACTCTGGAAAGCTTGAACTTGGACATTTCTTCCGAAATTCCCACAGGATCCTCGGTATCTATCTCTGTGCTCATCCCTTTTTCGCCTAAAATGAAAAAGCCCTCACCATCAATCATGCAATCTGTTGCGCTGTCTGTTGGTGCATATGCCCCGCTTGAAAACATCAAGTCAATGGTTCCCACCTGAGAACCATACCCAACCTGAGAAGGGTTTGTGCCACCATAAACGTCACCGCCGTCGCTTGAAGATGAGGTTGTTTGATATATGGATTCTTTAAAGGTTACTCTGCTTGATTTATAACCATAAGTATTTACATTTGCAATATTATTACCGATAACATCCATCTTTTGCTGATGGGCACGAAGCCCGGCAATTCCTGAAAACATTGATTTTACCATACTATAAAATCTCCTTCCTTGTTACACCCACGTTTTATTTGAAAGAATCAACTGTATTGCATAAATCCTGTAAATTTCATTTTGCCTTTTATAGATCGCCTTCTCCTGTGGAAGCCGCTTCCGGCTCCTTGTCAGGCAGCTTACCCACCGCCATAATCGAGGATAAGGCATAGCTTTTTCCATCTACGAAAACAACCTGCTGCCCGGCATACATCCCCGTGCCGGTGACTGTTCCGTAAATTTCCGTGATGGTTCCGCTGCTGCTCACCTGCCCGACAGTCACATCCTTGCCCACCAAAGAGGCCGCATAGGAGATCAACGAAACGTTTGTAATATCCGTAATGGCCTGCATGGTAGACATCAGTGTTAATTGGCTCATAAACTCGCTGGTGTCCATAGGGTTTGTCATATCTTGATTTTGCAGCTCCGACGCCAAAAGCTTGAAAAAGTCATCCATATCCAAATAACTTTTCCCCGTTGCCTGCGTGGTCAAGGACGAAGCGCTTGTAGCAGTGCTGCCGGAAATATTCATCATATAGTCATTCATCCCAGACATCCTTATACCTCCATACCATCTATATTCTCAATGCCTAACCGCAATTTCTGTGCAAAATCCATGTCTGCCTGTGCCTGTTCTTTTCTTCTGCCATTGCCATCTCCCTGATGCCGCCCTTGGCCTTTGCCGTCAAAATCTTCATTGCCGGTATTTTGTGCTTCCGCTTTTTCATACTGAATATTTACATTGGCCTCTTGCATGAGGCTAGACTGCACAACTTTAGACAGGGAGTCTAAATTTGCAGACAACAAGGCTTTGGTTCCTTCGTTGCTGCACTGCAAATCCACAGAAATTCTTCCGTTATCTATGGAAAATTCCACATTAATTTCGCCTAATTCCTTTGGATTTAGCTTGATACTTACTTTTTGTATTTCATTGTTGATTTTTTCAACAACCATGTTGCCGATCTCTTTTGCAACCTGTTCCCAAGAAGAATTTAAGGCCGTATCTCCCACCTTAATCATCACTGTGCTTTCCTCAGCATTTCCCCCGGAGATGGGCTTTGCCGCCGCCCCAACAGCCTCACTGCCTGGCATTTCTTTCTCTTGGGACAAGGGGACTGCCTTTTCGTTGGGCTCAAGAACCTGTTTTGTCTCCGTCCCCTCTTGGGAATGATTGCTTGCTGCATTCACAGTACGATCCTGACTATCCTGTCCGGGCAATTGCCGGAGCTGTGCTTGTTCTTCGCCTTCTTGCTGAGGCTGTGCTGTATACGCCAGAGGGGCTGTGCCGCCGGCCTGCTTTTGCGGTACTGTGGCAGGTGTTGTTTGGGAAAGATTGATTGCCGCTTCCTTAACACCAACGAGTACCTCACCGTTTTGCGTTTCTGTTAAAAGAGGATCTTCAGAAACAGCTTGTCCCACCGAGTCTTGTATTGCCTTTGCCAATTGCATGGGGTCGATTCCCCCTTGTGGCAAAAGGAATAAACCCACTTGGCCAATCTCTCTGCTATCCTCTTTCGAGGCTTCTTCATCACCTTGTGTAGCAGTCGGATTTTTTGCTTTGTCCGTAGGCTTATTCTCCACAGCTTTCCCGTTATAATCAGAAGATTTTTTTGAGGATGCATTTTTTATCATATCCTTAAAACTATCCTCCCCTTTGCCGTTCTTTGCTTTCATCTCTAGCTTACTGTTTTCCGGAATGGATTTGTGTACCGAAACAGAAGTAGTATTCAAGCAACCACCTCCTTCATTATTTTTCCTTGCATCCTTACAAGCCCATTGCTTCTATCATCTCGAAATAAATTCCAAAAATCAATTCATTGTATTAATATAAACATCTGCCCAATAAAAGCTTTTGTTTATTAATAAATAATCATTTTTTATGCATATCTTTGTCAAGATATGCTAATTTTAGCTAAGAATATATTAATACTAGCATAATAAACCATGCTTTTCAATAGAAAGCCCACGCATTTAATAACATTTAATAATTAGATTTTGAATAATTATTATATAACCAGAAGAAATTGTGATATGTATCTTTTTGTATTTCTTACGCTTTTGTATTTATGCACTATCTATGAGAAAAAAGATCGAATTTTCAAGCTGTTTTAGCAAAAATATCTTTGTTTTGATTTATGCAGCAGTAATATAACGGCAAAACGCTGTTTTTTAGTGATTTAACATTTTTTTTACATAATCGAAACGGAATTGTTTGACAAGCTATCTATATCCATGTAGAATATATAGTGCAACTTAAGCACTCTTAGCTCAGGGGATAGAGCGTTCGGCTCCGGACCGAAAGGCCGCAGGTTCAAATCCTGTAGAGTGCAGAAAGAAAAAACCCCTAGAAATCAAGGTTTCTAAGGGGTTTTTCTTTATTTATAATATGCAGAAATATATATTTTTTCAATTTGGTGTCTTACTAGAATCTTCAACACCATTTAAGCATTTGGATTGTTAAAACTTGGCGGATTAGCCTTTGTATCGCCAAATGCATTGATTGGAGAAGGGCTTGACAGATCAAAATAAATTCTGGAATCTTTTGTAACTCCGAAATCTTTATTAGACCCTGTATCCTGTACTTTATTAAAAGCTTCACGGAACAAAGCGTTGTGAGCTTCTTCTCTGTTAAGAAGAAAATCAATAGTATCCTTGACTTTTTTATCATCAATTTGACGGTATAGGTATTCATATACTACCTTTGCTCTCTGTTCTGAAGCTATGTTGGATAGAAGATCAGCACAAAGGTCACCAGTTACAGTGACATAATCACCTGTCCAAGAATATCCTGAAGAATTAATAAGTCCGGGATTAAGCCCCAATATAACATGGCTTTGAATTTCGCCAGAGCCTACAGCCGATGCATCAACGTCATGTCCATTCAGCAGATTAATGGTTTGACCCACCATTTCCATATGACTTAATTCTTCAGCCGCAATATCAAGAAATAAATCTTTAATTTGTTGATCTTTAATGCGGAAACTCTGAGACATATATTGCATAGCCGCTTTAAGCTCACCGTTGCCGCCACCTAATTGCTCCTGTAGTAAAACCGCATATTGGGGATTAGGTCTTTCTATGCTTACGGGATGTAATAGCTGTTTTTCATGTTTAAACATTTATAATTCACTCCTCTCGTCTAGGTATTATTCTCGATTTTGAAAATACTATTCAGAGAAGCCGGATACTTAGTATTAAAACAAATACAATTCTTCAGACTAGTAACAAAAGTATAGGAATCAATAATCTTATCCTACAATAATTTCTGATGGGGATTTTAAGAAATTATGCTATAGAAATACCGATTTTTTTTAATAGAAAAGAAAACAAACTCTAACATAGAAGAGAAAACATTTAAAACTCCTGTAGTTACTTTACATTGGTTTTTTGGCGCCAAATCATTTTATATATATTCTTATGAGTTAATTGAAGACAATGAATTAGTTCATGCAAGTAGTTTTGTACCAGTTACTGTTACATCCAGGTTTCACAATGGTAACTGGACGATTACAAAAATTTTTGAACCAGCTTAATCATTGTTTACAAAATAATCATATGAAAGTACTTGAATTGACAACATCATAATTATAGAATACGAAATAGTCTCCAATTATGATGTTGTCAAACTACTATGAGTATTTGCTGAGATTCTGCTCCCAATTTTTTTATAATTTATCTCATATTTTATTTTTTCTTCTCTAAATACCTTGTTACTAATGCCATAGCACGAAGCATATCATCCGTCGGATCCATCTTGTTTTTATCAGAGAAACAACCTTTATCCTGCATATCCTTCACCATAGGCTTTGCCCATGTGGGCACTTCATGCAATGTGTTATATTTTTTCATATTTCTTCCTCCTTAAATTCATCCGGCACCTTTAACCACCGGTAGTGTCAAGAGTTATGCGCAAATTGGTTTGCAGTCTC
>DCDZ01000032.1:45195-45404 GCA_002316675.1 Tyzzerella sp. UBA1042
TTCATATTCATGTATTTCTTGTTTCCCCACTGAGTACCAGCTACATGGCGCAGTCTAGCGCAGACCAGCATAAGGGCGGAGTTGCCGCCAGGGAAAGCCTCCGCCGCGTGTGCGGCGGCGGATCTCACGGTTGAGGCGCTCAATGGCGTTATTGGTGCGGATACGCGTCCAAAGCTCAAAGGAAACCGCCATGTAGGTGAGCGTTTCTT
>DCDZ01000032.1:45705-46959 GCA_002316675.1 Tyzzerella sp. UBA1042
TTTTTATCCCTTTTTCAATTTACGCAACCTATTCCCTTATCCCTCTTCCTTTTCGCCCATAAAACGGGCAGAAGAACAAAGAATGGGCGGACAACCATCTGTCCGCCCAAATAAACATACTTTTTCTTTGAAAATTTACTGCACCTATTCGATTTATCGAACAAATTTATGCTCCCAATATGGGTCTGTGCCGCCCTGTCCCGGAACAAATACCATGGAAAGCTTGCCGGCAATGTTGGAGTTGCTGTCTGATAATCCATAAGGTATATAGATTACCGAACCATTGCTGACGCCGGAAAAGTTAATTTCAATATTGATGAGGGCATTCCCATCCTTCACAGGTACGGATTGACGTTTTCCCAACGTATATGTTCCCCCGCTGGAGCCCTTCAATGCCTGCGTAAAAATTTGAGGGGTAAGGGGCTTCAAATCCTCCTCTTCTGAAGGAATATAAAACATGGGCTCGCTAAAGATTAATGTCACAGTACCAGTGTAGGTAGGCCGAGGACCCTCTGTCTCTCCGGTTATTTGTGTTGTTAGTTCCACCGTAGGGCCTGCGGTGTCCACCGGTGTTATATTTTTTATTGAAACAAATGAATCATCTCCGCCGGCCACGCTCTTGGCAACTGCATAGAAATTATAATACACATATCGTTCCAGCCCCTCTATTGTAATGGTTTCTTTTGCGGAAGTGGCATCCTTCTTAATAGATACCCTCACAGGACCGCCGGAATCAATGGGTCTGATATCTACCGTTTCTTGTTTGTTGCGAATGTAATCCGCAGTAATCTCCGCAGGCTCAGATGCACGATCATATACAATCCAATCAACGTCGGCCTCTATGTCTGATTCAATCTCAATCTCCGCAGAGGTTTCATATCTGCGAACGACCTTTGCAGTGAGCTTCGGCGATTCCACGTCCGTCATTTCAAATGGAATCTCCTCCATTTTAGACGTTGCCGCAGGCGTTCCTTTCAGGAAGCAGTACATTATATACTTCTGCTCCGGCTTTAGGCCTTCTATCCGAAGCTGATATTCCGTATTTCCGCTGGGGATGATAAACGTGCCGGAAACTCCGCCCTGGGGCTTATATCTCCCATCCATAATACCCTCGGGTGTAGGCTCGTCTACCGTACCTGTCGGCGCAATCAGATAATAGAAGGTTGCCGGCCTATCCGTTTTCACCAGAGGCCTAATCAGCGTATCACCGATCAATTGTACTGCACCCTCGTTATCAAGCTTCGGATAGTTCTC
>DCDZ01000032.1:47089-47647 GCA_002316675.1 Tyzzerella sp. UBA1042
TTATCAAGCTTCGGATAGTTCTCTGCAAATTGCGGTACAATCATATCGGTAAAATAAACCTTCACATTAAAATCCTTTGGGTAATTTACCACAGTAATATCGCCTTCACTCAACGCACGGTCAAACTGCAACGTAGGATTATCGGAAACAGGGCTTAAGCCTGATCTGCCGCCAATGATACACTTCACATCAAAGGTTACTGTGCTGGACCAACCTCTTCTATCGGTATCTCCATTAATGGCAACAATTTTGATTCCGTATTCCGTTTTTTTCTTATCCTCAAACTTCTTGTTGAACTTCTCATAATCATACTGCGCAAGGTTGCCTAAGGTTTTATCCTCTATATTGCGCAAAGAAATAGATTTATCCTTTTCCACAGCCACTACACTGTTTTCGCCCTTTTGAATCAATGTGAACGCAGTATCGCCTTCCTGTTTCTCATAAACCTCGAACTTTACATTTTCGCTGCTTTTAAACACAATGTCAAAAAATGTATCATCATTTGTTTCCGAAACCTGGGGTGCCAGCTCAAAGGTCATATCCAGATCAGCCGGGGGT
>DCDZ01000032.1:47816-66707 GCA_002316675.1 Tyzzerella sp. UBA1042
CAGATCAGCCGGGGGTATGGTTTTTAAAATTTCAACCATAGGCGCTACCGTGCTAAAGGAAGGAAGAAGGGTTCTTTGATCCATTCTGTTCTCTGAGGTGTCCACAATGCTATTTAGCTCAAATTCATAGGTATTGCCGCTATTTAAGGGCAAAGCACCTGCAGGGAAGGTAACAACGGTTTTGCCTTCAATATTTTCCACCTTCACCTTTGTAAAATCAATCTCAACCTCAGGTCTTCTTAATGCTGACAAATCATAAAGCTTAATATTCTTTGCAAGGTCAGCTTTGGGAATTTCCAAAAGCTTTTTCTTTGTGGCATTATCCAAAACCTCTTCGCTGAAATGTATGCGAATCTCACTGCCTGCAACAACGTCGCCGCTGATGGTTTCTTCAAACTCCAGCACAGCTGTTGGCGGCGTAAAGTCGGCAGTTTTTACGTCCATATGAACCACATCGGAGGTATTGTTAAAGCTATCCCTTGCAACAATGTAAAGATCATAAGGCGTCTCCGGGGTCAGCCCTGTAATACCGAACTTTCCTTCCACATTGAGCTTTGCACTCGCCTTTCCATTCTTTAGGCCGCTGTTGCCCAGCGCTACCTGATTCTTTGCTTCCTCCGAATCAAGGGCAGGCTGATCTTCTCCGGGAACCGCAGGAAGGGGGAAGGTTTCACCCTTTTTACACAGCACATAGTAAATGGTGGAGGCTTCATTTACCTTGAATTTAACATCAATGGACTTATCTGTTACTTTGTCCTCAACAGGGTATCCATTGGCAAACGCAGGAGGCGTTAAATCCGCCGTTTTCATTTGCAGCTTTGCAATTTCCGAATCGGCAAAGCCATCGGTAACAAAAACGTAAAATTCATAATCGGTGTATTCCTTTAATTCCGGTACCGTTAAAATATTCTCTTCATTTTTTTTGCACTCTTTAAAAATGCCTTGATTTGTGGCACCGGGTACAACCTGGGATTTTAAATTGACAAAAGTGGGAGCAATGCTTCCCTTGGGCAAAATAGCCCAATAGGCTGCACAATTCTTTGTCACGTTGATGGCAATATCCACAGAGCTGTTGCGAATTTCATGAATCCTTGGGTAGCCTTTGATGAAATCCGGCTTCGCCCCAATGGTAACCTTTTTAATTTCAGACAGGTTTCCGCTTTTATCCTGGGCAACCAAATAAACATCGTAGTCTGATTCCGCCTTTAAGCCGGACAATTTCATACTGCTCGTTACATCTGCCTTTAAGCTTGCGCTTTTTCCGGTTTTTAGGGCGCCTTTTCCTTTGATGATTTGCTGCTTTGCCTCGTTGCTTGTTTTTTCCGGAGCGGCTCCGTCCGCCTGCTCCTTCACAGGAAAGTCCGCTCCGCCTTCATAAATTGCATAATAAACCGTGCCGTCCTCATTCAGGCTTGCACTGATTTCCGCACTTGTTTTCTCTGATGCCGTCAGCTTGGGATAGCCCAAATTAAACTGAGGCGGTGTGGCATCCGTTGTATTCAGCTGCAGCCTCACAACGGAAGCATCCTTTCCTCCGTCGGATATTAAAATATAGAGGTCATAGCTGGTTAATTCCTTCAGCCCTGTGATAGTAAGGGTATCCCCCTCGTACTTCTCACAGTCCTCCTCGATTCCATTTTTCACCGCCGCATAAAGCTTCTGCGTCTTCAGTGCCTTGGCATCCGGGGCGGGGTATCCTTTTTCATATACTGCCCAATACATATCGCTGTCTTTCAAGGTGACAAATTCAATGATGGCAGATACGTCTGTCACCTCCTTTATTCTTGGGTAGCCGGACAAAAAGCCCGGTTTGCTGTTATCTCCGGTGGTAAAATACGCTACCTCTCTTCTGCTTCTGTCGTCTCGATCGTCCACCAAAACTGCGGACAATATATATTCCGTATTTTCCTCAAGGCCTGTAATTTTTACGGTAAATTCTTTGCCGGATTCCATTTGTATAGAGCCGTTCTTCTTAATTTCCGTATTATATTTTCCGGGCTTGATGATTTCATCTCTGTCGGCTCTGCCGTCTTGATAATAAGTGATGGCCCAATACAGCGTGCCCGGCTTATTGGTTTTAAACTTTGCCACCGCATCCGTAGGCCCAATATCCTCTAGTTCCGGATAATCGTCCAATATTTGAGGCTTATCCGATGCTTCCTCTGCATCCTTACTACTCATTTTTCTGCCGTTAATATCCGCAGAAAGGCCCGGTCTTACCTCCACCTCTTCCGGGAGCATATCCACCTTACTGCCTGCGGCATTTACTTTTAAATACCCAATTTCACCAGTACCGGAAACATCAATGCCAACATCCAAATAGGCTCCGTTTACATAGGTATCACTATCCAGAAAAACCTTGCTGCCCGCAGCTTCTTCATCAATCACAAGGTGTTGTACGGTTTCCTTGTCTAAATACAGATTGTTCTGGGAGCCTTTTACCGTCACCGTATCAAACAGGCCCGCCAGATGCAGCTCTGTTTTTTCCGGGCCGTCCAACACAACATTTTTGAAGCCACCGCCTCTGCTTGCCGTTTCCTCCAAATATGTATTGGTTTTTACCTTCGTTTCATCCACAATGGTATTTCCCTTCAGCTTAACGGATTTGATGGTTCCGCCGGTATCCGGCACAATCAGGCTTGCAATGGTGCAGTCTTGGAAAAGGATGCTGCTTTTGCCTGCCTGGCTTTCTCCCGTTCCGTTGATAATCACATCTCCCAAAACGTGAACGTTTTCAAAAACCGTACTGCCAAGGCCAACCCCCCCTGCAATATAGAGATCCCCTTGAATCACTGTATCCTGCAAGGTAACACCGGAGGCGGCAATCGTAACATTCCCCTCCTGTGTTCCCAAAGAGATTGTGCCGGGTTGTTTCACCAATTCGCCCACGGCATCCGTAAGCACCTTGGCCACCTCCGCCCGGGTAATATTATTTTGAGGCTTGAAGGTATTATCCTTATAGCCGGCAATAAAGCCTTTATTGGCAGAGGTATTTACATAGCCCCTGCTCCAGTTGGCAATGCTTGTACTATCCAGAAAGGCAGAGGAAATCCCCGCCGTTTCCTCAAGGGCCAAATTTCTGCCCAGCAGCGCAACGGCCTGCTCTCTCGTCAGGCTGCCTTGGGCATTAGCCGTAGCCCTTCCGTCGCCGGAAAAATAGCCCTGATTATAGGCAATGGCAATATCATCGGCATACCATTCCGTACCGTTAATATCCTGAAACGGTGTTCTTCCGGTTTTGGTATACCCAAAGGTACGATTGATAATGGATATAAATTCCGCCCTTGTAATGGGTTGATTGGGGTTCATGTTTCCGTTTTTATCCCCGCTTATAATGCCTCTGTTGTATAAATTGCGCATATAAGCCTCTGCCCAATGATTGTCTGTCCCCATTTGAAAGGAGGCGCCATAGGCCTTTTCCGTATGTATAAAGCTTATATTCGTCGCGATCATTGCGGCAGCAAGAAGGAGCGCACCCGCTTTTTTCCCGCTGCTTTGCAGCAACTGTTTAAACTGCATCATCTTCATCCATCCTTTTTCGTCTATAATTCGCCGCTTGTATTTTGAAAACACTGGCTCGGAGCTGACATTCCTCTGTTCTATGCAAGCCGACAAACTCACATCCATAGGAATACTGATTATAAAGTGCTTCTTCCTTCCGCAGTATTCTGAATTTTACTAAGAAAGGCAGATCAATCCAATTTGTCAAAAATTCATATTCCAAAGCCGGGTCAAGCTGTTCCTGACAAAGAAAGCACATCCCACCGCAGCTCAGATCTCTCAGCTGAACGTTGACGGGAATCTCCTTTCCATTGGCAGTATAAGAAATTGTGGACTTAATATCAACCTCCACACGGACATCCCGATGCAGCAGGGGCGCCAGATTTCTAACCTCCTGCAGATGCAGCTTGCCATAGGAAATCTCGCTGATGTCCGCATCAAAAATTTGATTAAACTTCGCCTCTACCTGAAAAACAATTTTGTCGCCTACTTGAAATTGACGCAGGGTTGCTTCTTCATAGGGAAGCAGGAAAGAAACGCCGTTGCCCAGAAAGCTTAAATCCGCATAGTCAATTAAATTGTTTTGTTCGTCCAGTAAAATACACTTGATTGACACTGTCTATCCCTCCAAACGATTCAACTCTATAAATGAAAACTTCCGTCAAACTCACCGGCCCTCGGCAGTGTCAGCTTCCGTAGCCTGCAATGGGTTAGACGGTGAAAACTTTAGAAAATACACATATATATCAACGATTGCCTGATAAAGCTCTTCCGGCACCTCTGCCCCAAGCTCCAATCTGGATAAAATCGTCGCCAAGGATGTGTCCTCATAAACGGGAACCTGACTTTTTGCAGCAAGCTCCACAATTTTTTCAGCCGCATACCCCATCCCCGAAGCAACGATGACAGGCGCAATCTGGTCGTTATCATACTTTAAAGCAATGGCCTTTTTACTGATTTTATCCTTATATCTTGACATTTACAGTATTTTTCCTTTCATAAATTTTAGGAAAAACCTCGGATATACTCACCGGTGTCGTGCTTTTGTCAATGGCCATGGATTTCACGGCAAACCCGTTACGCTCCAAAATTGCTGACAATCCCGCCTTGATTCCCTGATCCAGAGCAAGAACTTTTTCCGGACAGAACAGCTGTATATCGATTTTTCCCTTGCTGTGCATTATAATTAAGTCAAAAAAACCTACGTCTTTAATATCAAACTTAATTAACAGCTTTGCCTTTCTCTCCGCCTCAGCGGTTTCCTCCCCCCCGTCATCAGGATCGATCCAAAGTTCCGAAAACATCATATTCCCATCCACATTTAAGGGAAGCGACATATGCAGCAGGGGCATATAAACACTTTCACTTAAAAGCATGGAGGACATGATGCCCTTAAACAATTCGATGTTTTCATAGCCGGCCTCTCCTTGCATTCCCCTTTCCAAAATATGAATAAGCTTTTGTTGAAATACATTTTCCTTCCCATCCTCCGCATGAAGCTGAATCAAAATATCGGCAAATGCATTGGCATCTATGTTCCCAAGCTTATCCTTTATTGTATTATAATTCATAATTCCTTCAAATGCATCAACAAATCCATTTTTATTTGCATTTTCATAGCGGGCCATGTTTAACATGAGGGAAGAAATCATATCCCGCACCCTGCCGAAATCGTTAGTATAACTAATATATTTCGATAGAAAGGGAATTATTTCGTTTTTTAAAATACCCAGATTTTTCTCCACATCACCGGTATTGGCATTTTGATCCAAACGGCTCGTGATTTCCAAAAGCTGTTCGGCATAGCTGTTGGGCAGGCTCTTAGACAAATTGGATAAATCAATGACAATACTGTTTAATATATGTTTACTCGAAGTAAAATCATTATATTTTTTTAACAAATCCAGTATTTTAAAATCCAAATCTCCGTTATTGGATTGGGCAAGGGCACCTCTTAAAAAATCAAAAAACGCACCGGAAAATTTTGTGGCGGCTCCCGCCTGACTTTTGATATGCCCGGACAGCTCCTCCTGCGAGAGTTGAATCATCTCTAAAAACCCGGAAATTTCTTGGGCAAAATTTTCATTTATGCCGGAGGTCACGAAATTCCCCAGCTTGAAAAACATCAGCTCTCCCATCAATTCCGTGGTTGAGGGCGTGTTTCTTATGGCCTTTAGAAAGCTCTCGTAATTGGAGTTTCGGCTGCCGATAAAATGATTCTGCTGATACTCCCCATCGGAAGCTTTACTGTCGGGTCTCGTTGCTTTATGGATATTTGTGATATTATTAATATTCGGGTCATTTGTGGTGATGGGGTTTGTTCTGGAAGCATTATCATAACCGGATACCGGGGTAGAAACTTTAATAATATTTGACATTATTTCACATCCTTTCTATCTAGCTATTATATTTTCCCTCTTTTTGTCGAATAAAAATTATAGTATACTTAACCAAAAGTCAAAAAACGATATAACATATTCTTTTTTAAGGTGGTGCACAATATGAACAACGGCATGGATAGTATGTTAGATATGTATCTTTTTGAAACAAATTCCCTACTGGAACAGCTAGAGGGCATCATGCTTGAGGCGGAAAAAGCAAAATCCTTTTCCTCGGAGGACATTGACGAAATTTTCCGTATCATGCATACAATCAAAGGTTCCTCCGCAATGATGGAATTTGATTCTATCTCTAAAATCGCACATAGAATTGAAGACCTTTTCTTCATCTTCAGAGAAAATAACACAACCAATACCTTTTCGGAGTCAATGCGCAAGGAGCTTTTTAATCTGATTCTGAAAACAAACGATTTTATGCGCACAGAGGTAGAAAAGATCGAGCAAAATGAACCCCTTACAGATACTATCGACAATTTTATAACTGATATTAATACCTTCATTGAAAAATTGAACACAGAAGATACAAGTACCATGGAAACTAGCGAAGCAAAAACCCCCGCCGCTTCACCTGCGGTACCACAAACCACCGCCCCATTGCAATCCATTCCGGAAACATCGGCGCCCTATATTATTAAAATTCTTTTTGATGATGGCAGCGGAATGGAAAATCTACGGGCGCTCATTGTAAAAAATGCCATTGCCGATGCCATCGGCAGCAGCTTTGAATGTTACCCGGCGGATGTGGAAACCAATTCCGAAACCTGCAACTATATTATAGACCATGGTTATTTTGTTTTTCTAAAGGATGAGGCCCTTGTGGATCCTACGTTATCCGCCATCAAAAGCTCGCCTAATATCGCTTCCTTTGAGGTGATTCCAAACGCACCGAAAGAGGCGGAACAGCCTAAGACAAGCAAAGGCAGTGCTGCCCAGAAGGCAAACCCCTCGCCCGCCAGTTCCAAGCAGGCAAAGCCGGCAAAAAACGGAGCCCCTGCCAACGGACAGAATCATTCCGTCAAGCAGAGCATTATCAGCGTAAACCTGTCAAAACTGGACAGCTTGATGGCCATTGTAGGAGAAATTGTGATTACAGAATCCATGGTAACCTCCTCTCCCGATTTAAAGGGCTTGAAACTGGATAATTTTACAAAATCCACCCGACAGCTAAGAAAATTGACGGATGAATTACAGGATATTGCCATGTCCATGCGTATGGTGCCCATCGCGGGGGTATTCAATAAAATGAACCGTATTGTCCGGGATATGGGGCAGAGCCTGAATAAGGACGTACGGCTGACCATCATCGGCGAAAATACCGAGCTGGATAAAACCATCGTGGACAGCATCAACGACCCTTTGATCCATATTGTGCGAAACTCAATGGATCATGGCATCGAAGAAAATGTGCAAGATCGTATTGATGCCGGCAAAGAACCCCAAGGGGAAATTGTGCTGGAGGCAAAGCATACCGGCAGCGATATTATCATCACCATTTCCGATGACGGCACCGGCGTAAATCCGGATAAGGTGTTGGAAAAGGCAAAGCGCAACGGCATATTGACCAAGCCCGAAAACGAATATTCCAAACGGGAAATCTTAATGCTCCTTCTTGCCCCCGGTTTTTCCACAAACGAAACGGTGACAGAATTCTCCGGGCGAGGCGTAGGGATGGATGTGGTAAAGCAGAACATTGAAAAGGTTGGGGGTATTGTTTCCATCGAAAGCGAATTGGGAGAGGGCACCTGTGTCACACTGAAAATTCCCTTAACTCTGGCCATTGTGGACGGCATGGAGATTTCTGTGGGAGAATCCACCTTTACCATGCCCATTACCAACATCAAGCAGTCCTTCAAATGCAAAAAGGCTGACATCATTTATGACGCCTTGGGCCGGGAAATGATAGAGCGCATGGGGAATTATTATTCCATCATTAGACTCCACAGCCTCTACCATATCGAAACAAAAATCACAGACATTGAGGATGGCATTTTGGTTTGGATTGAAGCCAGCGATATTTCCTATTGTCTGTTTGTAGATTGCTTTATCGGCGAGCAGCAGGTGGTGGTAAAACCGCTGCCCACCTATTTGAATAGTTTTAACATCAAAAACTCGGGCATTGCAGGCTGTACCATTTTAGGCGACGGCAATATCAGCATCATTTTAGATGCGCTGAGCCTGTATGCGGCATTTGTAAATTCATTATAAGGGGGGAACTTCAATGCATATGGAAAATAACAGCACCGAAGAACTTTTGGAAGAGGAATATCTCCTTGGGGAAGAGGAGGATATTGTAAATAAATATCTCACCTTTACCTCCGCCGATTTGGTTTATGGCATCCCCATCGAAAATGTGATTGAAATCATTACAAACCCTACGATTACTTCCTTGCCCATGGTACCGGACTTTGTAAAGGGCATTATCAATCTGCGCGGGCAGATTGTGCCCATTATTGATATCCGTCAGGTTATGAACAAACCTGTAAACGAGGAGGTTTCTATTACCTGCGTCATTATATTGGAGCTCGACGCCATCTCCATCGGCGTCTTGGTGGACAGTGTATTGCAAGTAATCAATATACAAAACAATCTGTCGGCCCCTCCTGCAAAAAACCACACCTTTATCAGCGGGATGACAAACCTCAGCGACGGAACCGTTATGTTTTCCTTGGATTGTGAAGCATTACTCAGCAATAAATAAGGTGGTTGAAACATGAATACATTAAAGGAAACGGACTTCGTTCGTCTTTACACTTTTATACAAAAAAAATACGGCATCAATCTTTCCAAAAAAAAGCAGTTGATCGAAGGAAGGCTGAATTCCACGCTGTTTTCCATGGGGTTTGAGGATTTTGGGGAATATGTGGAATACATCCTAACCCAATCCACGGAAAAGGATATTGAAACCCTGCTGAATAAGCTGACAACAAACTACACATATTTTATGCGGGAGAAAACCCATTTTGATTTTTTCTCAAACCATATTTTGCCCGCTCTTGTGAAAAATAAAAAGGATAAGGTGTTAAGCATCTGGAGTGCAGGCTGCTCCACAGGGCAGGAGCCTTATACCCTTTCCATATTGATCAAAGAATTTTTGGGCAAAGACGCTGCCCGGTGGGATACCCGCATATTGGCCACGGATATTTCCCAAAAGGTGCTTTTGCAGGCCCAACGGGGTGTGTATCCCGCAGAATCCTTCAAGGATATGCCAAAGGAATGGCTCCGAACGTATTTTACCCGTGTGGGAAATGCAGAGCAGTATGAAGCAACGCCGGAATTAAAGGCGAATGTAATTTTTAGAACATTTAATTTGATGGATCCTATAAAGTTTAGAATTCCGTTTGATGTAATTTTCTGCCGGAATGTTATGATCTATTTTAACCAGCCGACAAAAGACGCTTTGATCAACCGATTTTATCATTCCACAAATCCCGGTGGATACCTCATGATCGGGCTTTCTGAAACAATCAATAAGAACAGCACCGAATATAAGTATGTCATGCCTGCGATTTACAGAAAACTCTAAGGAATTCCCGTAAAAATGAAAGGTAGCACTATGAATAAAAAAACCAAGGTATTGGTCGTAGATGACTCATTATTTTTCCGCGGAGTACTTACAAAAAAGCTTGCTGCGTTTCCCAATATAGAAGTGTTGGGATATGCCCGGGATGCTTTTGAAGCAAAGGAGAAAATCCCTCTGCTGAAGCCCGACGTTGTCACACTGGATGTGGAAATGCCCAAATTAAACGGCATAGAATTCCTAAAACAGCTCATTCCCGAGCGGCCCATTCCCGTTGTTTTGGTTTCTTCCCTGAACATCAGCGTGTTTGATGCACTGGCGGCGGGCGCCGTAGATTTTGTGAAAAAACCGGAGGGCTCCAGAGCGGACAGCATTTCCTCTTTTATTGAGGAGCTTGCGGCAAAAATCACCATTGCCAGCAGTGCAAAGGTGCCCAATGGAAGCAAAAAGCCCTTTCCCCCTTCCAAGCCAAATGCCGCTCCCCTCAATCCCACAGGGGCTGCAAAAACAATCATCATCGCCTTGGGCGCCTCTACCGGCGGCACCGAGGCAACCATTTCCGTTATGAAGGACCTTCCTGAGGATACCCCGGGAATTTTGATTGTGCAGCATATGCCCCAAGGCTTTACCAAAATGTATGCGGAGAGATTAAACCGTCTTTGCAAAATGGAGGTGCGGGAAGCCGTAGACGGGGATATTGTGCAAAACGGGCTGGCTCTGGTGGCCCCCGGGGACTACCACATGAAGCTTGTAAAGCATGGCCCCAATTATGTGGTGAAATGCTTCCATGCAGAGAAGGTCAGCGGCCACAGGCCCTCCGTTGACGTTTTATTTCATTCCGTGGCGGAAGTTGCCAAAAAAAATGCCGTAGGCATTATCCTGACCGGTATGGGCCGGGACGGCGCTCAAGGGCTTTTGCATATGCGTCAGCAAGGGGCCTATACCATCGGGCAAAGCAAAGACTCCTGTGTGGTATACGGAATGCCCATGGTGGCAAAAAACATTGGGGCTGTCTGCATCGAAGCCTCTGACGAAAACATCCCTGTGGTTTTACGCAGACATTTGATGTCTCTTTGAAAAATACTGTAAAAGCTTGGGCGCCGGCGAAAGTCGGCGCCCTTTAAAATTTTGCCTTTTTTAAATACAGCAAGCCCCATTGCCTTTGGGGGCACAGCGTCATTGCCCAAGCTTTCCAGTCTTGCCGGCTCTCTTTCCTCCCGACGAGGAAAACACAAGCTTTTTCAATTTTTATACTTAGAATTCTTATGATTCTTTTTTATATGCCGATATACTTATATGAAGCTAGTTCTTTATTTGACATTTTGAAGGAGAAATCATTATGAAAATCAGCCCAAATCGTTTTTTAAATTTACAAACGAATACCAAAGATAAGGCTGCCGCTGCTTCCTCTCAGCGCACAAGTGCCTCCAGAGTGAACAGCCGCGACGAAATCATTATCCGCGGAAAAATTGAAAAACCGGAACAGAACGGTTTTATTGATGCGCTGAAAAATAAGATTTCCAAAGAAGTATCCACTCCTTGCCCAGAAGAAAAGCTGGCCGATTTAAAGCGGCAGATTGAGGAAGGCACTTATCAGATAGATTTGAACCAGATTGCCAAAAAAATGCTGTTAAAAGACATATAAAAAGGACTGAAAAAAATGACTACGATCCTTGATTTTCAAAATATTATTTTAAACCTTACCACCCTTCTTGAAAGCTTCACCGCCCTTGAAAAAGAAAAGCTGGCCGCTGTAACCTCCAAAAACCTGGAGGCTTTGAATGCCTGTATCAAAAAAGAGCAGGTTGAAATTTTGAAGCTTCGAGGTGTTGATAAAAAAAGAGAAGAGGCTCAGGCGGCACTGGGCTACGGAACCCTTACCTTTCAGGAAATCATCGCAAAGCTGCCTGCGGCACAAAAAGAAGAGGTATCCCGGCTATACGCTGTTTTACAGCGGGCCACGGCAGAATTTAAAGCGGTAAATGAAAGCGTAAAAACTGCCTTGGATGTAAATTTACACGTCATCAATGCTTCCTTAAAAAATCTTGGCATTGACCCGGAAACAGAGCAAACCACCTCTGGAAACAACTTGAAAAATAAATTCGCTTAATACTGCGGCCACAACCAAAGGGGGAAAATAAAATGCGTTCAACTTTTGCTAGTTTTACAACCGCTCAGCTGGCCCTGCGGGCAAGCCAATACGGGCTGGATGTAACAGGACAGAATGTTTCAAATATCAACACCAAAGGCTATACCAGACAGGTGGTTGATCAAATCAGCTTAAATCTGCAAAATGCAGGCCGCTACGCCGCCCCCGCCAATGTGGGCTACGGCACGCTGGTTACAGGCATTTCACAGGTAAGAGACCCCTATCTGGATATTCGCTTCAGAAACGAGGTTGCAAAGGTAGGCGAGGCTGATTTGAAGCTGGCCGGCCTGCAGGAAATTGAATCTGTATTAGATGAAGTTTCCGCACAAGGCATACAAACACAGCTGAGTGACCTGAATACCATGCTGCAAAAGCTTGCCGGCAATGTCAGCAGCGAGGTGTACGACAACATGGTAAAATCCTCCGTGGATTCCTTGACAAAATATATCAATCAATGCGCAAAGCAGCTGGAAACCATTCGTACCAATCAAGAATACAATTTCAAAGAGGTTGAAATTCCGGAGGTCAACAATATCCTGGAAAATATTGCTGCGCTGAATAAATCCATCAAAGACGGACAGGTAAACGGCAATCCCGGCCTAGAGCTTATAGATCAAAGAAATATGTTGATCGATGAGTTGGCAAGCTACGTTAAAATTGACGTAACCTATGTCCCCACAAAAATTTCAGAGAGCTTAACCATAGATGAGCTGCGGATTGATTTGGTGGGGAAAGAGGATACCATTAACCTGATCAACCACATGGATTATGGCAGCTTTGAAGTAACAACGGATGCGAATGGCACAATCCAGTTGAATGTTTTGGATAAAAACGGTGCTCCCGCCACAGATAATAAATTCATCATGACTGCGGATGAAAGTACTGCTATCAATAACATATTAACAGAGATAGCCGGGTTGAATGCCACAATTGAAGATGGACAGCTAAACGACACTCCCGCAACTGCTGCAATAAATCAGAGAACCGCTTTACTCAATCAATTGAAAAACCTTAACAATAACATCAATATATCTTATGAACCCGTAGATATTTCAGGCAAAACTGTGGACAGGCTAAAAATTGATTTAAAAGCCGATGGGAACACGGTTAACCTTTTAAACCATACGGATCAGTCCACTCTTGCCATTTCCGGTAACGGCAGAGAACTTACAATTACCGCTGCAGACGGAATCACAACAACAAACATCGAAAACAAATTACTTGGCACAGATGTCTTCTCCCAGCTTACCAGCGGCTCTTTAAAGGGAAATTTAGAGTTTCTAAACAGCTCCGGTGCATTTGATGGTTCCGACAGTGCCTTCCGAGGCATTGGATATTATGAAAAAATGCTGGATGTGATGGCAAATACCCTTGCCACAACCTTTAACGACCTGAATAATGCAGACCTCCCAGCGGGTACTCTTCCTGAAGATTTGCATAATTTATTCGGTTCTACCGATGGTGGGGAGATTACTGCAAAAAATATCTGTGTTGCTTCCGGCTGGGCCAATTCTGATTACAAAATCACCACCTCCGTGCCGGAGGCTGGAAGTGAAACAGGCTCCGATGCAAACGACAATGTTCTGCGGATGATCGATGCTTTAAAAAAAGATCAGGACTTTATGTATGACATTAATGACACTCCCTCGGATACAACAGATGATAAATCAATGTTTACAGGCAGTTTTCATTCCTTTGTTTCTAACTTAAATACCACCTTGGGTATTGACATAAAATCCGTCTCTACCCTGCTGGATAACTATGTTTCCGTTTCCAATGAAATTGCAGATGCAAAAAGCTCCATTTCCTCTGTCAGCCTTGACGAGGAAGGGATGAATATGCTCAAATATCAAAAATCCTATGCCGCCGCCGCCCGTTTTATGACAACCATAGACGAAGCCTTAGATACTCTGATTAACCGTATGGGTAGTGTGGGCAGATAATGAAAAGGAGTTGCTTTAAATGAGAATTACTACCACTCAAGTTTTGCGTAATTATCAGTCTAATCTTTCAAAAACCGTTTCCGAGTTAGATCAGGCCCGCAACCGTGTTCTGACGAAGAGAAATTTCAGCAAGGCCTCTGAGGATCCTGCCTCTGCGGCAGCGGCCTATAAGCTTAGAAAAGAATATATTGAAACGGGGGATCATCTTGAAAATGTGAGGGATGTTATTTCTCAGTTTGATGCCGTTGAAAGCAGCGCAATGGAAATGAACACCATTGCAAAGGAAGCAAATGCTCTCATCCTAGAAGGCGTTACAGGCTCGGCCAGCACAGAAACAAGAAAAACCATTGCAACCAGCCTTAGGCAGATGCAGGAATCCATCGTGATGTCTGCCAACTCAAAGCTTGGGGAAAGCTTTCTTTTCGGCGGACAAACAAGAGACGCCGTTCCTTTTAAATTGGTGGACGGCAAGCTTCAGTATTACGGCAATGATGTTGCAAGCACCGATCCTGCTGTGCAGGACAAATTAAAGCAAATGGCGGATGCAAAGGTTTATGTTGACTTGGGCTATGGCCTGTCCTTTACCGGTGACGACATGGATACGAACAGCGCCTTCAACACCGCTATTTCTGGGCTTAACACCTTGGGCTATGGAACCACTGCCGACGGCAACGACAAAAACCTTGTAAATTTACTGGGACAAGTGGCTGATGAATTGGAAAAAGAGCCCATAGATTCAGAAAAGTTAGATGAATTGAGCAAACAATTCACCGATGCAAAGAGCAATCTGACAGATTTTATTACCTCTCTCGGCACAAAAAGCACTTTCCTTGAGACCTCCAAAACACGTTTGGAGGACAACCAAACCACATTAAACGAAAAGATTGTTTCTGTTGAAAATGTGGACTTGGAAGTGGCCATTTCAGATTATTCTTGGGCAATGTATGCTTATAATGCGGCATTAAAGGTTGGAAACAGTATTCTCGGCCAATCTTTTATAGATTTTATGAACTAACCACGGACAGGAAAAGGGGGAATATAAACGGTGGAACCTTTACTGAAAATTACCACAGTACCTTTAAAATTTGAAATGACAGTCAATAATGCACGCTTGGAATACAAAAATCCCAATGCGCAGCTGCAAATCTCAAAGGATGCCGGGGGCTTGAAGATCAAAAGCGATCCCATTAAACTGGACATCGACTCCTTTGAGTGCTACAATTGTATCAATCCTACCACCAGAACAAGCATTAAAAATGCCGCCGAAAAAGGGAAGATGGCTGCTTATGAAGCAACCGCCGCTTATGCGCAGGAGGGAAAACTATTTTTGAATGCGAAAATTGGGGAAGACGTCATCGGAAAAATTGCTGCCTCCAAAATGGAGGTAAATACAAATGTGGGGATTGCTTTTACACCCACGGCCAGACCGGAATTAAACTGGTCAGACCCAGAAATTACCATGGAGTACGAATTAGACAAATTAAATTTTGATTGGAAGGTTATGAACGGAAACTTTGAGTTTATTCCCGGAAACATTGAAATCTCGATCACACAGCAGCCGGATGTGGTGATCGAATACATTGGCAATCCGGTTTATGTTCCGCCCAGTGCTGACCCCGACTATATTCCCAGCACCGACGTAAGAGCATAATCATTTAAATGAGGTGAATAAATGGAGCTTGAAACAAAGTATTTTTCTACCTTGCAGTATGAGGAGGATGAGGTCATTTTTTTTCCCGAGGGCCTTTTTGGATTTGAAAGCTATCAGCGGTTTATTTTGATTCGTTTTGAAAATCAGAATACCTCCCTCATCTGTCTCCAAAGCGTTGACGAAGCAAATATTGCTTTTGTAATGATCAATCCTTATCATTTTCTGCCCAAATATGAGGTTGCGCTGCCAGAGGATGAGGGGAATCCGGAGGAATCTGCTGTTTATACTATTTGTGTGCTGCAAGAATCTGTTCCCGAAAGCACGGCAAATTTAAGATGCCCCATTGTTATAAATACCAAAACAAGGCTTGCAAAGCAAATTATATTGGAAAATACGGAATATCCCTTTAAATATCCTTTTAAAGATCTTATTCCTAAGGAGGGGTGATATGCTGGTATTGCAGAGAAAAATTGGCCAATCCATTTATTTAGGCGATGATATTATCATCACAATACAAGATATTTCCTCCGATAAGGTAAAGATTTCCATTGATGCCCCGAAGGATGTTGTAATTATGCGGGAGGAACTAAAGCAGGCTGCCATGAGCAATCTTGAGGCTCTGTCTGCCTCCGAGGATTCCATTGCCCTATTGAAAAAAATGTTTCAAAAATGATTGAAAAAGGAAGTACTATCCTCCAGAATCGTACTTCCTTTTTTGATGCAAATTTTTTTTCTAAAAACAGGCTTTCTTATATATATGCCTTTCCTACGGCCACAATATCCACATGGCCGGAAATGGACAAGCCGCTGATTTTTCCATCCCGCATACGGGCCTCCACGCCCATGATGCCGCCGGGCTCATGGCATTGAAGAGCAACATCCCCGCCCCTTTTCATGGCAAGATATGCGCCGATGGCCGCCGTTCCGCTTCCACAGCCCCGCTCCCACACCAAGCTTGTGCCCTGCAGGCAAACCAAGGGCTCTAGCTGTTTTGTTTCTTCATCCCAAAGCAATATACCAAAAGCCATGGGCATACGTTCCGCCCAAAGTACAGCAGCCTGCTCCGCCATTTTTTTGGCATCCGTGTCCCAAGCCTTTCTATCCACAACAATATGCACAATGCCTGCAAAACGCACCACAGGGAAGGTGTATTTCTCTCCGTTGATTAAAAATACTTCCTCGTCTATGGATAGAGGCAAGGGCATTTCCACCGTGCCATAATATCCCCGGGTTTCCCTTTGGATTTGGCATTTTACCAAGCCCTCGGCCCCGGAAACCTCTAAATAAATAATTACTTCTTTGCCAACAGGCACATTCCGTTTTTCCATGAGCCATGCCGCCAAGGAAAGGGTGGCATTGCCGCAAAATTCCCCTGCCATCATGCGCAAGGCCTTCTCCGCACGCCTATCTCCGCTCTCTTGAATAAAGCCTGCCTGCTCCCCATAAACGCTGTTATAGGCAATGAGCTTTTCCGCCACTGCCAATTGCTGCTCCACAGGGACGGGGGTCTCTATCAGTACGGTCATATTTTCAGTTGGACTGGTTTTCATAAATTGAATTTCCATCTCATACCTGCCTTACGATTGAAAGCGGCACAAAAAAGCTTTTGTACGCTCCTGCTTTGGATGCTCAATGACTTCCTCCGGTGCCCCTTCCTCCACAATCACGCCGCCATCCATAAAAATAATATGATCGGAAACGTCTCTTGCAAAGGACATTTCATGGGTAACAATTACCATGGTCATATGCTCCGCCGCCAAATCCTGAATGACCTTCAAAATCTCCCCGGTCAGCTCCGGATCAAGGGCCGAGGTGGGTTCATCAAAAAATAGGATTTTTGGCTTCATGGCCAAAGCTCTGGCAATGGATACCCGCTGCTGCTGTCCGCCGGAAAGCTGATGGGGATAGGCCTTCTCTTTTTCCGAAAGTCCCATTTTTGCTAAAAGCACTCTTGCCTCGGCAAAAACCTCCTCCTTAGGACGCTTCCCAATCAAAATAGGCGGCTCCGTAATATTACGCATCACGGAATAATGGGGGAACAAATTAAAGTTCTGAAATACCAGCCCGAAATGCTTTTTTAATGCTCTCAGTTGATTTTCATCGCCGTAAACAGAGGCACCCTCCTCATTGGCTTTTGCCGCATAGTCGCCCAAATAAATCAAGTCTCCCTTATCCATGGTTTCCAACAGCGTGGCGCAACGGAGCAATGTGGATTTTCCCGAGCCCGACGGACCAATGATAGACACCACCTGCCCCTCGGAAACCGAAAGGGAAATATCCTTCAAAACCTCATTCTCTCCAAATTTTTTATTACAATGGTTGATTTCTAATACCTTCATCCCTATCCCTCCTTACCGATAATAGCTTAGGGCTTTTTCCACCCGCTCCATCACATGGGCCACCACTGCGTTAAACACAAAATAGAAGGCCCCCGCAACGAACAGAGGGATAATTGTTGTTTTTGCCGCGGCAATCTGTTTTGCTAGGGTAAACATTTCCGTATAATTCAAAACAAAGGCCATGGCCGTATCCTTTACCAGCGTAATGATCTCATTGGTAACGGGGGGCAAAATACGTTTTACCATTTGAGGAAACACGATTTTGAAAAAGGTTTGATATTTATTATACCCCAAAACTGCCGCTGCTTCATATTGACCCACGGGAACAGACTGTATGCCGGAGCGATAAATCTCCGCAAAATATGCCGCGTAATTAATAGAAAACCCAAGAATCACGGCAATCAGGCGATAGCCCTTGCTCAGGCTAATACCAAAAATATAAAAGGGTGCAAAATAAACCACCAAAAGCTGAAGCATGAGGGGCGTGCCCCTTAAAATAGAAATAAAAACCTTTGCCAAAAATTGAATGGGCTGAAATGCCGCAAGCCCTCCACGCAGATGGCCCCCATGCCCCTTCACAGCCCCTGCATCTTTGTGCAGTAAAAAGCCAAAGGGCGCCCATTTCGACATACGGGCAAAAGCCACCAAAAGACCCAATGGCATAGAAAATACCAAGGTCAAAACAAAAATCAATAATGTTGCCAGCATCCCTTCTCCAAGCTGCTGTGCAATATTTAAATAACCGGCCACGCCCATAAGAAAACCCCCATCATTTCATCTTCCCAATAAAGCAAGGATAAGCGTGCCGGATTGCCGACACGCTTCCTCCCTCAAATTCTCACTGCCCTCTTATTTGCCAAGGCAAAGCATTTGATCTAAATTGTAATCCTTATAGTTTGCGGCAATGGTATCAAGGGTACCATCCTCCAGCATTTCATATAAGGTTTCCTGTACCTGGTCACGCAATTCCGTATTTCCCTGTTTAAAGCCAACGGCATACTGCTCTGTGGAAAGAGGCTCGTCCAACTTTACAAACAAATCCCCACGGGAATTCAGCTGATATTGGGCAACACCAATATCGACGGCAATCGCATCAATGGAGCCTGCTTCCAAATTCATAAATGCGGAATTATAGTCTCCCGTTTGGTCTAAAGCTGCAAAGCTTGCCGACAATGCCAAATTTTCTTCATTATCCTCTTCGTTGGTCAAAGCTGTCAACGCAGAAGAATCCGCCTGCGTCATAACAACCTTACCTGCCAAGTCTTCCTTTGTTTCAATGCCGGAATCGGCTCTTACAACAAACACAATGCTATTGTCTACATAAGGGTCAGAGAAAGTATAATTTGCTTCTCTGCCAGTCATGGTGAAGCCATTCCAAATACAATCAATGGA
>DCDZ01000032.1:66845-67066 GCA_002316675.1 Tyzzerella sp. UBA1042
CCATTCCAAATACAATCAATGGAACCGCTGTTTAATTCCATATCCTTGGCATCCCACTCAATGGGCTGTTTTACCAATTCCCAGCCTCGGCGCTGGCAAACCTCTGCCGCCAAGTCCAAGTCAAAGCCAACATACTCTCCCGCTTCATCCCGGTAGCCATAGGGCGGATATTCTGCATCGAAGCCCACGACTAATTTGGTGCGCTCCTGCGCCTGCGTTTC
>DCDZ01000063.1:0-18978 GCA_002316675.1 Tyzzerella sp. UBA1042
TTGACTTTTTATTTGCAGGCTGAAAGATAAGTTCCCGGGGCTCCGCCCCAGACCCCGCAAGCCTTTGCAAAGGCTTGACCCAAACTTGATGCGCAAAAATTTCATTTTTGCAGGGGTTTTTTATTTTCAAAATATTTACATTTAATTTTCATAAGACACATGGCAACAGAATAATCAAGGTACATCTTGAACCATACTACAAAATTATTTTTCCAAAGTAGAAAAATAATCAGAAACCAGCTGGCGCATACCAAAGGGTGTATTCTGCTCCTCCAGTGCCTTCATTGCCTCATTCTGATAGCGATGGAAAACCTGTTCATAGGGCAAATATTCCCCATCTTCGCCTACTGTCTTTTGCTGGGTCATGGAGCTATCGCCCCCTTCATTTTTTGTGCCGTTTACTTGGGCATCATAGTCTGTCTTATCCGCAGCCTTTCTGGTGAAAATTTCTTCCTTTTCAACATGGCCGGTTCCTCGTCCGCTTCCTCCGGTACCTTGGCCTTGACCCTGCCCTTCGCCTTGACCTTGCCCTTCGCCTTGCCCCTGCCCTTCGCCTTGACCTTGCCCTTCGCCTTGACCTTGCCCTTCGCCTTGACCTTGCTGCTGACTGCCTTTCCCCAAGGTTTTATTGGCATTCTGCAATGTTTTTTGCAAGCCGGCATTCTGTTGGCTTTGGGCTTTCATTTGCTGAAGCAATCGCTCCATGCTTTCCGCTGACATCTCTCCATTTTCCAACGCCTGTGCCAATTGTTCCAAGGCGCTTGCCAAGGCTTCGTCAGACATTTGCGCCGCCGCTCCACTCATTTGGCTTCCCAAAGCGGAAAGCTGCTCCTGCGTAAGCTGCTTCATTTGCTCCTGCAGCTTCGCCATTGCCGCCTCCATTGCTTTTGTATCCGCCTTTTCCGCCGCTTCTGCCAAGGGTGCCGTAAGTTCCTGTTTCGCAAATTCTTGGGCTAACTCTTTCAAATCCTTAGCAACACTCTCTTTTTCCAGCTGTTTCAGCGCCTGCTGTGTTTTCTGCACCTCTGTCTCTCCAGCCTCTTTTGTTGCCGCACGCTTCAGTGCTTTGGAAAGAGCTGTCATTTCTTTTTTCACCAGCGCTTTGTCCTGTGCAGTAATTCCTTCCTCTTCTTCCACATCCTTCAAAACCTTCTCCACTTGAACCAGCTTTCCTTGGGCATAAGCCTCCGCAGCTTCGTCCCTTGGCGAAGGAAGGAAGCCTGCCGCTACAGTCAGCGCAATGAAAAGAAACAGCAGTCGAAGGAGTTTTTTAGGCATTTTCAAGCCATAGGCCTTTGCAAAATGTCCTTCCCTGCCTGCCCGCATTCCATCCTCTATGGCCATTTGCTCTATTTGAGAAAGTTCCGCTTTTTTCAAAAGCTCCAGCGCAGTAATCATGCGCTCCTGCCCGCCCAAGGCATCCGCCGTTTCTGCGGCTTTTTTCAAATCGGGGCGGGTCACAAGCCCAAAGCCTGCGGCCAAAACAAGGGCAGCAGCAAAAACCCACAGCACAATCAAAGGGGCCTCGGGTATAAAAACAATTTTTGACACCAGAATAACGGCAAGTCCAATGGTGCTTGCCGCCAACCAGCAATAGACGAGCTTTTGCAAAAAGCCTTCTAAAAATAATTTTCTTTTCAACGGAGCCAACAGGGTTTGAAATTTGCCCATTTCTTATGCCTCACTTTTTTTCTTCTTTGTTTTTGCGCTTTTTTGCTTGCTTCCATGTTCCCCCATAGGATTGATCAGGGCAGCGGCCAATGCAGCAAAAACGAAGCCTACCACCAGCTGAAACGCCATATGCAACAGCCAAAGATTGCTTACCGCCCAATAAAGAAAGGAATTGTTTGAGCTGATTGCATAAAGGTAGAGCCCTCTATTTAATATATTGGTACCAATTTGGTTATCTATCAGAGAGAAGAAGCCAACCCCGGGATTGGGAATAATTTTAAGCAGTGTGGCAACCGCATTCACCTGCCCATCCCCTCTCACCATCAAGGGCATTAAAACCAGAATCAACGTACCGAAGCACAACACTCCCGTCACAATATAAACAAGCATAATAGAAACCACGGTTTTTCTATAGATGCAAGAAAAGAACACGGAAATACCGCCCAACATAAACGCCGTTGTCAGCGTAAAGCAAATGAGGGTCAAAAGAGAATCGATTCCCAGGCTTCCGAAATAAAACACAATGGAAAACACCGGCAGTGTGCTGACAATAAGCAACAGCACGAATGCCATAGAGGATAACAGCTTGCCAACTACAATAGACAGGGGGGAAAGCTTGGTTACCAACAGCAAATCTAAGGTTTGCCGTTCTCTTTCCCCGCTGATGCTTCCTGCCGTAAGGGCCGGCACAGACAGCACAATCAACGCCATCTGTATTGCCGCCAAGGTAATATACAGATATACCATGCTTTGGGGGTCAAAGGAATACCGGTAGGATTGGAACACGCTGCCGTAAAAGAAAAGGCCTGCCCCCATTGCCATCATAAGGATATAAAAGGTTACTACCGCATAGTTTTTCCAACCACGCAGAGAGGTAATTGCCTCTCTTCTTAAAACCGGGTTCATCATACGCTTTGCCCTCCCGTCACCTGCATAAACACTTCTTCCAAATTCCCTTCCTTTTCCCGGAAGGATAAAAGGGGAATCTCCGCCAACACCAACTGCTTTAAAATATTTGCCAATTCCTCGTCGGTTCCCGTAAAATCAAACGCAACATCCTTTGTGTTTTCCGAAACAATGCGAACCAAGGGCTGCTCTTTCAAAACTCGAAGAAGGGCCTCCTTTTCCCCCAAAGGCTGTACATGAATGATTCTTTTGTGGCTCAGTCTTTGCATAATTTCTTGCACGGAGCCTTGGGCCGCTAATTTCCCCTGATTGATAATACATATCTCTGTACACATTTCAGCAAGTTCCGGCAAGATATGGGAGCTGATCATAATTGTTTTGCCCAATTCTTTCAGCTGCTTTAATACCTCTTTCACCTCTATTCTGGCTCTCGGGTCCAGGCCGGAGGCCGGTTCATCCAAAATCAAAAGCTCGGGATCATGCACAAGGCTTCGTGCCAAGCAAAGCCGCTGCTTCATTCCTCTGGATAAGGAATCCACATAGCTGTCTTTTTTATGGGCCAAATCAACAATTTCTAATAAATTGTCAATGATAGGCTTTCGCTCTTTATATGCAATGCCGTAAGCCCCGGCATAAAAATCCATATATTCCGTTACCTTCAAATTATCATACACACCAAAAAAGTCAGGCATATACCCAATTTTTTCCCGCAGGGCCCGGGGATTTTGAATCACATCCACCTCATCTATGCGCACATTTCCGGAGGTGGCACTTAAGAGCCCCGCCATAATACGCATGGTTGTGGTTTTCCCTGCACCGTTAGGTCCTACAAAACCGCAGATGGCACCCTTTTCTACGGATACCGTCAGATGATCCACCGCAGTAAATTTCCCATATTTTTTTACTAAATCCTTAATTTCCAACAAACAAACCACCTCCTTGCAGCCATAGCTTAGGAATCAGCACTTCACTATCCCGCTGGCAATATACTGTTGCTTTCACAAGATTGTTTTCATCTATATATGCCTCCACAGAAAGCGCCTCTCCCAGAGTCACCTCGTCCCAAGCCTGGGTTTTTCTGTTAAACAGCTTCACATTGTCGGGCAGCTTTAACGCAGAGCCTGTTGGCAACTCCAGTACCATTTGATCAATTCTTACACCCTCCGGCAGCTGATAGCGCAGGCTAAAATCGCCATCCTCAAAGGAATATACTTGAACTCCATTCTCCGTTACATTTTCGTAAAATTTTACAGAGGCTTCCACCATACTGCTGAGCCTGATTTCAAAGCTCTCCTGCACAGAAAATTCCAACGGATACTCCTGCATATACATGGTCATAGAATTCTCTAAAACCGATTTTCCGTTGACCTTTTTCTCTCCGCTCAAAAGCGGTGCATCGCTGTAGCCAAGGAAGGTTACGGGAATCAAGTCCGCATTTTGGTTGATCCTATCATAATATTGCTGCTGCAGATCCGCCTGCATATATTTCAAATAGGCATCTTTTCTTGTGATTTCGCCGTTTTTCAACTGAATTCTGATTTCTTCATAGTCGTAAACACCATAATACGCATTTTCACGCATCATGTCTTCAATGCTCCTATCTACATACAACGTTTCGCCTGCGTCCAATGAGCCCAAATTCTGTGCATATCCATCCAGCAGCAGCGTCACACCATAAAAATCCACATTGGTGTTATTTAAAATTTCACCAACAAATTTTCCGTCCTTCATCACAACGGTGCTTTCCACATTCCCCCCTAACTCTATGGTTTGCTGTGTTTTAAAAAACTGGGTGCTCCAGCTTTGGCTATCCGAAAATGTTACCTCTGTGGTATCGCCGCATAATATGCGGTAGGCGCACTGATCAATTCCGTCGTTTCCACCGTAATAATTGTAATACCCTTCGTCCATATTTACATCAATGGGAATTTTTTCGTCTGAAGTAAAAACCACGTCACCCTTCCCCGAAGACTTGATGGCAACGCCTACATCGGCACCTGCGGCACTTGTACCCTCCTGCATTTTAACCACAGCAACGGTGTTGAGCAAGCCGTTTTTGTAGGTGCTGCCTTGCGCCAAAATAAATACGAAAACCATGAAAAGGAGCGAAGATATGGGTATCAAAATCCACCCCTTTTCCCGTTTATCCTTTTTCTTTAAAACAAAGTATAAAAGGGGGCCTGTAATGATAATATAGGCGGCAATTGCGCCAAAAATCAAATAAACGGAGCCTGCCTCAAAAGGGGGAAAGCCCCCTGCCATAGAGCGCAGACCGTCATAATTTCCTTTGCTTGCGCTGACGGTAACCGCATCCTCCACAGCCTCCTGCAAAACCTGAGTCAACAAATTCAGTGTTCCGCCTTGTCCCGCCATCGGCGCTTGGGAAAGAGAAAAGTGATTCAGAATCACCTTGCCTTGGCCAACCTGAAAAAGAGAAACTACGGGCTGTCCATCCTTCCCCCTAAGCTGGGAAAGGCCCTCGCCCTTAAGCTGTGCCAGTGTAATATCCCCCGCAACACCTGCCAATTCAGGCACTGTAGTCGTACCCGCCACTTGAATATCCGATAAAAAATCCAAGCCTTTTAAGGTTTTTTGCGCCGCCGCCCCTGTGCCAAGCACCAGTGTGCCGCCGCTGATCACCCATGCCTGCAATGCCGCCTGCTGTTTTTCCTCTAGGGCCGAAAAATCAAAATCATCCGCTAGAATCACAGAAAAACTGTTCATTACCCCAATAGAAGCCGGAAAGGTATCTTCCTCTAAAAAAACAGTATAATTATAATTTCTGTTCAACTCTGTCAGATATTCCCCAGTAGTGCCGCTGTACTCATCGTTCACTTTTGAAAGCTGTAACGTGTTTAAATACTTTAAATCCTGAGTGCTTTCACTAAGCACCCCTGTCATAATGGTATTGGGATCCTTTGCCGTTAAAAATACGAAATCCTGAAACACCTTTTCCCCTTTTTCGTCCACAAGGGTGACATCTATATATTTGTGGATGCTTCCCATAGTCACTTCCATTTCAACTGCCTTGGAAGCCCCTTGTTCCAAATCAAGCTTTTGGTAATAGATGACATACTCCTTCTCATCGCCGTTCTCTCTGGTGTAAGCCTTCATTTGTATTTCTCCGTGAAAAGCCTTTCCTCGATTGGTCACCACACCCAAAACAGGCATGGTTTTTCTCACAATATAGCTTTCCTCAAATCCGACCTCTAACTCCACATCAAATCTCTCCTGCCCGAAGGCGCTTAGCGACACGATGCTTTCCTCCGGGTTCTGTTCCCCACTGCCCACCGCCTCGGCCGTCACTTCTTGGTCAACAGGTGCGGCAAAAATGGTAAACGGTGCAATCAGGCTCAAAATCATGATCAATGCCATAAGCAAAGCAATGATTGCAAATATCTTTTTCTTTACTTCCTGTTTTTTTTGATATTTCATAGTTCCCTCCGTATTTCGGGCGGTGCCGCACAAATCCCCCGGCAGCCTTCCCTTTCTGTGATGTTGCCTTAGCATAAAATTCCAACGCCCCCGGGGAAGCAATCCGTTTCGGTGTAAGGTTTATGTATATCCGCAGCCGTCCCCACAGCTTGGCGCAAATATTGAACTTCTTTTATTATACCAATGAAAAGAGACCAATGTTTTAACATTTCCTTACGAATTTTCATGTTTTTTTATAAATAATGCCTCTGCATCCAAGCCCATCTCTTTCAAAAATCTGGACGGCTTGGTTTCTTTTCCGTATCGATTGCGTGGTGCGGACAAGCAAAGCTTTTCTTTTGCTCTTGTAATTGCCACATAAAACAAGCGCCGCTCCTCCTCCAGCGCCTCCATTGCTTTTTCATGAGGCACCACCCCTTCTGTCAGGGAGGGTAAAAAAACCGCATAAAACTCTAACCCCTTTGCCCCGTGCATGGTAGATAAAGTAATGCCCTTTTTCGCTCCCGGCTTCTCTTTCAGCTGCTCCTGCATCTGCCGATGCATTTCCTCAAGGCTCTCCCGGAACGCCTTTATCCCCTCGGCAGTTTTTGCCAGCTCGGTAATTTCATCCGCAATTTCAAGGAAGGCCCTGCCGCTTGATTTACGGAAGGCGGCATACTCCTCCAAATACTCATCGTAGCCAATCACCCGTCTGATATAGTTTATGGCATCATAGGGCTTCCGTTTTCCGATTTGAAGTAAATCCTCCCGCAGGGCTTCCAGACTCTCTGCCTGCCATTTTTTTAAAGAGGGGCATACAAATAAGCTTCTCAGCAAGGTATAGGGCATTCTTTCCGCCTCTTGCAAAATCTCCTTGCTGATGTAGCGTTTCGGTTTGTTTATAATACGCCGCAAGGCACTATCCGCATCCTCGCTCTCCCCTAAGGAGAGATAGGCCAAAAAATCCTCTGCAATCCAATGGTTATAGATATTCCCGCCGCCGTCACGCATGATATATGGAATACCACGGCGGTACAAGGCTCTGGCAAAAGCACCACCTTGCAGGTTGGTGCGGTAAATCACCGCAATTTCATGCAAAGAGAGGCCCTCTTCCAAAAGACCGCTGATTTTTTCCCCAATGTGTTCCGCCTCTGCCGTGGTATCCTCCGCCAGAAAAAAGGATGCCTTTTCCCCCTTGCCGTTTGCTCCCTTTAATGCTTTGGCAAAGCGATGTTCATTGCCGCCGATGACCCGCTCCGCCAAAGAGAGAATGCGCTCGCTGGAACGATAATTCACATTCAAAATGACACGCTTGCTTTCGGGATACTGTCTTTCAAACTCCAGAAGAAAATCCGGACGGGAACCGCGAAAGCTGTAAATGCTTTGGTCGTCATCTCCCACAACAAATAGATTATCCTTCGGCGCCGCCAACAGCCGCAGGCATTCATACTGCACTCGGTTGATATCCTGAAATTCGTCTACCATAATATAGGAAAATTTTTTCTGCCAAAATGCAAGGGTTTCATGATCCTCCATCAAAAGCTCATAGCATTGAATCAGCATATCATCAAAATCCAGCTTTTCATGACGCTCCTTATAGCCGTCATAGGCCCGATGTATCCGGCGAAACATCTCCTTCTCCATCCCCACAGGGGTAAATTCCATCAAGGGAAGCAGCTCATTTCCCATAAAGGAGGCTTGTATCAAAAATTGGGAAATAAATTCCTCGGGGTCGTTTAAACTCCAATTCTGTTCCGCCAAAAGCCTTTGCAAAACCTTCCGTTTTTCCTCTTCCCCAATAATTTGTGCGGCAGTATATCCTCTTGCCCGGCGTAAAATACGAAAGAACAGACTGTGCAATGTGGCAAACAAAACGCTGTTGCCGCCGCGTCCGCCAAAGCGCTCCTTCATCTCCAATGCGGCCGCTTTGGTAAAGGTAACCACCAAAACCCCTTTATTTTTTTCTTTTATTTCCGACAAAATCCGCCGCACTCTGCAAAGGATCACCGTTGTCTTTCCGCTTCCCGGCCCGGCAAGCACAAGCATCGGCCCAGACTCATGATTTACGGCAATTCTCTGATTTTCATTTAAGCTTTTACTCATATCTTACTCCCCCATTTTCATGCATATAGTATAGCATAAAACAGGAAATTGGTCAGGTTAATAAATTCTTCACAAATAAATAAACATTTCTTAGTTGTAAAAAAATACGTTGTGTATTAAAATTTCAACAGGACATATTAATCACGACAAACTTAAGGAGCACACTTATGAATATAGGTATTTTTTCAGATACGTATTATCCGCAATTAAACGGTGTTGCCACATCCATTCGTACACTGGCAGCAGGATTAAGAAAAAAAGGGCACAATGTGTACATTTTTACACCTTGGGACCCCCGCACCCCGGAGGTAGACGAACCCGATGTATTTCGCATTCCCAGTATGCCTTTTTTGTTCCTTAAAAACTACCGTGCCGGATTGCTGTGCCCTCCCCATCTTGCAAAAAAGATTCGATCCATGCATTTAGACATCATCCATACACAGACGGAGTTTTCTCTGGGCTTCTTCGGCAAATTTATTTCCACCACCCAGGGGATCCCCATGGTGCATACCTATCACACCATGTATGAGGATTACGTGCATTATATCGCCGGAGGCCATATCATTTCACAAGAAATGGCACGGGAGTACAGCAAATTTTTCTGTAACGCAACCACAGATGTCATTGCCCCCACAAAAAAAACTGAGGACCTTCTGCAAAGCTATGGTGTTACCACACCCATTTCTGTGATTCCAACGGGCATCGACACCTCGCACTTTAGCAGGGAGAACTTTTCGACGGAAGAAATTCTTGCGCTTCGTCACGCCTTAGGGCTGGAAAAAGACACTCCCGTTGTTTTATCCCTAGGACGGGTGGCCAAGGAGAAAAGCATTGACACTGTGTTAAAGGCAATGCCGGCTTTGTTGGAAAAACTGCCGAATGCAAAAATGATAATCGTAGGAGAAGGCCCGGAAAAAGAAAATTTAGGAGTATTGGCAAAAAATTTAGGGATTGAAGAACATATTATTTTTACCGGCGGAAGACCATGGGCAGAAATCGGCAAATACTATCAATTGGGAGATGTTTTTTGCAGCGCTTCTGTTTCGGAAACCCAAGGGCTCACCTTTGCGGAAGCCATGGCCGCCGGAATTCCCGTAATTGCCAAGGATGACCCTTGTATTCAAAATATCATAGACCATAGGAAAACAGGTTTATTGTTTGAGGTAGCGGAAGCCCTTCCCGATTTGCTTTATCAAGTATTGACAGACGCTTCTCTGCACTCCGGGCTTTCTGCGGCAGGCATGGAAAAAATGAAGGAGCTTTCTGCCGAAGCCTTTTGCACCTGTGTAGAATCTCTGTATGAAAAAATTTTGGAAAGCGGTATTCGTCCCGAAAAGGTTTCACCGCCTGCCATCCCCTTGGTAATCGGCGCCAAAGCAGTGAAAAAAATCACGAAATTCCCAAGAAGGTTTGTGGAAAACAAATTTCACTATCCGAAACAACTGGCAAAATTTCTGCCCTATTTCAATAAGTTTAAATAAAACTTGCAGTCTGCCGAAATATGCAGACTGCATTTTTATATGCTTGTGTCTACTTCCGGGAATCGCTTTTGCTTTTCCCGTTTTTGTTTTGCAGCAAAAATCCACCTGCGAAGGCAGACTGGCATGACTATTTTGAGAAAAGAGTAAGGAATATAGCGGCATCCTTTATCGCAAGAGAAGCTCTTGACACCAACCCATAAGCACGAAAGGTTTTGAGAAATGTTTGAAATAACCCTTGACAAATATTACTGAATCATTTATGATATGTAATGTTCCAAATTAATGCGTGAGTGTAGCTCAGCTGGATAGAGCGTCTGACTACGGATCAGAAGGCCGCGTGTTCGAATCATGTCACTCACACTCTTCCTCGATTTATCATGAATCGAGGTTTTTTTGTGCTGAAATTTCCCGAGCATACAAAAGGGCGGCACGCTGTGCCGCCCTTTTGTCGTGGGGTTCTATTACACAAAAATTTATTTGATATTATTTGTTCACTACAGGGATTTCATCTGTGGACCAACCTTCCATATTGTCTTCCCACAGATATTTCTTTGTTTCGGAAACAATAACACCGCTTAATCCAATCAATGCAACTAAGTTCGGGAATGCCATCATAGCATTCAGTGTATCCGCAATGTTCCATACAAGATCAAGGGCTGTAACGCAGCCGATAAATACAACAATTACCCAAGCCACACGGAAAGGTTTAATTGCTTTGGTGCCAACCAGATATACCCAAGATCTTTCACCATAGTAACTCCAGCCCAAAATGGTAGACCACGCAAAGGTAATCAAACCAATGGTAAGTACAATAGGGCCAACCGTAGGGATGGTATCAAAAGCTGCTGTAGTCAGCACGCCGCCATTTAAGCCTTCCATTCCTTCGGGGTTCTTCAAAATAGAGGTTACCAAAACCAAACCTGTCAGAGCACAAACAATGATTGTGTCCCAAAAAACGCCTGAGCTGGAAATCAAAGCCTGACGTACAGGGTTTCTTGACATGGCAGCAGCATCGGCAATGGGTGCGGAACCCAAACCAGATTCATTTGTGAACAAACCACGGGCAATACCAAAACGAATTGCCATCATTACTGTTGCGCCGACAAAACCGCCGCCTGCTGCGGTAGGTGTAAATGCACTTACTACAATCGTCTTGAATGCTGCGCCAATAAAGGGTGCATTGATTACAAGAATGATAACGCAACCCAGAATATAGAAACCAGCCATAAAAGGAACCAGCTTCTCGCAGAATTTTGCGATAGAGCTAATACCGCCCAAAATAACCAAGGCTGTAGCAACTGTCAATACAAGCCCGGTAATCCAAGCAGGAACACCAAAGTTTGCAGTAACCATCGTTGCAATAGAGTTTGCCTGTGTCATATTGCCAATACCAAAGCAGGCAATACCTGCAAACAAAGCAAATAATACACCTAGCCATTTCTGACCCAAGCCTCTTTCCAATGCATACATAGGACCACCGATCATTGCCCCCGTTTTATCCTTAACTCTGTACTTAATTGCCAATAATGCCTCTCCGTATTTCGTAGCAATACCAAAAAGACCTGTCAGCCAGCACCACAAAACAGCGCCGGGGCCGCCCAATGCAACCGCAGTAGCCACACCAACGATATTACCGGTACCAATGGTTGCCGCCAATGCCGTTGCCAAGGCACCAAAACCGGAAACATCGCCTTCAGCCTCATTGTCGGGTGTAACAGAAAGCTTAATTGCCATACGCATATGCCTCTGTATAAACTTGGTTCTAATCGTTAAAAATACGTGTGTACCGAACAGCAGAATCAGTAGAATGGGACCCCAAACAACGTCGTTAATGGCAGATACAAAATCATTTAATGCTTCCATTTTATTCCCCCCTAAAAATTAATTATGAATGAGTGCATTCGCCAGAGTCTCCCATACCCTAATTTCATTTACACTTACCCCACGTTTTTTGTTAAATAAATATCATTATCATCATCTTTGCTGATACACAGGAGCCTCTTGCTTGTATCCTATTTTACCTATTTTTTATTAAATTTCAAGCTTTTTTTATAACAAAAAAATACAAAATCAATCTTTATTCTCAAAATTTTATGCATTAAATACCTATATAATAACAATTTCATCGAAATATTTATTTATTATGTACAAAAAACATTCATTTTTGTCGCAACAAAAAACAAAAGATTGTAATTAAATTCATTTTATATTGATTTCTAGGGATAATCTTAAAGCACATTGTATATATACCGGCTCCGTACCATCAAAGCAATTCAACCAAAAGCATGATGTTTTACAAGGCAACTCGCTTGGACGTCTTTTTTTTAACGACTTCTTAACGGATTATTTTATATTTGGCTTTTTTCTTGCTAGCCCTTTTTACTTTCTGCCCCTTTGTTTTTAAAGTCCGACTTCTTTTTATAAAACCATGCCGGCATAAGCTTCAATCTTTTTTCTGTGCTTTTTTCAACTGTTGCGCAGCACCTCTCTTTCATTCCACAAATTTTTGTGAAAAAAATTGTTTCTTCCCCTTTTTTCACTGCACCAAGCTACTGAACATTTCCGGGCACAAAAAAAGCGGCACAAATATGCCGCTTTTTTCAATGCCTAATATAAAATTATTTATTCAACACAGGGATTTCATCGGTCGACCAAGCTTCAAGATCATCCTCCCAAAGATATTTTTTCGTTTCTGATACAATGACTCCGCTTAAGCCCAATAAAGCAATTAAGTTGGGGAATGCCATCATGGCATTTAAAGTATCCGCAATATTCCAAACCAGCTTCAGAGACATTACGCATCCAATAAAAGATACAATAACCCAAATAACACGGAAAGGTTTAATACACTTTGTCCCTACCAAATAAACCCAAGCACGTTCTCCATAATAACTCCATCCCAAAATGGTAGACCATGCAAATGTAACCAAACCAATGGTTAATACAATGGGCCCAATGACCGGAATATGATTAAATGCCGCTGATGTCAAAGCGCCGCCGTCCAAACCCGCCATATTTTCCGGAGATTTCAGAATAGAACTTACCAAAACCAATCCTGTGAGGGCACATACAATGATGGTATCCCAAAATACAGCTGACATTGCAATCAATGCCTGTCTTACGGGATTCTTTGTCATGGCCGCTGCCGCCGCAATGGGTGCCGAGCCCAAACCAGATTCGTTGGTAAACAAACCACGGGCAATACCAAAACGAATTGCCATCATTACCGTAGCGCCCACAAAGCCGCCTCCCGCTGCTGATGGTGTAAATGCACTGCTTACAATCAGCTTAAATGCATCCGCAAGATAAGAACCGTTAATAATCAAAATAATAACACAGCCTGCTATGTATAATCCTGCCATCAAAGGCACAAGCTTTTCGCAGCACTTTGCAATCGTACCAATACCACCAAGAATAACCAGAGCCGTCACAACGGTCAGCACAATACCCGTAATCCATTGAGGCACATGAAAATTATTCAAAACCATGGTCGAGATAGAATTCGCCTGTGTCATATTCCCAATACCAAAACAAGCCACACCCGCAAAGATGGAAAACAATACGCCCAGCCATTTCTGTCCCAAGCCTCTTTCCAATGCATACATAGGCCCGCCAACCATGGCTCCGGTTTTATCCTTCACTCTGTATTTGAGAGCTAAAAGTGCTTCTCCATACTTTGTTGCAATGCCGAAAAGGCCTGTCAGCCAACACCACATTACTGCACCGGGGCCGCCTAAAGCTACCGCCGTTGCAACACCGACAATATTCCCTGTACCGATTGTTGCCGCCAACGCTGTTGTTAAGGCGCCAAAACCTGATACATCGCCTTCCGCATCATGATCCGGCGTTACTGATAGCTTAATTGCTTTAAATGTGTATCTCTGAATGAATTTTGTTCGCACTGTTAAAAAAACGTGTGTGCCAAATAACAAAACAAGCATTACAGGACCCCAAACAAAGCCGTTTACCGCATCCACAAAACTGTTAATTGCTTCCATAAATTTGCATTCCTCCCTAGAAATATACTGTATGAATCCTTCCGGTCAGCCTGGTTGCACTTTCTCTTTTCATTATAAATAATTGCATGATATTAATAAATTAATGTTCTATTATAAATAATAAAAAGATTATTATTGCAAATCCAAAACCTTGTATTCATTGTACATAACTTTAAATAAAATACAAGTGTATATTACAGGAAGACAATTCTGCAAGGTAGCTACAGCAAAAAATGTAAAAAAATTAAACGAATTAATTTTATTTTCACGACATTTTTTCTATCAACGCTCTATCAATTCATGCAAAATTTACATACAATTCATAAATATTTACTTAAAAATATTTATGAATACTTAATATTATATTTTTCTATACAATATTTTTGTGTTGCATACCATTTTCAATCCACTTTGTCATGAAAAAATTTATTTTATCCTATCTTTGCAGATATCTCTGCAATTTCAATCCTTCACACACCGCCCTTTTATGCTTATAAAAGGTTGTTTCCGGGCTTTTACAACCACTTTTGCCGCCAAACAAGCAACTCCTCATGGAATTCCACACAAAAAAAGGCGGCCATAAGGCTGCCTTCCTTGCGTGGGATTTTAAATTTAAATTATCTATTTACTGTGGGGATTTCATCGGTAGACCAACCTTCCATGTTGTCGTCCCACAGATATTTCTTTGTTTCAGAAACAATTACACTACTTAATCCAAGCAACGCAATTAAGTTAGGGAATGCCATCATAGCATTTAATGTATCTGCAATGTTCCATACCAAATCAAGGGCAGTAATACTACCAACAAATACTACAAGAACCCATGCAATACGGAAAGGTATCACAGCCTTTGTACCTACCAAATATACCCAAGATCTTTCTCCATAATAACTCCAGCCCAAAACTGTTGACCAGGCAAATGTAATTAAGCCAATGGTTAATACAATAGGCCCAACGACAGGAATATGGTTAAAAGCCGCCGTGGTTAAAGCACCGCCATTCAATTCAGCCATACCCTCAGGATTCTTCAAAATAGAAGTTACCAAAACCAAGCCGGTTAAAGCACAAACAATAATTGTATCCCAAAAAACGCCGGACATAGCAATTAAAGCCTGGCGTACAGGATTTCTTGACATAGCAGCCGCATCCGCAATTGGTGCGGAACCCAAGCCGGATTCATTTGTAAACAAACCGCGGGCAATACCAAAACGAATTGCCATCATTACCGTTGCACCAACAAAACCGCCGCCTGCAGCGCTGCCTGTGAAAGCATTTCCAATAATTGTCTTGAGTGCAGCACCAACATACGGTCCATTGATGATTATAATAATAAGACAACCCAATATGTAGAGACCGGCCATTAAAGGCACCAATTTTTCACAAACCTTAGCAATCGATTTAACACCGCCAAGAATAACCAACGCGGTTGCCACCGTTAAAAGAATACCTGTGATCCAAGTGGGCAGTCCAAAATTATCTTGAACCATTGTTGAGATAGAGTTTGCCTGTGTCATATTACCAATACCAAAGCACGCAATACCAGCAAAAAGGGCAAATAATACACCCAGCCATTTCTGTCCAAGACCTCTTTCCAAAGCGTACATAGGGCCACCAATCATAGAGCCGGTTTTATCCTTCACTCTATATTTGATTGCCAATAATGCTTCACCATACTTTGTTGCAATGCCAAAGAGTCCCGTCAGCCAGCACCAAAAAATTGCACCGGGGCCGCCCAGCGCTACCGCTGTAGCCACACCAACGATATTACCGGTACCAATGGTAGCAGCCAAGGCAGTTGCCAAAGCGCCGAACCCGGAAACATCGCCCTCAGCCTCGTCATCAGGTGTTACGGAAAGCTTAATTGCCTTAAAGGTGTGTCTCTGAATAAATCTTGTTCTGAACGTTAAGAACACATGGGTACCAAACAACAGAACCAACATTACTGGACCCCACACTACACCATTGATAGCGGATACAAAATCGTTAATTGCTTCCATTTTATTACCTCCCAAATTATATAAGATAATTTCACCGGTCCGAATCACCACCTCTACTCATTGTATATCAGCACTCATCGCCCCCACGTTAACGAATGATTTCTACACCAAATATACAAAATAGAGATGTTCCCTCAGATTCTGTAACCTATTTACTATTTTATACTATTTTATTAAAAAAACAAGTGTTTTTTTATATAACAACCCCCTTATCCCTTGAGAAATATCTCAAAAATATACAATTTTTATTAAATTTTATTATTTTTTTTGACTTATTTTATTTATTCAGCAATAAAGAGGAATGAGACAGCCTGAGATAAAAATTGAATATTTCTCACAAACTTTTCATTGCACGCACTGCGCAATTTGCAATACTATAACCAATGAAATAACGAATTTTCAACATTCTTTTGAATATAAAAACAGACATCGTTAAAAACGACGCCTGTATGTCTGAGATATGGATGTCTTTCTCCGGTTTATTCGCTCTATTTTTCAAATATTCAAGTCATACAAGAGCATTTACAGGTGCTGTTCCAAACAAAAGACAGCGTATTTTCTTCCCCAAAAGGCTTAAAAAATTCTGTCTTTGAATGTAATTGTAATTGAAATACCCTTTGAAGTCTCTACACTTAATGCCGCATTATTTTTTTATGGTGTATTCTCCGTCAGTATCACTCCCTATTGTGTAGGAAAAAGAGCTTATTTTCATTTTCCTTCCAGAAAATCGACCATAGGGCTAAGCCAAGTACCTTCCAACTCTTCCGTCTCTCCTTGATCGCACCGGGCTGCAATGGCCGGATCGATAGGCAATTTGCATACAACGGGAATCTTATGTTTTTGTGCTATTGCATCAATATTGCTTTCGCCGTATATTTTATGCTTCTCGTTGCAGTTAGGACATACAAAATAGGAAAGGTTCTCCACAACCCCCAGAATGGGCACGTACATCATTTCGGCCATTTTAACCGCTTTATCTACAATCATACCCACCAGCTCCTGAGGAGAAGTCACAATGATGATACCGTCAATGGCAATGGATTGAAATACCGTCAGCGGCACATCCCCGGTGCCTGGGGGCATATCAATAAACATATAATCAACATCCCCCCAAATCACGTCTTTCCAAAATTGCTTCACCGTTTCCGCAACCATAGGCCCCCGCCAAACCACAGGATCCGTCACATCATCCAGCAAAAGATTGACCGACATTACCTTAATTCCGGTTTTTGTTTCACAGGGAAGTATGCCGCCCTCTGTTCCAAAGGCCTTGCCGGTCATACCAAAAGACTTGGGTATGGAAGGCCCGGTAATATCCGCATCCAAAATGGCTGTTTTCTTACCTAAGCGATTCATTAAAACCGCCATAGAGGCAGTTACCATGGATTTTCCGACGCCGCCCTTGCCGCTGACTACCGCAACAATCTTTTTCATGCGGCTATGCTCGTTGGGCGGAACAAAAAGGTCGGCTGGTTTTCTGTCTGTACATTCGGAAGAACAGCTTCCGCAATTATGGGAACAATTTTCACTCATATCTACATCTCCTTAAAAACATTTCCGTTTCTCTTCCGGCAAAATTTTTGGCATTTTTCTCCGCAAAGAGCCGCTTCTTGGTTACAGAGGTCAAAGTCTCCGCCCTTAATTTGAAGCATCCTTCCGTTTACAAGGGCATCGGCCAGCTTGCCTCTGGCTTCATTATAAATTCCCTGCACTGTAGTTCTTGCAATGTGCATTTGCACCGCGCACTCCTCTTGAGTATAACCCACCAAATCAATCAGCCGAATGGCCTCATATTCATCTACACTCATGATCACACGGTTTTCGGTACTACTCCTCTTTATCGGCGCAAAACCGGCATTTTCAGGCAATGCACAGACTTTTCTGCATTTTTTCGGTCTTGCCATGAAATCCCCCCTCATTTTCGACATATGTTGTTTATTTTAGTATACTGCTTCTGGAATGTATGTCAACCTTTTCGACCCTAAAACATAAAGAACACAATGGATTTTTGAAAGCATATATGTCAAAAACCCGCCACAGCAAAGGTAGCTCGCCTCCATTTTTTACATAAACCGAGCATCAAAAAAGCCCAAGTACGGAAGTCTCCTCCCGCCCATGGGCTTTTGCATTGATATGCACCATCGTGCCGCTCTGTGCCTAAAATAGGCCTTGCAGCGTGCCGTATGTAATGCAAAGCACTTTATTTATTTTCATGTCCATACTTTTTCAAAACAATGCCAGTGCACATAATCACGGCAAAAAGAATCAAATAAAAAATAATGGCTTTCCCCAATGAAACAATGGCGGCCAAAACCATAAACAAGCTGGCAAGAATGCCCAAAAGCGGCGCAACATATCGGTTAATGGAACCCAAGTCTTTCCCATTACGCATCTGCATAATAAAAATAGGGATATACATGGCATAAATGGTGATAATGGGCAGCTCAGAGCTGTCAAAGCAAAACAGGCCAAACCAAGGCTCCGTTAAGTTCGCACCATAGAAATAAGTCAGCCAAATGGCGGCCATCAAAACACCTATGGCCGATGAATTGGTAGGCATATTTGTCACCTTGTCCACCGCATTAAAGATATGAGGCACCGGTCCCTCCTGCCTTGCTGCCATGGCATAAAAAGCCCGGGTACAAGCCAGCATCAACCCGTTTAAGGTACCTAAGCAAGAAATAACAACGAATACAAAAAGCAAAGTACCTCCGGCATTTGTAAATACCGTTGAAAAAGCAATTTTCGCTCCCGTTTCTCCGCCTTCCATCATAACGCTGTTTTCCACTGCCCCTGCCAAGCCCACATAATACAGCATATAAACAAAAACAATGAAAATTGTACCAATCACAAGGGCCAAAGGCAAATTGCGCTTTGCATCCTTCAGCTCCGCATTAATGCTTGTGGCACAAATCCACCCCTCATAGGCAAAGCTTGTGCCTACAACGGCGGTAAACAAAGGATTACCCTTTACCTCCGTCAGAACCGCACCATTAAAGTTTTCAATGAGAACCCCGTTTTTCAATCCAAAAATGGTGCCCATAACGGCCATCAGCGCCAAGGGAATCAGCTTAATCACCGTGGTAGTCACCTGAAATTTCCCCGCAAGCCTTGGTGAAATCGCGTTTAACACATAGCTGCATACCAAAAATAAGCCAGCTAATGTCATGGCCTCCGGGCCAACAATATTCCACCCCAGTAAAACGCAGAAATATCTGGCGGAAACCCAAGCCAAAACGCCAGTCATGGCCGGAAAATAAATTGTGGCCATAAACCAGGCAAAAAAGAAGCCGTACTTTGAACCCACCAAGGTTTCCGCATAATCAACAATGCCGCTCACCTTTTCGTGCCGGGTTGCCAAAACCGCAAAATTATAGGCGCAGATTACCATGACCAGGCCCCCCAAAA
>DCDZ01000063.1:19077-32818 GCA_002316675.1 Tyzzerella sp. UBA1042
TGACCAGGCCCCCCAAAAACCAAGCCAAAATTCCCTGGCCAAGATTTCCCCCGGTTGCCAGCAAAACCTTTTCCGCCTTAAAAAACACGCCACTGCCGATTACAATCCCTACGACCATAGCGATGGCAGTCAAAAGGCCATATCTTTTTTCCAACTCCTGATTCATAATACCTCTCCTCTTATTTCTTTTGTACATAACCGCATCGATACAGCTATGCTTTACTCTATAAAAGTAACATACTTTCCCGAAAAACACAATGTTATGGAGCAAAATGCTATGTTTTTTTCCCCATACATGGTGTAAAAGTATAAAATATGACGGAAAGCAAGTCTTTTTGTCCCTCTTTATTACCTTGCGCAAAGCCATGGGAAATGGTAAACTATCCATAGTATTCCATAGGCGATGCCCTAGGCATTCAAACTTTCAATATATCAGGAGGTCTCCATGCTGTTTTACACAATCCTTTTAGTCTGTATTTCCATATTCTTTTGCAGGGAAGGGTGCCTTGTGAAGCAAATGTCCTCCAAGCTTTTGCCGGACTTTAATGAAGACCCTTCCGCCGCACAATATGCGGCAAAACAAATCTTTCTTATTTCTGTTTGCTCTGCCATCAGCGGAGGCCTCATGCTCCTCTGTTGGCTTTATCAGATCCTTGCACAAAAGAATAGCCCGAAGCTATTGATTGCCTGCTCTATCTTCATTTACGCAGGGGGCTTTATGCTGGGGATGTATCGTTGTTATCGTCTCAAAGAAAGCCTTTCCTTTCATAAATAATAGAGCGTACTTTTTGGTTCCCCGTCGGTTTTCACACAACAAAAAAGCCTGCACTGCAAAAATATAAGTAGTCAGGCTTCTTTTATTTTATCAGTTTTTTAATGAAATTTCCCTTCGGCTTCTCCACTATCCGCAAACAGAAAATCTATAGTTCCCAACTCTTTTGAAACCTTAGCCACAACCACCGTTACCTTGTCCCCCAAACGATAGCTCTTTCCTGTCTTTCTTCCAAAAACCATCATTTTTCTTTCGTCAAACTCATAGTAATCATCATCCAGCATGGCTAAGGCCACCATGCCTTCAATGGTATTGGGCAGCTCCACATAAATGCCCCAATTGGTAACACCGGCGATGATTCCTTGGAATACCTCTCCAATTTTATCAGACATATATTCCACTTTTTTCAATTGCTCCGTATCTCGCTCTGCCTCATCGGCAATACGCTCCCGCTTGGAGCAATGCTTGGCCCGATCCGGCATTTTGCTCTGATATTCCTTAGCCTGTTTTTCCCCTAGTTGGCCATGGAGCATTTTTTTCAAAAGCCTATGAATTTGCAAATCGGGGTATCTGCGGATGGGGGAGGTAAAGTGGCAATAATATTTTGCCGCCAATCCAAAATGCCCCAGATTGTCTGCGGCATACCTGGCCTGCATCATGCTGCGTAAAATCACTCTGGTTATAATACGCTCTTGCTCTGTGCCTTCTGCCTCCAACAAGACCCTTTGTATTTCCCGGGGATGAATTTCCCCGTCCTTCTTCTTCAAATGATAGCCAAATCCACGAATAAACTGCTCCATTTTTTGCAGCTTTTCTTCATCCGGCTCCAAATGGGTACGATACATAAAGGGAATTTCCTGCCAAAAGGCACTTTCCGCAACGGTTTCATTACAAACCAGCATAAATTCTTCAATTAAATTTGTTGCAATGCTTCTTTCGTAAGGACGAATTTCAATGGGCTTTCCCTTTTCATTTAATATAATTTTGGATTCCGGCAAATCGAAATTTACGGAGCCTCGTCTTTTTCGTTTTTCTCCCAAAATGAGTCTTAACTCGTTCATCATTTCCAGCATGGGCACAATTTCCTGATATTGCTCCAAAAGTGCCGGCGTTTTATCCTCCAATAGTTCACGCACTGCGGTATAGGTCATTCTAAAATCCGAATGAATGACAGACTCGCAAATTTTGTGGGAAACAACCATTCCTTTGCTGTCAATTTCCATAAGACAGCTCATGGCAAGACGATCCTCTTTGGGGTTTAAGGAGCAAATGCCGTTACTAAGCTTATGGGGCAACATGGGAATCACACGATCCACCAGGTATACACTGGTTCCTCTGTCATAAGCCTCTTGATCTAAAGCGGTATGCTCCTGCACGTAGTGGGTAACATCGGCAATATGCACCCCCAGCTGATAATTTCCATTCTCCTTTTTTGTCAAGGAAACCGCATCATCCAAATCCTTGGCATCCTCTCCGTCAATGGTAATCGTTAAGAGCTGGCGCAAATCTTCTCTGCCTGCCTTATCCTGTTCCAAAACCGATGATTCCAGGGTTTCAATTTCTTTATAAACCGCCTCGGGAAATTCAACAGATAGATCAAACCGGCGAATGATAGAAAGAATGTCCACACCGGGATCGTTGACATGGCCTAAAATTTCAACAATCCTGCCCTCGGGATTTCGCCTTTCATCCCCATAATTGAGCATCTCAACAACAACCTTATGTCCGCTTACGGCGCCCTTGGCGTTTTCCTTGGCAATAAAAATATCCTTGGCAAACTTTTTGTCATCGGCAATCACAAACCCAAAGCCCTTGCTCTGCTCATAAAGCCCTACCACCCGGGGAATTCCTCTTTCCAGAACCCGAAGAATGGCACCATCCGCCTTTTTATCCCCCTCGGCAGCTTTTAATACCTTATATAAAACCCGGTCCTTTTGCATTGCGCCGCCGGTTTCATTTGCCGGAATAAAAATATCCGCGCCGCCTTCCTCCGGTGTGACGAAGCCAAAGCCCTTTGCGTGTCCTGTGAAAACACCTATGTGCATATTGAATGCCTTTGGCGGCAAGATCTTCCCCTTTTTTGTTTCAATGACCCTGCCCTCTTGGATCAGTTGGTTCATAAGCCCGTCAAATAGTTCTCTGTCACTTTCCGGCACAGACAGCATTTTCCGCATATCTCTGCGTTTCATGGGCATATAGTCTTCGCTTTCAATATAACTTAAAATCTTTTCTTTCCGTTCTTGATCTATTGTATTGAATTCCATAAATTCCTCCTGCTTCCGCTATCTCTTTTCCATATTTAAAAAAGAGATGCACTTCGGCATCTCTTATCCTTTAACCAACCAAATTAATCACAAAAGCAAGTATCATAAAAAGTGCGCCGCCTATTTTGGTATACTTTTCCAACGCACCCTCCACAGAATGGCCTTTATTCTTGCTCCAGTAAGTGTCCCCGCCACTGGCGCCGCCGCTAATTGCACCCAAGCCAGCAGAACGCTTAGATTGCATTAAGATAATGATGCACAATACCACTGCCAATACAGCTAAAATGCCTGTCAATACCATACCGATTGTTGTCATTTTGAAGTCCTCCTACATATTTTACTCATTATTCCGAGTCTTATCCACATTAAACAGCATTAGTATTATATCATATTCTTTCCAGTATCGCAACATTTTTTTATCTGCGCTTCTTTTTCAAGCAGGGGGCTTATATACGAAGATGCTTTTATATTGCCTTCTCTGCCGCCCTTTTGTTAACTCCCTCAAAATTGTAATTTTTGTTTATAGCTACATCTGTTATTGATGCTTCATTGAATTTCTCATCAATAAGTTGTGCGTAACTTTCAGCGTAATTTACTGCCATATTATAATCACTCCTTAGTTCTTAAATCCATCTCGAAAGGTTTTGGCAAATGGGTCAGTGGTATTATTTAGATAAAGTTTGCAACCAATTTGAACAGTGGAAAGACGAAAAGTTAACAGAATAGCAGTTTCAAAAATTACAGGGACATGGTATAATATTCATATCGTGTCCCTGTTCTTCTAAGGAGAAAAAATGATGAACAGGACAAACAAGTTGATGAACCCCATTACCGCCCTCTACTGCCGCCTTTCTATGGAGGATGGCAGAGATAACGAGAGCATGAGCATCACCAATCAAAAAGCAATGTTAAAAGAGTATGCCGAGAAAAACGGTATGCTTAACCATGCTTTTTATGTGGATGATGGGTACACCGGGCGAAATTTTAATCGCCCGAGTTTTCAGCGAATGGTTGCCGATATTGAAGCTGGCAGGGTAAATTGTGTCATCACAAAAGACCTTTCAAGGCTTGGGCGAAACTCTATCGAATCGGGTAGCTCTATTGAAATATTCTTCCCTCGTCATGGTGTGCGCTACATTGCCATCAGTGATGGTGTGGACAGCTTGAACAAGCAAGAAATGGACATAACCCCGTTTCGGAATATCCTAAACGATATGTTTTCTCGGGATATATCAAAGAAAGTGCTTGCAGGTCGCATGGCACGCTCACGGCAAGGAAAACTCGGCGGTGGCCCTGCTCCCTATGGCTATATGCGTGACCCTGCTGACAACGGACATTTGATAATTGACCCCGAAACCGCACCCACGGTTAAGCTGATTTATGACCTTGCCTTAAACGGCTGCGGCACAATGAAGATTGCAAAGCAGCTTTTAGAACGCAAGATACCGATTACACGGTGCAGAACTGCAAAAACAGATGTGAACTACTACTCTTGGAGTGGCAGCGTTATCAGTAAGATTCTTAGAAATCCGCTGTATTACGGTGCTCATGTGGTTTGCAAAACCCACCAAAAGGCGATACGCTCCAATACTTACAATTTTGTTCCTCGTGATGAATGGGAAGTCATTGAAGATTGCCATGAAGCGATTATCACAAAGGAACATTTTGACCGAGTGCAAAAACTCATAGACCAAAGACCGGGCATTATGCAGACCAACACTTGCCCCTTTTATAATATCTTTCACGGCTTGATGGAATGTGAAACCTGTGGCAAGTCTTTGCAATCCCGATATGAAAAGGTTGGGCGAACAGGTGTAAACCGCACCACTAAAGAAGAACGGCAGCCGATAGATAAAGCCTATTACATCTGTCAGACCTATAATCGGCTTGGCAAAGACACCTGCACAAGCCATAAGATTGAAGCTCGTGACCTTTATAATCTTGTGCTTGAGGATATTCGGGAACACGCTGATAAGGTGCTGAATGACAACGAGGGCTTTTATGCAAAGCTTGCCCGAAAGTTAGAAAAGCAGCATACCGCAGATGAGGGTACACTCAAAAAAGAGCTTGCCACCTTAATGGAACGGACACAGGAAATTGACCGCCTGTTTATGAGCTTGTATGAGGACAAGGCGAAAGGCATTCTCACAGAGCAACGGTTTGTGATGATGACCACACAGCTTGAACAGGAGCAAGACAACGGCAAGGCAAGAATACAGGAAATCTCCGAAGAACTGAGCCTTGCTGATGGTATGGGCAAGGACATTCGTCTGTTCATTGATGAAATCGAGCAATATGCCGCTATCGAAGAATTGGACGAGGTTATTGTTCATCGGCTTATTCACAAGGTTGTGGTGAGTGAAAAACAGGTGGTAGATGGCGAAAAGGTGCAGAAGGTTAGGATTGTTTATAACTTTGTTGGCGAGCTTGACGTTTGAATTAACCCAAATAAAGACAGGCACACTGCTAATGGAGCAATGTGCCTGTTTTTATTTGGAATCTATTTTAATGATATTTCTAGCCTTCAATATTTCAAAGTTAATGGCATCCTCAATATCATTTCTAAGCATACGCATATTTTCATAATAGCCAGCTTTAATTTTTTCAGTATAAAATTTTAGCACTTGATTCTCTGAAATAAGTACTTGGTCTTCTTCATCAAGTTGAGTAAATATTTCGTGATAATTCCTTTCAGCTATTATAATACGATTTTCGATGCTGATTGTACCAAATTTTATTATTTTAGAAAATCGAAAATATATCGGTGTTCCTAAATGTTTTTCGGCATCTTCTTCGGTAGTATAGTTTGTTGTACAGATAATAACACACTTCTCGACATTTACTGAATAATTTGAATCTACGAAAATACCCTCATCGAACATTTGATAGAATGCGTTGTAAAAAGAGGGATGAACTTTATCAAATTCATCTAAAAGTACAACATTTGAATTTCTCCGTACCAGTTCTCTTGCAAGGCTGTTTTCTCCATGTTCTGCACCAAAAATAAATTGATAGGCATTATTTGTTTGCTGCATAGAGAACTGTACCCTAACCATTTCTTCACCTAAATACTCGCTAATAAATTTTGCAGTTTCTGTTTTTCCTACACCAGACTCTCCTAAGAAAAGTAGCGTTACTGGTTTTTTGCGTTTAACATTCTTTAGCGAATATAGTGCCGATAAAATCTGAACAATAACATTATCTTGTCCAATCACTGCATCTTTATAGTGCAGAAATATTTCTTTTAATGAAGCAATCGAAATGTTCGGATATTCTGCTTTGCTCTCTTTAATTTTATTAGGATACATCCGACATACATCTGTATATATTTTTTCTGGTGGATTATTAAGCCATATATTATGTATGCTTAATTTTTGATGCTCTAAAACATTATTTGAAAAACCAAGCAATGCCCATTCCTTCATGGCACCATAATCATCTGTGCAAATTATTAAATTGTCCACCTCTAAAGGGGGGCTACTCTCTCGCTCTACACCATCAATTGCTATTTCTGTCTTGCCGATATAATTAAGTATATCTCCTATAGTCGAAAAATTTTGCAAGCCTTGAGTAGCATCATCAAATTTGCAGTCAGACCCCCAAAATATATTTACACTATCCATTATTGTTCCTCGATTCCTGCAAGCACAACATCAAAGACTTCAATTTCTTTTATGCTAATATCGGTAGAAAGTCCAGAATAATCTGCTCTTGACAACACTCTTGTGCCAAATTCAAATTCTTTTTCAATTTGTAATTTGGCTTTATCTGTTTTTCCCACACTAATAGCGTAGTATGTAAGTTGCATTTTTGGTAAATCTGACATAGTGTAATTGTTGCGAAAAGCAGAGATATTGAACCTAAGTATGATTTCACGTTCTTGATAAAATGCTATAAACTCATAATAACCACGCCCTTTATCAATAGCCTCTTCCATTTTTGTTATGTCTAAGCTAAAAGTTGTTCCGTCAGCATTGTTAATAGGAATATCACCTTTTAACATCGAAAAAAATGGTGCTGCAAGCATAAAAAAAGAAAAAGAGTTTGGTTCAGGATATACTTTGAGTTGCGGAAAAACGCTAATACCTTTACATCTCTGATTGTCCGGCTTTCGCTTAGCATCATTTTTTATTAGCTCCATGAAATCGGACAGCAAGGTGTTTTCAAGAATATTTTTTACCACTTTATCACGCCGATAGGCGGTTTCTGCACTTGCTGAAACTTCTGCATTTAATGACACACCGCTCAAGAAGCTAAATAACTTGGATAACCCTTTTCCCTCTGTTCCAATACTTGCACTTGCATTGGCTTCTCCTTGAACATCGGCACTTACATTTGAAATAAATTCTGTAGTTTTCTTTATCTCTCCTCCAGCAATTATTTGCATAAAGTCAGCAACAAAACTTTCGTCAAAGTATATTATTTTAACAAATTTCATTATGTATATTATCTCCTTAAATTAATGGTTTTTAGTTGAGCACACGACTATAATCCGTTGGATTTTATATTCCTAATTATACCACTCAGAAAGGATAAAGTCACTATTTATCAATCCTTATCATTTTTTGTAGACAGAACTTATTTTTTTGCCCTCTTTTTTAAACTCATCACTTGACAATGTTGCAAGGAGCTTATGAGTATGGATGAGCTTGCTGTGATGGACGGCGGCAAGTGCCTTTTACAGCTAAGAGGTGTTCGCCCGTTTCTCTCGGATAAATACGATATTACAAAGCACCCGAACTATAAGTATCTATCCGACTTTGATAAAGGAAACACCTTCAATATTGAAAAATATCTGTCCACTAAACTAAAACTAAAACCTGATGAGGTCTATGACGTTTATGAAATAGACCTTACGGACGAACCCGAAACCGCTCAGTAGCGGTTATTTTTTTGCTCAAATACAAACAACAAAACAAATTTTAGGAGGAAAATATTATGGCATTTTTTAATTCAGCAGTAGATGTATTACAGACACTTGTTATCGCTCTTGGAGCAGGACTTGGCATTTGGGGTGTTATCAATCTTTTGGAGGGCTACGGCAACGACAATCGTGCGACACGTTCCTAATTGAAAAGGTTAGGCACTAAGTCGAAAGGCTGTAAAGCCTGAAATCTTAGGAGAACTGACAATCCGATGGGTGGAATGATGGGGTAACGCCCTGAAACGCCCACGCTGATACTCCGATTGGCACAGGATATGCAACTATCTGACTGTCAAAAGCTCGGTGAAGTCGGCAGAGAGTAACCGTAAGCGGATTAGTCCGCACGAAACCTGTCCAGAGGTGGACGGCGTTACCTATATGCCGGGTGTCAGGTACTCATGGTGAGGATGTATGAAAATACTGACGAACTTCCGAATGTACGGGTCTAAACGTTTGGATTTGCCGAAAGGCATTTTCCCATTAAAATGGGGTGTCCGTGGATTAGTAAGATTGGTTGTTATGAACGTCCACATACCGTTACAGGCGGTAAGGTTCTTTGAACCGGGCACAGGCTTAGAGGGAGCACCTAAAAGTATCCAATGATAGAATTGTCGGAACGTGGAAATCCGGGAACGTATGAAACAAGCTGTTGCAAGCCGTTGGGCGGAAAAGTCGGTTTTATCCGATATAACCGTCCTTAATCCCGGTGAGAGTAGGGGCATAGTACCGATGAAGCGGTGATAACAAGCCGTGGAGGGATAGCCCCAAGTCGAGTTTAGAAACAAAATCTGAAAACACAACAAACACAGCTTCGAGTATGACAAAGAAAATCCTAACCGAAAGGGGTGGGTGCCTGTGTTGACTTCGGAGCAGCAAAAGCACAAACCAAAACAAAGCAAAATCCGCTATACGGAATATTATGACCTGCAAAGCACTTTTGACGGTCTGTATGCTGACAGTCTGAACGGTAAAACCTTTCAGAACCTTATGCGCCTAATCGCAAGTGAGGAAAACATCAAGCTGGCATATCGGACAATCAAAGGAAATAAAGGTAGCGGTACTCCCGGCGTGGATAAGCGGACAATCAAAGACCTTGCTACACTTCGTGAGGAACAATTCGTCCGGCTTATTCAAAAACAGTTGAAGTACCTATGCCGGAGCCTACCGCCGAAGAAATCGCCGCAGAGGAAAAGGCATTTCGCAAACGGGAACAGCGGCGCGAAGCGCAGCGGCGATATGCCGCAAAGCAAAAGCAGAAAGAACAGGAACAGGAAAAATAGGCGCGAAAGAAAAGCGCATAAACCAAATATTGACCGCGAAAGACGGCTTACTCACAAAACGGGTAAGCCGCTTTTTTGCGCTCAAAACTGAAAGGAGTTTTACACATGGCAAAGACCAAAACCGAAAAAATAGCGGATATTCAAGTGCAGATTGAACAACTGAAAAACCAAGAAAAACGGCTTATGCAACAGCAAAAGGAGCAGGAGCGCAAGGACAGAACGAAACGCCTTTGCAAGCGGGCGGGGCTTCTGGAAAGCCTGTTGCCCGATACGATACCACTTACGGACGGGCAATTCAAAACTTTTCTTGAGAAAACCATAGCCACCGAACACAGCCGCCATATACTCACCGAAATCCAAGCGGGGCATATCAATCCTATCCTATCAAAACCCGCAGGAACGGCGCAGAGCAACGGCGCAAGGCAGAGCGGCTAACGCCCCTACCCTTGCTTAGAGCAAGGGCGCACTTATATACCACATGAATGTGGTATGTGCGGTCTTGCAGACAGCGTTTTGTGCCTATCGGCACAAAAGGAAACGGGATTAGTCGCCCAAAGCTGACTTGATGTAATTAACATCAACATCCATGCGCTCTGCTGTTTGCTCTAAGGTAAGCCCTGAATTGATGAACCGTTTTATTACCATGACAAGGTTTTCGGCAACCTCAATAATGTGTTTGTCCAAATCATAAAAACGCACAGCCCGTTGCCCCCAACTATGCTCTACTACCTGATGGAGATATTCAATACTGTTAAATGCTTTCATCTTCTCAATAAACATATCCATATCATCGGTTTCAAAGTACAATTCCACTGCGTTATTAGAAAAAATAATTTCTGTTTTTTCTTTATGGATAAAACCAGTCCAAGTATCAACTGTTTGTAGAAACACACCATCTGTCAATTGTACATTTGCGCCTGCATCCATCACTACTTCCAATCCCAACACAGCATTGTAAAACTGCTTAGATTTTTCAATATCATTAACCGCAATCAAAGTACCCTTATATTGCATTTCCATTACCCCTTTAATTTAGTTTCTATTCCTTTAGTCATCCAAATTATAACATTCCATCATCATACATTCAACAAAAAACGAAAGGAGGCCACCCTATCGCAATCTATCATTGTAGCATTAAAATCATCAGCAGAGGGAAAGGCAAATCCGCAGTTGCCGCCGCCGCTTATCGGGCAGGGCAAACCATCACAAACGAGTATGATGGCATCACTCACGACTACACCCGCAAGGGCGGCGTAGTCCACTCCGAGATTTTATTGCCCGACAATGCCCCCGCCGAGTATGCAGACCGAGCCGTTTTGTGGAATGCCGTGGAGAAAATCGAGAAATCGAAAAACGCACAGCTTGCGCGGGAAATCGAAATCGCCCTGCCTGTGGAACTCACACGGGAGCAAAGCGTTTCCCTTGTCCGCGAGTATGTGAAACAGCATTTTGTCGCGGCGGGAATGTGCGCCGACTTTGCTATCCATGATACAGGCTGCGGCAACCCCCATGCCCACATTATGCTGACAATGCGTCCATTTGAACAGGGCGGCGAATGGGGCACGAAGCAGAAAAAAGAGTATATTCTCGACCCGAAGGGTAACAAAAGCTATGACCCGAAAAAGCGGCAATACAAATGCAAGTCCATTCCGACCACAGATTGGAACGAGCAGACCAAAGCCGAGGAATGGCGGGCGGCATGGGCTGATTTTTGCAATGCCGCTTTAGAAAAACAGAACCATGCCGAGCGCATAGACCACCGTTCCTATGAGCGACAAGGGATAGAGCAAATCCCCACCATCCATTTAGGCGTTGCCGCTTTCCAGATGGAGCGGCGCGGCATACCCACCGAGCGCGGCAATATCAATCGGGAGATTGAAGTTTCAAATCAGAAATTGTGGCAACTCAAAGCGCGTATCTCCAAACTGCAAAACTGGCTGAAAGAGGAAATGAAAAACAACGAGCCGCCCACCCTTGCCGATGTTATTCAAAGCATACTTTCACGGCGGGAGCAGACAGGAAAATCTGACCGTTATCAAGCTATCGGCAATCTGAAATCGGCGGCGCAAATGCTCAAATTCCTGCAACAAAATCAGATTAAGAATATGACGGGACTTGATGAAAAGTTTAAGTCCATGATTGGGGAGCAGGTAGATATTCGTGATGAACTCAAACCCATTGACAGGCGTATGGCTACTTTGAAAAAACATATCGAACAAGCCGATATTTACCTTAAATACAAGGGTAAAAGGGCATTGACGGATACAGAGCAGACCCTGTTCATGGCGGCAAATAACTACCTCAAAGGCGTGATGAATGGCAAGACCTCCTTACCGACAAAGGCATGGAAAGCTGAATATTCCAAGCTGGCCAACCAACGGAACAAGCTCAATCAAAGGTATGTTTCCCTCAAGGACGAGGTAAAAGAAGACGAGCAAATCCGCCGTAGCGTTTACAGTATCTTACGACAGGAACAGCGCAAACAGCAACCGCGCAGAGTGCATGATGTGGAATTGTAGTAGAAAAGCGCGGCAGGTAGTCCTAACGTACCCGCCGCGTTTGCTCTCTTTAGAAAACGAGCTATTGCGAATGAAGAAAATGATTATACTATTCAATCTTTATGTTTAGGATGTTGTTCGGATTTCCATTTGCTAAAAGTATAGATTAATTGGATAATTTCAAGCAGAACAAGTATTACCGTCCATATTATTGCGGATGTCGTAGATGATTTAATCCAAATCAACACAATAGCGCAGATGCAAACAGGAGTCATCCATAGTGTCCTTATAAATTTTCGTCGATAAGTCAATCTCCAATAATTTACTACAAAGCCTTTATCAACTTTATCTCTCATGGTATAAGCACCCCCGTTAATATAAGTACTGTTCGCTTGCCTTATCGCCCTTAGACAAACTAAAAATCCATTTTTATTCTACCATAATTGCCCGTCCAAAACAACAAGAGTTTCTCCGTCCGTTACGCCTATCCAGATGTTCAAGGGACGGGTAGTATTTTCCCGCAAAGAACGGCAGGAAAATCTCCACCCTTAGACCCTTGACGGTCTGGATTTTTGCCGTGCCATTTCGCGGCGGTTATTGTCAGCCTTTGCGGGGCTACGCGCCCCACACCCCCGGCCTCTTCCAAAGAACAGGAGAAAATCTCAATAATCATGCGGTTGATGGAATAGGCAACAGGGCGGCTAAATGCTCATTAGTGGGCGTTAGTTTTCATATATAAGAAATTCATTGTTGCTGGCAACTGCTTTAATGAAATTATAATCCTTTGGTTTCCCTTTGAAACAGTAATTTACTACCCGCGCATTTGCGGCGTGAGTGACGATTAGGACGTTTTTTCCTTTGTGTTTTTCCATAATTTCATCACACAAATCACAGTTTCTTTTCATAAATAAATCGAAGCGTTCTACACCCCTTTTACCAGATTTTAGCGCTAACAAGAATAATATCATCATTAACCGATTTTCCTCTTTACCTTCAAAATCACCACAACATATTTCGGTAAGCCTGTCATCAAATATAACCTGGCCTTTATAGATTATTTCACAGAATTGTCGCGCTCTTGTCAGAGGACTACAAAAACACACATCAAAACTGACATTTTTCAAGTTTTCCGCTTGTAGATTTGCTTGCTCTATTCCTGTTTTATTCAAATAAGTATCTGTAATGCCGTTAGCTCTTTTAAATAAATTCCAATCGGTTTGTCCATGACGAACAAGATAAATCACAATTATTTATCCTCCATATTCCGCACTTTATATAAAAACTCTGTCTTATGTCGCATCTTCCCTACCAATGCAGAAAATATTAATACCATATATTACTATAGCACAGCGAATCCGCATATTCAAACCATTTTGAATATGTGGGTTTGCCATTTTAGAAAAAATATCATTTTACCCCTTGACAATCTTTGTTCTGGAACGGCGGCGTTTTCTCCATGATACAAAGCCTCTCCGAAACAGTTATCGTTCCCATTGCCGGAATTATCTTGACTTTTGTGATGTGCTACGAGCTGATACAAATGGCCATGGATAAAAATAACCTACACGAAATTGAAACGTTTATGTTCTTTAAATGGATATTCAAAACCTTTGTTGCTGTGATGATTATTACCAATACCTTTAATATCGTCATGGCGGTTTTTGATGTTTCGCAGCATATTGTATCCAGTGCGGCAGGGGTAATCATCACAGATACCAACATCGACGTTACTGCGGTCATCGCAGATATGGAAACCCGACTGCAAGAAATGGAGCTTGGCCCTCTATTGGACTTGTGGCTGCAAAGTATGTTTGTAGGCTTTACCATGCACGCCCTCACCATCTGCATTTTTATTGTCATTTATGGGCGAATGATTGAGATATATATGGTCACTTCCATTGCGCCGATTCCTTTTGCCACAATGGTCAACCGAGAGCTGGGCAGCATGGGACAAAACTATCTGAAATCCATCTTCGCCTCGGGCTTTCAAGCCTTTCTCATTA